>NZ_CP172887.1:332500-917500 GCF_050530455.1 Enterococcus sp. DIV1208 | reverse complement strand
TGTAGGCGAGTTGCAGCCTACAATCCGAACTGAGAGAAGCTTTAAGAGATTAGCTTAGCCTCGCGACTTTGCGACTCGTTGTACTTCCCATTGTAGCACGTGTGTAGCCCAGGTCATAAGGGGCATGATGATTTGACGTCATCCCCACCTTCCTCCGGTTTGTCACCGGCAGTCTTGCTAGAGTGCCCAACTAAATGATGGCAACTAACAATAAGGGTTGCGCTCGTTGCGGGACTTAACCCAACATCTCACGACACGAGCTGACGACAACCATGCACCACCTGTCACTTTGCCCCCGAAGGGGAAGCTCTATCTCTAGAGTGGTCAAAGGATGTCAAGACCTGGTAAGGTTCTTCGCGTTGCTTCGAATTAAACCACATGCTCCACCGCTTGTGCGGGCCCCCGTCAATTCCTTTGAGTTTCAACCTTGCGGTCGTACTCCCCAGGCGGAGTGCTTAATGCGTTAGCTGCAGCACTGAAGGGCGGAAACCCTCCAACACTTAGCACTCATCGTTTACGGCGTGGACTACCAGGGTATCTAATCCTGTTTGCTCCCCACGCTTTCGAGCCTCAGCGTCAGTTACAGACCAGAGAGCCGCCTTCGCCACTGGTGTTCCTCCATATATCTACGCATTTCACCGCTACACATGGAATTCCACTCTCCTCTTCTGCACTCAAGTCTCCCAGTTTCCAATGACCCTCCCCGGTTGAGCCGGGGGCTTTCACATCAGACTTAAGAAACCGCCTGCGCTCGCTTTACGCCCAATAAATCCGGACAACGCTTGCCACCTACGTATTACCGCGGCTGCTGGCACGTAGTTAGCCGTGGCTTTCTGGTTAGATACCGTCAAGGGATGAACAGTTACTCTCATCCTTGTTCTTCTCTAACAACAGAGTTTTACGATCCGAAAACCTTCTTCACTCACGCGGCGTTGCTCGGTCAGACTTTCGTCCATTGCCGAAGATTCCCTACTGCTGCCTCCCGTAGGAGTTTGGGCCGTGTCTCAGTCCCAATGTGGCCGATCACCCTCTCAGGTCGGCTATGCATCGTCGCCTTGGTGAGCCGTTACCTCACCAACTAGCTAATGCACCGCGGGTCCATCCATCAGCGACACCCGAAAGCGCCTTTCAAATCAAAACCATGCGGTTTCGATTGTTATACGGTATTAGCACCTGTTTCCAAGTGTTATCCCCTTCTGATGGGCAGGTTACCCACGTGTTACTCACCCGTTCGCCACTCCTCTTTTTCCGATGGAGCAAGCTCCGGTGGAAAAAGAAGCGTTCGACTTGCATGTATTAGGCACGCCGCCAGCGTTCGTCCTGAGCCAGGATCAAACTCTCATAAAAAGTTCGAACAATCTTGCGATTGTTAAGCTCAATTGTTTGCTAGCATATTGCTTGCTTGTTAAAAATGTTTGTTGTCTTGAATCAATCAAGACGCCCTACACATTTGGTTTGTCTTTGCTTTGTTCAGTTTTCAAAGGTCTACATTTTTTCTTTCAACAACTCTTATATCTTAACATTTTCTTAAGGTTTTGTCAACAACTTTTTTCAAGTTTTTTTTGACTGAGTTGTTTGCCGTGTTCTTAACGACTTGATTATCATATCATTTAAATTGTTATTTGTCAACAACTTTTTTCATTGATATTTCAATCTTTTCGTCACTCTTTAATCAAGCGACTTCGTTATTATAACATGGTGATTTTTCATCGTCAATATGTTTTTTCAACAAATTTTAAAGTGAAATTCATCACGCTTTATCAGAACAAATAATAATATATCAAGGACTGTCGAAAATTGCAATAGAAAAAAACATATTTTTCACTATAATTTTTAAAGGCGAATATTCCTCTCGATAATTAGTATTTTGACGTTTTTTTATAGTTTTTTCAGCGCGTTTAACACCAATTCAGATACAAAAGTTCGGTTCCGCGTATTCACGTTTTTTATAAATTCGAGCACTTCCCTATATTATTTGTTTTTTGAATAAAAAAAACAAGTAAAGTTAACCCCCTTTACTTGTTTTCTTCTTTTACAATCGGAATAAAGATCCTAAAAATGGTACCCTGCCCAACGACACTTTCTGCATTGATTCTTCCTTTATAATTTTCAACCAATTGCTTGGCAATGGATAACCCTAACCCATTACCACCTTTTGTTCGTGCTCTGGCTTTGTCGACACGATAAAAGCGATTAAAAATCTTATTAAGGTCTTCTTGTGGTATGCCTTCTCCAAAGTCTTGAATCGCAATTTCAAATTCGCTCAATGTAGAAGAAATCGAAATATGCACTTCTTTTCGATTAGTTGAATACTTCACTGCATTATCCAAAATAATAATGATTAGCTGTTCAAAGTGGTTACGATAAATTTGCAGAGTCACTTCTTTTGCTAAATCGTCATCTAAAGTAATGACATAATCTGGATATAGTATTTTGAAGTTATTGTAAACCTGGTAAGTGACTTCTTTCGCTAATGTCGTTTCATTCGCATAATGCATATCCACTTGTTCTGCTCTGGAAAGATCAAGCATTTCCTGAACCAAACTCTTCATTCGGCTAATTTCCTGCATACTTGCAGCTAATGATTCTTCTAAGATTTCAGGATCATCTTTCCCCCAACGGTTCAATAAACTCAAGTGTCCCTCAATGATTGCTACTGGAGTTCTTAATTCATGAGAAACATCTTCCACAAATTGTTCTTGCTGTTCAATATAAAGACGCATGCGATCAAGCATCTCATTGAAGATTTCAGCAAGATCAGCTAGTTCATCATTCGTATCGATTTCCGGCATATGAATATCTGATTGTGGGTCTTTACGAATCGTATCCATCGTGTCTCGTAAGACCTTTAATGGTTTTAAGAAATAAGAGGATAAGAAAAACCCGAGTATACTACTTAAAATCAAGGAAACAACTTCTAATACGATGAGTGTCAATAATAACTTGTTCCGAATATCATAAAAAGATGAAAGTTCATAAAAACTTTGAGCATAACCAATCTTTTCTCTCGTTTCTTTAGAATAGATCGGCTGGACAGAAAGAAAACCAGTTTTGCCATCTAACGTAACGATCGTTGGCACTTTTCTAGTTGTTTGGATCAATGAACGATCTTTTTCATGCGTTTTAAAAATTAATTTTTCATCTAAGTTATAGACATATAGATCCATTGAAGATTGTCCTAATTCGGAAATGAACGAATCGATTTTCATCAAATTCCCTTCAATGATTGATGTGTCACTGATGCTCGTATTATTTTCTGCATTTGTTAAGTTGCGGTAAGTGTTGACTAATGTCAGCTCTTCATTTGCATTGGCTAATCGTGAAGCGACTTCTGAGATCGTTCGTTCGTCATTGTTTCGCTCTTTTGCCACGATTAGATTGATTGAAGACTTATACGTAATGACCGCAAAAATGGTAAAAACAACGAATATAAAGAAAGAACTTGCAAAGGCCCACTTGATTGTCAAGGAGGGACCTTTAAGTTCTCTTTTTTCAGAATTTTTCGGTTTTATCATGAGCGCATCACATAGCCTGTTCCACGGACAGTTTGGATATAACTTTCTTCTCCAGGAACATCAATTTTATTACGAAGATAACGAATATAGACATCCACAACATTCGTTTCGACTTCTGTTTCGTATCCCCATACTTTGTTTAGTAAAACATCACGGGCTAATACAACATTTACATTTTCCATCAAAGTAAGTAACAATTCATATTCACGTTTTGTTAACTCAATGACTTCACTGCCGCGTCGTACGACACGATTTTCTTTTTCGATCGTTAGGTCACGATAGGTGATCGTTGTTTGTTTCGCTACATTCTTGTCTCCTTCAATGTCGATACGACGTAATAAGGCACGTAAACGAGCTAATAATTCTTCAATCGCAAAAGGTTTAACGATATAGTCATCTGCACCATGATCTAATCCTGAGACACGATCGATTACTGAGTCTCTAGCAGTCATCATAATGATTGGTGTATTTTTAACTTGACGGACACGACGGCATACTTCTAGTCCATTTAATTCTGGTAACATCAAGTCTAATAAAATAGCATCCCATTCATTGTTTAACGCTGCATCTAATCCTGTACGGCCATTGTAATGTACTTCTGCATTGTAGCCTTCATGCTTTAATTCTAACTCGACAAACCGAGCTAAGTTTTTCTCATCTTCAATGATTAGAATATTACTCATCAATTTTTTTCCTTTCTATTCTACGGGCTTTTCAAAACTCTATTATTATACCGATAATCTACTTAAAAATCTATAACCATTTTATCATGGATAATAATTTTTAAAAAGAGCTGAAGTCTTCTCTTTTCAGTTGACTCCAGCTCTCATGTCATCTTTTATTTTTCTTCATCTTCAAGAAGCGAAAAGATTACTCTTCATGATACCATGAATAATGGAAGATTCCTTCTTTATCTACCCGTTCATAGGTGTGCGCACCAAAATAATCACGTTGCGCTTGGATAATATTTGCCGGTAAGCGTTCTGCTCTATAAGAATCGAAATAAGCAATCGCAGAAGAAAAAGTTGGTACTGGAACGCCTGCTTGGACAGCTAGTGCGACTACATCTCTTACTGCTTGTTGGTATTTATTGGTGATGTCGACAAAATAATCATCTAATAAAAGATTTTCGATATCAGAATCCTTGTCATACGCATCAGTGATTTTTTGTAAGAAACGAGCACGAATGATACACCCAGCGCGCCAGATCTTAGCAATTTCACCAAATGGCAGATCCCAACCATATTCTTTAGAAGCAACACGTAATTGAGCAAAACCTTGTGCATAACTCATAATTTTGCTGAAGTACAATGCTTCACGGATTTTTTCGATTAACTCTTTTTTATCTCCAGTAAATGAAAACTCATTCGTGCGGGTTAGCACTTTGCTTGCTCGGACACGTTCATCTTTGTATGCTGAAATGTAGCGGGCAAAAACTGATTCTGTGATCAATGGTAAAGGAACACCTAGGTCTAACGCACTTTGGCTCGTCCATTTCCCTGTTCCTTTGTTACCAGCAGCGTCCATGATGACGTCAACGATTGGTTTACCAGTTCCTTCATCATCTTTTCTTGTTAGAATATCTGCAGTGATCTCAATCAAGTAACTATCTAACTCACCTTGATTCCATTCTTTAAAGATGTCAGCCATCTCTTCAACTGATAAGCCTAAAATGTTTTTCATCAAGTCATAGGATTCTGCAATCAATTGCATATCGCCATATTCGATGCCGTTATGAACCATTTTGACATAATGACCAGCACCATTAGGACCGATGTAAGTCACACAAGGGGCCCCGTCTTCTGCTTTAGCAGAGATTTGCTCTAAGATTGGCGCAACCAATTCATAGGCTTCTTTTTGCCCTCCAGGCATGATTGAAGGTCCTTTTAAGGCTCCTTCTTCCCCACCTGATACACCTGTGCCGATAAAGTTGATACCAGAGTTAGCTAGTTCTTCATTCCGACGAATCGTGTCTTTGAAGAAAGTATTTCCTCCATCGATTAAAATATCTCCTTTATCTAAATGCGGAAGTAATTCTTGGATGGTTGCATCCGTTGCCGGACCAGCCTTTACCATTAGAAGGATTCGACGTGGTTTTTCGATCGAATCGACAAATTCTTCGATTGAATAAGTTGCTTTAAATTTTTTGTCTGGGTGTTCTTCCACCACAGCAGTTGTCTTTGATCCAGTACGGTTAAAGAGGGCAACTGAATACCCACGACTTTCAATATTAAGGGCTAAGTTTTTACCCATTACGGCCATACCGACAACGCCGATTTGTTGTTTTGACATATGAACTCCTCCTACATATGGGATGTTCTCCCTAATCTCTATCATTATAGCTTAACATGGCGCTATTGCAAACCAAAGAAGCATATATTTTTATGACGTTGTTTTAATATTAATGGACGAGCTAGGAAAGTTTTAAAGTATCACAAAAAAATAAACCTCAAGGCTCCATGGTTAGCCTTGAGGTTTTTACATTTTCTAATTAAAATGTATTAAGCTTCTTTAGACATTACGTCCTTACCATCGTAGTAACCACAATTTGCACATACGTGATGGCTTTTTTTCATTTCACCACAGTTTGCACATTCGTTTAAACCTTTGATTGTCAATTTGTAGTGTGTACGACGTTTTGCTTTTTTAGCTTTTGATGTTCTTCTAGCTGGTACTGCCATTTTGCTACACCTCCTTGTAAAGTCTTGCACCTTAATTGATGCAATATATTCCAATCTTACGCTTTATCATCTTCATTTGATGGTTCATCAAAAAGTTCCGATAATTTTGCAAGACGAGGATCTACTTTTGTCTTGGCATCTTCTGATTTTCTACGCTCATATTCTTCTTCGGAAACGACTTCCCAATCTGTTCCTTTTGGCAGGTCAGTTGCTAGTTCTTCTTCCTCTGTTAATACGCGCATCGGAATTGCCAATAAAATGTTGTCTTCAATTGATTCTGTCAGGTCAAGTTTTGCATCTTCGATTAACAAAATCTCTTCTGCAGACAATTGGTCATCTCTGAGTTGATATTGTTCTTTTGTCATAAACAATTCGTCAACAGTAAAGTCCATCGGTAATTCAACCGGTTCTAAAGAACGCGTAGATGGAACAGTCAGAGTCGTCTGCACAGTGTAATGAACCAGATAGCCTTTTTTATCAACTGAGACTAACCCTTGGACTGCAACAGGCGCAACATCTAGTATTAAATTGTCTCGCTCCATGAGTTCCGCTTTAAGATCAAGGGTCTCATGAAATGTTAACGGTGTCTCTTGGTATTTTCTCAATTCGAGTAAGGACCATTTCATTTTTCATCACTCCTAAGCAACAAAAGCAATTATACAGGGCAAAAAGGTCCTTGTCAATGAAATTTTCTTGACACCTTACACTTCATTAAAAAACATTTTTTTTATTTATTCGTTATGTTGTCTTATTTTTATTTACGAACAAATTTCCATGGCAACCCGCAACAAATAGAGAAGCCATTTTTTTAACTAAACTTTTTCTCTATTACGTGAAAGACTCTCTGTAAATTTTGACTTTTTCCCCTTATTGTTTCGTAAACTATATGTTTACCCCAAAATTAACTGATGATTTTTAGAATAACATTCGATCATTCCTACAGAAGAACGATTTTTACTAACCAAGAATGATAACTAACGGTATAAAAACAGCAGTTTTGATCGTTTATCCGGCTAAATTCTTCTACAAGTTGTTCTGTGGCGTACATACTTGATGGTTTCTATTTGCTCAAGTATTCAAGATGAACTACAATAAACAATATTTATAAGAAAAAGGAGCAGACGCTTGTTATGAACACACGAGATATCGAATATTATGTTCAAATCGTCAAGCAAAAGAATTTTACCAAGGTAGCCAAGTACTTTCAAGTTAGTCAACCGACGATCACTTACGCACTTAAGCGCCTGGAAAAAGAACTTGACGCAGTTCTTATCACGAGAGATCGTTCACACCACGAATTAGTGATTACCCCTGCTGGCAAACAGTTATTTATCCATGCACAATCTATCTTGCAAGAGATCAAGATGGCAAAAGCAGAGATTACGCAATTACAGAAAAAGAAATTACGATTTGGAATGCCACCAATCATTGGCAATGAATATTTTCCGAAATTATCCAGTTATTTTATTAAATCTCAGCTAATGGACCAAATTGAGATTACAGATGGTGGCTCGAGAGATTTGTATGGCATGATCCACCAAGGAAGAATCGATTTAGCGATCCTGGGCTCCACCCAACCAATTATCGATCAAAAATTAGAGATCGAATTACTTTTAGACAAGCGATTCATGATTGTCGTTGCTCCTACTCATCCTTTCGCTGACCGACAAACGATTTCTTTTAGCGACCTAATAGCTGAACAATTCGTTTTATTGAACGAGCATTACGTTCATCCTGCAGCTTTTAAAAAGTTAGCTAAACAGGCACATATTGAACCTAAAGTTGTTTACCAAAGCAATGACTTAGCCATATTGAAAAGCATGATTCGAGAAAATATCGGGATCGGTTTTTTAACTGAAATTGCTATTCACCCTGAAGATCATCTCGTATCGATCCCACTTTCCGATCAGCTTCAGCCGCACTTTCTGATTTCACTCGCTAAGCGTACTCAGCAAATCCCGACTCCTTTACAAGAAAATGTGGTTGAGGTCATCCAACAATTTATGAAAACTCAAAAGAAGAACAAATCTTAATTGAATGGCTATTAATAGAAATGAATAATAATTAACACTTTTGAATAAACATCAAATAATGGTTGTACGGTAGTCTGCTTGTTCCTCTCTAATTGACACTTTAAGTAACATTAGAAAAAGGTCGTTTTAAAAACGTAGCTTAAACACCCCGACGATCATTCTGTTAAAATGAAGGTTGACGCATGATTCATCTAAAAAACAACGAAAAAAAAAGGATAAGACCTAGTCTTATCCTTTTTTGATGATCAGCGGAGTCAATTAGATTGCTGTTGTTTCGCCACGGTATACAATACCACGACGTGAGTCTACAGTTACTAACTCGCCATCAGTGATTGTTGAAGTTGCATCTTGTGCACCAACGATTACAGGAATGTCTTGTGCAATTCCTACAACTGCTGCGTGTGAAGTCAATCCGCCTTCTTCAACGATAACTGCTGCTGCTTTTTCAATTGCAGGCATGTATTCTTTATCAGTTGTTGGAACAACTAAAACCATGCCGTCTTTTGCTTTTTTGATTGCTTCATCAGCTGATGAAGCAACAACTGCATTTGCAACGACTGATTTTTGACCAACGCCTTGAGCTTCTAATAATTTTGAACCAATCATTTGAATTTTCATTACGTTAGTTGTTCCACGTTCACCAACTGGTACACCAGCAGTGATCAAGATCAAATCGCCTTCTGAAGCAAAGCCTAAGTCAACTGCTTTTTGAGCAGCTAATTCAAACATTTCGTCAGTTGTTGTTGGTTTTTCAGCAACTGTTGGGTAAACACCCCAGTTAAGCATCAAACCACGTTTTGTACGTTCGTCAAAAGTAACAGCCAAGATGTCAGCATCTGGACGGTATTTTGAGATCATTTTAGCTGTATAACCAGATTCAGTTGCAGCTACGATTGTTTTAACGCCTAAGTTTTTAGCAGCGCGTGCTACAGATAGACCGATTGTTTCAGTCACATCAGTTTTATCAAATTCGTTTAATTGGAAAGTACCTAATTCTGATAATGCATTTTCAGCTTGTTGGTCAATACGAGCCATTGTTGCAACAGCTTCTACAGGGTAGTCACCGTTTGCTGATTCTCCTGATAACATTGTTGCATCAGTTCCGTCAAATACGGCATTGGCAACGTCAGAAGCTTCTGCACGTGTTGGACGTGGGTTTTCTTGCATTGATTCCAACATTTGTGTTGCTGTGATTACTGGGATACCAGCTGCATTACATTTTTTGATAATACGTTTTTGAACCATTGGAACTAATTCGGCAGGAATTTCAACACCCATGTCACCACGAGCGATCATTACACCATCAGAAACTTTGATGATTTCGTCGATGTTGTCGATTCCTTCTTGTGATTCAATTTTAGGGAAGATTTGAACGTGTGTCATATCTTTTTCTTCTAAAATTTCACGAATATCTAAAACGTCTTGCGCTTTACGTACAAAACTTGCAGCGATAAAGTCGATATCGTTATCTAGACCAAAACGAATATCATCTGCATCTTTAGGAGTAATCCCTGGTAAGCTAATTGAAACGCCTGGTGCATTAACCCCTTTACGAGATCCTAGCATTCCAGCATTCTTCACTTCTACAACTAATTCACGAGTTGCTTCGTCTTTTTCAATGATTTCCATATCGATCAAGCCATCATCGAATAAAATGTGTCCACCTACATGAACGTCTTCAAATAGTCCAGGGTAAGTAACAGCGATTTTTTCTTTTGAACCTACATGTTCAGGATCCATTGAGATACGAGTTTTATCTCCTACTTCAAATTTGATGTATCCTGCACGACCAAAATCAGCTTCAGTTGTGCCTTGAACAGTTGTACGAATTTCAGCACCTTTTGTATCTAAAAGGATACCTACATCTTTACCTGTTTTTTTAACTGCTTCACGGACCATTGTCATACGTGATAATTGTTCTTCATGATCACCATGTGAAAAGTTAAAGCGGAAGACATTTGCCCCAGATTCAATCAATTTAGAAATAGTTTCTACTGAATTACTTGCTGGTCCTAATGTACTAACGATTTTGGTTTTTTTCATTTTACAAAACTCTCCCATTCAATTTTGTTTATTTAAAGCTGGTTAAAGCCTAAATACAAAGATAACAAGCTATACCTATTTTTAACTATAGCTTAAATTTAAAATAACAGGCTTTCAATCTTAGAATGAAAGTGAGTTATTTAAGTCATAAAGTGATAAGTCTGGTTTGTGTTTGTTGCTTTCTAGTGTTTCGATGATATCTGCAGCGACCATTTCATTGTCGCGGATACCCACACATAGTCCACCTTTACCTGCACGAAGCAAGTCAACAGCATAAGCACCAAATTTGCTTGCTAACACACGGTCACGTGCGCTAGGTGAGCCACCACGTACTACGTGTCCTAAGATGGATACACGTGTATGGTAATCACCATATTCAGAAAGTTTTTCGGCAAATTCATTTCCGCCCATTACGCCTTCTGCTAAGATGATCAAGCAATGTTTTTTACCACGATCGCGGCCTTCTTGGATTTTTTTAGCCACAGATGCCATATCAAAATCATGTTCAGGAATGATAATTTCATCTGCGCCACCGGCAACACCTGACCATAATGCGATATCGCCAGCGTTACGTCCCATTACTTCAATAACAAACGTACGAACGTGTGAAGTTGCTGTATCACGAATACGGTCGATTGATTCTAAAACTGTGTTGATTGCTGTATCAAAACCGATTGTGAAATCAGTTCCTGGAATATCGTTGTCAATCGTTCCTGGAACACCAACAGCTGGAAATCCACGTCTTGTCAATGCCATTGCTCCATGGTAAGAGCCATCTCCACCGATAACAACTAAACCTTCGATACCGAATTTTTTCAATTGTTCGATCCCTTTTAATTGACCTTCTTCAGTCGCAAATTCAGGGTAACGTGCAGAGTACAAGAATGTCCCACCACGTTGGATTTTATCACCCACATCTGCAACATCTAGACGACGAATATCTCCTGCAACTAATCCAGCAAATCCATAGTTGATTCCATATACTTCGAGCCCTTCATAAATCCCTTTACGAACAACAGCACGAATAGCAGCATTCATTCCAGGTGCGTCTCCGCCACTGGTCAAAATTCCAATGCGTTTCATAATAATCATTCACCTCATTAAAATACTTTATCCTAAGCAATGCTTAGGTTAATAACCTTCTTTGCGTTAACCACGACTAACATTCTAACATTATTTTTAGCAATTGTCTTGATTTACTGATAAAAAAATGAAAAAAAATGAAAGCAAATAGTATATTTTACCGTAAGTTATTTGAAAACAACATTTTCTGGTTGGAGCAAGTAAGCTAATTGACTCTTCAAGCTCTTACTTCCATCGACCCAATAAGCTTCTGCCAGCACTACTTTCCGTTGATTCTTTTCATGGTACATCACGACTGGAATGTACCCAGAATGTTTCTGAAAAATAGTTTGCAATTGTTTCATCGTTTGTGGATCATCAAATTCTTCTTTGATTCGTAAGTAGCAAGTCTGATCTTGATATTGTTCTTCTAATTCTACAGGATCAGCAAAATTTTCGCCAATCAATTGCAACTCTTGGTTGTATTTACTCGTTTCTGTTCGTCCCTGAACAAAGATCACTTTATTCAACTCAAACAATGAACGAAATTGTCGATAGGATTTGGGGAATACAGTGATCGTGATTTCTCCACTGATATCTGTTCCTTCAACAAAAGCCATCAATTCCCCTTTTTTAGTTCTGATTTCACGGATATTTTTAATCATCACTAATACACTGACTGTTTGTTTCGGAATAACTTCAGTAATTAACCGGATTTTTTTAGCTAATTTCAAGCGTTCATAGCCTTCTGTTGGGTGCCCTGAAAGATAAACGCCTAAATATTCCTCTTCTAATTGCAGCTTTTCTTCTAAAGAATAGTCAGCCACTTCTTCTTCTTTTAAAGCCATGATCCCTAGGAGATCTAAGCTTCCACCACTATAAATAATGTTTTGTATTTTTCCTTCTAAATCGAGCATCAATTGTTTTCGGTTTGGTGCCAATTCATCAAACACGCCTACTGCTACTAATGACTGGATCAACTCTAATTTTAGCCAGCGTTTATCTAAACGAATCAAGAATTGATCCACTGATTGATAAGCGCCATTTTCTTTTCGATCTTTTAAGATATCCTCAATGAAGTCTTTTCGGACACCTTTGATCGCAGTTAGACCAAAACGAATCTCTTCTGGATTAATTAGCTCAAAGCCATAATAGCTCTGATTAATGGAAGGTGCTGCTAGTTTTAATTTTTTCTTTCTTGCCTCAGCGATGTATTCTTTTAATTTGGTCGTATTGTGTCGAACCGAATTTAGTAAACTAACAAAAAATGCGCCTGGATGGTGGGCTTTGAGGTACGCCATTTGGAACCCAACAAATGAATAAGCAAACGCATGCGAGCGATTGAAACCATAATTGGCAAAACGTTCGATATAGTCATAGACTTCGACCGCTTTTTCTTTCGAATAGCCCTGACTTACTGCCCCGCTGACAAAGTGTTCCCGCTCTTTGTCAATCACTTCTTTTTTCTTTTTACTGATTGCTCGACGCAAAATATCCGATTGGCCCAAAGAAAAACCAGCCATCTTTGCAGCGATTTGCATAATCTGTTCCTGATACACGATGACACCATATGTGTTTTTTAAAATAGGCATTAAGGAGTCATCAGGATAATGGATCGTTTCTTTTCCTTTTTTGCGGGAAATAAACGTATCGATATTTTGCATTGGTCCTGGACGATATAACGCATTGACTGCCGCAATATCTTCAATTGTTTCTGGTCCTAATCGGCGTAAAACATTGCGAATACCTGCAGATTCAAATTGGAAAACCCCTGTAGTATCTCCTTGTTGAAAGAGAAAAAGTGTCTTAGGATCATTTAAAGGAATTTGTTTCAATCGAATTTCTTTCTTTTCTACTTTTTTAATAGCTTTCAATGCGTAATCAATGATCGAAAGATTTCGCAATCCTAAAAAATCCATTTTGAGTAGTCCGATCGCTTCCACGTCATTCATCGTATATTGAGTTAAAAATGCTTCATCTGATCCTTTTTGTAATGGAACCAGATCTAATAGATTCTTATCACTGATCACAACACCCGCTGCGTGAGTCGAGACATGTCGAGGCAATCCTTCTAAAATCGAAGCTGTTTTAAATAGTAATTGATTTTTTTCACTTAACTGAACTAACTCCACTAAGGGTTTCGATGTCCGATATGCTTCGGGTAAGGTAATTTTCAACTGATTAGGGATCGCCTTTGACCATCGATTGGCTTCGCTTTGTGATAAACCAAAGACACGAGCCACGTCCCTTAACACCATCTTAGCCGCCATCGTCCCAAACGTTGCAATTTGCGCCATATGGTATTGTCCATATTTTGCTCTGACATAATTCAAGACTTCTTCTCTACGATTATCAGGGATATCCAAATCGATATCTGGCATCGTATAACGTTCTGGGTTTAAGAAACGCTCAAAAAGCAAATCATATTGCAAAGGATCGACATCGGTGATCTCCAAGATATATGCAACTAATGAACCAGCCGCTGATCCTCGTCCAGCGCCAGTCACGATTTTTTCTCGATGAGCAAACGCCATGACGTCCCACACGATCAAGAAATAATCATCAAAGCCCATTTGGTGGATAATCGACAACTCATATGCTAGACGCTCTTGATATTCAGGAGTGATTTCTTCGACTCGCTCTACTAATTTTGCGTGGCACAATTCATCAAGGTACTGACCAGCACTTTTCTGATCTGGTACTGGGTAATGAGGCAGCAGCTTTTGATGAAATTGAAATTCAAAGGAAACCGATTGAACTAAACGTTGCGCACCCTCTAGCGCATCAACCAACTGTGCTTCATTAAACCGTTGGATCATTTCATTTTCAGCAAGTAAAAAACCTGTTTTAGTTTCTATCTTTTGTTGGTTGATTGCTTCCATAGAAAGTTGGCTCCCAGCTCGAAGATGTTTCATCGTCTCAAGCGCAAACAGTTCTTCTTGTCTTAAGCTGGCAATAGGTTGTAATGCACATAAGGAATAATTGTTTTCTGCTAGGAACGTTACCCAACCACTTGGTAGTTCTGAGAAACTTTCAGTGATTCCAACATAAAAATCTTGTCGACCTACTTTTTCTTTGAGTGCTTGCCAATGGGCAGTAAAGGTCTCCGTTTGATTAAATTCAGCTACCACAGAATGTTGGGGAGGAACGACGAAAATCAAATGATCTGATTCCGTAAATTCTGATAATGCGAGACTTTCTTGAATCATTTTTTTACTCGACAGCTTCATCAACTGCTGGTAGCCAACGCCATCTTTCGCATATACCAATAAATCAAAAGCTTGGGACTCATAAGTATAAGTAAGGAGCATGCCGACAATTGGCTTTATTCCTTCTTTGATACATGTTTGATAAAACTCAGGTATCCCATACAGTACATCTTGATCAGTTATTCCTAGGACTGTATAACCTAGTGCTCTTGCCTTTTGGACATAATCTTGGATCCTGATCGTGCTTTGCAACAGCGAATAGGAGGTTTTTGTATATAATTGTGGGAAAAACATGGTCATTCCACCTTTTGTATAGTTAGACAATTAATCAATGCGTTCATTTATCTACTATGAATATAGGATAGACGACAACGCATTTGTAATCATTCTCTTTGATTTGCATTTTTATTATTTTATCACATGGACTGGTTAAATCATAAAACTTGTTTTTTTACAACTAGCTTTCTTTACATTCAGCAAAATTCTGGTAAACTAAGCTTAGAAAAGAGGTGTTCTTTATGCGATATATCGTCACATTATTTTGGTCATTTGTCTTAGGTCAAGTCGTAGGTTACATTGGTGGGGCTCTTACAAGCGGTGGCTATGATTTTACTTTAACAACGATTATTTCATTGGTTGCAGGCGTTGTTGTCATTTTACTTGGTGCATTGGCAACTCCTAGAAAAGAAGCCTCATCACATTCATAAAAGCCAAATGAGGGTGGGACGCAGTCTCATCCTTTTTATGTATTTTGATAAAATCATTTCGCTTTCCATTAACTTTTTGGAGTGGAAAAGTTAAGCCTGGGACAAAAGGTCGTCCCGGGCTCTTTATCATGCACAAAAATGAATAATTGTTGTTCCTTGAAATAAGCCTGAATTTCTCAAAACATGAGCGGTTATTTCAACAAATTCTTCCCTAGTGTCATCGGAGTTGCGAGGTTTTAACGAAAGCGACACACGATCTTTTCATCATCTGATCAGAAGCGTTGTCGAAGAACTTTTCTGAAGTTAAATAAAGATAATAAGATATTAGATAAAACAAAGAGACTTGTAGCAATGAACACTGCGCGATAGTTAAAGGCATGCGCAACCGTCGAGCCCACCATCGGTCCAAAGACTTGTCCAAAATTACTACACATTTGATTGTAACTATAGATTCGACTCACTCCTTCTGGCGGCGTGATCTTACTGATGAGTGTATTGATGGATGGCATTAACGCTCCCGTTGAAAAACCAAGAATAAACCGTAAGATCCCCAACTGTAAAGGGGTCGCTACAATAGCCATGGGTAAGTAGCAACAAAAAGATAAGGTTAGCCCTGCAAGCAGTACTTTTTGGTTCCCTATTTTATCCCCTAATTTCCCTAGTTTAGGAGAGGAAAAAACTGCAGACACACCTGAAATCGAAACGATTAACCCACTAACAAATAAAATATTTCCTGAATTCCCGCTTAGCTCACGAATATATAGGGTCAAAATAGGACTGATAGTTGTGATACCAATTTGAAGAATCAAAGTGGTCACAAATAATCCGATTAGAATGGATAAATGATCCATTTTGGCAAAGATTTCTTTTGTACTGATCATATCATTTTTTTCTACTGGTTGAAAATCTTCTTTTACCAAGAAAATGGTTAAAAGTGTTGTCACAAGTAATAATACCCCAGTAATCAAGAAAACATTCTCCATACCAAACCACTGCGCCAACGCACCTCCCATTGATGGTCCGATCAAACTGCCGGCAATTGCTCCAGTCGATAAAGTTCCTAATGCCCAACCACTTTTTTCTTTTGGCGCTTGTGAAGCAATCATCGCAGTCGCGTTAGGAATATAACCTGATAAAATGCCATTTAAAAAACGCATGACCAGTAA
Organism: Enterococcus sp. DIV1208; assembly: GCF_050530455.1. Lineage (NCBI taxonomy): Bacteria > Bacillati > Bacillota > Bacilli > Lactobacillales > Enterococcaceae > Enterococcus > Enterococcus sp. DIV1208. The sequence continues at coordinate 901,084 of NZ_CP172887.1, read as the reverse complement.
CCAATACGCATTGGGAACAAAGGCCAACGATCCCATCGTTACCGTCATCCCTGCGGCAGCTCGGATCATCATGAGCTTTCGTCCTTTACGATCTGCCAAATTCCCCCATATTGGCGCTACGATAGCTGAAGCAAAGGCAGTAACAGATATCGCTAGACCGGAAAACAACTCAACTTGATCACTTGGTGTACCCAATTGTTCTACATATACAGGAATAAATGGCATAACTAAACTAAAACTAGCCCCTGTAAAAAAGCAGCCGATCCAAGCCACGAATAAATTTTTCTTCCATTGTATCTTCATTGATCATCCTCATTTCTTTATGTTTCTTTGCAAAAAATTTCTTTTTGAAACAGCATAAATTATGTATTGTTACTATATAGACGAAAGGTTTTGTTCCGAGCAGTACTATCTTCTACTTATTTACTATCTTAACAGTGAAAATCTTATGTTACAAAAAAACACTCTTAACAACTATATAAAATCGTTAAGAGTGCAAATACTACTTTTTTCGAATCATTCAAATGGTGATGGCAAAAAGCGTTTTTTCTTATTAAATTTGTGCTACTTTTTATTGTAAACTTACTCATGTTGCTGTTTCCTGACTTTTCAGCTGGTTCTTTAAGAAAATAGTTCAGCTACCAGTTAGGCTGGTTTACATCGTTGCTAAAATAATAAAGTTAAGGATAAACAAGACCACAACGATCCATAATGGGATTGAAATTTCTTTGAATTTCCCTTTGATTACTTTGACGATCGTGTAAAAAATGAAGCCGACAGCAATCCCATAAGAGATGCTATAGCATAATCCCATAAAGATTGAAGCAAAGAATGCTGGTAGTGCTTCTTCCAGGTCAAGCCAATTGATATCTGTGAATGAAGCCATCATCATCACACCAACTAAAATCAATGCAGGTGCAGTTGCTTGAGTTGGAACGATAGAAATCAATGGTGAAAAGAAACTACTTAATGCAAATAAGACTGCAACCACTACTGAGGTCAAACCTGTTCGTCCACCAGCACCGATACCTGCAGCAGATTCTACATAAGTCGTCGTATTTGATGTCCCAAAGATTGCTCCTACAGATGTCGCAATGGCATCGGCAAAGAGCGCTTTATCCATTTTTGTCTTGAAACCTTTGCCATCTTCTAATGCTTCTTCATCTTCTTTTGAGAAGATCCCCGTACGGCGACCTGTTCCAATGAACGTCCCAATCGTATCAAATGTATCCGATAAACTAAACGCAATGATTGTCATGATTACTTGTGGAATCTTTGAAGAATCACTAAATAATGATTGCATCCCCTCTGGTCCAAAAGCAGCACCAAAAGTCGTGCCTAATTCTTTGAATGAACTTCCTAATGAATTGGCTTGCCAATCAATCGTACTTAAATCAACAACCCCCATCATAATCCCTAAGATAGTGGTTGCCACGATCCCGATCAACATCGCACCACGAACATTTTTTACCACCAGGATCGCTGTTAAAATCAAACCGATCACAGCTAATAAAATCGGTGCATTATTGAAGTTGGCTAAAGCTGGAACGATCCCACCATTGATTGTGACATTCGTTGCCTTGCCTCCGTCAACCACCGAACTAGTGATTGCTGACTGATCAGCTGAAAAAGAGAGAAATCCTGCATTTTTAATTCCAACATAAGCGACAAAGATCCCGATCCCGCCTCCAATCGCATGTTGTAGACTTTCAGGAATGGAATGAATGATCAATTTTCGTATTTTGGTCACAGTAATAAAAATGTTGACCATCCCACAAATAAAGACCATCGCTAAAGCTTGTTGCCAAGAATAACCTAATCCAAAAACTACTGTAAAAGTAAAAAAGGCATTTAATCCCATTCCAGGTGCTTGCGCATACGGTACATTTGCAAACAACCCCATTACCAAAGTACCAATGATCGAAGCGATGATTGTTGCTAAGAACACTGCCTGAAAAGGCATCCCTGATGCTGACAAAATGGTTGGATTTACAAATAAGATATAACTCATTGCAAAGAATGTCGTAACCCCAGCCATGATTTCTGTTGGTACATTTGTCTTATTTTTCTTTAATTGGAAAAACTTTTCCATAAAAAATTTCCACTCCCTGAATTTTTTTGACGTAAAATCAAATAATAAAATAAAATAAGTCAACTATTCCGTTTAAGTCGAACAATTATTGATTATAATTATAATTCGTTCGCTTTTCAATAAAATCATTAAAAAAAGCAACAAAAAAATGCTTAATGTTCGTGTTTTACCTTATAAATGGTTATTGAACAAAATGTATCCGTTCTCTTTAATTTAAAAAAGACTTCTTTTCCCCTTACATTTGCACCTTGTTAAAAAAAATATATGTGCTAGACTGAAACACATACTAGCATTGAAAGGAATGACATTTTTGAATAGAAAGCTCATTGCCATTGATTTAGACGGAACAACTTTAAATCCCGATTCAATCATTACTTCAAAAACTGAAGAAACATTAAAAAAAGCGATTAACGCTGGTCACCATGTCAGTATTGCTACTGGGCGCCCCTTCCGAATGAGTTATCACTATTATCAGCAATTAGGATTGTCTACACCGATGGTCAACTTTAACGGTGCTTTAGTACATATCCCTAATCAATATTGGGCTCATGAAAAAGAAACCTCGATCGATAAACGCATCGTATTCGAGATTTTAGCTCAAAAACGCCAATTGAATTTAGATTTCATTGCTGCAGAAAATCGTGAAACTTATTTTATTGACAGCTTTGATTTTTTTGATGAAAAAATTTTTGCTGCATCAAATCCTAGCCCTCAAAATTTATTATCGCCTAAAAATCTGACAACTGATCCAACCTCTTTACTGGTTCGAACAGAAAAATGCTGTGCTGAACAAGTTTCAGCTGAATTAACCCGTCAATTCGGTAATTTTGTTGATGTTCGTACTTGGGGAGGACCAATGGCTATTTTAGAAATCGTTTCTAAAGGAATTGAAAAAGCCAAAGGCGTTCATCGCATTGCCAATTACCTTGATATCGATCAAAAAGATGTCATTGCTTTTGGTGACGAACATAACGATTTGGAACTATTAGAATATGCTGGCTGGGGAGTTGCAATGAAAAATGGTACCGATCAATTAAAAGGCGTTGCTAACGATGTCACTGAACACACCAACCAAGAAGATGGCTTAGCTACGTATCTAGAAGACTTATTAGCCCTTTAAAATCAAAAAAGACCGTTCCAGAGAAAACAAATTGTATTTCTCTGGAACGGTCTTTTTAGTTGTTGGTCTTTTTATTTTTCCATGAACATATCGTAGTAAGTGTCCATGATTTCTTTTGCAATGACTAGATTCATATGATCTTTTTCATCTAATAAGTTCGGTAGAACGACACTAATTGCAATTTGTGGGTTATCACTCGGACCATAGGCCACGATATTACTATTTACTGTGGTAATATCTGGATGACCTTCAGCTACAGTTTCGGCTGTACCAGTCTTAGCAGACAAATCCATTTTTGCACTAGCTAAAGGTTTAGCTGTCGTATACGCATCTGTTCCATGAACAACTTGATGGAATCCTTCACGAAGGATCGACATATCTGCTGGAGAAATATCAACGGTATCTTCGACTTTTGTTTCCAGCTCTTTTTTCACCGGACCAAGGTTCCCATTTTCATCATTTCCATAGATTCCCTTGACTAAACGAGGTTGGATTCTCTTACCACCATTGGCTACAGTTGAAGCATACTGCGCTAATTGGATCGGTGTATAGGTATCAAACTGACCAAAAGCTAAGTCAGTAAAGTTACCTGGTGTGTACCATTGAGCACCATTATCTGCATTAAATTTCTTCATAAAATCAACAGAACGAGAAATCCCTGGTGATTCATTTGGTAGATCAATCCCAGTTTTTGTTCCTAAACCAAACTGTTTGAACGCTTTACGTAATTCTTCATAGGCTTTTGACTCTTCATTTAGTGAAGGAAGTCCCATATTTGGTGTATATTCCAATCCCAGCATTTTCAACGCAACTTTGATCATATACGTATTCGATGATAGTTCAAGTGCTTTGACTGCATTGATTGCAATACGCCCGCTTCGATTAAAGACCGAACTCTTTTCAGAAGAGCCTTGTAATTTGATTGGCTCATCGACTAACACTTGGTTACCTGAGATCACATTCGTTTGCCAACCAGCAGTTAACGTACCTGCTTTGACTACTGACCCTGGTGTAAAGGCACTAGTAATATTCCCCAAAGCATTTTCTGTCAACTCTTTGGACCCTTCTTGGTGGCTAAATCCTGTCATAGCCAATATCTCACCGGTTTGTGGATTCATCGCTACTGCATACGCCCCTGGCGAATAAGTTGCTTTTCCACTATCCACTAATTTTTGGTAGTTTGTCTTTAAGATATTTTCGACTTTGGCTTGGAAATCAGCGTTAAGAGACAACATGAGGTTGGACCCTTTTTCACCAGCAAAGATTTCTTTTTGATTCGTTACATTCCCATTACTATCGAGGGTTACTTCATATTGGGTTTTTGTTCCTTGTAAAACATCTTCATATTGCTTTTCAAGGTAACTTTGTCCCACACGATCATTACGAGAATAGCCTTTAGCTAAGTATTCATCTACTTCATCAGCTGGTAAACCTTGTTTTTCTGTTGTCACACTACCTAAAATACTTTTGATTGAGTCAGCAGCCGTGTATTGACGTGTCCAGTCGGTTCCTGTGGATACTCCAGGTAGTTCTGAAGCATGTTCGGAAACAACCGCTAATTCTTGATCAGTCACACCTGAATTTTTGATAAATACCGTGTTCAACTCATACGCGCTATTCATGCGTTTAAAAATTGTCGCGATTTTTAATTGTTCTTCATTGAAGTTGATTTCACTATCAGTTACTTTGTCAACTAACGCTTTGTATTGATCGCTGGAATCAAGTTGTTTTTCCTTTGCTGTTAAGCGTTCCGTTGCTTCTTTCAAATGCTTAGGATCAGCTAACCAAAAGTCTTTTTTATCTCGTTCAGTTAAATTTTCATCAACTGGCACATTGATTAATTGATTTAGTCTTGTCGCTACTTTAAGCAGATCCTCTGCCGTCATTTTTGTTCCTCTGGTGAAAGTAATTGCTTGATTCGCTTGGTTCGTCACCAATGGTTTACCTGTCGAATCGTAAATCATCCCCCTCGGAGAACTGGTTTGGATCGTTAGCGTCGATGATGATTTCACTTTGGCTTCCATTGCTTCGCCATTAACGATTTGTAGATAACCTAATCGTGCAATCAATGCGACGAATAATGTAAATATGATGAAAAAAAGAAAATTCAACCGAAAAGGGACATGGGAACGTCGAAATGTTTTGTTTTTCGGCTCTTGTGCACCTTTTTTCAATTTATCCATCCATGAATTGTTTAATAGTTTTTTCATAAACTCTCTCATCATTCCTATCTTTTTCCTACTTACTGTTATGTTTCATTGTACCTAAATTTCTTGAAATAAAAAAGAAGAAACGAAAATCACTAATAAATTCTTTAACTTATTTCAAGTTGATATTCTTTTTTTGTTTCACAGGATAAAATCGTGTCAAGTTTTCAAACAATTCAAACCTTTAAAAAATAAAGTTTTTTATTTAATTTATCATTTTCTTATCGTGAAACACAACAAATGATATTTTTACTGTGGAAAACTTTTTATAATGCTCTTACCGTTTTGAACCAAAGTATCCTTTAATTACTTGTCTGGTTTCACGAACTTTTTCCTTCAACTGTTCATTCTTTGTCATATATAAATAAAAAATAATATCGATAGTAACAAACTGAGCCAGCAAAGAATTTGTAGCAGCGCTTCGATTGGTAATTTCCTTTGGACGTGAGGTTTGTACAACAACATCCGCCAACTTACTTAAAGGATTATTTCCAAATTGCGTTAAAGCAATTACCTCAATGCCTAAATCTTTTGCGATTTCTCCAACTGCTACGACATCCGCGCTACTACCAGAATTGGAGACTAACCATAATACTTTTTTGGTTTCATTGCTTACTAATTGAGGAAGTAAAACATGGATATCTTTTTCAAAAATAATGGGTTTGCCTACTCTAGACCATTTTTGCAAAATGTCTTCCACCACTAAAGATGAAGCGCCCACGCCATATAAAAAGACTGTTTCAGCACTTTCCAGGGTCTCAACCACTTCTTGAATTTTTTCTTCATTTAAAATGTCCACCGTTTCTTTGATTGCCACTTGCGCATTATTTCCCAAAATGTGTTTGATCGAATAAAATGATTCGTTTGGGTGAATATCACTGAAGCCTTCAACGATACCGGTTTGTAACTCGGTCGAAATATTTATTTTGAAGTCAGTCAAACTTTGAAACCCAATTTTTTTGGAAAATCGGACAACTGTGGGCGCACTTAACCCAGCAGCTTCTGCTAACTCGTTCGCAGTCATCGTGGGAATTTTTTCTACATTTTTGATGATATAATCAGCGAGCTTTTTTTCAGTTGAAGAATACTCCTCCATCATGCTCTCAATACGGCTAATAACGCTCATTTGTCTCACTTCCTTTTTCTCTTCCAGTCTAGCTAAGTATACCATATCCCACTAATAAGATCGTGACGTCTGACAAGAAATTTTGTCATCATCTGTAAATAAATGTTGGAGAAAAAGTATGAAGCTAAAAAATAATTGATGAGGTTCGGCTACAGCAATAGAGCCCAAGGCAAGCCTTGGACTCTTAGATAAAAGATTAATTTTTCAAGAAGAATGGACGATTGCAGCTCCTGGTTATCCTATCATTCATATGATAGTTGCACTCTTTATCATGAAAATTTTGTTGTCTCACGTTGAATACTCTTGATAGAAGTCACGAGTATTGAACTCCAATTTATAAATTGATGTCATGAAATAACTTTTAGAGTTGGTGTTCCGCATGTGCTGCTCCTAATTGATTCCTAGAAGTTGAGAAGTTCATAGCATTTTGGATTTTCTCACTTATTCGTGCTAGTCTTTCTTCTTTAGTATTCTCGAATGGTTGTATTGATCGACTGAAAAGTTGTTCTGGCATATCATTTCTATTTGTCGATCTTGCTAATATTTGTTCCATTGTTAACAACACTTGTTTTTCTTCATATTTTTCTTGCTGTATTTTTTCTACTACTATTTTATTTAGGTCTTGATTCCTCATTTTTTGGCTATTGGAATATAACAGTCGGTTGAAAAACTGCTTAAACAAATTTTTTCTGAGACCAAGTTTAGTCTGCTCTTCATTTCTTTGTTTCATTTTGATTTTCGTTATAGGTAAAATATTCTCCATTTCAGTCTTAGCACGAGGAGCTATTTCGATTTGATTCGTAAAATTACTTTTATGAGGAATCAAAGTTGTTTTGAACGCACGAATTTTTGTTGCCATTCTTTTCCGATCGTTTCTTATGTAACTGATCATTTTTATTCTGAAAGAGCGGTCAAGTTTATGGATTTCCTGGTAAGTATTATTCAGTACTTTCTCAAGCGTAGAAAAATCTCGCCTAATCAATTCCAACATTCGTTTAGCGGGACCAACGGACTTCGAATTTTTTTGATTCGTGGATTTATGTTGACTCCTTTGTTTAATCGCATGTTCAATTTTTACGATTAAATTTACTGCTAAGTTCTTTTTTTATGATTGGCTTGTTTTGACTGCATTTCGTTTGTTTGCTCGCTTAACTCATTTTGAGCTACGTTATTTCCTTTTTTATTTAGCCTTTTATTTGTAAAAAAAGTTCCTATTTTCAACCCTCCTTTTTTCCTTTTCAACCTAATAATAGCATAAGATGAAAGGCTTGCTTATTCATCTTTTCGTAATTTCAGAAAAAAAGATTCTCATTATCGCTTTGTTGTTTCAAATTGCACGCTTTAGCTTTAACTCTTAAAAAGATATGGGAGAAGCGTAACAATCCGCTTAGTAAAAAACCGATGGTATCAAAAATCGTTTTCGATTTTCGACACCATCGGTTTGATCTTACATTCTAGGGTAGTCAGGTCACTTTTTCGACTATTGAAATTAACCTTGTCTACTATAATTTTGGACTTCAGCAACCATCGCATCAACGAACATGTTGAGATCTTCTACTGAAGTTTCTTTGCTTCCATATCGGCGAATATTGACCGTTGCATCAGCTACTTCTTTATCACCAACGACTAGTTGATATGGTATTTTTTGTGTTTGTGATGCACGAATCTTATAACCCATTTTTTCATTGCGGTCATCTACTTCAACACGTAGACCTTTCATTTGTAGACGTTCCTTGATTTCATAAGCATAGTCACTATGCGCTTCAACTGAAACAGGAATGATTGTTGCTTGGATTGGTGCTAACCAAGTTGGGAAAGCTCCTTTGTAAACTTCAGTTAAATAAGCAACAAAACGTTCCATCGTTGAAACGATCCCACGGTGGATAACTACTGGACGATGTGTATTTTCGCCATCTTCACCAACATAAGTTAAATCAAAGCGTTCTGGAAGCAAGAAGTCTAATTGGATCGTTGATAATGTTTCTTCTGTTCCTAAAGCTGTTTTGACCTGAACATCCAATTTTGGACCATAGAAAGCAGCTTCTCCTTCTGCTTCGAAGTAATCCAATTCCAATTCATCCATTGCGGCTTTTAACATCACTTGCGCTTTTTCCCACATAGCATCATCATCAAAATATTTATCCGTGTTGTTCGGATCGCGATAGCTCAAACGGAAACGATAGTCTGTAATATTGAAGTCAGCGTAAACTGCGACCATCAATTCCAACGTACGTTTAAACTCATCTTTGATTTGATCAGGACGTACAAAGGTATGCCCATCGTTCAATGTCATTTCACGAACACGCTGTAAACCTGATAGCGCACCTGATTTTTCGTAACGGTGCATCATGCCTAGTTCAGCGATACGGATTGGTAATTCGCGGTAGGAATGGATCGCATTTTTATAGACCATCATATGATGCGGACAGTTCATCGGACGAAGAACTAACATTTCACCATCACCCATATCCATTGGTGGGAACATGTCTTCTTGGTAATGATCCCAGTGACCTGATGTTTTATACAATTCTACATCTCCCATGATTGGTGTGTAGACATGTTGGTAACCTAAGCTGATTTCTTTATCAACGATATAACGTTCAATTGTTCGACGAATCGTTGCACCTTTAGGTAACCAGAATGGTAAGCCTGAGCCAACTTGTGGTGATACCATAAATAGATCTAGTTCTTTTCCTAATTTACGGTGGTCTCTTTCTTTTGCTTCTTCACGTAGACGAATAAATTCTTTTAAGTCTTTTTTATCAAAGAATGCTGTCCCATAGACACGTTGCATCATTTGATTGTTTGAATTTCCACGCCAGTAAGCTCCAGCTACAGATAATAGTTTGAAGACTTGGATACGACCGGTTGATGGGACATGTGGTCCACGGCATAAATCAATAAATTCTCCTTGTTGATAAGCAGTGATTACTTCCTCATCTGGTAATTCACTGATCAATTCTACTTTATAAGGATCACTTGCAAAGATTTCCAGAGCTTCTTCTTTAGAAAGAACTTTACGTTCGATCGGTAAGTTTTCTTTCACGATTTTCATCATTTCTGCTTCGATTGCTGGAAGATCTTCGGCACTGATTTGGTTTTCACCGTTGTCTGTGTCATAGTAAAATCCTGAATCGATTGCTGGTCCGACACCGAAATGGATATTTGGGTACAAGCGTCTCATAGCTTGTGCCATCAAATGTGCGGTTGAGTGACGTACCAATGCTAATGCATCTTCGTGGTCAGGTGTAACGATCTCGATTGATGCATCTTCTTCGATGCCACGATTCAAGTCAATCAATTGACCGTTCACTTTACCGGCTAATGCTTTTTTAGCTAAACTTTTGGAAATACTTGCAGCAATCTCAGCAGTCGTGATTCCCGCATCAAACTCTTTCACTGCGCCATCTGGAAAAGTAATTTTTATCATTAAAATAGCCTCCTTTGATTTTTTGATTGAATGAGTTGACACCAATAAAAAAGTCCCAGCACCTCATAAAAGAGATACTAGGACGAAAGATTCGTGGTTCCACCTAATTTCGAACGTTTACACGTTCCTTGAGCGTTATAACGGTACGACCGCCTTTGTTTCAACAAAGGTTTCGAAAGTGGTCATCCTTTGGTTTTCTTCTGGAAAAGTTTCAGCCTGGCTTTTCCTCTCTTATCGAAGACTCTCAAATTCAGTTGTCTTTCTCATCAATCAACTATGTGTTTATTTAACCACTAATAAAAAGAAAAATCAAGTGTGGGTGTGACTTATTTTTTCCATTCACCATTTACACCATAAGTGCCTTTTTTCATTTCATTGATAATCACATGGATATGTTCTTTTGGTGCTTGGGTATTTTTATGAACAGCTTCTGTAATATCTTTCATCATATTTTCTAATTGTTCTGGACTACGTCCTTCAACTAGTTCTACGTGTACAAATGGCATTGTCTCGTCTCCTTTTAATGATTGCTATCTTAAATGTAAGTGGTCTTTTCAACCCTTCTTCTATGCTATGATCATACCGCAAAAAAAGCAAAGAGAAAAGGTCTTTTCTGATGTTACGTGTGGGATCGCTCATTTTTAGCCCGCAACGCACTTAAAATCGAAACAGTGTCTACCACTTCTTGGAGAACCGCTCCAAACAAAGCGGGGATTACACCCGTACTAGCAACCAGCATTAAAAAAACACAAATAAAAATACCGATTAAAACAGATTGTTTCGCTACTTTCATCGTATCTCTGGAAATCGTTATAGCAGTAGCAACTTTTGTCAAATCATCTTTTAGTATCACCGCATCAGCACTTTCGCTAGCTGCCGTTGATCCGTGTGCGCCCATGGCTATTCCAACATCTGCGATCGTCAAAGCTGGAGCATCGTTGACCCCATCGCCCACCATCGTTACGGGACGTTCACTTTCGGGAATACTCTCAAGGATATTCAATTTGTCCTGCGGCAAACAACGAGCATGAACAGCCGTGAGCCCAACCTCCTTTGCAATTGATTCAGCGATAGCCGGTCCATCCCCTGTGATCATCATCAAATCCGCTACACCCATTGTTTTCAATTGTTCAATCGTTGCTTGTGCTTCTGGACGCAGCACGTCTGAAAATAAGATCGTACCCGAAAAATGGTCATCAATTGCAACATAGATAGCTGTTTTAGTAGATTGGCTTTCTTTGGCACCGACAAATGAAGCTCTGCCAACTTTAACGAAATGTCCATCTACTCTAGCTTGTATTCCTTGCCCCGTGATCTCTTTTAATTCATTCACTGGCAATAACTTTTCGTTATCGACTTCATGGACTAGTGATCGGGCTAAGATATGACTTGATTCTTGTTCAGCACTTGCCGCATAGACCAAGAGCGTTTCTGATGTTACACCAGCTTCTGGATGAATACTTGCTACTTCGAGGACCCCTTTAGTGATGGTACCCGTTTTATCAAATGCAACTGTCTTGGTTCGTGCTAATTTTTCCACAGCAGTTCCTGTTTTGATGACGATTCCGTTTTTACTTGAACGACTCATTCCAGCCACTAAAGCAATCGGTGCAGCTAAAATCAAAGGACAAGGTGAAGCAACAACGAGAACTTCTGCGAAACGAACAGGATTCTTCGTGACCCACCAGGAAATACCTCCGATTAAATAAGCGATCAATGTAAAAGGCACCGCATAGCGATCCGCTAAGCGAACAAAATGAGCTGGTTTTTCTTTTGATTCTTCGACCAATTTAATAATTTGTTGGTATTGACTATCAGCTGCTCTTCTTTCAACGATCATTTGAACGGAACCGTCCCCATTGACTGAGCCAGACATCAGTTCATCGCCTGCTTTTTTTAATACAAGTTTGGCTTCACCCGTTAATGAAGACTCATCAAATTGCGACTCACCTTTCACTACCTTTCCGTCTACGGGCACTAATTCTCCTGGTTTCACCACTAATAAATCATTGATCTCAACAGCTTCTACTGGAATATCTTTCAATTGGTCATTCATCAATTGATGCGCTGTGCGTGGTGTATTGTCCAATAACGTTTGCAATTCTCGACTAGCTTTTTTATTGGCATAGTCTTCCAAACTGTCTCCGCCAGTCAACATGATCAGGATCATCAAACTAGCCCAGTACTCTCCTACCACTAATGTCGCAACAATCGCTGTAATAGCAAGAATGTCCACACCATATTTACCTGAACGTAATGTTTTAATCATCTCAATAAACATAAAGAAAGCCAAAATACCACCCGTGATCGCGATAATCAGAAATGCAAGTGTGGGTCGTTTAAAAATAAATTCGCAAATAAGTGCCGTCATTCCTATCAAAACGGTGATTGAAAACTTTTTAAAATGTGTCATATTGTTCACTCCCTACAATTTTAGGATACTGACTTAGAACTAGAATGAAAACTATTTACACTTAACTGAAAACAACTCTCACTCTCATTGATTTTCTTCTTTCACTTTCCTTCAAACAAATAGTCAAAGATACCTTTTTCTCACTTTTTGTGCTATACTTTTAATTCGTTATTTACGGCGGAAGGAGTAATATACGCAATGAATGAAAGACAACTAGAACAACAACACGTGGATGAAACCATTCAGTTGATCCAGCTTGAACAAAAGCTATTAAACACTAAACAACAATCTCTTACCCAAGAGATGCAAGATTCTACGAAAGACACCGCCAGCCATAAAATCAGAGGTGGGTCTAATGAATCCTTTTATGAATCAGCTGTCGAATACCGCCAACATGAGCAAGAATTGCTTTTAAAATACCATACGCTTGAATCGCAGCAAAAAAGGCTCCAAACGTTAACAGTTATGGAAGACAACCCTTACTTTGCCCGAATCGATTTTAAAGAAGAAACAGATGCAGAGACACTTTATCTAGGAATCGCTTCTTTAAGAGATCTCTCTGAAGAAACAATCGTAATCGACTGGCGTGCCCCAATTGCTAACCTTTATTACGAAGGGGAAATTGGACCAGCCTTCTATGAAACAGATACTGAAAAAATCAATGTTGAATTACTGCTGAAACGTCAGTTTAAAATCTTAGACGGAAAAATTATTTCGATGGTGGATACTTCTGAAGTGATCAACGATGATTTCTTACTAGAGATCCTAGACGATGCCTCAAGTGCGCATATGAAAAATATCGTCTCTACGATCCAAAAAGCCCAAAATGCCATTATTCGTGATACAACAAGTCAAGTGATGTTGATCGAAGGAATCGCTGGTAGTGGAAAAACATCCGCTTTATTACAACGGATCGCCTTTTTACTTTATCACAATCGAAAATGGTTAGATGCCGAGAACGTTTTACTTTTTTCTCCTAATCATCTTTTCTCTGACTATATTTCGACTGTTTTGCCTTCTTTAGGTGAAAGTGGTGTACCTACGCAAACCTTCAAGTCTTATTTGGAACAGTTATTACCTGAATTTTCATTGTTAGAAGAAGAGCAACAAGAAGTTGGTTTTTTATCTGGAGACAAGGACCCGATCCAAACCTTCAAAAGCGGTCTTCAACTAATCCATCAGATTGATCGTTATATCGATCATATTACTGGTTTTGGTCCCTTGTTTAGAGATATGAAAATTAACGGTCGGACGATTTTAGCAAAAGAATCGATCCGCAAATGGTATCAAGAAACCAATGAACTCTTACCGTTACATCAACGTCTCTCCTTGTTGCAAACAAAATTATTAAAAAAATTGGGTGGACTCCAAAAAGATGAGATGCGTCAAAAATGGGTCAAAGAATTAGCAGAAGAACAATTGCAAGACTTATATGCGAATGATCCGAATCTTGAGTATACGGAGCAAAAAGAACAGTCTTTACGGAAAAAACTAGCGAATCAAATCGTGAAGAAAAGATTTCGTCGAATCTACCGCAGAATCAATCAGTTTCAATTTGTCAATTTGACCAAACAATACCTTCACTTTTTACAAACCGTACCTCAGGCGCTGTTGGCTAAAAATGACATTAGCGCAACGATGTGGAACGATCATTCAGCCTTATTAAAAGAGAAGCTTCGTCAACGAGAACTACGACAAGAAGATGCAGTATTATTCTTCTTGCTGATGCGTCGCATCCATCCAGTGTCTGTGATGCAAAAAGCTCGCTATATCTTTATCGATGAAATGCAAGATTTCGCTCCCGCTCAGGTAGCTCTTTTACAAGCGATCTATCCAAAAGCTAATCTCACTTTTTGTGGTGATCTAAATCAAAATGTTTTCGGCAATGAAACGATTACTGGCTCTTTGGATCAACTATTTAAAGACCAAGAAATCACACACTTCCAGTTAACGACCAGCTATCGTTCAACAAAAGAGATCACGGATTTTGCGAATCATTTTCTTACTGAGGAAAATCAAGTAGAAACGACGGCTCGCAAAGGTACGCTTCCTTCTATCGTGAAAGGTTCCTCCTTAGAAGAACGATTAAATTGGTTAAAAACTACGCTTGAAACGACTCAAGAAAATACCCGTTACTGGCGTACCGCAATCATTGGTAAAACACAGACTGAGTGTGAACAACTCTATGAACAGTTGCCCGAATACTTAAAAGATCGTGTCCAATTGATTTCTGATGAAACAGATTTTATGAAACGACAAATCGTCCTACTACCAGCATTCTTGGCAAAAGGGCTCGAGTTTGATCGCGTTTTCTTATGGGGCATCGATGATACAAACTTTGCCACTGACCAAGATCAATTAGTTCTTTACACCATGTGTACAAGAGCCATGCACGAACTCGTTTTAGTTACTTCTGAATCTGAAAGTCCTTTGATTGAATCCATGGACCCAGCGTTATATACCACTATCAATATATAAAAATAAAGGGTTGTGACAAAATTTTTGTCACAGCCCTTTATTCTTAATAAACGGTGTTAAAGAAGTAGCTTCAAAAATAAGAAGCTAACCACTTAGTCACAACCTCGCCTTTTAAACAAATGATTCAGTATCTGGATACTTTAATTTAACTAATGAAATAATCATTCGCAATTCTTCTATATTTTCAGGATACTCAGGATCAAAGACTTTACTATGACGCCCAATCCCCCCGTTATCTATCAGCCGATAAATTCGATTCCAATCAATAAACTGTTCGATTGATCGGAAGTTACTGATCGGATAGCCTCCACTATCAAGGATTTCTGATAAACGAAAAGCTAGATAAGCACTGTCGATCACTTTTACTTTTTTAGAATCATATTTTTCATTTTTTTCAATTAAGATTTTTGTTGGTTGATGTTTTAAGCTCCATTCTAACAAACGAAAGAAAGCTTCCATACGATAATTTTCTTCAAATAATCGAAAGGTTGAATCTGAACGTCTAAAAAGTAAAGGGATTAAATAATTTCTTTTGTAAATCAACATGGGGACGCGATCAACCATACATTCCAAATAGCGATTAAGGTAACCAGTACCTACGTAATTTCCTAAACGATAACCTTCTACACCATAATGGGCATATTTTTTTGCTAATTTTGAACAGTCTGTGATATTCACAGCTAACTCTTCGATCTTTTGGTAACCGCTTAAAATACGTTCAAAAGGCTCTAAACTAATTTTTGCTTCCATAAAATTTCCCCGCCTACATCCACATTCCTATGTATCATTTTTCCAATAATACGTCTATATCAATAATAACACAGGACGAAACAGAATAAAAAATAAAACATACGAAAAAAAGATAAAATCATTGATTCGTCATAAACTACTGTTTTTTCAGAACGAATGATCTTCTTTTAAGCGTAAAAAAATAGTCTGAGAGACGAATCGTCCCAGACTATTAGCAGGTGTAAAAACGAAAAACGGATAAATCGCAAGTCGGAAGCTATCCGATGCTTTCACAACCTTCATTCGTTTTTATCGTTTAGTCTTCCAATGCTACATTATGGAAAACATGTTGAACATCTTCCAATTCTTCCAACGCATCAATCATTTTTTCAAATGTTTCTTGGTCTTCTGGTGAAAGTGTCACTTCATTTTGAGGAATCATTTGGATCTCAGCAATTGAAAAATCAGTGATTCCTTTTTCTTTCAATGCTTCTTGGATACTGTGGAAGTCAGCAACTTCACCATAAACGATGATTTGTCCATCTTCTTCCATGACATCACGTACATCAATCTCTTTATCCATCAAATATTCAAGGATCTCATCTGCATCATCGCCAGCAAAACCAAAAATCGCTGTATTGTCGAACATGTAAGAAACAGCTCCAGAAACACCCATATTTCCGCCGTTTTTACCAAAAGCAGCACGTACATCAGCAGCTGTACGGTTCACGTTGTTTGTTAAGGTATCAACGATGACCATTGAGCCATTTGGTCCGAATCCCTCATAACGTAATTCAGAATAAGTTTCATCTCCCGCACCTTTTGCTTTTTCAATTGCACGGTCAATAATATGTTTAGGTACATTATAAGTTTTCGCGCGTTCAATGACGAAACGTAGTTTTTGGTTAGCGTGTGGGTCTGGATCACCTGATTTTGCTGCTGCATAGATTTCAATCCCGAATTTTGCATAAACTCGGCTATTATTTGCATCTTTTGCGGTTTTTTTCGCTACGATGTTTGCCCATTTACGTCCCATATTCTCACTTCGCTTTCTAATTTTGATCGTTCATTTCTGATAGTGGTTAAGCACAAAAACGTCCTGTTCCATTATACTTGTGAATCTGGATTCTGTGAAGTATTTTTTCTAAATCTAGTCATTTTTTAGGGAGGTGTTTCCTTGTATGATCGATTATAGTCGTCTCTTGGAATAGCTACTCAACAAGCTAGACAAAGAATTTTTTACAAAGCGACATATTCAAAATATTGAACTAAACTTTCATTCAGATTAGTCATTTCACTTTGTTCCCACCAACCAGGTTTATTTCGAAACATAAGGTCTTCTTCCAAAATTTTGTTCAGGTATCGCCCCACCGAGTTGATAGATTTGATCACTCCGAACCAAAAGGTGTGCCAATTCTGCTTCTTTTTTGCCGATTTTTGAGATCAAAGGTATCTCTTTCTTTTCTTTTAAAAACTGTTGTCCTGCCTTGGTGAATCCTAAAATATTCAAGTAACATTTAGCTTGTTGGTCATGGATTTCCTCATGATGGATGTTCAATAATACGTAACAAGCTAAACGTTGGATTCTCGTCCAAGTATATCTTTTCGTCTTGGCTAAAGTGACAAATTCCTCGAAAGAAGTGGCTTTCTTCGCAGCCGATTGCATTCTCACTTCAAGTCCTTCCGTCATCTGATAGATAGTTTTCAAATTGGCTAGCTCCGTAGAAAGCAAACGATAACGTAACAAGGGCCAGTAATTCGCCCATGTTTGTTGCGAACCTGCTTCGATCATCGCTGCGGTGGCAGCAGGTATAAAATTCGTTACGGAGCGTTGTTCACTGAGCGCTTTGCGAATAGCGGTCGCACTTGCGATGGAGGAACTGCTCCATTCTTCATCGTGATAACCAGCACTTTTTCTGGTAATCGGTACTAATTTCATTGGCTGGGCATACTGGGCATTTTCTTTCGCATAGCTTAACCCTAAAATGTGATTAGGAGAAGAAAAATCGAGAGCGATTTCTGGATAAAGTGTGTTGAACACTGCTGTCATCTTCTGCGGATAGCTCATTCCTTGATCAGATAAACGTTGAAATTCACGGTCAATCCTTAATTGGTTTTGCTGTACAAATTTCCCAAAAGCTTCGTAATTAAATGTCGACTCTTCTTCTGTACCAAAACAAAGATGTGTACAGCCGAGCATCTGTAATAATCGGACAGCGCCTTTGGCAAAGTAATCTGCTGATTGCACAGACCATTCTATCGGTAGTTCAATGACCAAATCCACTCCGTTTTGGAGGGCAGCAGTTGCTCTGGACCATTTGTCGATAATTGCAGGCTCACCACGCTGTAAAAAATTTCCACTCATCACTGCTATCACGATATCTGCGCCCGTTTGTTCACGAGCCATTTCCGCATGGTAGCGATGCCCATTATGGAAAGGATTATATTCAACAATAATGCCACAAATTTTCATCGCATTTCCTCCGTTTCTTAATAGGAATAAAACAAACAGTTCATTCTTTCGGTCAATCCTAAAATGATCAATTTGGTTTTTAACTGTAAAAAAATAAGCAGGAGAAATCGAAAAATCGTTTCTCCTGCTTTTCAAATGACGCTTCAGCTTATTTTTAATCAAGATATTTCTAAAGTGTTTTTTTCGTTTTTTAGCAGAAAAACGTCACTATTTGGCGCAGACTTTGTTGATGATTTACTCGTCTTTGCCATTATTCGTTACTTTTATACTATTATAATACTATCTGAAACAATGCGATTCACGGCAGTTTTTTTTTGCGATTACACCTCGCGATAAGGTAATGTTTCGTATTCAACAAAAGACTTTTTTCGTGTCCTATTCCTTATATGCCACAAAAAAGAGACGTTTTGTATCTTCCTTTGGTTGTTCGTCGGTGAAATCACCAAATGCTTCTACCTTAGAAAAACCACTATTTTCTAACATTCTTAAATAATTATCCAAAGAATAAGTTTGCTCTTGATGCAGTTCGTCTTCTCGAATAAACTTACCTGCTTCTTCGGGATCTTCCACGAAGAAAGTCAAGAAATGTTCAATACTATGCTTTTCCTTACCTGGGTAGCTATCCCATAAAAAGGCAAACTGATCATTTTGATAATGGTAACTGTATTCAGGAAAAACCGTGTCGATTTGATAGATAGAATGAACATCGAATATAAAACGTCCATTTTCTTCCAACGCTTGATACACTTCGTCAAATACTTGCTGCACTTCTTGTTCATTCTTCATATAGCACAAAGAATCTGAGAAACAAGTGATTGCTTGGTATTGACCAATTTCTGACAGATCAAGCATGTTTCCTTCAACAAATTGGATTGGTGTTTCCTCTTCAAACGCACGTTGGCTAGCAATCATCAACATCTCTTCTGAAAGATCTAACCCTGTGACATGGTACCCAGCTTTAGCAAAGGCAACAGCTAGAGCACCTGTTCCGCAAGCTAATTCTAAAATATTACATGTTTCACTTGGTAAGTGTCGTTTTGAGAAATCTAACCATTGTTGATATAAGGTTTCATCCATTACCTCATCATAAACGAAAGCAAATGTTTCGTAAGCCATATTAATCGATCCATTCATTTAGGTCAACAAGTGGTGCATCTGACCATAATTTTTCTAAATTATAGAAACTTCTTTCTGGCGCATGGAAAACATGGATGATCAGATCTCCTAAGTCGATCAGGATCCATTTTCCGCCTTCTTTTCCTTCGATACGTTTTACTTCGTAATTGTTTTCTTCTTCTTTTTCAATGATTTCTTCTGTAATTGCATTTAGTTGTCGTTCACTGTTTGCCGAACAAATCATGAAGTAATCTGCTAGTAAAGATACTTCTCTCACATCTAAAGCAACGATATCTTCTGCACGTTTTGAATCGGCAGCTTGCACTGCAATTTGTAGTTGTTCTTTGCTATTTATAGTAATTTCCTCCTAATGGGTAGAGATTATTTTTTAGCTACCCAATGATTATATGTTTCAATTGTTTTTGGATAAATCTGTTGTTCTTGTTCAATCAAGTGAGCTAATGTGTGCTTTGTCTCAAAAGCTACCGCTTCGTCTAAATCAAGCAACGCTATTTCACGCGCATCTTGGACTCCAGGAAACGAACGACCAGGTTCAATATAATCTGCTACATAGATGATTTTATCTAATAAAGACATTTCAGCCGCACCAGTGGTATGAACCCGAATGGCATGAAGGATCTCTTCATCTGTGATACCAAGCTCTCTTTCAACAAAAGAGGCGCCAACTAAACCATGCCAAATCGCATTTCCATAATGAAGAAGCGCTGGGTCATAGCCATCTCGCTTGATAACTAAAATAAATTCATCATCAGGCCGTTCTTTCGCATAATCATGTGTCAAAGCAGCAATACTAGCTTTTTCTAATGAACAGCCGTATTTGCCGGCAAGGGCAATCGCCGTCTCTTCCACCCCAAGAACATGCTTGAAACGTCGTTCACTCATTCGCATTTGGACTTTTTGCATCAACTCTTCTCTTGAGTAAGTTGTGTATTTATTACTATAGTCCATCTTGATATAGCCCTTCTTTCTCGATATACTCAATGACCTTATCAGGTACTAGATAACGAACGGAACAACCTTGCTGGATCTTCTGCCGTATTTTAGTTGAGCTGATATCAATGGTTGGCACATCGACCCAAATCACTGGGTAAGGCGTTTCGGTTGAGTAACCTGCTCGACGA
The DNA here is from genome assembly GCF_050530455.1 of Enterococcus sp. DIV1208. Taxonomy (NCBI): domain Bacteria; kingdom Bacillati; phylum Bacillota; class Bacilli; order Lactobacillales; family Enterococcaceae; genus Enterococcus; species Enterococcus sp. DIV1208. The sequence continues at coordinate 880,758 of NZ_CP172887.1, read as the reverse complement.
ATACCAACAAAATTGACCATTGTCACTAGTTCATCGATTTTATACCATTTTGGTAGATATTCTACCATGTCGCCACCGATAATAAAATAGTAATCGGTATTAGGGTTGTTTTGTGTCAGAGCTTTCATCGTATCATAAGTATAGCTTTTGCCTTTTCGAGATAACTCGATCGGTTCAATAGCTAAAAAAGGATTATCTGCTATCGCAAGTTCAAGCATGTTTAAGCGATGATTGGCAGCGATTGTCGTTTTTTCATCCACATGTGGTGGTTGATAAGAGGGCATTAGATAGACCTCATCCAACCCTAAATTTTTCCCTGCCTGTTCTGCCATAACTAAGTGTGCCAGGTGAACTGGATTAAAAGTACCACCTAAAATCCCCACCTGTTTGCGTTTTTCAAAAATTTGAGGCATCTCTTGAGGAAATACTTGAGATTCGACAAAAGCTTCCGCTTGCGATTTCATATTAACCACTCCTTAAATTGCGTTTACTTCTTTAGAGATACGTTGATATTTTTCCTTTGAAGAGGGTTTGTATAATACAAGAACTCGTCCAATGATTTGAACAACTTGACATCTGACTGTTTCTTCTAAAATACCAGCTACCTCTTCAGGAATCTCATCGGTATTTTGTAATAACGTTACTTTGATTAATTCACGTTTTTCCAGCGCTTCTTCAATCTGAACCATCATGGCAGAATTGATTCCACCTTTACCAATTTGAAAAATCGGTTGTAAGTGGTGTGCCTGGCTTCGTAAAAATCTTTTTTGTTTTCCTCTTAAAGTCATATTCTTCCTTCTTCCTTAAATCAAGGCCTTTCGTTTCATCACATTCACACCTTTTGGCGCCCAACCTGCTACGACTGCCGGTTGTGTCACTGTGATCCATCCTAAGCCAGCAAATACGATATCTGTTTTTTCTTTTACCGAAAATTCAAAACGAACCAATTCGGGAAATTCATTTACTTCACCGGGACGAGGTGGTTGTAATAATCCACCGACGTGTTTCACATAAAATTCATCGGCTTTTGCTAATTTCGTTCGATGAATAGTGACATCATTTGAAACATAAGCAATAAATGAACCGCGTTGCCCACTGATAAAATCAAACCTTGCTAAACCGCCGAGAAAGAGTGTCTGTCCTTCATTCAATTGGTATCCTTTAGGCTTGATTTCTTTCGTTGGTGCAATGATCCTTAAATCTTTTTTTCCAAGATAATGCGCCATTTGATGTCGATGGATAATCCCAGGAGTATCAATCAAGAAGTGCCCATCATCTAAAGGAATCTCGATCTTATCTAAAGTTGTCCCTGGAAATTGAGAAGTCGTAATCACATCTTTGACACCTGCTGTGTTCTTGATGATTTGATTGATCAATGTCGATTTACCGACATTTGTCACACCAACGATATAGACGTCACGACCTTCACGATACTCTTCGATTTTTTTGAGTAGATTTTCCATTTCATTCGCTTTTTTTGCGCTTGTCAATAATACTTCAACCGGACGCAATCCAGCTTCATGTGCACGCTCTTTCATCCATTGGATCATTTTTGGTTTCTTCAGTGATTTAGGTAAAATATCCACTTTGTTTCCGACCAAGAGCACCGGGTTATTACCTACAAAGCGATGTAGTCCAGGGATCAAAGAACCATTAAAATCAAAGATATCGACAACATTGACGATCAAGGCATCTTCTTGTCCTAGTTCATTCAGCAGGCGCAAAAAATCATCATCTGTCAGTGAAACATCTTGGATCTCATTATAATGTCTTAACCGGAAACAACGTTGGCAATAGACCTCACCTGATTCTAGTCCTTTTTCTAATGCTGCTTTTGGTGTATACCCTAATTCATTAGGATGGTCGGTTTGGATCGTTGCTCCACACCCAATACACTGTAGTTCTTCGTTCATTCAATTCCACCTCGCCAGCCCATATCAGGATTGTGTGCTAATAAATAGGCCATGATTTTGCGTTCCCAAAAACGATTGAATCGTGTTTTCCAACTATCCGTTTCAATAATTGGTTTAACCAAGATACTTCTGATACCCGAACGATTAGCTGCTCGGATATCTGTCATGATTTGGTCACCGATCATCACAATTTCATCATCTGAAAGATTCAACATTTTTTTTGCTCGATTCATTCCTACGGCTAAAGGTTTTAATGCCCGAGCAACATACGTCAATTCAAATTTATCGATCGCTCGTGCTACTCGTTCAGAGCTATTGTTTGAAACAACCACTACTGGAATACCAGCATTTCTCATTTCTAAGATCCAGTCGAGTAATTCCTCTGTCCCATCAGGATTGTTCCAAGCGATCAACGTATTGTCCAAGTCAGTCAAAACTGCTTTAATCCCTAAGTTTTTTAATTGTGCAGGGGTTATCTTGTAGATGGCATCGACCATCCATGTTGGTTTATATTTTGAAAACATTTTGTCTCCTCATCTGCAAAAAATGAAGGAGCACGAAATGTACTCCTCAGCCCTATATTATACTTCATTCTTTCCAAAAAAACTACCTCTATACCTGAATCCTTCTGAATAAACAACTATTAACCTGAAATGATGAACAGACCGAAGTTACCAAACACTTTTAAAAGAGAAGAAATCATCCGTTTGACTACACTGATAAAATAAAAACTCTCCAAACACGAGAAACTGTTTCGAGAGTTTTCATTCGATTTTTTATTCTTTGGATGTTACTGACTTTTATAATATTTTGGATAAAAATGCGACTGTTCGTGGATGACTGGTTTGTTCAAAAATAGCCGTCGGTGTACCTTCTTCAAGAATGGTTCCTCCATCCATAAATAGAACTCGATCACTGACTTCTTTTGCAAAGCCTATTTCGTGAGTCACAATGATCATAGTCATCCCTTCACGAGCTAATTGCAACATGATTTCTAACACTTCTCCGACCATCTCCGGATCAAGAGCTGAAGTCGGCTCATCAAATAGCATGACGTCGGGTTGCATGGCTAAAGCTCTCGCAATGGCGACCCGTTGTTGTTGCCCCCCAGATAAAGACTGAGGATAAGTATCGGCTTTTTCTAGCAGACCTACTTTCTTTAGCAGATCTCTAGCAATCTTTGTTGCTTCTTCTTTTGATTGCTTTTTGACTTTGATTGGTGACAAAGTGATGTTTTCTAAAACCGTCATATTAGGGAATAGATTAAACTGTTGGAAAACCATTCCCATTTTTTCTCTTGTTTTAAAAATATCATTTTGCTTGTCGGTAATTGTCATTCCTTCAAACTTGATTTCACCAGAAGTTGGTATCTCTAATAAGTTGATGCATCTTAGTAAAGTGCTTTTTCCCGAGCCTGATGGCCCTAAAAGTACCACGACTTCTCCTGGATAAATTTCAGCGGAAACGTCTTTCAGTACTTCCTGTTCACCGAATTTTTTATTTAAATGTGTAATTTTGATCAATGATTTGGCCATCTATTTTCACCCTTCATCCTTGGTATCCTTTACCTAATCTTTTCTCCCAGCGATTTAGTAACCTAGAAGTAGCAAACGTCATGCTGAAATAAACGGCTGCTGCTATAAAATAAGGCTCTAATGGAACATACGAATTGGATATGACGATTTGCGCCGCTCCCATCAGTTCATTGATTCCGATCGCAGTCAACAGGGAAGAATCTTTAATCAACGTAATAAATTCATTGCCTAAAGGAGGCAAAATATTTCTTAATGCTTGTGGTAAAATCACGTAACGCATCGTTTGTGCTGGACGCAACCCTAATGAATAGGAGGCTTCTGTTTGACCGTTGTTCACTGCCAGGATCCCCCCACGGATGATCTCTGCCACATAGGCACCGGAATTTAAAGATAACACGATCATTCCTGGAAGCAGGCGGCCAAGATCAACAGTTAAAACACCTACTTCTAGATCTTTTGAAGGAAAAAATCCTTGAAGCAATAAAAAGCCGATCATGATTTGTAGAAGCATCGGTGTTCCTCGTAACACTTCGATATAGACATTAGCTAAAACATTCAACGGTTTCTTTTTGGACAATTTTAGTAACGCCATAAGTAAACCGATACCCGTTCCCAAGATCACTGTGACGACCGAAATCATGATTGTTATTCCTGTACCTGATAAAAAATAAGGGAAATATTTATCTAAAAAAGAAAAATCCACTCTGCCTGACCTCTATTCTGTCGCTGTTTTTTCAGCTAATTCGTTATTTTGTTGAATAAATTCTTCAATTTTTCCTTCATCATTCAACTTTTTGATGATTTGGTTTAATTCTTTTTGTAGTTGACTGCTTTCTTTAGGTAACGCAATAGCAAAGGCTTCATCAGGAGCTGGCTCAAGTGAAATATCAGCGATCATCAGATCAGGATTTTGGGCGATATATGATTCGGCGATCGTTTTTTCAACGACTGTCGCAGCTAATGAGCCTTGGTTAACTTCAACGATCATGTTGGGAACTTTGTCGATTGTCACAAGCTTCGCACCTTTCAGTTGCGTCTTAACTAATTCCTCTTGAATGGATCCCTTTTGAGCACCCACATTTTTATCTTTTAGGTCATTCGCATTGCGATAGATTTCTTTATTTTTTTTGTTGATGATTACCACTTGTGGTGGGTTGTAATAATTGTCTGTGAAATCAAATTGTTGTTTTCTTTCATCTGTGGCAGAAATCGCTGAAATAGCAAGATCTGCTTTACCTTCTTTTAAGGAAGCTAAAACGGTATTGAAATTCATATCTGATACTTCAGCTTTTACTCCTAGTTCTTTCGCGATTGCTTTAGCTAAGTCAATATCAGATCCTACGATTTTATCTTTCCCGTCAACCATCGTATGAAACTCAAACGGCGCGTAATCAGCCGACGTAGCTACTTTTAGTACCCCGCTTTTTTTAATCGCTGCTAACTGATCCTTTTCCTGACCTTGAGCAGTCGTATTGCTGCTGCCACATGCACCTAAAGTCGCTAGTGCAAACAGTACCGTTAACATCCCAAAGAATTTTTTCATGTCATTTTCCTCCTACGTTAAAACTTTTGTATTAAGTGAAGTAATTATAGCATGAAACTTTCAAAAAAAAAGCATTTTTTGTATATTTATTTAAAAAAATGTATTTTAAGGCGAATATATTGTATATAAAACAAATAAAAGAATAATTATTTTAGAATAGTTTTCAATAAAATGAAAAAGAGCTAAGAACGAAAAAGTCATCTTAGCTCTTTTACAGGTGTAACCACAGATAAGGTTAGTTAATCTCCCGCAAGAAGATAAAAGTCATCAAACATTCAAGAAGGAAATTTTGGAAATTCTACTTCTTGATGCGAAACACTCTTTATGTGCAAATAATATTTATCAGAGTTCAATTAGATCTGGGAATCAAATTCCATGTCTGATTACTAGTATTTTTCATTGTTCTACTGATAATAGGATTAAAATCAGTTAGATTATTGTCTTCTAGATCCTATCTACACTCACATTAGAATCCTTATCTTGATAACAAAAACAGCGGGAATCTAGTCCGTTATAACCGCCGTTCACTCTGAGTGTATTCTAGTCTGCAGTTGGATTGTTTGCGCAAAATTCATTCACACTATAGGAATGCTAGTAGAACCTTGCACTTATCCAAAGAAAAGAAACGGAGACAAAAGTAGCATCTTCGGAAAATTAGTTGGAATTACTTGATACTAAACATGTTTGTTTCAACCCCTTCTGTGCTCAACTAAGTTTCCTATTCTAAGTAATTCTCAATCAGCTTGTTTGACCAACTAATTATGCAACTGATTAATTCTAAATAATCTTAGAATCATCGTATGGTCTCTAAACAGATCTTATTTTACTAAATATAAACCTCTGTACACATTCCGGTATTCCTCATTTAGCTCAACCTGTTTGAATTTTGAGCGTATCTTAAATCAAGAAAACTGAGACATTGATCAGATTTTTTCTAATCAATGCCCCAGTTTTTAGACTTACATTAATTTGTTTTTTCCTTAATTAACAGAAACTGTTTGGTTTTCAGCCAATAAGTTGCCACTTCCATCATAGAAATTCATTGTTACTTGATCATCAGCTTTGATTAGGTCTGGCTTCACATAATAACTGATTGCCCCATCCTTAAAGCTCCCACCTTTACTGATCAGTTTACCATTGACAAACAAGTGCCCTTGGTGAACTTGGGTATCAGAACCATAGGCTCCTTTGATCGTTTGTGTGCCGATTTTATAAGTCAATTCGTTGATTTCAGCTGTTGGTGTTTGAATAGTGACATCAATCTCTGATCCTGGAATTTGTTGTCCTCGATTGTTGGCACCCATCAAGACTACCTGATCGTCTTCTGACACTTTAAGGTTTCCTACATAATAACTGAACTTGCCATCTTTGAAGCTGCCGCCTTGACTAACTTTTTCGCCATTGACCAACAAGATTCCTTGGTAAACATCGCCTGTGTAGCTTCCTTCGATCACTGTACTGATTCCCACACGATGGGCTTCTGTTAATTGACCCAGTTGTTCTCCTATAGTCACTGGTTGTGGGTCCCCTAGTGGTGTATCGAATTTATCATAGCCTTGAATCGTTGCTTGATCCCCTGCTTTGATGATTTGAGAGTTCACATAATAGCTAAACTTGCCATCTTTATAGGTTCCGCCCCAGCTGATTACTTCCCCATTCACTACTAGTTTTCCTTTATGGATATCCCCCGTATAAGATCCAGTAATGGTTGAATCACCTAGCTTATAAGTGTCCACCTGATCAATTGATCCTGAAGATTCGGAAATCACTTCAATCTCTTTGGAATCTATCAATTCCTTCTCTTTGTTGTAGCCATCTAATACGACTTTGTCGCCGACTTTTAATTTGCCAACACCGACATAATAGCTGAATTGACCATCTTTGAAGCTACCGCCCCAGCTAACCACTTTGCCATTAACGGTTAATCGGCCGAGAGACATATCCCCTGTGTAGGTTCCAGTAATATTGACATCTCCTACATGATATTCTTGTGGTTTCAACTCACTTTTCACTAGTTCTGCCACATAAGTTCCTGCCGTTAAATCCCCAGTTCCGTAATTTGTCATAAAGTCAGCAGGTGAATAGCCTTTGGACTGACCATCTTCACGAATCCAATTTCCTGTCAGCTGATCTCCATCGTTCAATGCTTTCGGTGCTGATAAACCAGTGTCTCCAACCGCCTTAAAGTGATCGCCTAGTGTTAATTTAGCAAGAGGTGTATTCTTAAACATACTTCCCATCGTTGTTACTTTGCTAGTGTCAAAGCTACTTACATCTAGACTTGTTAAGTTATCCATATCGTAAAACATTGTACTCATATCTGTTACATTACTAGTATCAAAGCCACTTAGATCTAGGCTTGTTAAGTTCCCCATCTCTCTAAACATCTCGCGCATAGTTGTTACGTTACAAGTATCAAAACCACTTACATCTAGACTTGTTACGCTACTCATACCGGAAAACATACCATACATACTTGTCACGTTACTAGTATTCCAACCATTTACATCCAAATTTGTTATGTTTTTCATACCCAGAAACATATAACTCATAACTGTGACTTTACTGGTATCAAAGCCACTTACATCTAAACTTGTTACGCCGTTCCTATAAAACATATAAGACATATCTGTTACTTTGCTGGTGTCAAAGCTACTTACATCTAAACTTGTTAAGTTACTCATCTCTTTAAACATCTCGCGCATGTTTGTTACGTTACTAGTATCCAATTGATTTAACCCTTCAATTTCAGTTAAATTATTAAGATACTTGGATCCGGTAAGATCACTACTAAATAAGTAGGCAGAATCTTCCGGAGCAACTACTTTTCCAGCCAAGACAATTTTCTTGATGGCTTCACTATCTACTTTGTCGCTGTTCCAAGGTGATTCTTCATAGCCACTTAATTCACCTGCTTCGATCGTCAATACCCCTGTATTTTCTCATCAAACATATACGGACTAGTGCCCCACGTGCCTGTTTCAACGGAAACATACGTGCCAGCAGTCAGATCACCGGTGCCATAGTTTTTCATGAAATCTTCTGCTGTATAAACCTTCCCTGTGCCATCTTCTCGCTTCCAGGCAGAAGTAAGTTTTGCATTTTCGGAGCCTGATTCTACAAATTTAAAGGTATCTCCTAGAATTAATTTCTTAAGTGGAGTATCAACAAACATATCACGCATATCTGTCACTTTGTGAGTGTCAAAGTTGCTTAAATCTAGACTTGTTACGCGACTTAAACCTTGAAACATCGTATACATACCTGTTACATTACTGGTATCAAACCCACTTACATCTAGGCTTGTTATGCTACTCATATTTTTAAACATATAATTCATAGATGTTACGTTACTAGTATCAAACCCACTTACATCTAGATTTATTACGCTACGCATATCGGAAAACATACAACGCATATCTGTTACGTTACTGGTATCTAGTTGACTCAACCCTTCGATTTCAGTTACATTCTTAAGTTGCTTACCAGTGTAAGTTGAACTAAACAAATAGCCAGAATATTTTGGAGCCACTACTTTCCCAGACAAGACAATTTTTTTGATTGCTTCATAATCCACTGTTCCGCTGTTCCATGGTGATTTTTCATAGCCACTTAACTCACCTGCTTCGATCGTCAATGTCCCTGTGTTTTCATCAAAATTATACGGACTGGTACCCCACCATCCTGTAGCAGAAACGTACGTGCCAGCAGTCAAGTCACCGGTGCCATAGTTTTTCATGAAATCTGCTGCTGTATAAACCTTCCCTTTACCATCTGCTCGCTTCCAGGCAGAAGTAAGTTTTGCATTTTCGGAGCCTGATTCTACAAATTTAAAGGTATCTCCTAGAATTAATTTCTTAAGTGGAGTATCAGCAAACATACCACCCATATCTGTCACTTTGCTAGTGTCAAAGTTGCTTAAATCTAGACTAGTTAAACTGCTCATACGGCGAAACATATCACCCATATATGCTACGTTACTGGTATCAAAGCCACTTATATCTAGACTGGTTAAACTTTGCATACCGAAAAACATAGAATCCATCACTGTTACTTTACTGGTATCAAAGCTATTTAAATCTAGACTTGTTAATCTACTCATACTGTCAAACATAAACGCCATTTCTGTTACTTTACTGGTATCGAAGCCACTTACATCTAGACTTGTTACGTTGCTCATACTGTAAAACATAGCATCCATATTTGTTACGTTACTGGTATCAAAACCACTTACATCTAGACTTGTTACGCTGCGCATACCGTGAAACATATACTCCATATTTGTTACGTTACTGGTATCCAATTGACTCAATCCTTCGATTTCAGTTACATTTGTAAGGTACGAATAAGAAAATAGGCGTCTAGAATCTTCCGGAGCAACTACTTTTCCAGACAAGACAATTTTCTTGATGGATTTAGCATCTACTTTTTTGCTGTTCCATGGTGATTCTTTATAGCCACTTAACTCACCTGCTCCGATCGTCAATACCCCTGTATTTTCATCAAAAGTATACGGACTGGTACCCCACGTACCTGTTATCTCGGAGGTAGCTGCCACGTTCGCTTTTTGCGCTACTTTTGGCGCTTCAGCTGTTGGATTAGTTGCATCCCCTTCACTTTCGGCAGTCGCTGCTGTTGCTTGTTCTTGTTCTTTTGCTTGTTCCTGGGTGTTCTCAGTTGTTTCATCCGTTGCTTCATCAGTTGTTGCTAATGAATCACTAGTTGTAGTGGTTGAATCCGTTGGGTTTACTAACGGCTCTGTGACGTTTTGTATCGTTTGATCGATGACTTCTTTTGCTTCATTCGCCTGTGTTTGTTCAGTAGCAGTTTCAGCTGTTGGTGACAAAGTATCCGCTAATGCCATCGTTGGTGCGATCCCAGCATTTCCCATCACACCAGCCACCGCAAACATCGTTAATAGCTGTTTTTTACGTTTTGCTGTTAATTTTTTCTTACTCATATTTACTCCTTTTTTTCTCTTATTTTTGATCATTACTTTCTCGTCAATACCACTTCATCAGCTTTAGGTGTTTTCTCTGTTTTCAATTGATATCTCTTTCCAATGTCCATTTTGTTACCGAAGCTGACAAAATCGTATGGATCATCTCCCCTGTAGCTTTTATTTTACTTGTTCTAATCAAGAGTAAACGCTCAATATAACTAATTAATATTCTTGAATCTTGATCGTTTACCATAACTGTTTTGTTGTATGTATTTTTTTCATTGATTGAGGAAATCAATCAAGCTTTCTCTACTACTTATCATCTGAAAAAATTTTTCATCTACATGTTACGATTTATGTAAAGGTTCATAAGTGGCAGAATAACCTGCAACCTTTTAGACAGGAGAAAGATTTAAATATATCAAAAAAGGAAGTGGAGACAAAAGTAGTTAGCATCAAGAAATAAGAAGAGATTCCCAAAAATTGACAAGAAACACAAAAACTAGTTTTTTGCTGTTGATTGTTACCTACTTGGTGCTTCTCAAATTTTTCGTAAATTTCAGCAGATTTTCCGAAGACGCTGCTTTTGTCTCATGTTTATTTGTTTTTTAGAGATACTAGATGAGACTGAGACAAGTTCTGTCCCAGTCTCCTTGAAAAATTATAGAACCCATATTCATGCCAACCAAATGGTAGACACATGATTATATTCAACAGAGCGATTATCGCATTCCCATTTATAAAATCTCTGATGAATGATAGAGGATAATCTCCAATCCTTGTATTCAATGTTTTTTAAAAAAGCAGAAAGGGTAATAAAAAAACTATCAACGTGAAATAACAAAAAAATCTGAGACAGAATGAAATTCATTCTGACCCAGATTTGATTTTACACCATTCATCAGTCCTTATTGACAAAGAGCCGAAAAATTCAAAAAGCAATCGACCTCCAAAGCTGTTCCTGTTATCTAACAGGAAACGGTGGGTAGGTCGATTGCTTTATTCATTCAATTTGGTGCATAACTGTTTGTCTTATTCTTTATAACTGTTTAAAATTTACGGAATCTTTGATAACGTCGTTCAAGCAACTCTTCAGTGGAAGTTTGACATAGTTCGGTCAATTTTTCAATCAATGATTTTTGTAACATTCGACTGACTTTTTCTTTACTTAAAGCTTGCCCATTTACTGTTTCCGGTATCACACGATCGATGACATCTAATTCTAATAATTCAGCTGCCGCAACTTTCATTAATTCAGCCGCTTCAGCTGCTCGACTACCATCTTTCCACAAGATCGACGCAAAACCTTCAGGAGATAAGACAGCATAAATCGTCTGTTCAAGCATCCAAACTTCATCAGCTAAGCCAAGAGCCAATGCTCCTCCGCTTCCACCTTCACCGATGATGATTGCAATGATCGGTACTTTTAGATCAGACATCTCTAATAGGTTTCTGGCAATCGCTTCTCCTTCACCACGTTCTTCTGCACCAACACCACAATAGGCACCAGCAGTATTAATCAGTGTGATAATAGGACGATGGAATTTTTCTGCCTGTTTCATCAGACGAAGTGCTTTACGATAGCCTTCTGGATGAGGCGAACCAAAATTTCTACGAATATTTTCTTGAAGGTCTCGTCCTTTTTGGATCCCAATAACTGTGACAGGTTTTCCATCTAATTTGGCAACCCCACCAACGACTGCTTCGTCGTCTCCAAATAAACGATCGCCATGAAATTCTTGAAACCCCTCAAAGATATCTTCAAAAAAATCAAGACTCGTCCAACGATCCTTTTCACGCGCCAGTTGAACGATCTCATGTGCTGTTTTATCCATGATTTATCCAACCTTTCTGCGTATGCATTTCCAACAAATGATGGATCGTTTCTTTTAGTTCTTTTCTAGGAACGATTTGATCAACAAATCCATGGGTAAGTAGAAATTCTGCTTTTTGGAAATCTTCCGGTAATTCTTGTTTGATCGTTTGTTCGATCACTCGTCTACCGGCAAAACCAATCAAGCTTTGGGGTTCAGCCAGGATCACGTCGCCTTCCATTGCAAAACTCGCTGTTACGCCGCCTGTAGTTGGATCGGTCAATACTGTTAGATAAAACAAACCGGCATTGCTATGACGTTTGACAGCTGCTGAGATTTTTGCCATCTGCATCAAAGAAAAAATACCTTCTTGCATTCTGGCTCCTCCAGAAGCAGTGAACAAGACAACGGGTAAGCCAGCTTTTTCAGCCCGTTCAAACAAACGGGTGATTTTCTCCCCTACAACGGTTCCCATACTGCCCATGATGAAATTAGAATCCATGACACCAATCGCAAATGGCAGACCGTGAATCGTTGCTTTTCCTGTCAATACCGCTTCATGCAATCCTGTTTTTGCTTGCATAGTTTGGATCTTTTCTTGATAATCAGGGAAGTTCAAGGGATCTTTCGTTACTAAGTCCGTGTCCCATTCTTCTAAACTTTTTTCATCGATGATCAATGCTAATCGTTGCCAAGCACCAATACGAAAGTTATAACTACAATGAGGGCAAACCTTCTCATCACCAATATCTTTTGTATAAATGATGTGTTTACAATTAGGGCATTTAGCCCACATATTATCTGGAATAGACGGCGCATTCGTTGGTTGTTCTGCTCGATTAGGATTAATTCGAATGTATTTTTTCTTTTTGAATAAAGCCATCTACTCTTCTCCTATCTCTGTTTCAGGTGTCCAGTTCGGTAAAAAATCTTCTTGTAAAAAGGCGGTACTATAGTCCCCTGCGATGACTGCTGGATGACTGATTAAATCCATTTGGAACTCCGCGTTCGTGATCACTCCATCGGTAACCACTTCGCTTAACGCTCGTTGCATTTTCATCAATGCCTCAAAGCGAGTGTCTGCATGAACGATCACCTTAGCGATCATTGAATCATAATAAGGTGGAATCGTATAGCCAGAATAAACGGCACTATCAACTCGAACGCCCATGCCTCCTGCTGGCAACAAAAGGTTTTTGATTGTTCCAGGTGATGGTGCAAAATGAAAAGCTGGATTTTCTGCATTGATCCGACACTCAATGGCGTGACCAGAGAATCGCACATCTTCTTGTTTGATTTCCAACGGTTGCCCCGCAGCAATTTCAATTTGTTTTTTTACCAAGTCAATGTTTGTAACCATCTCAGTTACCGGATGTTCGACTTGGATCCGCGTATTCATTTCCATGAAATAAAATTCTCCCGCTTCATCCATTAAAAATTCAATCGTTCCAGCATTTTCATAATTAACCGCTTTGGCTGCACGAACTGCCGCAGCTCCTAATTCTTCTCTTTTATTCTGAGAGATGACCACTGAAGGGGATTCTTCTAATACTTTTTGATTATTTCGTTGAAGAGAACAATCTCGTTCGCCTAAATGAAGGACATGCCCATAATGATCACCAAGGATCTGTACTTCAATATGTCTTGCTGGATAAATGATTTTTTCTAAATACATTTCATCATTTCCAAAAGCCGCTGCTGCTTCTTGCTGCGCAGAAGAAAAATGTTGCGGTAATTCTTCTTTTGATAAAACTTTACGAATCCCTTTTCCGCCACCGCCAGCGGCAGCTTTAAGCATGACCGGATAACCAATCTTATCCGCTACTGTTAGTGCTTCTTCAACTGTTGATAATACGCCATCACTTCCTGGAATAACAGGTACATTGGCTTCTTGCATCAAGCGACGTGCATTGATTTTATTCCCCATCGCATCGATCGTTCGACTCTTTGGACCAATAAAAGCAATATTACATTCTTCACACATAGAAACAAAACGGCTATTTTCAGATAAGAACCCAAAACCTGGGTGAATCGCTTCTGCTTTGGTCACGATGGCTGCACTCAAAACTGCTTGGACATTCAAATAGGAGTCCGTCGCTTTTGCAGGACCAATACAAATTGCTTCATCTGCCAATTGAGTATGCAATGCGTCAGCATCTGCTTGTGAGTAAACAGCAACAGTCTGAATACCAAGCTCACGACAAGCGCGAATAATTCGTACGGCGATTTCGCCACGATTAGCTATCAAAACTTTTGAAAACATAACTCACCTATCCAATCATAAAAGTTAATTCAGCTTCAGCAACTTTTTTGCCATCCACTTTTGCAATTCCTTTACCAATACCAGCAGAAGATTTGATTTTCGTAATTTCTACTTCAAGATACAGTGTATCCCCTGGAGTGACTTTTCGACGGAATTTTGCTTTGTCTAAACCACCAAAATAAGCAGTCTTTCCTTTAAATTGTTCCAAGGATAATAACGCAACTGCTCCTGCTTGTGCCATCGCTTCAACGATCAAAACACCTGGCATCACAGGTTCTTCTGGAAAGTGACCTTGGAAAAATGGTTCGTTGATCGTCACATTTTTCTTTGCAATGATTCGTTCGCCTTCCACCATTTCATCGACACGATCAATCAGCAATAGCGGATAACGATGTGGTATGATTTCTTTAATTTCTTGAATGTTCATATTGCTCCTCTTTCCTCTTTTGCTTAATTTGGTTGAATTCTAAATAGTGGTTGATCGTATTCAACAACCGCTTCATTTTCAACAAGAATCTCAACGATTTTCCCATCGACTTCGCTTGTGATTTCATTCATCAATTTCATTGCTTCAATGATACAAATCACTTCACCTTTTTTGACACTATCTCCCACTGACTTAAATTGTGGTTTATCAGGGGCAGGTTGTAAGTAGACGATTCCAACAATCGGTGATTTTACCTCGACACCTTCGAAACTTTCTTGTGATGCTTCGACAGATGCTTGAGGTGCTTCACTAACTGGCGTTTGTTGGATTGGTGTTTGAGGTACTACCGTATCTCTAGGCGCTTCTGTAGCTACTGGCATTGGAGCCATTGTTCCCATTCCACGACTAGATTCATTTTTATTCATATATAATTCAAATTGACCTTCTCTTAAATCAAATTCAGTTAAAGTAGATTGATCGAATTGACTGACTAATTCCTTGATCTCATTGATATTCAAGATTATTCCTCCCAGCGTTTCATACACAAGACCGCATTGTGACCACCAAAGCCTAACGAATTGCTCATTGCATAAGTCAATTGCGCTGGTTTGCTTTCATTGATGACAACATTCAAGTCAATTTCCGGATCTTGTTTTTGGACATTGATGTTTGGTGGAATAAATTGATGTTCCAGCGCCATTAAAGTAGCTAACGCTTCAATCCCTCCAGCTGCACCTAATAAGTGTCCAGTCATGGATTTCGTACTGCTGACATATGTTTCTTTGAATGAATCACCTAATGCCAGTTGGATCGCTTTTGCTTCTGCTTGATCATTAGCGGGTGTACTTGTCCCATGGGCATTGATATAGCCAACATCTTCTGGCTTAATACCCGCTTCATCCATGGCTAATTTCATTGCTTTGGCAGCGCCTGAACCATCTGGTGTAGGAGCAGTCATATGGAACGCATCACAATTAGCGCCGTAACCAACGATTTCTCCATAGATTTTTGCACCACGAGCTTGAGCATGTTCTAAAGATTCGATCACTAAGATACCCGCTCCTTCGCCCATCACAAAACCGTTACGTTCTTCATCAAAAGGAATCGAACCACGAGTAGGGTCTTCAGCATTCGATAGAGCTGTTAGTGCAGCAAAGCCAGCAATTCCCATTTCACAAATTGTTGCTTCTGCCCCACCAGCTAGAATGACATCTGAATAACCATGTTTGATATTGCGGTAAGCTTCACCAATAGCATTCGTTCCACTCGCACAAGCAGTAACGATTGCTGTACAAATCCCTTTAGCACCTACACGTAGTGCAATGTTGCCGGCAGCCATATTTGCAATAGCCATTGGAACAAACATTGGTGAAACACGTTGCGCGCCTTTTTCGTGTAACCGGATCACTTGGTTTTCGATCGTTGGCAATCCGCCGATACCGGAACCAACAATGACACCAAAACGATCTTGATCGATTTTCTCTTTATCTAGACCGCTCATCCCTAATGCTTCTAGTGCTGCATAGATCCCATAAATCGAGAACATGTCCATCCGTTTGCTGTCTTTTTTTACAAAATATTTATCGTATGGAAAATCTTTGACTTCACCTGCTAGTGTGATTCCAGTTTCTGTGGCGTCAAATTTAGTAATAGGAGCAATCCCATTCGTTCCTTTTTGCAAACTATCTAAAAAGCTTTCAGCATCATTACCGATTGGTGAAGTGACACCATAGCCTGTAATTACTACTCGATTCATTATTGTTTTCCTCCTTTTTATCCGTGCATCACGAGACCGCCATCAACATTGATGACCTGTCCTGTGATATAAGGACTCTCTGCTAAGAAAATCGCAGCATTCGCAACATCTTCCACGCTGCCAAAACGTTGCATTGGAATTTGTTTTACTACTTGCTCTTTGACTTTATCAGATAACACTTCGGTCATATCCGTAGCGATAAAACCAGGAGCAATGGCATTACATGTAACACCGCGTGCAGCCGCCTCACGAGCAACAGATTTTGTAAAACCAACGACACCTGCTTTGCTTGCTGCGTAATTGGCTTGTCCGACGTTACCAATCAATCCTGAAACACTTGACAAGTTGATAATTGCACCTTCACGTTTTTTCATCATTTTCTTTAAAACGTGTTGTGTCATATTGAATGTTCCTGTTAGATTGATATCTAAACAAGCTTTAAAATCTTCTGCTGACATGCGCATCAATAATTTATCGTTCGTAATCCCTGCATTATTGATTAGAATATCGATTGATCCTAATTGTTTTTCTGCTTCTTCTACCATCAAACCAGCTTTTTCATAATCTGAGATATCGCCAGAAACACCGATGCAGTTCACACCTTGAGCTTTGATCTCATTGATTTTTTCTTCTGGAATTGCTTTTCGTCCATTTAAAACGATGTTTGCGCCTGCTTTTGCAAAAGCTAGCGCCACAGCGGCACCAATTCCTCTTGTGCTACCTGTAATAAATACGTTTTTTCCTGTTAGCTCCATAACATGCCTCCGATACTTGTCATTGTTTCTTCTAAAGTTTGTTGATTTTCTACTCTTAAAACCGGAATCGTTTTATCGATTTTCTTCATAAAGCCACTTAATACTTTACCTGGACCAACTTCGATCACACGTTCCACACCAAGTTCTTTTAATTGATGGATGCTTTCATAAAAATGTACCGGCTTCATCACTTGTTGTTCAAGCAGAGTCGGTATCCGATCTTTGTTCATGATTTCAGTTGTCGTATTACTGATGACAGGAATTGTTGGCTCATTAAAAGTGATCGCTTTTAGCTCAACGGCTAATTTTTTTGCTGCTGGCGCTAAGATTGCTGTATGAAACGGACCACTCACATTAAGTGGAATCATTCGTTTGATGCCTTTTTCTTGCATGATTCTTACTGCTTCATCCACTGCTTGTTCTTCACCGCCAATTACGATTTGTTGGGGTGTATTATAATTTGCAGGCGAAACAATTCCTAATCGTTGAGCTTCCAAACAGCTTTCTTCAATAACTTCTACAGGTGCATTCATAACAGCTACCATTTTCCCACTACCAAGTGGTGCAGCTTCAGTCATATAAGCCCCTCGTTTTGCCACTAAAGCGACTGCTTCACTAAATGACAAAGCTCCACTAGCTACTAAAGCGGAATATTCGCCTAAACTTAATCCTAGAGCAGCTTGAGGTGTAATCCCTCTTTCTTTCAACAAACGATAAAAAGCAATGCTGACCGTTAAGATTGCTGGTTGTGTATAAGCGGTTTGATTGAGTCGTTCATTTTCTGAAAAACACAATTCCGCCATATCATAGCCTAGAATATCACTTGCTTCATCAAACGTTTCTTTGACGATAGTTTCTTGATAGAGATCTTGTCCCATGCCTGGATACTGAGCGCCTTGTCCGCTAAATAAAAATGCTGTCTTCATGTATTTTCTCCAATATTTTTAGGATATATGCTCATGTCTTGATTTATTAAAAAGGACCAAGACACTCCTATTTAAGGAAAATGTCCCAGCCCCCAACCTAATCTTAATGATTATGCAGTTTGTTTTTCAACATAAGTTACTAAATCTTGAACTGTTTTGATGCCGTCTTCTGTTTCGATTTTCACGTCAAATTCGTCTTCGATTTCATTAATGATTTGGAATAAATCCAAGCTATCAGCTTCTAAGTCTTCTTGGATGTTTGTTGTTAATTTGATTTCTTCTGTTTCTTTTCCTAACTCTTCTGCAATAATTTCTTGAATTTTTTCGAATACCATACTATATATTCCTCCGATATTGTTTACAATTTTATGTTTTATCAGCTTACAGTTCCATGAGGATACTTCCCCATGTTAAACCTCCACCGTAACCTGTAAATACTACTTTTTGTTTTTTTCCTAAAGTGATTTGCCCACTAGCTACCGCTTCATCTAATAGGATTGGAATACTTGCAGCAGAGGTATTTCCGTATTTATCCATATTGGTTAAGAATTTTTCTTGCGGTAT
Source organism: Enterococcus sp. DIV1208 (assembly GCF_050530455.1). Taxonomy (NCBI): domain Bacteria; kingdom Bacillati; phylum Bacillota; class Bacilli; order Lactobacillales; family Enterococcaceae; genus Enterococcus; species Enterococcus sp. DIV1208. The sequence goes on along the minus strand of NZ_CP172887.1, from coordinate 862,320 downwards.
TTTTACCTTGCGTGCAATTTTCTCAATGATTCTAAGATTTGCTTGATGTAAAAGCAGATAATCAACTGACACATTTTGAGTGATGTCTTTAATGTTTTTTGCAACGTCTCTTACAGCAAAATCAAAGATATCTCTTCCTATCATTGATAAATAAAAAGAGCCTTTTGCATCCTTTACATACACCGGTGATCCGTTCGAATGATAGCCAGCTGTGAGTGACGATCCTCGAGTGCCATCTGCTTCCAGATGTTCTGCAATTATTTTCTGCTCTGTACCAGCTTCAAGTAACACACCACCAGCACCATCACCAAACAGGACAGCCGTTGAACGATCAGACCAATCGATTAATTTGGATAATGTCTCGCCACCAATCACTAATCCTTTATTTGAACCGCACCGAATCATTTTCTCTGCCATGCTTAAAGCATAAACAAAGCCTGAACATGCTGCACTAAGATCAAATGCAATTGCATTTGTTGCACCAAGTTTACCTTGAACCTGGACAGCCACAGAGGGTGTCGTAAAATCAGGAGACATGGTTGCTACAAGAATGAAGTCAAGTTCTGTCGGATCGATGTTCTTTTTTTTGATGAGCTTTTCTGCTACTAAATAGCAAAGATCAGAAGTTTCTTGATCTGTGACGCAACGCCTTTGTTTGATACCTGTTCGCGATGAAATCCATTCATCTGAAGTGTCCATCATTTTGGAAAGATCATCATTGGTAATGATTTTTTTGGGAAGGACACTAGCTGTTGCTGTGATCGTTCCAAATTGTTCCATTAAAAATCCTCACTTGTAATCTCGCAAAAAATCATGCAAGTTTTTCAATGCAGCCAGTAAAGCTTGCTGTTCGTCGGTAGCCATGCCATCCAAGATATTTTTGACCATTTCACGATGAAAGTGCTGATGGACACGATATAAAAGTTTGCCTTTTTTTGTCAGTCCTAATTTCACCACTCGTCGATCATCTTCACTTCGAATGCGTTCAACATAGTCTTTCTTTACTAACTTATTGATAGCAGTGGTCAAGGTCCCAACAGTAATCGACAGTTCTTTGGCTACTTCTGAAGTCGTTTTTTTCTTGTACATACCGATTGCCTCGATCGTATGCATCTCTGTAATTGACAAATCTTTGAACTGAGATTTTTTTAATTCAGATTCTTCGATTGTCAAAATATCATTGAAGACACTAACAAGATAATCATTTACTGTTTTCAAATCTGGTTCCATGTTCCACCATCCACTAATTAGTTTGATTATCAAATCATTTGATGTTCAAACTATATCTTAACTTTTTTCAAAATGCAACCTAAAAAGCTCATTTTTTTCGATTATGAACTTTTTCTAAGAAAAAATTCATTTTAAAATCCTATTAAATCAACAATCACTCATTTAAACATTAAAAATATTTCTCAAATAAATATTTTGATTATCAAACTATTTTTACTTAATACTCAGCAAACGAAAAGGTTGTTCCTTTGCCGTAAATTTGATATAGTATTTTTTGATAAAAAAGGAGAAAGAACGTTGAAAGAAAAAGTAAAAAAACTCCCCTTGCTTCCTGGGGTATACTTGATGAAAGATCATACCGGAACTGTGATTTACGTGGGAAAAGCGAAACAATTAAAAAATCGTGTAAGTAGTTATTTTCGTCATAGTAAACAACATTCAAAAAAAGTTCGCCGATTGATTCATCATATCGCTGACTTTGATTTTGTCGTCGTGGATACTGAATTAGATGCACTATTGTTAGAATGTCAATTAATCCAGTACTACCGCCCTTTTTACAACCGTCAAATGAACTATTTTAGTAACTATAATTATTTACATATTACAAATAATGGTTTTTCCCTTTCGGATATGCCACTTGCCCGTACTTACGGTCCCTTTCGACTTTACAAAAAAATGCCGGCTATTTTACGCATCATTGAAGAAACCTATCAGATGCCGTGGCTGTCTGAAATCAGCCTTTTAGCTTTAAATACACAATTACCGGAAATGAATCAGTTGTCATTTGAACAAAAGAAAAAAGAGATTCAAAATCTGTTGCAAGGGCGCAATAAAAAACTAATCACTTACTTGAAGAAAAGGCAAAATCATTTTATCGAACAATTGAATTTTGAAAAAGCTGCCCAAATCCAACAAGATATTGAGTTATCCACAGCTTTCATTAAAAGAATACAGGCGCAGAAACTATTTCTAAGGACGCCTAAAATCACTTTCCATTTACCTCTGGCAGCGGACGAAACGAAACAAAAACATTATTTGATTTGTTACGGTCAACTGGCTGAAACGGCCATTACGTCTAATGATGAATCTCCTTATTTTTATTATGAAAATGCAAAAGCTGGTTTGTCCTTGAAGCGACAGTTGCAAAAAGAAGAAATTGACCCCGTCCTTATACTAATGAGTTACCATAAGAAAATTCACGCCCAAAATGAATTGTAAAATAAAAAGAAACCTTGAACTACCAAACATTGGTCTACAGTTCACGGTTTCTTTTCGTTGTTTTATCCATTTAACCAATTATTCCCCTAATCTTCTCACTAGCCGAAAAAAATCTAAGGAAAAATAGGCGTCACACTTTTTCTTCTATTCATCGGAGCAGTCTCTTGCTGATACGAACGCTTGTGGATAGAACACGCCCATCCTGGTCACTTCAAGAAGACTTCTTACGAACGAAGCCTGATCCATTAAGCCATAAAAAAAGCAGCTCTAAAGCACCAAGAGAAGATTTTCTAAAAAATCCTCTCTTGGTTGCTCAGAGCTGAACGCTTCTTTCATGATCTTTTATTGGATCAAGTCATAAATTTCCATTGCAACGATATCGATATTGTCAAATTCATATTGTTGATGTGAATCTGTTTCAGTTAATTCAAATGTTTCAGTTGCTTTGTCATAAGTAACTGTACATTTTTCAACGCCCTCTTTTTCAAAACGACGGACTTGCAGTTCATTATCTGCTGATTCGACCATTGCCTCCAGTCGTTTAATGATTGCAACTAATTGTGAATGTGCCATCGGAGGTCCTCCTTTTCTTATTTCTGTTATATTGTAACAAAAGCACAGACGACTTGCATTGATTTTCTCCAAAAAAAGCGAGTTTTTTAAGATTTTTTTTCTGGGTTCTTTCCTTCAGGCCACCAAAGCTTAATCAATGCTTGAGTACCGTCATTTTCAAATCCCTGATCTGCTAATTGTTCATATAATTTTAAAGCTTGCGTTGTCGCTGGTAACTTCAATGCCATTTTATCTGCTTCATCTAACGCAATTTTCAAATCTTTAATAAAATGTTTAACAAAAAATCCTGGCGTATAATCCTCTTTTAAAATACGAGGAGCATAATTACTTAATGACCAGTTTGCAGCACTGCCTCCTGAGACTGTTTCAATGACTTTTTCAAAATCAAGTCCTGCTTTTGAAGCATAAGCAAGTAACTCGGTCATGCCTGTCATAGTCCCTGCAATCATGATTTGATTTGCCATTTTCGCATGTTGGCCTTTTCCTGCTGTCCCATGTAAAGTAAAAGTAGATCCCATCACTTGAAACAAAGGTAAAACTTTTTCATAGACACTTTTTTCACCACCAACCATGATTGTCAAAGTGGCATTCTTCGCACCCAGATCTCCACCTGAAACTGGTGCATCTAAAGCAGCTGCACCTTTTTCTGTGGCTGTTTTTGCAATTTTTTCTGCAAGCGTTGGGGTACTAGTTGTTAGATCAACCAAAATTCGATCTTGGACATCCGTTGCAAAGATCCCATTTTCGCCATAGTAAATTTCTTCTACATCTTGGGGATAACCAACCATCGAAAAGATGATCTCACTATTTTTAGTGACATCTTTAGGTGTTTCAGCCCAAATGGCTCCTTTTTTGACTAGCTCATCCGTTTTTGCTTTTGTTCGATTATAGACAGTTACTTCATGTCCTGCGTTCATAAGATGCTCAGTGATTGCGCGTCCCATGACTCCTGTCCCGATAAAACCTAATTTCATATTCGTGACCTCCTAAAAATCAAAAAATCTTTGTCTCTATGCTAAGTATACGCCAGAAACAAAGATTTTTTTAGGATAAATACCTAAATTTATCGTTTAAATGAATTTAATTTGATTTTTATTCTTTCGATGGATGCCTCTTCTTCTTTTCGTTGCATTTCTTTTTCATGATAGATAATCATATCTTCATAAAATTCAATCATCGCTTCTCCAAAGTGCGTAGAGGAAATATCATATAATTTTGATTCCAATACTTTTTGGTCACGAGGGACTTCACTTTTTATATAATCAATAAGTGCTGGTGCGAAATCCTCATCGGTTTCAAATGTTTTCCCAAGGGAGGGATGATCAAACAAACGATTAAGATAAGCATTTCCCTCAATTACACAAGGTGTCCCTGAAGCCATTGCTTCCGTATAAGTTAAACCTTGTGTTTCTGAAGTTGAGGCACTAACAAAGTAATCAGCTGCTTTATAATACAATGCCACATCTTCGTTATCGACTTCTCCAGTAAATTGGACAAATTCATCCAATGCTAGTTCGTTGATTAGCTCTTGCAACTCTTCAAGGTAAGGCCCTTTGCCAACGATCACCATTCGTGCATTGGGATATGCTTTTAGAACTTGGGGAAACCCCTGGACCAATGCTTGAATATTTTTTTCATAAGAGATACGACTTAAAGATAAGATCATTAACTCATCATCTTTGATATTCAGCGATCCTCTGATTTCTTTGATAGCTTTTTGCGTGATTCCTTCCCTTTTAAATTTCTCAATATCGATCCCTGTAGGAATCACTCGAAGTGGTGCGACAACACCATAACTTCTTAATGTATCAATTACTCGTTCACTGGGACAGACAACTCCTGTTGTATGGTTAACAAATAAGCGGGAGAGATATCTGACATGAGATTGACGTATCACTTTGCCTTTAGCAATATAGTGTAGATAATCTTCATACATCGTATGATACGTATGGATCAATGGTATTTTCAGCTTTTTAGCAACCATTTTACCTAAAATCCCTGCACCAAATTCTGTATGAGTATGAATCAGTTCTAATTCAAGTTCCTTCGCTACTAAATAAGCGTACCACATACCTCGTACCACTATTCGCCGATCTTTAAAGGAAACGAATGGAACACTCGGCATACGAATGACATCTTTTTCTATTTTATCAGCATTTGGATCGGTTGTCGTAAAAATATAGACTTCATGTCCATGTTTTTCTAGTTCATTTTTTAAGGTTTTGATCGATGTAGCAACTCCGCTTACCTGCGGAAAATAGGTATCGGTAAAAAAGCCAATTTTCATGATTTTTTGCCTCCAAACTACCCTTTATTATTTTGTCTTTCATTTATGGAAGAATCTGCTTCTTCTAACACTTGTGTATACACCAATTTCAGTTGCTCACCAATTTTCTCAATACTTCGTGCTTGGGCAGTCTGATATCCAGCTGCCACTAGACTAGGAACTTCTTCTTCCACGATCTTTTTGATCAATACGGTAAATTCTTCATTAGAGCGACCCATGTAACAATTTTTTTTATCTTCTAACCAGCCATCATAGACTGGAATGTCTCGTACAAGAACATTTTGCTTACTTGCTAGTGCCTCTAATACTACAATTCCTTCTGTTTCTTCATAAGATGGGAAGAAAAAAAGGTCAGCGCCTGAGTATGCACCCTCAATAATTTCTCCCCGAATATATCCTGGAAAGATCACATTATCTGGGTGTTCTTCTTTCACAATCTGTCGGATATTTTTTGGGATCGAATACATAGGTACATGTCCAAACCAAATAAATGTATATTCCGGGAGTTTTTTTGCAATTTCTACAAAATCAATGATCCCTTTACGAGCAAAAAAAAGGCCAACACAGATAATCACTTTCTGATCTGGTGATAATTTGAAATAGTCGCGAAATTTTTGTTCTTTGATTGGATCTGGTTGATATTTTTTTAGATCAATCCCATTTGATATCGATTGGATCGGTAAATCTATGCCGTAACTTTCCAGTAATCGTTTAGAATATGGCGTAGGTGTGATGAGATAATCCGCCTTTTGATATAATCCCACTAAATATTTTTTTACTAATGGCGATAATTGATTAGAGCCAATAAATGAGTTACGAAAATCTTCCTCTGTTGAGTGAGCATGATAGACGATCTTCTTGCCGTCTTTTCTTGCTTTATTGACCATATTGTGACTATTGATACCATATGTATTGATGTGTAAGATATCATAGTCATCTTTACTATCTAGCGTGTAGGGAATCCCCATTTCTTTTAGAGCACGTTTTTGGTGGTCAAGCGCTCGTCCAATACCAGATTTCGCAAGTATTTTTTCACTTTCAAAATATAATAATACCTTCACCTTACGTCCTCCTTCATTTATATAGTATAACATAGCGCTGAACCTGTCACTCAAACTTAAGCCCTATTTTAAAATAACTCTATTTTTCATTCCTTATTTTTACCTATATGTAAAAATCCCATTGTAAAAAGCTGATACAGCTACTATCGCTGTACCAGCTTTTACTCGTATTATTATTTTACGTATTCATTTACAAGTTCAACGACTTCTTCCATCGTGTCACATTCTTTCAAAGCACGATCAGCAAGTTCTGCCATCTTCGTTGTATCTAAACGTTTCATTAAACTACGTGTTTTCAAGATTGATGTTGCACTCATTGAGAATTCATCTAATCCCATACCTACAAGTAGCGGAACTGCGGTTTGATCCCCAGCCATTTCGCCACACATACCAGCCCATTTACCTTCAGCATGCGCTGCATCGATCACGTTTTTAATCAAACGTAGGATTGATGGGTTGTAAGGTTGATACAAGTATGAAACACGTTCGTTCATACGGTCAGCTGCCATAGTGTATTGGATCAAGTCATTCGTTCCTACTGAGAAGAAGTCAACTTCCTTAGCAAACTTGTCAGCTAAGACAGCTGCTGCTGGAATTTCGATCATGATGCCGACTTGGATCGTATCAGATACTTCCACGCCTTCATTCAATAATTTTTGTTTTTCGTCTTCAAAGATTGCTTTTGCAGCACGGAATTCTTTAAGAGTCGCTACCATTGGGAACATGATACGTAAGTTTCCATGAACAGATGCACGTAATAATGCGCGCATTTGCGTACGGAACATTTCGTCACCTTGTTCTGACAAGCTGATTCGTAATGCACGATAGCCTAAGAATGGGTTCATTTCATGAGGCAATTGTAAGTAAGGTAATTCTTTATCGCCACCGATATCCATCGTACGCACGACAACCGGTTTACCTTCCATACCTTCAAGAACTGCTTTATATGCTTCATATTGGTCATCTTCAGTTGGGAAATCAGGAGAATCCATGTACAAGAATTCTGTACGGTAAAGACCAACCGCTTCCCCGCCGTTATTATGAACACCAACTAAATCTTTTGGTGTACCAATATTTGCTGCTAATTCAAAATGTTTGCCATCAGCAGTAACAGTTTCAGCATTTTTTAATTTTTCCCATTCTGCTTTTTGAGCAGCGTATTCAGCACCGATTTTTTCAAATTCAGCTTTTTGTTCAGCTGTAGGATCAACGATTACATCGCCTTCAATCCCGTTAACAGCTAACATGTCGCCTTCTTTGACTTTAGCAGTGATTTCTTTTGTACCTACGATCGCTGGGATTTCTAAAGAACGTGCCATGATCGCTGAGTGTGAAGTACGTCCGCCGATGTCAGTTACAAACGCTTTAACAAAATTGCGATCTAATTGAGCAGTATCACTTGGTGTCAAATCATGAGCAACAACAACTACTTCTTCGTTAATCATTGATGGATTTGGTAATGTCACACCTAGTAAATGCGCTAAAATACGTTTCGCAACGTCGCGGATATCAGCCGCACGTTCTTGCATATAAGCGTTGTCTTCCATAGCTTCGAACATACTGATATACATATCAGTTACTTCTTTTAATGCTGATTCAGCGTTTACGCTGTTATCATTAATGTTTTGTTTAATTTGACCAACCATTTCTGGATCAGACAGAACCATCAAGTGTGCGTCAAATACTTGCGCTTCTGCTTCACCTAAGCTTTGCGCTGCTTTTTCACGAATTTGTTGCAATTCTTCAGTAGATTTTGCTAAAGCATCATCTAAACGAGATGCTTCAGCTGCTGTATCTTCTACTGTTGTCTTACTGAATGTTAAATCCGGTTGAACTAGCAGGTAAGCTTTTGCAACGGCAACGCCGTCACTAGCGGCAATCCCTTTTAGCATTTCAACCATTATTCAGATAATCCTTCTTTCTTCATTGTATCAACGATAGCTGCCATTGCGTCTGCTTCGTCAGCACCTTCAGCTGTGATTGTAACGTCAGAACCTTGACCCACACCTAAAGACATAACGCCCATGATAGATTTCAAGTTTACTGATTTACCTTTATACTCTAAGTTTACATCAGAGTTAAATTTGCTTGCTGTTTGTACTAATAATGTAGCTGGACGTGCGTGGATTCCAGTTTCTGCTACTACGTGAAATTCTTTCTTTTCCATATTAATCGGTCTCCTTTAAGTGAGTGTTGTTTTTATGTGAGGGTTTTCTTTTTTAGCAGTTTACTAAGAACACTAATAAGTAGTACCCTTTCATTTGTAAAGATTACCATTTTTTCCCGATAGATACAACAGTTTTCATTTAAATTCAACTAAAAGTGTGGAAAATAATTAGCACTACTTTTAAAAATATGAATACATAGGATAACAACCGTATTCATTCTACCTCACTTCTTTTTTTAGTTGCTTTGATTCTCTTTACTGATCCCTCAGTAAAGAAGCAAACAAAACTAGACTCTGCCAAGCGAAATATCTCCTTCTATTTATCACTTTTATCGAAGAACGACTTATTCATTTCTTCATTTATTTTGAAAAACTAAATACTTGCACGCGTCCTAAAATTTAGTATAATTATAGCCAAAGGTCAATAATGGTCAATAACATTTTTTACCTTTTCAACTTTTGAGTAAATGAGGGTTATTCTTTTACCTTCGTAGTCACGCGTTGTAAAATAGAATGGAAACATGTGAATCATGTGAAAGGACGTGAATCATTTATGCTTTGTCAAAATTGTGGGAAAAATGAAGCAACGATCCACTTATATGCAACAGTAAACGGACAGAGAACGCAACTTGATTACTGCCAAAGTTGCTATCAAAAAATTAAAAATCAACAAAATGGAGGTCTGACTAGTATGGCTCAAAATGATCCTTTTGGTTTTGGCAGCTTGGACGACTTATTCCGCTCCATGTCCCGCCAAATGCAACAGCAAGGAAACTATGAACAAACTCCTCCAACCCAATTCGGTGGTAACAACAACTTTAACGGCGGTCAACCACCGCAACAAGGAAATTCCGAAGGTCTTTTAGGAGAATACGGAATCAACATCACCGAACAAGCTCGTCAAGGTGACATTGATCCTGTGATCGGCCGTGATGATGAAATCAAACGTGTGATCGAGATTTTAAACCGTCGAACAAAAAACAATCCGGTATTAATCGGTGAGCCTGGTGTTGGTAAAACTGCCGTAGTTGAAGGACTTGCACAAAAAATCGTAGATGGCGATGTGCCGCAAAAATTAATGGATAAAGAAGTGATTCGTTTAGATGTGGTTTCTTTGGTTCAAGGAACTGGTATCCGTGGACAATTTGAAGAACGGATGCAAAAATTGATCGAAGAAATTAAGCAGGCTGAAAATGTCATATTATTCATTGATGAAGTCCATGAAATTGTCGGTGCTGGTTCTGCTGGTGACGGGAACATGGATGCGGGAAATATTTTAAAACCAGCTCTAGCTCGTGGCGAACTACAAATGGTTGGTGCCACTACATTAAATGAATACCGCATCATCGAGAAAGATGCAGCTTTAGAAAGACGGATGCAACCGGTTCGGGTCGTTGAACCTTCTGTTGAGGAAACAATCAGTATCTTAAAAGGATTGCAAAAACGCTACGAAGACTACCATCACGTCAAATATACCGATGAAGCAATCGAAGCTGCAGCTATTCTCTCAAATCGTTATGTTCAAGATCGTTTCTTACCAGATAAAGCGATTGACTTGCTTGATGAAACTGGCTCAAAGAAAAACTTAACGATTCAAATCGTTGATCCTAAAACCATTGATAAAAAACTTGAAGAAGCACAGGAACAAAAAATCCAAGCTTCTAAAGAAGAAGACTTTGAGAAAGCCGCTTATTATCGTGACCAAATCAGTAAATTAGAAAAGATGAAAGAACGTCAATTAACAGATGAAGAAACGCCTGTTATCACAGAAAAAGATATGGAAAAAATTGTGGAAGAACGTACGGGCATCCCCGTTGGCGATCTAAAAGAAAAAGAGCAAACACAATTGAAGAATCTTGCGACTGATCTAAAAGCACATGTGATTGGACAAGACGATGCCGTAGATCGTGTGGCAAAAGCTATTCGTCGTAATCGGGTTGGCTTGAGCAAGAAAAACCGCCCTATCGGGTCATTTTTATTCGTAGGTCCAACTGGTGTCGGCAAAACTGAATTAGCCAAGCAACTGGCATTTGAATTATTCGGTTCCGAAGATTCAATGATTCGTTTTGATATGTCTGAATACATGGAAAAACACAGTGTATCTAAATTGATTGGTTCTCCTCCTGGCTATGTGGGCTATGAAGAGGCAGGTCAACTTACTGAAAAAGTACGTCGTAATCCTTATAGCTTGATTTTATTGGATGAAGTGGAAAAAGCACATCCTGATGTGTTACACATGTTCCTCCAAATTTTGGATGATGGCCGTTTGACTGACGCACAAGGTCGGACAGTAAGCTTTAAAGATACGATCATCATTATGACAAGTAATGCTGGTACAGGTAAAGTCGAAGCAAATGTCGGTTTTGGAGCAGCTCGTGAAGGGGTTACTCGTTCTGTTTTAAACCAACTAAACAATTACTTCACACCTGAATTCTTGAACCGTTTCGATGGAATCATCGAATTTAGTGCGCTATCAAAAGAAAACTTAATGACCATCGTTACCTTGATGCTAGATGAAGTCAATGAAATGTTAGCAGCACAACAACTGCATATCGAAGTGCCGACAAATGTCAAAGAAAAACTTGTTGACTTAGGCTATGACCCAGCAATGGGCGCACGCCCTCTTCGTCGAACGATCCAAGAACAAATCGAAGATGGAATTGCTGAATTTTATTTAGACCATCCTTCAATCCATGAACTAAAAGCAAAATTGGATAAAGAAGAAAAAATTGTGATCACTTCTAAACCAGAACGTTTAGTCAAAGAAACGACAAACGAGCCAACAAACTAAACATCTGACAAAAACTTCGCTTTGCGACTGATAAAAAATGAAGCACCCATGAAAAAGCGACAGCTTTTCTCACGGGTGCTTCATTGCTCAAAGCGGATTTTTGATTGTTTTTTGACAAAAAGCAAAATACTGTTCTTTTCATTAGAAAAAAATTATAATGAAATTAAGTTGTATCTAAAATCTACATAAAAGAGGTGAGCGCCATGAAATTTGTCAATGTAACGAATAGTCATTCACGTTTGGTTTTAAACCAATTGGAAAATACAGATGCTCATATGGTGAAGGTTTACACTGCAGGCAATACAATGATTGTTTACACTGAAGCACCGGAACATAACGAGATTTTACTGATTAATGAAAAACGAAAAATACAACCCAAAGAAATTGAAGAAGTCAAAACGTACTTCCTCAATAAAATCCATGACGCCCTATATCAAGAAAACGAAATCCAAGTAATTGAATTAGATGACTTAGTTGAAATCTCGATTCCGAAACATCATCCCCACACTGAGGTTGCAATGTGATGATTACAAATAAACAAAAAAAAGAAACCTTTTTTAGAAGGATCGAAGGATAATGTTTGATTTTATCCTTGATCCAGCTCATTTATAGAGCTGGATCTTCTAAGATTGATTGGTTTCTTTTTTTGGTGTTTTTCCTAGCCGAACGATTGCTCTTACTTCGTTAACGATCGATTCATTATGCTCCCAACCTTCAACATCTAACAGCTTGCATAAACGCTGCATTTCTAACTTTTTTCTTGCTTTACGTTGTTTTCGTTGCTCCAGTGTTTCCATCCAACTCCCCCTTTTTTCTTTTTATATGTACACATCTTTATTTTAATTCATTTTATTTCAAAGAATTTACCAATTTTTTCTTTAAAATAAAAAAACTTTCCACCAAAATTGTTGGAAAGTTTTTTTTGCTTTTTTGGTAACCTGTAATCAATGAAATGAGGCTGCGATAGCCTCTAAGATTCGTTGACTTGCGTAACCATCTCCATAAGGATTTTTTGCTTGTGCCATCTTTTCATAAGCCTTTACATCAGTTAACAATTGTTTTGTCTCGTCATAAACTGTCTCTTCGTCTGTACCAACGAGTTTTAAAGTTCCGGCTTTTACACCTTCCGGTCGTTCAGTGGTATCACGTAAGACAAGAACCGGAACACCTAAAGAAGGTGCCTCTTCTTGAACTCCGCCTGAATCAGTTAATATAAGATAACTTTTGGCTGCACAATTGTGAAAATCAATGACATCTAATGGTTCGATCAGCTGAACATTCTCATATTGTCCTAAAATAGTATCAGCTAATTCTCGTACTTTAGGATTTTTATGCATCGGAAAAATAATGGATACATCAGAAAATTCTTCAGCAATCCTTCCTAATGCTTGAAAAACGTTCGCCATTGGCTCGCCTAGGTTCTCACGTCGATGCATTGTTACTAATAATTGTTTAGTGGAGCTGCTCGAAAGATGATCGCTTTTTTGATCCGCCACGATCGTGTACCTCATCGCATCGATCGCCGTATTGCCAGTAACGAAGATGTTTGCTTCATCGTGGTGCTCTCTTCTAAGATTATCAGCACTTTCATTGGTTGGCGCAAAGTAGAGATCCGCTAAAACATCTGTGGCTTGCCGATTGATTTCTTCAGGAAACGGTGACCATTTGTTCCAAGTTCGTAATCCTGCTTCGACATGTCTGACTTTAATTTGTTGATAAAATGCTGCGGTCGCTGCAGCAAATGTTGTGGTCGTATCTCCATGAACTAAGACGATATCAGGCTGTTCTGCTTGTAAGATTGGTTCTAATGATAAAAGAACTTTCGTTGTAATAGCGGTGAGTGTTTGATTGACACTCATCACATCTAGATCGTGATCAGGAGTAATTTCAAACACTTCTAACACTTGGTCTAACATTTCACGGTGCTGGCCTGTAACCGTCACGATTGATTCAAAGCGCTCATCTTTTTCCAGCGCTTTGATCAAAGGTGCCATTTTTATTGCTTCTGGACGTGTTCCAAAGACCGACATTACTTTAATCATCATTAAATTCCTCCGGATTATTTAGTTATTCTCTCCCGGCTATTTTCATAGTACTCCCAAAGCACCACCATGTGATGAGCGCTTTACATTAAACTTTTTAATTTGACATTTGGGTACTTGTCAGCAAACCAACGTTCAGCAAATTGGTTTTCGAACAAGAATAATGGCTGATCAAAACGGTCACGTGCCAAGATATTACGACTAGAACTCATCTTCTCATCTAAATCTTCGGGCTCGATCCAACGGGCAATTTTATGACCCATAGGAGACATAATCACTTCTGCATTGTATTCATTTAGCATCCGGTATTGGAATACTTCAAATTGAAGTTGTCCAACTGCGCCAATGATGTATTCTTCCGTCAAATAAGTTTTATAGAGTTGGATCGCACCTTCTTGGACTAACTGATAGATACCTTTATGGAATGATTTTTGTTTCATCACATTTTTAGCAGTGACTTTCATAAATAATTCCGGAGTAAAGGATGGTAACTCTTCATACGCCACCTTCAATTTCCCTTCATAAAGAGTATCGCCAATTTGATAATTTCCTGTATCATAGACCCCGATAATATCCCCTGCTACAGCATTCTCGACATTCTCTCTTGAGTCAGCCATAAACTGCGTCACATTACTTAACTTCAATTTTTTACCTGTTCGTTCTAATTGAACATCCATCCCACGTTCAAAAGTTCCAGAACAGATTCGCACAAAAGCAATCCGATCTCGGTGAGCTGGATTCATATTGGCTTGGATCTTAAAGACAAAACCTGAAAATTCTTCTTCATAAGGACTAACTTCTTGTCCTGATTGTGTTTGATGTCCGTAAGGTGAAGGGGCTAATTCCACGAAGGTTTCTAAAAATGTTTGCACACCAAAATTTGTTAACGCTGAACCAAAGAAGACCGGTGTCTGATCTCCCCGAGCAATTTTTTCTTCATTAAAAGAATCTCCTGCTTCTTTCAACAATTCTACTTCTTCAAGAACTTGTTCATACAATGAATTTTCCGTCAAAGGATGGCCTTCTGGCAGCAATCCTTCTTCATCCAAGGCAACAAGGCGCTCATCATTATAGTTTTCTGGACGATAAAACTCAATACGATTATGGTGGATATCATAGAGTCCTTCTAAGCCTTTCCCCATACCAATCGGCCAATTCATTGGATAAGACTCGATATCGAGCAACTCTTCCAATTCTTCTAAAAGTTCTAATGGTTCGCGACCATCTCGATCTAACTTATTGATAAAGGTAAAAATAGGGATTCCTCTTTTTTTAACGACTTGGAATAATTTTTTTGTTTGAGCTTCAATCCCTTTGGCACTATCGATGACCATAACCGCACTATCGACAGCCATCAATGTCCGATACGTATCTTCAGAAAAATCTTCATGCCCTGGGGTATCTAAGATATTGACTCTTTTACCATGATAATCAAACTGCATCACAGAACTGGTAACTGAGATTCCACGTTGCTTCTCAATTTCCATCCAGTCAGATTTTGCAAAGTTACCAGTCTTTTTCCCTTTGACAGTTCCTGCCTGACGTATTGCGCCACCAAATAAAAGCAATTGTTCAGTAATCGTTGTTTTACCAGCATCCGGATGGGAAATAATCGCAAACGTGCGTCGGTTATCTACTTGTTGTTTTAAGTTAGGGTTATTCATGTTTTACTCCATTTCTGTTACATCATTATCATCTTATTCGTCATCCTGTTCGAGGAATGATCGAACTAGCTATCTCAACTTACCAAGTATATCATGGAAACTATCAAAAAATAAACACTTGTTATGAGTCTTCTCTCTTTCTCTGTTGAATATCATATAAACGACTTTTTCAATAGGAGAAAATAAAGCTTTTCCTGCTACTATAACAACTGAAAACAGATTAAACGAAAAAAGTTGAACTTGGAACAGGCTTTTGTTCCAAGTTCAACTGTCTATTTCAATCATCTACAGACAAACGATTATTTATTTTACCTTGTGTTTTTCATCAGATTACTTGCCTAATTTATTTTAACTCCTCTTAGATTCCTTTCGACCTTTCAATAGGAACAAGCTAACGAATACCACTAATAAAATTGTATATCCTAATTTTTGAATAACTTGGTTATTTTTTTCACCTGTTTTTGGTAATAAACCTTCCTTACCGGTCTCTTCACTAATAGAAGATTTACCTATTTCATTGTTGCCCTCTTGTGTATTTTTACCTTGCTCTGCTTTATTATTGATGTTTTTATCTTCCTCAGAGGATGATGCAGTTTCTTTATTCTCTAATTGTTCGATGGCCTGCACCAAATCGTTCATCACTAGTTCGACTTCAGCTTGCGTAGTATTTGAATCAGCTAACACTGCTTGCGCTGCTTCCAGCGCTTTGCGGAACACTTGCCAACTTTCCGCTGTATAACTACTTGCAACTCGGCTTTGGTTTTCTTCGACCAATTTTTTTAATGCTGTTTTGTCTACTTTAGTTACTTCTTGCAGTTGTTCGATGGCTTTATTCACTGCTTGGATTGCTTCGTCTACTTCAGCTTGCGTAGTATTTGAATCAGCTAACACTGCTTGCGCTGCTTCCAACGCTTTGCGGAACACTTGCCAACTTTCTGCCGTATAACCACTTGCAACTCGGTTTTGGTTTTCTTCGACCAATTTTTTTAATGCTGTTTTGTCTACTTTAGTTACTTCTTGCAGTTGCTCGATGGCTTTTCTCACTGCTTGAACTGCATCGTCTACTTCGGCTTGTGTTGCTTTTGGATCTGTTAACACCGCTTGGGCTAATTCCATTGCCTTAGTGAAGACTTTCCAACTTTCTTTTGTATAGTCGCTTTCGTTTCGGTTTTGGTTTTCTTCGACCAATTTTTCTAATGCTGTTTTGTCTACTTTAGTTACTTCTTGCAGTTGCTCGACGGCTTTTCTCACTGCTTGAACTGCATCGTCTACTTCGGCTTGCGTTGCTTTTGGATCTGTTAACACCGCTTGGGCTAATTCCATTGCCTTAGTGAAGACTTTCCAACTTTCTTTTGTATAGTCGCTTTCGTTTCGGTTTTGGTTTTCTTCGACCAATTTTTCTAATGCTGTTTTGTCTACCTTAGTTACTTCTTGCAGTTGCTCGATGGCTTTTCTCACTGCTTGAACTGCTTCATCTACTTCGGCTTGCGTTGCTTTTGGATCTGTTAACACCGCTTGGGCTAATTCCATTGCCTTAGTGAAGACTTTCCAACTTTCTTTTGTATAGTCGCTTTCGTTTCGGTTTTGATTTTCTTCGACTATTTTTTCTAATGCCGTTTTATCTACTTCTGAAGGAACTTTGATAGTAATTGATCTCGAACTTCCTTTTAACCCTTTGCTATCAAATAGAAATGCTCCTGAATCCATGGTAATTTCGGACTCTTTTTCGATAACCTCAATGATCTCTTTCTCAATCGAAAATTCAATCACCTTATTATTTTGAACAGGATTCGCAATTGACAGTCGATAAGTATCATTACTCAATTTTTCTGCAATAATGGATGCAGGTTCAGATACGTGAACAAAAGCTGCCTGTTGATTTCCACTCCAAGCATTCAACATGAGATAGTCTTTTGTCTCAATCGCTTGGATTTCTGGTGTGTTTGCTAACACATTATAGCTTTTATGTTGCGCCATTTCTGCCATTTCTTCTGCTGTCTTTCCAGCAACAGTCAAATACTCATAAGTATCATTTTGAGCGTTACTTCCATGATTTTTGATGATTTTTACAAATTCTTTTGTATATGATTGATCATTGACAAAATATTCGTTGATATCCAAATATTTGCCAGATCGAATTTCTTTTTGAACGTCAACGTTCGACATGGTATTTGGAAAAATGTAACCTAAATTATTGAGTGGATTTGTCGAAGTAAGATTGATCCAAGTAGAATCAGCTGTTTTCTTTTGGATAATTTGCATGTTACTTGAATCCATCATTCGATTATCAAGGATCGTCTCAATTGTCGCATTCGTTGTTCCGCTGATTCCACTGCCTAAATTAATCAATTTATCTTCTAACAAAAACCATGATTTCTTTGCTACCAAATCCATATTTTCATTTTTCTTATCTAAAAACATTCCGACTGCAGCTACTTTGCCATTATTCGATCCTCCCACCCAAGACTGAGGACTCTTTTTACCAGTAGAAGCACCTTCTGCTAACACTTTTGTGTCTATAGTGGTACCTGGTAAGCGATAAGAATCAATAGTGACCCAATAACCTTCATCAAATTGAGCGAGGTCACCGTTATAAAGATAAACCATCCCATCGGCCGTATGCCATCCTTTTTTATTTTCAGTATTTCCAAATTCATAATTTCCAATACGACTAGAGTACATACTTATTCCGAGACTATAACTCTCGTTTTTTTGAAACACCCGATCCATTGAACCATAAACATTCACGAGATTTCGTTCTTCTTTACTAGTTATCGAAGGCTCATTCATGATTTTCTTAAGATCAATCAACGCTTCAAAGTCTCTTGGATTTTCAAAAAAATCATAAAAATAACTACTATGCTCAAGCCATGCTTTAATAGACGAATCAATTTTCTTGCGTAAAATTTCTGGCGAAAATTTCGCTACTAATGTAAGATTGGCGATTGTTTCCTTTCCAGATTCAAATTCAGAGGTAAAGGGATTCGTCCCAGGAGCTCTAGAAATACTTCGTCCTGATACCATTGAGGGCATTTTTCCATTTACCATCAATTGTAAATAACCTTTATCGGTTACTTGAAACAAGTTATTTATATTGTCATCTTTGATTTCCCAATGTGTCCCTTGCAAAATCGTTTGAACCCGTCCAAAGCCTTTCAGCAATTCATTTCCATAACTTCCGTTATATGGGAAATGACTATGTTGGATTAATGAGCCGTCTGAATATAAGCCATCTCCTCCTGTCACCATTTTTAAAACGGATGGAACAGCGCTTTGAACTGCCTCTACTCGGGAATCATTTTCTAATAAAATGGCTGTTCCTAAGACGGTAATAGATATATCTGTTAAGTTCGCTCCTGTAGCCGTATAGCTAGGCCATTGAACTTTAGGATCTTGCGCATAGTGGTTTAAAGGTTCAACAAATTTAGTTAAGATTGCATCATCTTTTTCGATTAAATCATCATGTAATAAAATCAGTGTGTCTGTTAATGGCTGTGCTGATCCAATTTGCCAATCCCACCAATTCCCACTCCAGTAAGTTCCATTGTAGTTTTTGGTTTCAATCATAAAATCAATTGCTTTCAAAATTTGCGTAAAAACCTCTTGATTCTTATGTAATGAACTCGAAGGATCATAATAACCTAATGTCAATTTTTTGATGTTGGTAAATTGAGTGGTATAGTCTGCTGATAATGTGTCTGAACTTTTTTTCTCCCACAAATAAGTTCTATTTTCTGACTTATTAAGTGTTTGCCATAATTCTAAACTATCTTTGGCTATTCTCGCTCGATATTTTTTTACGTCCGAATCCTGATCAAATTCTTCATGATCTTCTTTAGATCCTAGCAAGCGTGCTTTCCATTTCTCACGCATTTCACGATACTCTGCTTTTTCTTGAATAACCGTAACTGGAATCGTATCACTTAAATCCGTATTTTTGATTCTCACAGTCACCTTTGCTTCTCCGGTTTTGAGTGCTTTCATTCTTCCTTGACTGTCTACATTGACAATACTAGGATCACTACTGCTCCACTCAATTTGTTTTTCAGGAACTTGGACGCCTGTTGGTGTTAATATGTAAGTTAATTGTTTGGATCTTTTCTCGCTGATTTCGGCTGAATCAATCGAAAACTTTATCCCATCAGGTAAACGTGCTTGACGATAAGCTTCCATTGAAATAATGCTCGAACCATAATATTGACCATTCGTGTGCTTCCACATTTTTAGTTGTTGGTATTTAATATATCGAGCTGTTACATTCGCTACTTCAATATATTTTTTTGCTTCTTTCCCGCCACTTCCACGCTCCTCCTTATAGATGGATTGATAATTTTGATTGTCGTTAGAAACTAATACCTCATATTCTGGACTCTCCGCATGAAAGTGTAAAACCACCTGACCAATTGTTTTTTCTTCTCCAATATCAACAGTCAGCCACTGATTATCTGTTTTATCCGCTGACCATCTCGTCGATACATCCCCATCAACCGCTTTTTCACCTACAAATTGCGGATATTTCCAATTATCTCCTTGTTTCCCACCTTCTACTCCTGAGTAGGTAACATTCTTTTGAAACAAAAAATCTTCAGTATCTTCAGCACAAACGATTGGACTGTAAAAAGATGTAACAACAAGCGCCAATCCTGTTAAAGCAAAAATGATTGCCTTCTTCATTAAAAAATTCCTCCTTTAGTTAAATAGAATAGTCGATAAAAAATTTTAAGTCGTGAGGCAAAATGAATGATCATCAATTTTTTATCCATTCTTTGCAACTTTTGTACATACTACTTTTACTTGAGAGAACTACCTAATATTTGTTCTTAGTTTTTTAGTTTCAATTGAGATAAATCATTGGAAGAATCGCTCATATCTGCTTATTCGTAAAATATTTAAAATCTGTCTTTCTACTAAAAACACTACTTTACATTTTTCCCACCTCCTCACTGATTCACTTAAACATATAAAAAAATAGGCATGAAAAAACGACGGAAGACTCCGTACGTGTTTTCCATGCCTAGTATAACCTAGTCACATGAAACTTGTGTTTGCGTTTTCATAATACTCTAGCAAAAATTTATTGTCAACCAACAAAACATTTAAATATACTGGTTATATTATGTATAAGTTAACTGGGAGCATAGGATCTTATTGTATGTTTTAGTAATCTTTACAAAAGGGTAAAGCTCTGCCTCTCTTGCTTCTGACTACCCCTCAACTTAGGGAACCACACTGATTTACGTATCAACTTTGAAAAAAAGAAAAAAACATCCTTGCACAAAATCTCTTCTGTGCAAGGATGAAACATATCTTATCTTCTCGGCTCATTTTCATCAAAATCTTTATAAAATAAACGACGGTCCTCATCTGGTTCCACAATTTCTTCTTTAGGATCATGGAACACCACGCGAATTTTTAAAATTCTAGAACCTTCCATTTCTTCAGAAGTCAAAGTAATGTTATCTACATCAAACGATAATTTTTCTCCCTCATCAGGGATCATGCCCAAAGCAGTGATTAAATAGCCTGCCATCGTGTCAACATCGCTCATGTGTAAGTTACTGTCAAATACTTCGTTGAACTCATCGATCAACATTCGTCCTTGGATCACGTATTCATGTTCAGCAACCTTTTCATATAATTTTTCGACTTCATCTGATTCATCATCAATTTCACCGACGATTTCTTCTAGTAAATCTTCTAAAGTCGCTAAACCAACGACTCCACCATATTCATCCAGTAAAATAGCCATCTGGTTTTGAGTTTTTTTCATTTCGTACAAGAGATCATCAATGAATATTGTCTCTGGTACAAATAAAGGTTCTTGCATGATTTTTTGAATATTTAAATGTTCAAAGCCAAATTTATGAGCAGCTTTCAATAAGTTTTTCGTATGAAGAATCCCAACAACTTTGTCTTTGTCTTCATTATAGACCGGAATCCTTGAATAATTTTCTGATAAAACTTCATTGACATTCTCTTCAACGGAGTCATTGATATCGATCATAAAAGCATCTGTTCGAGGAACCATTACTTCCCTAGCTACTTTGGTATCTAAAGAAAAAACACCTTGCAGCATTTCTAACTCTTCATTATCAAGTACACCTTCAGTTTCCAACATATACCGCATTTCATCTCTCGTCATTTTTGAATCTTCATCATCAAAAGTCATTGGTGTGACACGAGCTAGTAAACTAGTCGATGCAGATAATAACCAGACGAAAGGTTTGGCAACCACACCGATCAGACGGATAATTCCTGAAGTAAAGTTGGCTACTTCTTCTGATTTGTTCAAGGCGATTCGTTTAGGATACAATTCACCAAAAACAATCGATACGTAGGTCAAAATAGCTAAAACAATAATATTGGCAATATTTCTTGCTGCTACACTACCACCTAATAATGGTGCTAATTTTTCTGATAATGTATTGGCTAACGAAGCACCGGATAGGATATTGACTAACGTGATTCCTACCTGGATCGTTGACAGAAAGTTATTTGGGTTCTGCAATATTTTTAAAAGCTTTTGAGATTTAACATCTCCTTCTTCCGCTTTTTGCTCGACTCGATTTTTGTTGATCGAAACAACAGCAATCTCGGAAGCAGCTAAAAAAGCATTGATCAAAGTTAAAATGATCAGTAATAAAATTTGCGCTAACAGCGACTGACTCTCAGGGTCAGCATTCATAATCGCATTCTCTCCTTATATTTTTTAATTTTTTTGTTTACGATAGAAAAAAAGCGTGACTATAAAGATAGCCACGCTAAAATGTTATCACAAAGAATTTTTCTTTGCAATAAAAACAACTATGAAGCAATTAGTCGGAATTGCTGATACGTTATTCCAATGTCGTTGCAATTTTTTTCTTTTTTTCATTTTGCTGGTCTTCTTTAACAATTTTGATGACATAAGAAATAATCGTCTTACAAATGGCATAAAACGGTACACCTAAGAAAATCCCGATCAAACCAGCAATGTTTCCTGCTACTAATAACACAATGATGATCGTTAGCGGATGGATTTTTAATGATTTTCCGATGACATTTGGATAAATCACATTTCCATCCAATTGTTGAACGATCAAGACAACGACACAACAAAGCAGTGCTTTAACAGGATCATTGAATACTGTCACTAAAAATGCTGGAGCTAAGCCTAGGTAAGGACCTAGATAAGGAATCAAATTAGTCAAACCAGCGATGACGCCAAATAAAAAGGCATAATTGACCCCTAGAATCAGATACCCCAAAAAAGTAAATGTTCCGACAAAAAGACATTCAATCGCTTGACCACTAATGTAGTTAGCTAATGTTTTGTTCAATTGACCAAGTAATTCAACAATTTGATCTCTTCTCTTTTCAGGAAAGAATTTCTTGACTGTCGGAACCATTTTTTCTCCATCTTTCAACATATAAAACAAAATAAATGGAGCTGTGATGATCACGATTGTAGCAGAAGCGATCGTACCGACAAGCGATCCTAAGCTGTTTGAAATCCCGCTGAGGAACTGTTGGATAATCTTAGCATAAGAAATATCTAATTGATTCAAATAATGATTGATATCTACCTCTTTGAAGATCGGTAGTTGGGCCATATTATTTAACCAAGTCTCTACACGACTAATAAAGTCAGGAATATTCGATGCGATGGATGAAATTTGTTGGATCAAGCTAGGAATCACGCTGAGCAAAATCCAGATGATCGCTGCGACAAGCAAAAGTAATACGATTGCTACCGCCCAAATGCGTTTGATTTTGATTTTCATCAATAGTTTGACAATAGGATTCAACAAATAATACAAAAATCCAGCAATCAAGACTGGTGCGAATAATGTTGAGAAAAACGTTCCAATTGGTTGAAAGATAAAATTGATTTTTGAAGAAACCAAGATCAACGTGGCGATAATGAGTAATTCGCAAGACCAAAACATCAATTTTGATTGTTTCAATTTTTCAAACAATATACTTCCTCCTTTCGTCTTTTTTACTAGTATATATTATTTGTGTGAAAATTTCTTTTATTCTTACTGATATTTGTTTTTTTATCCACTTTTCATTTTATTTTCTTTACAGTATACTAAACGAATGAAAGGTGGGTTTCGGATGAAAGTCGTTCAAACAAAAGATACATTAAGTGATATTTACCTTGATGCCGTTCGTATTAGAAACCAAGTTTTTGTCAAAGAACAAGGCGTTCCTATAACTAGAGAAATTGATCAAAATGAAGCACATTGCATCCACTTTGTTCTTTATTCAGACCAAAATCTACCTTGTGGGACCGTTCGGCTATTACCATTAGAAAATGGAAAAATGAAGTTACAACGAATGGCGATTCTTGCAGATTATCGTCATCAAGGATTAGGTCAAATTTTAGTAGCTGAAGCTGAAGCTTTCGCCAAAAGTCAAGGATATAATACGATTTTGCTAGGCGCCCAAGCAACAGCTGAGAATTTCTATAAAAAATTAGGATTCACTGCTTATGGAGAACCATTTGAAGATGCTGGTATTGCTCATATCGCAATGAAAAAAGTCTTTTAATTATTGACAGGCTATCAAAGCAAGGATCATCCCTTGTCCTTTTTCTTCCATCATCAGTGTCTATGTTGAAGAACCCATAGCAAAAAAGCAGTAAGCGCAAAACTTTTGCGCTTACTGCTTTTTTTTGTTTACTTGCGCGACAATTGCTTGTAACGGTTATACCAAATATCAATATAGCCTTCGGAGAAAGGGCCCTCACCATTATTGATCCAGTCAACCAAGATCTTCACGTTTTCTTTTAGGATGAAGTCGATATCATTCGGATAATTCATCATTTGGCTATGCATCTCATATTCATCGACATCTAGTAATCGTTTCTCTCCATCAGGAAAAACTTTGATATCTAAATCATAATCAATATACTTCAATGCCTCATCGTCCAGCAAAAAAGGTGAAGCTAGATTACAATAATAGGAAACCCCCTTTTCTCGAATCATTGCTATTACATTGAACCAGTATTTTTTGTGAAAATACACAATTGCTGGTTCTCGAGTCACCCAACGACGTCCATCAGACTCTGTAACTAGAGTATGATCATTGACACCGATCATCGAATGCTCACTTGTTTTTAATACCATGGTATCACGCCACGTTCGATGCAATTTGCCGTCATGTTTGTAACTTTGGATCGTTACAAACTCACCTTCTTTTGGGACTCCCATAGCAACCCTTCCTTACGCAGCATCTCATGCTTTGTGTTTGGGTGTTCATTACACCGACATCGTAATTATTATATCAATAAAAAAGAGCTTTGCCTAGAAAGGATTACTATTGTTTCGATTTTTCTCTAATTGTTCGTTTAATTTTACCTGTACTTTTGGAAAAGCCACGTTATCGAAGTCTTCTGGTAATAACCATTGTGTTATTTCAGTTTTAGGAAATTTGTCATTTGATTGAGAAAGTATTCGACCGTAAAATAGTAATACGTGCCATTTCAAATGGCTAAAGATATGCGTTACCTCTCCCAAATGCCGCTTTTGCCAAATCAATTGTTCTTTAAAATGAAAGGGTAGCTCTGTTTCTTCTTCTGCAACTTTGTCTTGATCGAATAAGCTTGGTTCATGAGATTGAGCCCATTCAGCTTGCAACCATTCGTATTTCTCTTTTGTGACTTCGACCATCGGGAACGTCCACATGTTTGCTAATAACCTTTGCGTATGTCGTTCCTCAAAATAATAGGCTCCCGCCTCATTTTGAATCGCTGCACACACATAATAGACATCTTTTGGTTTGGCTTTCTTTGTTTTTACTGGAAACGAGGTTTGCTCATTTTTTTTGTAAGCTAAGCAAAATGATTGGATCGGACATGATTCACAATTAGGTGAAGTAGGTGTACAAATGGCCGATCCTAGATCCATCATTGCTTGGTTAAACTCACCAGGATGCTTTTCATCAATGATCTTACGCATCGCCTCATCAAAAATTTTCCGACTAGAAGCTTTGGCGATGTCAGCTTCAATACAAAATAAGCGACTCACGACTCTCATGACATTCCCGTCGATTGCTGGTTCTGGCAAACCAAAAGCAATACTTGAAATAGCGCCTGTAGTATAAGGGCCAATCCCTTTCAATGAACTGATTTCTTCTGGTGTTTGCGGCATACGTCCATCAAATTCTGTCATGATCTGTTGGGCAGCAGCTTGGATATTTCGAACGCGAGAATAATACCCCAATCCTTCCCAAGCCTTTAAAAGTTTTTCTTCTGGTGCCGCAGCTAACGCTTCAATCGTCGGAAACCATTCCATAAAGCGATAAAAATAAGCAATTACCGTATCTACACGGGTTTGTTGAAGCATGATTTCAGAAATCCAGATACGATAAGGATCACGATCATAGCGCCAAGGTAGATTGCGTTTTTCTTTTTCGTACCAGCCAACAAATTGCGTTTGAAACTGTGCGATTTCCTCTTCCGTCCATTTTTCCCATTCTTTATTCACTTGCTTCTTCCTTTTCTACGATAAATCGTTGGATCATTTCTAAATCAAATCCTTTTTGATATAAGCTTTGTTTGATTTTTAAATTACGTTTTTTCGGTTCAAATCTCTCATTTTTACGCCATAACTTGTCTCCTTGTGAAACTAATGCTTCATATTCAGCGTCTTCATCCGTTTCTTGTGGTAAATGGGCGATGGCTTGTTGGATCGCCTCTTGGGTGAATCCCTTTGTCATCAAGTTTTGTTGAATTTTTCTAAAAAGTTCTTTATGACTTTTCCCATGATTTTTATTGAATAATTTTTCTGCCGTTTGCGATGCTATCGCTATTTGTTCTTCTTCTGGATATTGCAACAGTGCCTGCTCGATGATTTCCGGTTTCAAACCCTTTTGTTGTAATTGCTGAGCTATTTTTTTTGGTCCTTTGTCACTTAGTCGTACATTTGTCCGCACGTAGCTTTCACCATAGACGAGGTCATTGATCAAATCTAATTCCTTTAAACGATCCACGATCTTATTACGGTCAGCTAGTTCAATCTCTTTTTCTTTCAAATAAGTTCTAATTTCTTTTTCCGAACGCAATTGATAACTTAGATAATTGAGCGCTTGTTGGAGACCAAAGTCAAACCCACTACTTTTCTTGATTTCCTCAATTGTTTCTTCTGTTAATTCTTGTCCCTTTAACAAGCGGTAACGCACCAAGATATCTTCTGAAACCTTCAAAGAATCTCCTTCAGATAATTCGACTTGATAAAATGGACCTTTGCCTTTACTGATCCTAGTAACTGTTATCATTGAGTTACCTCCTCGAACGTATATTCTTATCATAACATAGAAAATCCCCATCGCTATTAATAATATGTTAGAATAAAACCACACTATTAGAAAAAAGGAAGATACTTATGACAGAAACCATTGTCAAAAACGGCCAAACCATCCCTTTAAAAATCAAACGACTGGGTATCAACGGTGAAGGGATCGGTTATTTCAAACGTTTGATCATCTTTGTCCCTTATGCACTGCCCAAAGAAGAAGTTCTTGTCAAGATCACGAAAGCAACACCTCGCTATGCGGAAGCTCGGTTAATCAAAGTCAAAAAGCAAAGCAAGGATCGAGTGGTGGCGCCTTGTCCAGTGTATTATGAATGTGGTGGCTGTCAGCTTCAACATTTAGCATATCAGGCGCAACTTGATTTCAAAAAAGATTTGCTTATGCAAGCGCTAGAAAAATTCAAACCGGCTGGCTTTCGTTCTTACAAATTACGTCCAACGATTGGCATGGAAGAACCATGGCATTACCGAAACAAAGCACAATTCCAATTAAGAAAAAATAAGAAAACACAACAAATCGAAGCTGGGCTATATCAAGCAAATTCCCATGAACTTGTGCCATTAATCGATTGCTTAGTTCAAGAACCACAGACACAGAAAGTGATGAATACGGTCGTCGAGTTATTGAATAAGTATGACCTTCCTATCTATGATGAACGGAGCAACAGTGGCATTTTTCGGACGATCATGGTACGTGTTGGAATAAAAACGGGTGAATTACAAGTTGTATTTATTACTCGTAGTCAAAAATTTCCACAAAAAAATGCAATCATCCGTGACATTAACCAACAATTGCCAGAGGTTGTTTCAATCATGCAAAATGTTCAACCTGCTAAAACTTCTCTCGTAATGGGCGATGAAACAATCCACCTTTGGGGAAAAGATGCTATTGAAGAACATCTCAATGAAGTTACTTTTGATCTCTCACCACGAGCTTTTTTCCAGTTGAATCCGCAACAAACAGAAGTCCTTTATAATGAAGGAATCAAAGCACTCGCGATCCAACCAAATGAAACGATCGTAGATGCTTACTGTGGTGTGGGAACGATTGGTTTAAGTGTAGCAAAACAAGCGAGAGAAATCCGTGGAATGGATGTGATTCCTCAGGCTATTGATGATGCACGTAAAAACGCTCAACGTTTAGGGTATACTAATACCCATTATGAAGTTGGAACTGCTGAAGAATTATTACCAAAATGGCTTGAAGAAGGATTTGAACCAGATGGGATCATTGTCGATCCCCCTCGTACAGGGCTTGATCCCCAGTTGATTCAATCGATCCTCAACTATCCGCCAACGAAATTAGTATATATTTCCTGCAACGTCTCAACCTTAGCACGAGATCTGGGACAATTAAGTAAGAAATTCAAAGTGGAATATTTGCAGTCAGTGGATATGTTTCCCCAAACGGCTCGATGTGAAGTCGTTGTAAAATTGACTAGAAGATCAAGTGTTACCAGCAAAAACTAGCTGAACTTTTTTCGGTACTTTTTCTGCTCGTCTGACTTAACTCAACCTAAGTAAATAAAAAACATCCAAAACACAGCTCTGTGTTTTGGATGTTTTTGTTATGCAATAGTTCATGATTGTCCACTTTTTTAACTCTTACTAATTCAATTTATCCACTAAATATTTACTTTTTGATACTTTTTAACGCACGAAACAATGTCTGGGATTGTCCTTTGAATGACATGACTTGTTCAAATATATCTTCCCCATCATTCAGCATCTTTACGGTGGTCCACCCTAGTGATTCGGTGATGGCACTTGCAACAGTGGCATTGATCGCTGCCCCTGTAACAGTTCCAACTGCTGGTACAAATTTGACAATATTTCCGACAGTACTTCTTCCTAAACTGACTACTACAAGTTCTTTAGAAACACTTTTCCCTAAACTTTCTGACCAAGATTGTCCAAAAAGTTTATGTAGCCGAGCCATCATAGTCAATTGAACTGGAACTAATAAAAACGCATCTGAAAAAGGGATCGGAGAGCAACCGATGATTGCAGCTGTTAACGAAGCCGCGTGAATGATCCTATGACTTTTTTTGCGTGTCGTTTCATCGACTCCTTTTAAGAAATCTTTAAATACATGATCAAATTTTTCTTGATTTTTTGCAAGGATTTTTTCTGCTACGATTTTCGATTGGTCATAAGCATTAAGGATCACTCTAGCTGATTTTTGTGGCATTTTTTTTAACACTTCAGCAAAGAAAGAGTCGAACTCTTGCTGGTCAAGTGTTTCTTTAGCAAGTGGTGCAACATGATTAGTTTCATCGCTTGTATCTTGCGTATTCTTCTTAAAAAATCTCATCATACTTTTCCCCCTACTAAAAACTACCAATACTCCATTTAATGAAGTATTGTTGTAGCTCTATCATACATTAAACCTTTCCTTAACCAAAATCATTCACTCATGAACAAAAGAAGGTTGAAACAACAATGTTTAGCATCAAGAATTTAGAACGAATTTCCGAAAACTGCTTCTCAAATTTAAAGATGAAAATCTCGAAACAGCTTCTCATATTTTGAAAAATTCAGGCTTATTTCGAGGAGCTGATGATTGAACACCATTTACACATTTTTAGAAATAAAGAGACTGAAGCAAGTTTTGCCTCAGTCTCCTACACTTGTCTTTGAATAATTGGTATTTCTAGCACATATTCGCTGAAATTGAACCCAAAAGATTCTTATGCTTTATTATTGAATATTCGCATCAATTACTTGATAAAAAGCATTGGTTGTATCACTAATATTCCATACAGCCAAGATCACGTGATAGCCTTTACGATCTTTTGGAATATTGATTGTTTGTTTGACAGTTTGTGGCGGTCTTGCACCTTTGTCATCAATTTTTGATATCAATTCAAAATCACTGATTTTCAATGGTGCATTAGGATTCCAACCAGTTTTAGTGATATAGTAATCCCAAGTACTTGTACTATGCTGCGCAGTTAAAAACCAAGTAATATTCAAGTTGCCAGTATTGATGATATTTTTATGCCATCTAGTTGCTGTTTGCTCATCTAGTGGCTCAAATCCAGTAACCCCAGCACTTGCTATTTTCCCATCGATAAAGGTATTTTTTGGTGCTTCAATACTTTGTGGCTCCCACTCTGCTCGTCCAACATTTTGGTTCAAATTACCAGCTGCTGCAGTTCCGAAATAAGCACGACTTCCAGGTGAGGTAATATAGCCATGAGCATAGCCAGATGCACCAAATCCAAACAAACCTAACATAACAACGCCAACAAACATTAAGATATTAACCTTTTTCATGATGAACCTCCCATTCATTGATGGGTTCATTGTAAGCGCTTTTAATAAAAGAATCAAACATTATGCTTTTATAACTTTTAATAGATTCTTACCCATAAAGCTTCTGTAATATCTGGTTCCCATCCCTCAGTAGCTGGATGTGGTTGAATACAACGATAACGATGTCCCTTATAGGTAACGATATCGCCTATTTTATATGATTTTCCGATAACCCAAGTATCACCTTGCGTACTTTCACTTGTGGTTTTCACTGAGATTGCTTGGCTAAAGTCAGAGGTTCCTGCAGCGTTAACTGCTTTAACTTTATAGCTGTAGGTTGTATTTGCTTGTAAATTTTGATCTTTAAATGTATTCGTTGCACTTGTAGCGATGCGAATATTGTTTCGATAAACTTCATAATGAGTGACTTTTTCTTTTGAAGCATTATTAGTCCAGTTTAAAGTCACTGAATTTTGCGTAACATTACTACTAGTTAAATTTACCGGAATTGATGGTTTAGTTAGCGTTTCTACTGGGTCATTTTCTCCACCAGTCGTTCCATCAGTGAATTGTTGGGCAACAGTTAAGAACTCATATTGATTTTTGACTTGACCTTGACCACCATCGACCATGGCATCACAGTTCATTGACCAATAAGAAACCATCCCGAGTTTTCTTGATTTTGCATGTTGGACGATTTTATTGAACATATCAGTTGTAAAGTATGGATGTGTGTCTCCTTCAAATCCAACGGAAGGGGTTGTTCCTAATTTAGCATAAGCTTGAGCATCAGTTAACGTTTTGTTCGCATAACGTTTGTAGTAATCTTGTAATTGTTTTTTCGTATTGTCCACTGCATCTAGTGAACCTTGCGCATAATCGGGAACAACGCTACCGTAACACATCGTCATGATATTAACAGTAGTTAGATCAACACCTGCCTCAAGATAGGCTTGCAAGACAGATAAACCTGTAGATACCAATCCAAAGTCCATCACTGGTAATGTAAGGGTCACACTAACACCTGTTTCATCTTGGACTTTTTTAATCGCTTTAGCATTAGCTAAATTATGCGCATAATTCATTGCCCCAGCTTCTACGTCGAAATCAACACGAGTTAATCCATAACCATCAATAATTTCTTTATAAGCATTTGCTAAAATGGTTGAATCTTGTGTTGTTTCCCAAAATGCGCCAGAATTTAGACCACCAAATGATACAGCAACATCGCCACCAACTTCTCTTAATTCGCGAATGGATTTTTTGATTCCTTCATATTGCCATTGATCGCTATCACTTTCGCTTAAGCCTCCAAATCCACCCCAGGCCCAGTCGATCTTACCATTTTTAATACCTCTTGATTGCATGAATCCTAAATTGAAGAATTTTTGTCCAGTGCTTTTTGCCACTGCAGCTAAATTAAGCGCTCCGTTATTTGATAGATTGCTGCCTGAAACATATGCCGTCATATCGACAAATGGTGCTACTACTTGATCCGCCCATTTGATCCCTTGACCAACGCCAAAACCAGCTTGCTTGTTCGTACTTTGTTCTGTCGCAAATGCCTCTTCCATGTTCAATAATAATGGCGCAATCATCAGACTACAAAGAGTTGCTCCCGCTAACATTTTTTTGATTCTTTTATTTCCCATATCTTCTTCTCCTTTCGTGATCAGTGCTATTATCATCTGCTTTGTAATCGATTACATATATTATCTTATCAGATAAATAACATCAAAAATAACAATAAATTTGACAATTAACGTTATTTAATCTAATTGACTGTTTTCTTTAATAATGTTCGGAGTTACAACATTACAACGACAATTCTTTTCTTTATTCAATAAGAGATAGGGGTTAATATTCTAATATAATAACTGATTTAAAATAACTAAACCAAAAGTATAATCTTCCAAATCAAATTCAAGTATGTTTAAAACGTTCATGGTAAACTAGAATTATAGAAAGGAGTTAAAACAATATGGCTATACTGAAAGATTATCGTTTTTGGGTTTGTACTGTTGGCATAGTGATTTTAGGTTTCTTATCGGGGATACTAAGTGGTAATCCAGGTAGTTATTATTATTCACTTGAGCTACCTCCTTTTGCACCACCTAGTTGGATCTTTGGTCCTATGTGGACAGTGCTATATATTTTAATGGGAATTTCGTTATATTTACTATTGGTAATGAAAAACAAAAGGGTCAAACAAAAATTAATTACATTATTTGTTATTCAATTTGTATGTAATTTTATCTGGTCTGCTTTGTTTTTCAACTTGCAAAACACCTTAATTGCTGCACTAGATATTACTTTATTATTGATCCTTCTCTCCATACTGCTTTATCAACTATGGAACCACTATCGCTTAGTGATGTGGTTACTGGTACCATATTATCTCTGGGTATTATTTGCTACGCTTCTCAACTATTCTATTTTATTTTTAAACTAGTAAAAAAAGCATCCGCACAGTCGGTTATGACTGTTGCGAATGCTTTTTTTACTTAATATCCATTTCCATAATTATATCCTTGTTCATTGTTTTCTTGTTGGTAAGTTTGTTCATTGTTTTGGTTGTAATTCTGATTGTAGTTCTGATTGCCGTACTGATCATAATTTTGATCGGCGCTTTGATTGTATTCTTGATTATACTCGTTGTACTGATTTGTTGTTTGCGAATTTCCTGAATAAGTTGAATTATTCTCACTTGTCGCAGTCTCGTTCGAATCTTCAGCGGATTGCGAGTCATTGTAGAACATGATAGAAGCATTGTCATTTTTTAAATTAGGTAATGTCTTACTTGGTTTGATGTTTAATTGTTTTTTCAATTCGTTTTGGATACTTAATAAATCATTTTCACCTAAAATTTGATAGTAAATACTATCAATGGTTGCATCTTTACCTTGCAATTGATCTTGTTTGATCGTTTCAAATGCTGGTGTGTAATTAGTTGCTACATCTAGCATATCATCCCAATCTAGGTCAGTTGTGACATTTTTTTCGACCGCTTTTAAAATTTTCCGATAATTGCTGACACCATCTAAACTCAATACTTTATTAACAATTTTGGTAACGACTTCACGCTGTCGTGCTTGACGTCCGATATCCCCCTTAGGATCTTCGTGACGCATCCGTGAATAAGCAAGGCCTTTCTTACCATCTAATACTTGTTTACCTACAGGAACATGAACACCATCTAATGTAAAATCAATTTTATTATTGACTTCCACACCTCCGACAGCATTGATCAAATCTTCCATTCCATCTAAATTAATGGTTACATAATGGTCAATGGGGATATCGAGTAACTGTTCGATTGAGTCCATGGCCATTTCAACGCCTCCAAAAGCATAGGCGTGATTCAACTTATCAACAGTACCATGACCAACGATATTGGTATAGATATCACGGTCTAAGCTGACGATCGTTGATTTTTTTTGTTGGGGATTCACCGTTACCACCATCATTGTATCCGATCTTCCTTGTTCGGTTCTACCTAATCCGCCAGTATCCAGTCCTAACAAAAGGACAGAAAAAGGTTCTTTGTCGTCAATACTCACTTTATCTTTACGCTTTGTTGACTGACGATTCGATCCCTTGGATATTTGATTGACTGTTTGGTTTGCTTCACCCATGAGTTTAATTCCATAAGCTGAGACTCCGCCAATAAAAACAACGAGAATTCCCAGTAAAGCTATTACGACTTTTTGCCACCGCTTCATAATGCACCTCTATCTCACATTTTCTTAAAATATTTTCTCATACAACTAATAAATCAGCAAACTACCTATTTAATCATAATAAAACTTTAAAAAAATAGTCGTGAATAAAAAACTAATTAATATGTAATTTTTTGAATTCTTAATTATCATACCATAGCATCATTACAGAGAAAAGCTTGAATCTAAGTATTTCAAAACGCTTTTATTTTTAAGCACTGAAATGCCTCTTACTCGTTCTCTTTCTTAATTACAATGGTCATCTTGGATCTGTCGTTTTATTTGCAAAAAAAGAAACGATGTCATTCAGCAGATATTGTCTCTTTTTTACAAATTGATACCACCTATTTTATACAGCTTTTAACTGTTTTTTATTAGCGATTTTACGGATGTAACGATCTATATCATGAAAATCACTCCCTGTTACAGACCCCTTCGCTAAAATTAGACTGTCTTCGATTAGTAATTCCTCTAGATAATCACTTAACTCTTGTAAAGTAGCAAACCATTTGAATCGTTGATCTTGTATTTGTTCTTCCTCAAAAATCTTTTTAAAATGCTCACCATAACCTAATATATGATCTGCTCCACAATGTTCCATCGAATCTTTCAGTGATTCATGGATTACTTGTGCAGTACTTCCTAAGTCAGCAATCTGTCCAAGTACCAAAATACTTTTTCCTTGATAAAAGGTTCGAACTTCATCAAAATAATCGATAGCATTTTTCATCGCAGGCAAAGAAGCATTATGGGTGTCGTCAATAAATGTGAAATTCGTTCCATTCAAGGAAGCATAATTCGTTTTATCGAGAATCTTAGACAATGGCTTAAATGTAGTAAATGCTGGCAGATACGATCGAATGTCGCCTTTTATTTTCCAGACTGTCAATAAAGCAGCAAAAGCATTAGAAATCATACCTGCAGAAGCAACTGACAAGTTCATCGAAAATTCTTGTCCTAAAAAAGAAAATAAAATTTCACAATACTCTCTTTCTTGTCTCGTTTCAATTAAGAAGACATCCTTTGTTTGATCATACAAAGAGTACGTGAGAATCTCTACTGTTCTTTTTTTGGCTGCTGTCATTAGAATCGCTAGTTCTTCCTCAC
Source organism: Enterococcus sp. DIV1208 (assembly GCF_050530455.1). Taxonomy (NCBI): domain Bacteria; kingdom Bacillati; phylum Bacillota; class Bacilli; order Lactobacillales; family Enterococcaceae; genus Enterococcus; species Enterococcus sp. DIV1208. The sequence goes on along the minus strand of NZ_CP172887.1, from coordinate 827,906 downwards.
CAATATCTGTATTGATGATTGCAGTGCCATCTTGCTTCAGTCCTTCAAAAATTTTTGCCTTATGTCGTGCCACTCCGATAGTATCTTTTAATGAACTAAGGTGTGCTTCTCCAATTGAGGTTACAATCGCAATCTCTGGTTGCACTAAATTAGACATTGATCCAGTGTCATAAGAGTTCAACGCATTGACAGAGACTTCTAAGTTCAACATATCTGGCTCACTTACTAGCTTGCTTAGATATAGAGGAATCGCAAAACGAACATTGTGGTTCCCACGATTTTCTAACACTTTTTCATTTTGGAATAAATGTGAAATCATCATTCGTGTGGATGTTTTTCCTGCCGAACCAGTGATCGCTACAATTGGTTGTACAAAATTACTTCGGATTTTCTCTGAAATTTGTAGTAAAAATTCCCAACTATTTTTAACAATAAATTGAGGTGTTCTAACAGCTGGGTCATCAATGGGGATCTCAGTAATGATTAAACCAAACTCATTTTCCCTTCCTTTGATTTGCTCGTTCCCATCTCGCCAAGCCACTGTCTTTCGATTGATGTAACTTCTTCTTTCTGGTGTCAAACAAACAAATGCTGTGGTATTATAATTGGTTCTTTTGTTTAAATGTCCAGAAAAGTACTCAAAGTTGTCAATTATTTGATCAAGATGGTCGTACTTTTGTAAATACGCACCATCGATATCAGCCAATAATTCTTGGATCTTCCACATTCTTTTACACCTACTTTGTTCTAGATTCTCTCTACCATTTTCCTCGTCTTGGTCTTGCTTGATTCACATACCTTGTTGCTGTTTTTTCAATTCTCTGTGGAGAGTCATCTTGGTCTTCTTCCCAAGGATACAACCCCTCTTCATTTTTTTGATACTGACTCCAATCATTTTCTAAAGTTTCTGATTGATGGTCTTTTTTCTTTTTCAGCCGAAACCCTAAATAGGAAAGACCAATCAATGCTAAAGCAGCAAATCGAATATAACCAACCATTATCTTCACTCCTCTTCTCTTTTTAAAGGCATAAGTAATTGATCAAACCAGATAGAAAATGCTCTGCATCATCTATTCTCATACGGAAACGATCATGACGCGCAAAAAAACCATATTTGATCACTTGCGGTTGTTTGAAAAACTGTGCAAACTCTGGAAACATGACTCCTGTTGTGATTTCATGTAACACTCTTTTTTTCATTACCGTATTGATTCGTGCTTTCGTTTCAAAAAATTCGTTCTCTATCGGAAAAAGCTTATCTTTTAAAGGACTTCTTTCTAATTTGCTGATCATTTTTGAGGCTGCTACTAGTAACTCAAGCATGGTTGGATAAGCTGTATCTCGTTGATCGATAAAGTTGATGTTGACCATTGCATTCTTAATACCAAATTCATAGTAAGTATCTTTTTCTTGATATTTAAGCATCTCATTCGTTGCATAACTTAACCAGTGGTCATGGTATTTTTGATAATTATTTGCGACAAATTGTTCCATCAATCCTTCACAAATCTCAAAAATCTCAATTTGTTTTAAAATCGCATGTGCTCTTAAGAGGGAAAACAGAATTTCACCATCATAATAAATAATTCTAAAACGCTCTTTTGTCATTAATTCGGCATTCAACACATGGATCGTCTGATCATCTGGAGTGATAAATTTTTCTGAAACAGTCGTGATTAAACGACTAAGGGAACTATGAAAGATGGTCTCTTTAGTCACTTCTGAATATTTTGCTAAAGCCAAGATTGCTGTCGCCTGGGCTCCTAACTTATACTCTACTTCTTTATTCAAGTAATCTTTAATCAACAGCTGACCATTGACTTCAGAAGTAAGATTTTCCAATCCCCATAGTAATCCTTCTTTGACTCGTTGCATCAATTCCTGGTCGGATAAATATTCTGCCGATTCAGCTAATGCATACAAAGATGAAAAATGGCGAACCGAATTATACCCTTTTAGTAACTGATCATAGCAAGGATAATAGCCATAAATGAATTTACCAGTAGGAGTCAACTGTTTGGTTAAATAATTCGTTCCTTGTTCAATCACTAGTTCCGTAATCTCATCAAGATTTTCTGTAGTCACTTCTCTGACTTGATTGCCATTGCCATAATCTTTCAAAGGGAATACTTCACCATTTTCAAAATAGAAGGAGGCTGTTTCAAAAAAATAACACTTTGAACGCTCTAAGTAGCTCAAATCACTTTCTTCACGTCCATATTTACGCTTAACATAGCCACGGTAATTTTGGGAATCAATGTGTAACTCAGGATGATTTTTTCCAACTATATGTGCTTTACTTGGTTTAATGATTGCATTTGCTACTAATTCTTCTTTTAAAAAACTTCTTTTTCTGATTCCATCTATTCGCAAATTAAAATCGATGTAATTATTCCTTTTTATTTTGTTTAACCGTTCTTTGACTTGTTGAAAATCAACTTGCTCTTCTTTCGTCACTACATCCAACCTCAGATACGTTTCTGTCTCAAAATGATAGGTTCGATAAGCTGTTAGAAAATTATTCCAAATTGTTTTTAGATTGTTTCCGTAAAATTCATAAGTCTTACCACGCTTACTAAAATCTCCTACGGATACGATTAATAATTTTTTCTCCGTATGAATGACTACTTTTTCAAGTACTTCTTGGATGGTTGCTAAATCATTTTTATCTGTTTGAACTGGCATAGACTCACCCCTATCAAGAATAAAGAGGTTATAACTACATCCATTATGATTTTTAAATCTATTTCTATAGTTATAACCTCTCCGTTAATTATTAGTTATTCTTTTTATTTCTTTTCATTTTCCAAATACCCATTCCCGAAATCAACGATACTAAGCCACCTAACCAAGAAACAGATGAACTTACCGTATCAGAGGTTTTAGGATACATTTTTAGTGTTGAGCCGTCATGGTAATTCAATGGTTTTGTATGACTTGTCCCACCATAGTGCAAAGGTAATTGTGGTGGATTTGAACCTGATCCACCAGAAGTGTTGATCGGCACCATTCCTGGGTCGCCGTTCTGATCCGTATCTGTACCATTTCCTGCACTTCCCATGCCGGCATCCGCATCGGCGTCGGCATCCGCATCGGCGTCAGCATCGGCGTCGGCATCGGCGTCGGCATCGGCGTCAGCATCGGCATCGGCGTCGGCATCGGCGTCGGCGTCGGCATCGGCGTCGGCGTCAGCATCCGCATCAGCATCTGCGTCGGCGTCAGCATCAGCGTCGGCATCTGCATCTGCATCAGCGTCGGCATCGGCATCGGCGTCAGCATCGGCATCCGCATCGGCATCGGCATCAGCGTCAGCATCAGCGTCGGCGTCGGCGTCGGCATCCGCATCGGCATCAGCGTCAGCATCGGCGTCGGCTTCTTCATCGTCTGGGATCACAGCAGCAGCTGGTAAACTTGGATTGTCATTTTCATCATACGCGATTAATTGGATGTCTTCTAAAGGTGACACATCTGTGGCTGCAATTGGAATCGTAAAGTTTCCATTTTCATCAGCCTGTCCTTCTGCAATCAAATTATTCTCTTGATCATAAATACGAACTGTTGCATTAGGATCTGCCATCCCAGTTACTTCATAACCATCAGTTGAGTTCCCTGTAACAATAACATTATATGGTGGTGTTACTTCAGCAGCTTGATAAAAAACTGGCGAATAGCCATCAGAGCTAGAGGCGATATCGATAGATAAAACATCTGCTTTTACAATATTTCCAACGAAGCCAGCTTCATAAGGAACAGACATATCTACTCCGGCTGCCGCTAAATCACTATAATTAGGATCTTGAATCAATGTCGGAATCGTGACCGTCGTTTCACCTAATACGCTCGCATCAGCTAATGTTCCAATCAATGATGACCCCACACCAACTAAACCTGTTGCAGTAGCAAAAGTAAGATTAAACGCTGGTTTAATCGTTGCGGACAACGCTGTATTGATCGTACCTGCTGCTATCGTACCAAGAGCACCGCTTCCTGCATTCGGTGTCGCTTGGATTGCTTGGACAGCATCATTGATTCCATCTAAAATTTCAGTCAGCCCTTCTCGAATAATTGTTTCTAATGAGCCATCTAATTCACCATAGATATATTCGTCCCCTTGCATTTGAAGATTCAATGCTACTTCAGCTGACGTCAATGTACTAAGGTTCTCTAATAATGCTAGTTGAGCATACACTTCATCTAAATTGACTGATGCCAACGGGTTAAGGTTAACAATGTTTTCCACAGCAGACACTAGGGTAGTTACCGCCCCATCTACAATCGACAATAGTGGTTGTAGTTCTTCTCCTGGTAACAAAATATCTGTTTGGAAAGTACCCGTCCCATTTGGATTAACTAAACCTTGCATTTCAGTTGGGATTGCTAAAACTGCTCGTCTCGAGCCATTTAGAACACTTAGATCAATCCCATTATTAGCTGAAATAACAAAATCAACATTACGAGTCGTTCCAGCCAATGGAAAAGGTGCACTTGCTGTTGTTCCACTGGTATTAGACGTCGTTAGATTATTGAACAACTGGCCACTAATCAAGTCAGCATATACTTGTTGTGAACCCACAGTAAACAACGGTGTAGCAATTGAAATAGGTGCTGTCCCCAACAGCATCCCTGCAGCAATAGACGTTCCTACTAATAAGTATTTTTTGGATCGACGTTTAGCTCTAGCTTTTTGATCCATACTTTTTTTATAATCCTTTTTCATTTTTTTCCCCCTTAGATGCTTCCATTATTTACTTATGCTTTATCCCCCACTTAATCAATCACTAACAACAATTATTTCCGCTAGGAACTGGCCTCCTTTCTTTTTGTCAAAAAGATATCTTTCTGAAAAAACTTCAGTTAACTTAAGTTACAAAGATTTTAGCAATCGTTAAATTAAAAATCTATTATTAAGTTTTAATCTTTTTAAAATAACTTTATTATTTTAAAAATAAAAAGAAACTGTAGCAATTATGTAAAAATATTGCATAACATTTCGTTTTTATGCTTGGATAAATTATAATGTCATTAAGGAATTTCTCTATATGTCCATTCATGAAAAAAACTAACAGCCCAAATTAAAATAACGTATTTTTCACTTATTTTTTTGGCTATTTTTTATAAAAAATGATTATAATAAATTTTTTTCTCATTTTTCGTAAAAAAAAATGACAAAATTTAATAATTTGTCATTCGGAAAATTTCGAGTATAAAAATATAGGAGGGAAAAATAAATGAATTTCTCTGTCATGTTAGAAAGGAATATCCAAGTCCAATTAACGATCTTGGACAACTTATATCGCTCACAAGATACTTGTACGTTAGAAGAATTATCGAAAACAGCTCATTGTGACAAACGTTCTGTGCTTCATCAATGTGACTATCTTAAGGTTTTATCTGACGATCACATCACAAAAAGTACAAAAGGCTTCACTTTTTCTGGAACGATCAGTGAGTATCAACTATTACTACTAAAAATCTTGGAACATTCCGCCATCTTTCAATTGTTAAAAGACCTTTGTCTTCAACCTAGAGTTGATCTGGTTTCCTTTGCCACAGAGCAAAAGATTAGTATTCCCTCCTTAAGAAGACATCTTACTCGAATCAATCAGTTGCTTACTACCTATCAATTACAATTAAAGACTTCAAAAGGCTTCGTGTATCTCAAAGGTAGTGAACCACAAGTCCGTTATCTTATTTATTTATTTTTGTGGCAATACTATCAAGGGGTCGTTTGGCCCTTTCCAACCGTTGATTTTCATGAAACCTTTGCAGGGATTGAGTATGCTTTTCAGCTGACAAAACAAAAACCAAATAAACTGAAAATGATTGAATGGTGCTTTATTATTGCTATCACTTTCGTCCGATCAGCATAAGGAAATCAGATGAATCAGAGAGAACTTCCTGATTTTACAGAAGAGATTTGGGATAGCTTTGAAGAGATTACCCATTTTCTTAAACGAATGAGCGTGAAAGCCAAGCTCGATCTTTTGGAAGTCCAATTTTTATTTCTTTGGTTACAAGCACGCCCAGCTTTTTATTTAAAAGACGATCACTTAGAACGAGCCATGAAATTCCATCTAAAAAAAGCCACAGCGATCAAACAATTTCAAAATAGTTTCTATAGCTATATTTATGAAATTGGGTTTAAATCTACACAAATCAACGTAAAGAAAAAATTACTAAATAGTACGATCTTTGCCAACGGGATGAGCGGGCTGTTGTTCCACCGATTTTCCACCATTAAATATGACTTATCAGTCTTTGTAGAAGAAAATTACCCAGCATTCAATCGAGAAATCAATCAATTAGCTTCCCAATTCCAAAAACAGCAACAAGAGCTGTATTGGGTACAATCCTGTCATTTGATCGAAGCATTTATGATCATTACTTCTCCAACATACTTTGATAAAGAAATAAAGATAAAGTACGAAAGTGACTTGCCATTAAGTATTGAACTGAGTTATATGAGTATGTTACAAGAACAATTACGAGTTTACTTAAATGTGGTTTTTACAAATGATCTTTTGTTTGAGCCAGACTTAATCATTCGAACAACCGATATGCCGTTAAAGATCCTGACCTATGAAGAAACAATCCCGTGTTTAGTCGCTCCGACTGATATGTCTAGTGAACAGATTTATTTATTAAGCCAAAAAATCAAGAAACTAGTCAACGAATAATTAACTTGGGTTTTTATAAAATAAAAAAAAGATGGCAGACGCCATCTTCTTTTTATTATTTGAATAGACCGCTAAGCGGGCTTTTCTTCAACAAGTTATTATAATTTAGTCACTTCAGCAGCTTGAGGGCCACGTGCGCCTTCAACAATTGCAAATTCAACTTCTTGACCTTCTTCTAAGCTCTTGAAGCCGTCTCCTTGAATTGCTGAAAAATGTACGAACACATCGTCTCCGCCGTCTACTGTAATAAACCCAAATCCTTTTTCATTGTTGAACCATTTAACTGTTCCATGTTCCATAAATGTATAGCCTCCAAAAAAGTTCTTGCAAGAAACCTTGCATAAATATTATACCGAATTTAGAAAACGCTCGCAAGACTTGCTCAATTTATTTTTCATTCTTTTTTTTAGGCTTGAAAATGATTATTTGGCAGATGATAATCGATTGTTTACTTCTTCCCAGTTCACAACGTTCCAGAAAGCTTCAATGTAATCAGGTCGTACATTCTTATATTTCAAATAATACGCATGTTCCCAAACATCTAAACCTAAAATAGGTGTTTTGCCTTCCATTAATGGTGAATCTTGATTGGCTGTTGAAGTGATCGCTAATTTACCATTTTCCATCACTAACCAAGCCCAACCTGAACCAAAACGGCCAGCTGCAGCTTTTTTAAATTCTTCCTTAAATGTTGCAAAATCACCAAAGGCTTCATCAATCGCTTCTTTAATTGCACCAGTTGGTTCGCCACCAGCATTTGGTGCCATGATTTTCCAGAAGAAAGAATGGTTTGCATGTCCGCCACCATTATTACGTACAGCAGTCTTGATATCTGTAGGGACAGCATCCATATCAGAAAGTAGTTCTTCGATTGTTTTTTCACCTAGTTCTGGATGTTTTTCAATCGCTGCATTTAAATTTGTTACATAAGTATTATGGTGTTTGTCATGATGCAAGTGCATCGTTTCTTCATCGATATAAGGTTCTAACGCATCGAATGCATATGGTAAATCTGGTAATGTGTAAGTCATAAAAAAATTCCTCCTCAATGTGTTTGTTCATAGTGTCTACACTACAAAGAGTAACAAAGAGCAAGGAATTCTTCAAAAATTATGCCTACTGTGGATTTTACTTCTCTTTTTCAGGAAGTTCTTCCTCAATAATGGTTGTCCCTTTAAAAATAAACAATTTACTAAAGACATAATTGGCGACTACCACGATGACTTGGGTAATAATCTTAGCCACATAATCATTTGTGTGCATCACCTGAATCAGCAGCAACATGGAACCCATATCCATACCATAAGAAAGAATCCGATAGAACAAAAATTTACTAAATTCAATAACTAAATGGAAAAAATTAGGTGACTTGGAATGAAATACCCATAATTTGTTCGTTACAAAAGCAAATAAAACAGAACAAATCCAAGAAATAGTATTTGCTATCGGCATACTTAGATGGAGCATCTGTAATGCAATTGCAAAAGTAACGATATTCACGACTGTTGCTAAACCACCAAAAAATAGGTAAATAAATATTTCCCAGTAACCTTTTTCTTCTAAAAATTGTCTCACTCGATAATAAAAATTCATCGTTCATCCTACCTTACTAATCAATTCTTATTCATCATACCTTATTTGTCGCTGGTTTTCATCTTTATTCCTTAAATTCATCTTTGTAACTAGTAAATTTTAACATTATCGTTATTTTTTATAAAAGCAGGTTCTCACATGAACCTTAAAGGAAGATTGCCAATTGGTATTTCCCCTTGTATTTCTTCTAAGACTTCGCTAGAATTGCTAATGATGACATTATGTATAGAAGGAGTAACTATGACAACAAAACAATTAATTATCAGCTCATTCACGCAATTTAAAGAGCTCAAAAATGCTAGAAAAACCCCGTTCGCTAAATCGGTTCTTTATCTTTTGGTCCTTAGCATCATCATGGCTTTGCCTATTTCCTATCAAGTGTTTCAAGTGCTAGAAAACATCAAACAAGATGGTCAGAAAATTGCCACCAAGATTCCAGATTTTTCCATAAAAAACGGGAAAATTGATGCAGCAGATCATGAAGGTTTCATCTATCAAACAAATTCTATCATCTTTACTTTTGATCCGGAAGGCAAACGATCTGAAAAAGATATTACTTCTGACTTAGTCGGAAATTTTCTTAGTGTTGGACTACTAAAAAATAAACTCGTCGTAGCTTTGCCTAATACCGGTACTACTTTTCTAAACAATAACTCACTTGAACTTGACTATAAAAATGATGCCTTAAAAAATCTAACAGGAAAACAATTGCGTACAACCTTAAGTGAAGCAACAATTCCATTTTGGATCAAGATTGTGACTTTCTTAATTTCTATTTATCCAAGCTTTTTGAATTTGATCGTTACTTTACTTTTAGCTAATTTTGCAGCTTATATTTATGCGCGCTTACGTTTGACTGGCGCTTCTTTTCTTGATTGTTTAAAAACGATGATCTATTCAATCACCCTACCAACAGTCTTAGCCACGATCTTAATGATTTTCTTACCGGCTTTTGACACAAGTGCTTTTATCGCAATAGCAGGACTTTTTATTTTTGCACAGGCGGTAAAAGGCTGGCCAAAAAGCCAAATGATGTAGTTCACGAATGTCAAACATAGGAAACGACTTTCTTCGATTAGGCGGCAACGCTAGTCAAAGAAAGTCGTTTTTTAATGTCAACTATTTTTCTAAGTAAGGATCAATATCCTTTTTGTAATACCACTTCATTTATCTTAAGCTCTTGATTTGTGACATAGCTTTTAAGATTGGCTAGAAAGATTGTCATTAACTTATTTTGAAAATCTGAGGTTAAGCCAGCGATATGTGGCGTAATCAATACTTGATCCATTTCCCACAATGGACTTTTTTCAGGTAATGGTTCTTCTTCAAAAACATCCAACGCTGCAAAGGCGAGTTGTTCTTCATTTAATGCCTGAACTAAATCAGCTGTTTTTAAAGAAGCCCCACGTCCAACGTTGATGAATAACGCATGGGAAGCGAATTTTTTGAATAATTCATAATTAAAGAAGCCCTTAGTCTGCTCTGTCAGAGGCAAAATATTTACAATGATATCCATATCAGCTACTACTTTTTCCACTTCGTTTAAGGAATACGTTTGACTGAATCCTTCTACTGGATGCCCGGTAGTATTTATCCCATAACTGACCATAGAAAAGCTGTCTGCTTTATCAGCAACCATCTTGCCGATTTGCCCCGTTCCGATGATCAATAATTTTTGTTTTTCTAATGGCTGATAATGGACATGAGTTCCTAACCATTCTTTCTTTGCTTGTGCTTTTTGTGCTTGGAACAGCCCTCGAGAATAGCCTAAAATCACTCCCATGATGTGTTCAGCTATTGATTCACTATGAATACCACTACCATTTGAAAGTAAGATCCCTTTTTCAGAAAATGCCGTTAGTGGTAAAGTGTCTACCCCTGCCGAGATCGAATGTACCCATTTTAACCCTGGAGATGCTAATAGCTCTCTTTCGTATTGGCGATTCCACCCTAAACTAATTTCAACATTCATCAAATCTGTAGGTTCAAGCTCAGTTTTTATGACATAATTAGGCGCTAATTCAGTCATTTTATCAATAAATTCTTGTCTAAATCCTCGATCTAAATAAATAATTTTTTCTGCCATCTTAGTTACGCATCCCTTCTATTACTAATTGTAATCAAGTGTTTCGTGACTCAGTCTTATGAAAAAAGAGGTAAATATAAAAAAGGAGTTTTCCAAGCTAATGGTAGCTAAAGAAACGCTCCTTTGTTTTATTGTTCTTTGAAATGATAAGTTGGCTCATTTAAAGATGCATCATAATCAACAACAAGATCATACCCCTTGAAAAACCAGTCATCTGCTTCTTCAATAAAAAACAGCATCCCGTCAATGGTTTCTTCTTTGATTGGTCGTTCAGGCTGTTCGACAGACATTCCGATAGAAAAACCATCATGTACTTCTGTCTTGCCGTAGACTTTCCCAAAAAAACGAATCCCATAATTTTCAGGGATGGTTACTTCCTCTTCGAACCATTTACGTGCATTATCTGTTACTGATAATTTCATTCCTGCATCTCCTTATTGATTCATTTTATCGTCTAATATATCTACATCTTCGGTTTCCCCAATTACTAATAAATTATCATTTTCTCTGACATATTCATCTGCTGAAGGTGAAACAACGACCGAACGATCAAAGCGTCGAATTGCTACAACTGTTAGATCATAACGTTGCCTAAAATTCAGCTCCGCTAATGTTTTATTAAAAAATTTGGGATTAGAAACTCGAATTTCTGCAAGAGAAAATTGATCCGATAGTTCTAAGTAATCCAATATATTTTTTGAAACAAGATTATGAGCAATACGAATCCCCATATCTCTTTCCGGGTGAACCACACGATCTGCTCCGATTTTTTCTAACACTCTTGCATGATATTCATTTTGAGCTTTAGCTAAGATGTTGGGAACTCCCATCTCTTTGACCATTAATGTAACGAGGATACTTGCTTGGATATCTTCACCGATTGCAATGATCACATGATCAAAATTTCTGATTCCTAGTGAACGCAATGTCATTTCATCTTGTGCATTTGCTACAACTGCATGAGTAGCGATATTCATATATTCATTGACTCGATCTTCATTGCTATCAATAGCTAATACTTCTTGTCCTGCTTCAACTAAGGTTCGGCAAATACTGCCACCAAATCGTCCAAGCCCGACAATTGCAAAATTTTGTTTCACTTGCTTCCTCCCTTACCTATTTTATTTAAGTATAGCAAAGGCTTTCTAAAAACGAAAGTAAGCTTTCTTTTGTAGAATAAACAATTTATTTAACTAGTCCATGTTTGAAAGCATAAATAGCTGCTTGCGTTCGATCTTCTACTTCTAATTTTGCTAATATATTTGAGACATGGGTTTTGACTGTTTTTAAAGTAATAAATAATTCATCTGCGATCTCTTGATTGCTTTTTCCTTCTGCTATCAGCATCAGGATTTCATTTTCGCGTTTTGTCAATTCTTCATGAAGAATTGGCTCGTTTCTCTTACTTATTTTTTCCATCATTTTTGTTGTTACTTCAGGTTCTAGCACTCGTTCCCCTCTTTGAGTTGCTCTGATCGCATCTGCAATTTCATGAGCGGTAGAAGTTTTTAATAGATATCCCGCTGCACCAGCTTCAATGGCTGGATAAACTTTTTCATCATCGATAAAGCTGGTCACAATAATTATTTTTGCTTCAGGCCAGTCTTTTAAAATAGCTTTAGTTGATTCAATCCCATCCATTTCTTCCATAACAAGATCCATCAAAATCACATCAGGTCGTAATTCCATTGCTTTTTCATAGCCTTCTCGACCATTTTCTGCTTCACCGATCACTTGAATGTCTTCTTGAATCGATAAATAAGAGGAAACTCCTAAGCGAACCATTTCATGATCATCTACGAGTAATACTTGTATCATTTTCAATTATGCCTCCTTGATCAAAGGAACTTTGATCTCAATACTGGTGCCTTGTCCTTTAAAACTAATAATTTTAACTGTTCCACCAATACCTGCTACTCGTTCCCTAATATTATTTAATCCATAACTACCTGTTTTCGTTTCGTTCATATTAAATCCGGTACCATCATCAATCACTCGTAACAATAAGTTATTATTGATTTTGTGTAAATAGACTTCTAATTCATTTGCTTTAGCGTGACGTAAGGTATTCGATAATAATTCTTGCACGATACGAAAAAGATGATCTTCAATCGAATTGGACAATTTTACGTCTTCGATCTCCCATTTCAATGAAATTTGAATTTTATTTTGTAGTTCTTTTAATAATTGCTCAATTCCTTGTTTCAAACTCTTCTCCTCCAGATTCACTGGGCGAAGATGAAGTAGGAGCGCGCGCATTTCAGATTGAGAAGCATTGATGATATCAGCAACCATACGTAATTGTTTGCGAAATATTTCTGAACTATCTGTTTTTTCGGCTTGTTCTGTTAAAGCAGACATCATCATCATCGCTGCAAATAATTGTTGTGAGACAGAATCATGGAGCTCCCGGGCTAAACGATGCCTTTCTAGTTCTAAGATTTCCTCTCTTGTCTGTCCATCCACATACTGGGGTCTGCTAGTGATAATTTGTAGTTCACTAGAAACTTCAATCATTTTTTCTTTTATTTTGGTTATTTCTTTATCAATATCTTGTACATAAATATCATCATTTGCACTGGGAATGGGTTCATTCAAATGACTAGACTCATAATTACCAGAAGATAATGCTCTTAATTTTTCTTCAATTTTACCATACTTTGCTTTTTGGATAAGTGATACTATCAAAAAAACCACTAATCCGACACCTAAGGCAATAGCAAACAAATGAAAAATCAGCGGCACATACAATAGTCTTGCACTTAAAATGGCACGCCACCAATTCGTTTGGTTACTTGCATAAAAATAAGTGAACAACGAAAACAAGATGATTAAAAAAGAAGCCGCTGAGGCATAGATTGCCATCATTAATTTTGATAATCTGCTCATCATACACGTATCACCTCAACGTCACCAAGTAATGTATTCGTGATGATTTTTAACCGTCTTGGGTTTTCATCATAATCGTTACTATAAATTTTGATGGATTCATTTTTTAATGAAAATTGTTCCTCTTCAAATAAAACATTTCCAACAAGTGTCGCATGCTCTAAACTGATGGCAATCCCTAAAGGTACCAAAATTCTCGTTCTGCCAATTCCTTTTCGCACAATAACGATATTATCATCCTTTGGTAACAATGTATTGCCAAGATCAATGATCGTATCCCCTGAAATTAAAGCAATATTGATGTCATCCCATTCATAAACATCATTACCAATACGTTGATTTCCAAATAATTGTTGTTTTTTTCGTTCATTATTATGTGTTTTTAATTGATCGGTTTGTACCATGATCATCTGTTTCTTTCGCCAAAAGGTATTTTTTGTTAGATCAATCCCAGAAATTTCAACCCCTTTTAGTCCGATAAACAAGATCGCAAATACTGCCATCAACCATAGTGCAGGGCTATTGACTAAACTAAAGAAAACGATCAAACTCCCTATAATCAATTGAAAATTTCGAAATCCAGATCGTGGATATTTTCTTAATGCTAAATATATGTTCAATGCACCAAACAATACGAGAAGAAGTAATTCTACGTTGTTCACAATTTGCCAAACTGCAAATAGTAATAATAAAGCCTCGACTACGATAAAAAAACGCCAAGAACTATTCATCTTTATTCTCCTTTCATGCACATTCTCATTCTATCATAGCTATTTTTTTAGAAATATACTATAGGACTTGAGATGTAAAGTTTGTCCTAAGTCAAATGGTTCTGGACACTCATTCCTTAGAAAAATAAATAAGCCGAAGAATCCCAAAAATCGGAGAAACGATTTTCTGATTCTTCGGCTTATTGCTCAAAGTTGTAGATGTCACAACTTCATTTTTGTTCAAGTATTTCTTATGCTTGCTCTACTTTAACGATTTTAACTAACATATCGCCACCAGGGGTAGCAATCGTTACTTCATCATTGACTAATTTACCAATCAAAGCTTGAGCAATTGGTGAATCATTAGAAATTTTACCAGAAAATGGATCAGCTTCTGCACTTCCTACGATTGTGTATTCTTCTTCTTCACCATCCGGTAATTCAATAAATGTTACTGTCTTACCAATTGATACTTCATCTGCATCAACACCGTCATTGTCAATGATTTGAGCAAAACGAATCATATTTTCGATTGTTGTGATTCGACCTTCAACAAACGCTTGTTCATCTTTAGCAGATTCATACTCTGAGTTTTCAGATAGATCACCAAATCCACGAGCGATTTTAATGCGTTCAATGATTTCTCCGCGTTTAACTGTTTTTAATTGTTCTAATTCTTCTTCTAGTTTGGCTTTGCCTTCTAGAGTCATCGGGTAAACTTTCTCAACCATGTATAACGTCTCCTTCTTGATCTATGGAATACCGCAAAAAGTAATCTTTTGAGGAATATAATCCAAAAAAGATTACCACGCTTTTCCTAAAATGTAAATGTTTTTCTATTTTAAATAAATAGTCGATGATACAAATACTATTCTACGAATTATTGACATATTTATCAACTAATTCCAAATGTTCTTCGTAAGTTTTTGCAAAATAAACATCGCCTTTTTTGATATCTGCCACAAAATAGTAGTAATCATTTTGAGTCGGCTCTAATACGGCTTCGATAGCTGCTTCACTAGGGTTATCAAATGGTCCAGGACCATAACCTGTGT
This sequence comes from Enterococcus sp. DIV1208, assembly GCF_050530455.1. Classification (NCBI taxonomy): domain Bacteria; kingdom Bacillati; phylum Bacillota; class Bacilli; order Lactobacillales; family Enterococcaceae; genus Enterococcus; species Enterococcus sp. DIV1208. The sequence continues at coordinate 812,896 of NZ_CP172887.1, read as the reverse complement.
TCGTATATAGATTATATGGAGAGTCGACAGCCGTATCTTTATAAGAGACCGTTTCTTTGTGTTCTCCCAAGGCATATAAAACAGAGATATCTGATTGTAAAGGCATATCTGCCTTGATACGGTTGAAAAATACTTGGGCGATGTTTTTACGATCGTTTTCTTTTATCCCTTCTTTTTCAACTAATGAGGCCAACGTCAGGACTTCTTGAACCGTCATATTTTTTTGTTTGATGGTTGTAAAATAAGGCTGTAACACGCTATTTGTCTTGTTTACCATCTGAACGACTAAATCTTTCAACGACATTTTTTTGTAGTAATCATAAGTAGCCGGGAACAAATAACCTTCTAAGCGATATTTGACATTTTGAGCTTTGCTCGCACTGTCCAATAAATCTGGGAATTTTTTATAAAGCTCATTGAAAAACGTTTCATCTTTCATCAAATCTAAAAATTCTTGTTTATCTTTTCCAGTGACTTTCGCTACTCTAGCAGCGATTTGTTCAATGTCGTATCCTTCTGGTATCACGACTTTGCCATCTGCTACTTTAGTTGGCTCTGAGGTGCCACCTTCTTGCAATTGTTTTCCGATCTCATCCAAAGTCATATTTGGTGCCATTTGATAATATCCAGCTTGAAAGCCAGTCATATTTTTAAATTTAGTATAGTAATTGAACACGATGCCGCTTTTAATCACTTGATCTTGTTCGAGTATCTCACCTATTTGTTTATTTGATGAACCGCTAGGTATTTCAATTTGAACAAGTTGATCATTTTTAGGATCCAATGGTTTCAACCCGCTATCCACATAGCGGTAAATGGTGAATCCAAGGACGCCTCCAATGATTAGCAACGTCAAAACGATCACTAAAATGATTTTACCAACGATTTTTTCTTCTTTTTTTCGCAAATTTTTTCTCTGATTAATGACTGCATTCTTTTCAGCAGATTGGTCTGATCTGTTTTTTTTCTCTTCTGGACGTTGTTTGTTTTCTGACAAAACAACTCCTCCTTACTATCAACTTCGTAACTTCATCTATTATACATGATATTTTGATTGACGTGAATTAATTTATTTAAATATTCTATCAAAATTGTAAGTAGTAAATCAAATGAAAACAGATTAAAATTAATATCAATGAATACAATAGTTATTTTAACTATGAGCGAAAATGAAAGGACCTTATGACACAATGATAAAAAAAGGCAAACATGCAAAAAAAGGGGCATTTCCTTTTTTTTCTATCATTCTAGTATTGCTTAGTATCAGCGTACTTTCCACCGGTATGATTATAGGATGGAGTATTTATACGAAAGAACAAGCTAGAAATGATTCCGATTCACTAAAAGCTAAACAGACATTATCGCTTACACCTGAAGAAAAAAAATTATCAGAAAAAATCAACCACCTGTTAATTAAACATGATTACATTGGCTCAATTTATGTAAAGAAAAATAATCATGTGATTTTTGAGCGTGGCTATGGTTATGCAAACAAAGAAAATGATCAGTTAAACCGCCCTTATCTTTACTATCAAATTGGCTCGATTCAAAAAGCGATGACAGCTCTGTTAATTCTCAAACAAGTAGAATTAGGACACCTTTCTTTGAATACGAAATTGGCTAAGTTTTATCCTCAAATTCCGAATAGTCAAAAGATTTCCATTGAAGATCTACTTTATATGAGATCTGGGTTGAAACCTACAGCTAAACCTACTACCCCATTATCAGATACAGAAGTCGTTCAATTTGCGGTTCAACATCTAAAATTAGTTGACTACCATACTTATCGTTATGAACCATTAAACTTTACAATTTTAGCGGGTATTTTAATCAACTTAACTCACCAACCTTATGAAAAATTAGTAGAGAATGAGATTATCAAACCTTTGGATTTGAAACAGACCGCTTTTTATGATCAAGTCAAAAACTCTCCGCATCATGCCCTTTCCTATCAGATGTCTGCTAGTGATGATTACTGGAAGCCATTAACTGAATCGCAAACAGCGATCCATAATGAATTAGGGACTGGAAATATCAGTATGTCGGTGCTTGATTTAAATACGTTTTTCACTAAAGTTTTATCAGGTAAAATGATCCCACAGAAATTACTTTTTACATTATGGAAACCCAGTCCTACTGGCCACCCATATCGTGGTGGTGTCTATTGTGGTAATGATTATGTTTTGGCACAAGGAAACATCAATCGTTTCCATTCAGTCGCTGTTTTCAAACGTGATTTGAAAGATGCGGTTGTCATGGAAAGTAACGACCAATCAGATAAAAAAATAAAATTAACTGCTCTAGACTTGCGAAATCGAATTTATAATTTAATTGAAGGGTCCAAGATATTAGAAGAAAATTAATCCTGAAAACGAAAAAGATTATCGTCCCAAAAATTAAGTACGTCATAGTTCAAAAATTTTTTTATTAAAAAAATCGCCATGCAAAAGTTAGAATGTTATCTGACTTTTGCATGGCGACTGTATTTAGCCGACTATCATAGTTCTATTTCTCAAAGTTTAAGATTTCGTTCCATCCACTTTTCAAGTGTACGAATAAGAACTGTCGACTCTTATTATTCACTATATTTCAGTTTTTAAATAGCTTTTCATACCACTTAATACATCATAATTTGGTAGATAACCAATAGACTGAATCTTAGAAATATCTGCTAATGAATCGTGAATATCTCCTGAACGTTCTGGCTGATATTCTAAAGCTAATTCCGTCTCTAAAATTTGATCAATCGTCTGGATCAATGTTAATAATGTAGTTGCTTTTCCCGTTCCGACATTAAATTGTTGGCCTAAAGCCGCTTCTTTGTTAGCTACCAGAAGTAAAGCTTGGATCACATCATCGATATAGACAAAGTCTCTTGATTGGCTACCGTCTCCATATAAAGTAAATGACGTTTTTTCTCCCGCTAATTGTTTTTTATAACGATCAACTAAGATTGAAATCACACCACTGTAAGGTGAATTTGGGTTTTGGTTTGGTCCGTAAACATTGAAGAAACGAACTGCACTTCCTGGAACATCATATAAATGACAGTAATCCAAAACATATTGTTCAGCTGCAAACTTATCGATTGCATAAGGGGTTAATGGACGAATAATGGATTCCTCTTTTTTTGGTAAAGTTGGTTCATCCCCATAAACTGCTGCTGAAGAACTAAATACGATTCGTTTTAAGTTTGGTTGATATTTCCGGACCAATTCTAACAGCATCAGCACACTTTCAAAATTAACTCGATGTGTTTCTACTGGTCGGGCAACCGAATCTGCCACACTAGCAACTGCCGCTAAATGGAAAATGTAGTCAAATTGATTGGCACGGATGATTTCTTCCATCAATACTGAATCCGCTACATCACCTTCGATGAACGTGATGTTTCTATCCATCTCAATATTTTCTACTTTTCCCATTGATAAATCATCAACAACAATCACTACATTTTCTTTACCTAAGTGATTGGCTAAGGTAGAACCGATAAAACCAGCCCCACCGGTAATCAATATTTTTTCCACTATTTTCACTCCAATTATTGATTTACATAAAAGATAAGTTTAGTGTAACACGTTTATTCTGAGAATACTATCTTATATATATGCCCTAAATAGAGCGATCATAGACTAATTGTTCCCTTTCCAATAGTTATCTCCTGTCTAACAAGAAAACCATACCATGCATAAAATATTCTAATAGTAGATAATATTTTTCTTATTTAAACGCTACTTCTTTGTTATTGCCTTGGCAGAAGTTGGTCAAGAATGTATTTCTCTATCACCTTTTGCAAGAATAAGAGAGTGGGACAATAGTCAGAAAAAAATCTGATTATTGCCCCATTTTTTTTTTTGATTTTAAGGTACACAAAAAGCACACAACCTTGTATGATTAAAGTGCCTAAACAAAAATCAAAGGAGTGTGCCTTATGTTTAAAAATTATACCATCAACCAAACAACTTTACCACTAGATGTAGAACATTATATTCCAGAAACGGATGTTGCCTTTGCGGTTCACTCGTTAGTAGAAGCAATCCCGCAAGCGCTCTTCAACCAAATTGAACAACAGCTGGGACGTCCAGCCTATCACCCCAAAATGATGTTGAAAATTCTTCTTTATGCCTACACGCAACGTGTTTTTTCTGGCAGAAAGATCGAATTTTTATTAGACGATAGTTACCGTATGCGTTGGCTAGCCAATCATGAACAAGTGAGTTACCGCACGATCAATCGATTCAGAAGTCAGGAAACGACAGCTCAGCTTCTAGCAGAGGCTTTTGTGTTGTTTCGCCGTCAACTGATAACCAATCAAGTGATAGATAATGAAGCCATCTTCGTTGACGGTACGAAAATTGAAGCAGACGCCAATAAGTTCAGCTTTGTTTGGCGTAAAGCCACCACTCGGTATGAACGGTTGTTAGATGAAAAATCAGAAGCTTTTTATCAAACGCTTTATCAAGAGGAAATTCTTCCTTGCTTAAAAGAAGAAAGTCAATCCGATGGATTGACGAGCGACCAGTTAGAAGAAGTCGCTCATCATTTAGAAGCTGAACTCCATGAAACACAAGTACAATTAACACATGAAAAATGCAAAGAAAAGCAAAGTCAACTAAAGAAAAAAAGAAGAATGTATAAAAAATATCTCCGACAGGTACAAACGGATTATCTGCCAAGAAAACAAAAGTATGAACGGTATGCTCAACTATTTCAAGAACGAAATAGCTTTTCAAAAACAGATACTGATGCCACCTTTATGCGGATGAAAGACGATTATATGCGAAATGGACAGCTCAAGCCAGGTTATAATTTACAAATCGCCACCGAAAATCAGTATGTTTTGAGCTATGAATTATTTCCAAATCCCACAGACACCAAAACATTGAATCCATTTTTAGACAGTTTTTTAGACCGACATAAGGAGTTACCGGAGTACATTGTGGCAGATGCAGGGTATGGTAGCGAAGAAAATTACATGTATATCAACGATGTTCTACATAAAACTCCCTTAATTACATATGGCAGTTATCACAAAGAAAATAAAAAGAAGTACAAGGATAATCCGTTTAACGTGGAGAATTGGCGTTATCTTGAAGAACAAGACACCTATATTTGCCCAGCGAATCGTCCGGTACCGTTCAAAAATTATAGTCGCAGAAAAGATAAAGGTGGCTTTATTCGAGATTTCAAAATCTATGAATGTGAGGATTGTCGGAACTGTTCAGTTCGTCGTCAATGTACGCGTGCGAAAAGTGAACAAAAGCGAAAAATTCAAGTAAATAATAATTGGCGCTATTTCAAAGCAGAATGCAGAAAAAATCTTTTAGAGGAGAAAACTGGTTCGATTTATCGGAAACGAAAAATTGATGTCGAACCCGTGTTCGGACATCTAAAGGCTCATTTGGCGTTCCATCGTTTCCATTTGCGTGGGAAACAAGGAGCAACGATTGATATTGGTTTGGCACTGATGGCATTAAATTTAAGAAAATTAGGAAAATATATGGAGAGGAAAGTGCGCAAAACAGAAAAAATAAGTTCGATTTTGACAATAAACATCAAAATCGAACTTATTTTCTTTTTGAGAAAGAACTATTGTCCCACTCTCTCACTGTCTTCTTTATATTAATGATCTTTGACTAAGTATCGCAAATCTTTTAAGTCGCTCAAAAAACCACGATGGACAATCACTAAATAAATGATATATATCACAATATAGGCAACCATACTCATATAAGTGCCATCAAACCAAAGATTACTAAAAATGAATAATAAAGTTAGACAGGTTTCTAAAAACATTTTAGCACCAATTTTAATATTCATATCTCTACACAAGAAAAATTCAGCTAAATTACAACGGAATGCTAAACTAGCAAGTATTAATCCGACAGTTAAGTTTAAATTCCCTATGATGAAAATGACGAATAGAGAAAGAAGTAAGGATAAGGTCAACGTCAAGACGTTTACCATTAGAATCGTTTTTTCTTTACGCAATGTCTTCAAATAGGTATTGATTAATAAGGACATTCTTCCTTCATAGATAACGATTGGAAATAAGATCCCCATGAATCTTAAACTAACTTCATATTCAGGTAGCCACATGCCTAAAACGATTTTTGCTGGAATATAAAAAATCAAAATAGCATACGTCAAAGGAACAAATACACCTCTTAGTGTTTGAAATAAAGAGGAAAGACGATCTCGATTTGTTCTTCTTAAAAGCGGGAACATGACGATCCCCACCGCATTGATAAAGGTCAAAAACATATTAGAGATACTTAAAGTAAAAGATAATTTACCAAAAGTCTGGATTGACCATTGTTGTTGAACAAAGAAACGGATCGTACCCATAATTAACATACTAGCAATACTACTCAACATTAATTTGCTACCAATATTAATGTTATCTAAGATTTCAGGTACTAGTTCTTTTAGACCAATCATTTTAACTTGCAGCATATCTTTTATTCGGGTCATTCCCCAAATTGTAATCACTAATTTTGAAATGATATCCATAATGATCAACCAGTAAAATTCCCGCCCACCTGTGGCAAAATATATACCGATTAAGACAACATATAAATAGCGATCATTTCTTGATAACTGGGCATACTCTTTAATCCTATTTGTTGATTGGAAAATATAGAGAATAAATGTTTTAACGATGGTCACTACAGAAACAACAGCTGTCAAAATCAAGATCAGTGCTTGGTATTCTCCAGGCATAAAGAAGTAAGCCCATAAAATAACGAAAATCGAAACAAAAAATTCAAATATCGCTAAATACCAAAACTGCGATCCTAAAGAACGTTTATCAATGTCTTTGTACTCTTCTCCACCGATTTTCAAGTAAATACCATCAATCCAACCAAAATGTAAGAATCCTACATAAGAAGAGTAAAAGACATAGAGTTGCCAATAACTATATTCAGTCACTCCTAATAATTTTGGAACAAATAAATTTAAAAGGACAGAAATACCTAATGTAGCAAAGTTAGCTGCTACGGTATAATATAGATTTTTTGCGACAGCTTTTGCTTTATGGTTCATGCTGATACCTCACTTTCCTGACTTATATTTTATAAGATGATAGATATCAGTACCAAAATAAAATTTACGCTTATAGCGGAAGAAAGAAGCAAGAATTGTTGATAACTGTTCCTTTTCCAATATAGCAATACGCATTTCTAGTTCATCAATCATTGACAAGAGCATTTTTTGTTTCTTCTCAAAATCATCTATATCAGTTAAATTAGCTAAATAGTTATTGGCTGCATGTACACGTTGCAATCTTCGTCGTAACGTATTTAGTCTTTTTTGGTAGGCTGTTACTTTGTTTGCTTGGTCAATTTCTTTTTTAAAAGAGCTTTGACCATGTTTACGCCATTCAATCAACGGTTTTCTTAAGAGAAATAACTCATTGCTTAAAACAGCACTTCCCCACATGGACATATCATGGACTGCATTCTCCATTCTTGAAGCATAAAGCATCACATTCGCAATAAAGCTTTGGCGAATAGCATAGACACAGCCTGGACGTCTTAGGAATAAGTTGTTTTCATTAAAAACCACTCGTTCTTCTGATTGTCCCTCTATTTTTTCTGTATCAACCCGTTTTAACTCTTCTGCTAAACCACCTGGCTCTACTAATTCATGATAATCTGATACTAAAACTTGAACTTGTTGATTCGCAAAAGTACGACTCATTTCTTCAATCTTTTTTTCATGCCAAATATCATCTTGGTCACAAGTAAACACAACATCTTTACTTGCTAGATCCAGCAGTTTAAAAAAGTTTTTTCGCCATCCAACGTTTTCTTCATTAACAATCAATTGCCAGGTAGCCTGTAACTGATTTTCTTCAATGAATCTTCGTACAATATTGACTGTCTGATCAGTTGAACAATCATCTTTTATGATAACTTCATCAATTTTTTGAGATTGATTTTTCAAAGAATTGAGCTGTTCTATAATATTTTTTTCGCCATTATATGTAGCCATTACAACAGTTGTTTGCAGTTTTTCACGCATTTACTTCACTCCTTCTAAGATATAGTATTAAAGATGCTACTTTGTTGTTTCGTCTTACTTTTTGTAACCATTTCGAGAGGCTATTTTTCGTAAAAGTTATACGGATGGTGTGTCACGCGTTCATTTTCCGGTGGCATTGTCATGTAATCTCCGTAACGCAATGTAAGAAAATCTCCTCTATTTTTAATAGCCATTACTTTGTGTCCTTCAAATTCGACGTCTTCATATTCAGTAAACCATTGCGTTGGAAAAACACCCCAATCAATATGGATCCATTCTAAATAACCACATGTGTCCGTATCTCCAAATCGGATTTTTTTAGCAGCTTCTTGATATTTTTTTTGCCAATAGACATTATCTCCGATTTTCAATAATTTTTTATGATGAGGATAACGCACTACTAATTTTACGATTGCTTTCAAAAAATCAAAGCTTCGAGCATAAGCTAATCCCAAAGTGTCCATTAAGTTTAGACGATAATTCTCTGTTGTCTCTCTTAAAGCTTGACGTTCTGTAGCAGAATCTGGAATGCCGTCAATAGGAAAAATATCAACAAAAACGCCTAAATCAGGTTCTTCCCCACTAAAAAACTGCTTTGTTTTAGCTACAGTTTTTGGGTCAATCACTTTTGCAAATGGATATCTAAAATTTTCTCTTGTTTCAAAGGACAACAACTTGTAATTTGTATCATTTTTTAAGATCAAAAGCAATTCTTCATAATCTGGTCGGGGCATCACGATATCAATATCATCATCCCAAGGGATAAAACCTTGATGGCGTTCAACACCAATCAGACTTCCATAAAATATGGTATATTTTAGGTTGTTTTCACGACAGATTTTATCAATATAAACTAAAATATCAACTGCTTTTTTTTGTACCTCTGCCATTGTTAATTCTCTCATAAGAAGTCTCCTATATCCAATTAAATTTTTTACTAACGAACGGGAATATTTATTTGCCTTTGATCATCAAATTGACCAATAATAGAAAATATCCTTGCATCCTTTGTTTCTCTGCAAGGATTTTTCCTATTACCTTAATTATTTTTCCAGTCTGTTCAATTGTTTTTGTTGATCGAAATCATATTGAAGTTTTCCTAAATACAACCAGAAAATAAATGTTGCAGAACGTCTAGTTAGTATAATTTCAGTAATCAATAAACTAGAGACTAAGATGATCAACACAATTTGATTATCTATCAGAAATTCCAGATAATTTTTTTGCTTTGTAGCAAATAGAATCCGCAAAGACTGCCACATTTTTGATAGTAAAAATAGGACAAAAACAATTGTTCCAGAGATACCAGTTGCTGCTAATAGATAGAAAAAGGCACTGTGAGGTGTTTGCCCCGTTTTAGCAATATGAGTCTCTGGGATTTTAGCTTTGGCAATTGCCACAAAACCTTTTGGTGTTGTTCCGAAAATGGGTTCAAGTCGCATCAATTCAGTTGCACTTTTCCATAAAGCAAAACGACTGTTAGAAATATCTTTATTTTCAACAACATCCGGTCTTTCGGTAGTGACCAATTTTTCGTCAGGAATTTTTTTCTCTGAATCTTTTTCAAAAAAGTCAACGACCTTAGGACTTGTGATTTCCACACGGTTTGCTACATTGACGTAACCTGTTTTCATCAATGATACGCCACCAAAAACAACGGCTGAACTAATCGCAGCTAGGACTGTTGCTCCTACTACTTTCAATACTAACGATTGATTTTTTTTCGACTGATAAAATAAGTAAAAGAAGAAAACACCAAAAAAGGCCGCAACTACCAATTGGATCATACCAGATCTTGAACCTGAGAGAGAAATATAGCTAAATTGAACAAACATAACAAAAATAGAAAGAACTTTCACCCATAGCTTTTGATTAAAAATAGCTTTTCTAAGGGCAAAAATAATACAAACCAATGAAATAGTTGTCGCATAGTTTGGATCAACAAAAATCCCATAAAGACGATTTTCAAAAAAACCGATTCGCATGCCATAATACAATGATTTAACTGGCGTAGAAAAACTTACACGATCAAAAAACAAATAAAGAGAAAATAGGACAAGTGCAGACCAAACAACTAAAAGAATCGTTTCAAACACAGTAAATAGTTTTTTGTTATTTTCTCTTCCCACTTCAAATACACAAAAGAAAAAGATACATTGCCAAATAATCAGTTTGATGTTTTCCGTGAAAGCATATTCTCGATTCAACAATGTACTGATTGCTAGAATCACTATAAAAACAATTAACCAATATTCAATTTTTATTTTCTTTTTTTCGAGAATCATTGGTAAAAAGTGGCTAAGGAAAATGACTCCTGATAATAACATGATAATCATCGAAAAGATGGAATCGATTTTTGGTGGTAGTGTGGAATAAACACTAACCATCCGACAGATTAAGACAAGCTCAAAAAAAACAATATAGGGCAATGCTATTTTTTGTCCTATACTATGGAATTGCTTTGAAAATTTAGTAAACATTTTATCCTCCATTAGTATAAAAGATCAATCACCGTAACGGTTAATCTTTAGTTTTAGTTATATGTTTCCTTCTAAATTCTACTGGAAACTTATATAAATGTAAGCTAATCATTAAGAGTAATGTAGAAAACTTACGACTCTTGGTAAATATCTCATTCTCCATAATGAATCGAAAGTTATGTCTTAAATAACTTACGATTTCTTTTGTTTCCGGACGATCCGTTACGTTTGCTACTATAATCTTATCGAGAACTAAAAAGTTAGCAAAACAAACACGTTGATGTGCTGCTTTTTTGATTTCTTGACTTCGGTCTTTGAGCTTTATTTCATTGTTTTCCCAAGCTTCAATAAATTCAAATTGTTTTTCTGAAAAACTTTCTGTATTGATACTTCCAAGACGATGATAATAATAGTACTTTTGTTCAGAGTCAATGGCTACTTTGTGGCATTGATTCAATAAATCTACAATAATAAAAGAATCTTCATGATATTTTCCCTCTGGATAGCGGATAGTTGAAAACAGTTCTCGCTTATAGAGTTTGTTCACTGCATGAACAGAGATGATATTTCCTTGTAAAATTAATAATAACGCTTCTTCAGCGGTTACTGTTTTTTTGATTGTGGGTTTGATTATCGGATCTTTTCCCTCGTAGACATCATAAATACCACAGATCGATAAGTCTGCCTCTTCTTTGATGATTGCTTTATATAAAAGTTCATACATATCTTCTGCGATATAGTCGTCACTGTCAACAAAGCCCAAATATTTTCCTTTGGCTACTTCGATTCCCGCGTTTCTTGCACTACTCAATCCACCATTTTGTTTGTGGACGACCCGTACACGAGCATCCTTCTTTGCATAGTCATCACAAATACGTCCACTATTATCAGGTGAACCGTCATCCACTAAAATCAGTTCAAAATCGGAAAAAGTCTGAGCGAGAATGGAATCTACACATTTTTTTAAATATTTTTCAACTTTATAAACAGGTACGATGATACTAATTTCACACATGTATTTCATCCTTAACTAACTGTACTGTATGCTTCAGTGATTCTTCTAGACTAAAGATCGGGAACCAGCCAGTATCTTTAATTTTTTCATTATTTAAAATAGCCGTATTTGCTTTAGAAAAGCCTTGTTGTTCAATTGCATCAGGTAATTCAAAAATGACTTGCTTCCCACTAATTTCAGCAAGTTTTTGAGCAAGCTCTTTTAGATGCAAATCAAAACTGTCATTAGAGATGTTATAAGCTTCTCCATTCTGACCGTGAATAAGGAGATGAAGCATCGCTGAAACAGCATCACCTACATAAATATAGGAAAAATACTGGTTTCCTTCACTCTTTAATACAATATCTTCTTCATGCACTGCATTCAAGATAAATTGAGAAGAAGCCTTAGAGTCAGATAACAGCATCGTTGGGCCAAATGTACGGCATAATCTTGGAATCACAATATCTAATTGATGCTTCGCAATATATGCCTGACAAAGGGACTCACTGACTCTCTTACCTTCCGGATAGCCGGCACGTATAGTATTGCAATCAATATAACCACAATAATCTTCCGAAAACTTTTCAACGTCTCCACGATTTTCGCCATAGATCTCTACAGTTGAAAGGAAAAGCACTCTTTTCGGTTCTGTTGCTACAGCATGTTTCAATACTTGTTCTGTACCAGCAAGATTCGTCATAATCGTGCCAATTGGATCGGTTGCATAAGCTTTTGGATGGGTATTGCTTGCACCGTGGATGATATAGTCAGCCTTAATAGAAAAAGGCAACGGATCTGTCACGTCTCCTTCGATGATCTCAAAATTTTGATCAGAGATATACGGAGAGAATCGTTCTTCCAATCTTTGACGATTTCTTCCCATTGCATATACTTTAATATTAACCCCTAAATACTGGTTTGCTAACATTAACGTATCGACTAAAAAAGAACCAATCATACCTGAGGCACCAATCATGAGTAAAGATTGACCATCCAAACTTTTTAAATCAGGAGTATGTTCGACTACCTTCAGCAAATCATCTTTATATAGTGGATTATTTATTAAAGACATCCTCTTCACCTAATCTTTCATTTTTAAATATGCTTTGAAAAGCTCTAAATCATCGGTTGTGGTCAATTTGATATTTTTATCAGAACCAGCCGCAAAATACAAGGTTTCACCTAAGTCCACCATCATCGTATTGGTATAAGATGAGTCTGTCATTCCAATATTTTCTTTGACCGCCCGATTATAAGCAGATAGTAATTTACCATATTGGTATGCTTGTGGTGTTGAAACACGTCGTAACGTATTACGATCCACATATTGTTGTGTCGTTTCTTCGGTTTTCTTAATAAAAATCTGTTCATTATACGGTAATGAAGTCACACCATTTCCATATTCCTTACATTTCACAATCACATCTGATAGGACGAGTTCATCCACCAATGGACGGATACCGTCATGAATGATAATTGTGTCATCATCCTCTGAATAATCTTTTAAAAATTGTACACCGTTATTGATTGATTCTTGTCCTTTAGATCCGCCAGTAATCACCCATTGGACTTTACTGATATTGAACTCTTTGATATAAGCCCACATGGTTTCTTCCCAACCTGATTTACATACAACAAGAATTCGATCAATCTGTGGATGGTGTTGGAATGACTCCAATGTATAAATAATGATGGGCTTCCCCTCGATATTAATAAATTGTTTTGGTATATCCTGCCCCATTCGTTTGCCAACGCCACCGGCAATAATTATAGCTGTAATCATATGAGATAAATTCCTTTCTTTTATGTGTATTTATACTAAATAGGTATTGAAAACTTGCCTATTATTTCACTATCCGTTCAATAAAAACCATATTTAACCTTTTACATTTTCTCACAACTGCCAATAACTTTCAATGTTTTCCACTGAGCCTCGGTGAAATATAAGTATTATACAAAAAAACAACACATCAAAAGAATGATAGAACATTCGATTGATGTGTTGATTTATTTATTTTTAGTTTACTTTTTGAACATACTTTTTATTTGCAGTCACATAACCATCAGCTGTTTTTAATCGTGGAAGTCCTGATGGGGTATATTCGATTGATTGGATCTCTACGATCGTTCCTTTGCTAATTGCAGCTCCTTTTTGCGTAAAACTGAGATCTTTATAGTAGTAATCATTCATCAACAGTTGAACTCTTTTAGGATTCGTCACAAAATAATTATCATTTGCATTCGCAGCAGCTGTAACATACCCTTTATTAGCTGTAACATATCCCTTATTGGTTTTTAATCGTGGGATTCCACCAGCTGTATACTCGATACCTAAGACATCGATCACCGTACCTTTCGCAATTGCGGTACTTGGTTGTTTAAAGTCTATGTCAGAATAATAGCGATCATCCCTCAACATAACAATTTTTCTTGGATTTTCGATAAAGTAATTATCACTGTCACTCACTAATTGTGTTACATAACCTCTATTTGCTGTCAAATAGCCTTTTGCCGTTTTTAACCGTGGGATTCCACCACTTGTAAATACCACATTTTGGACTTCAATCAATTCATTTTTAGAGACTGCCTCCCCTTTTTGACTGAAATTGACATCATGATAATACGTATCATTTGTCTTCATGACCACATATCCTGGATTACTATAATAATAGTTTGAGATATTATCTGGCACTTCTTGCACATACTCTTTATTAGCCGTCAAATAGCCATCGGGCGTAAGCAATCGCGGTACTTGACCTTCACGGTATACGACACCTGTAACAGATACAAGCGATCCTTTCGTCACTGCTTTTCCTTTATGGAGAAAGTCTGTGTCTCGATAGTAAGTATCATTGGCTTTCATGACGATTCGAACAGGGTTTTTCGTATAGTAATTATCAATTGATGCTACAGTTGCGATCACGTAGTCTCTATTTGCTGTATAAAAGCCTTTATTTGTTTTTAATCGAGGTATTCCACTCTTTGTTTTTTCAATTCCCGTTACTTTGATGACCGTACCAGCTGAGACTGATTCTCCTGGTTTTGTAAACTCGACATCTTGGTAAAAACGATCATTTGTCTGAGCAATGACTTGTCCTGGATTTGTCATATAGTACATATCAGAGATATCACGATACTGTTCGACCAAATTTTTATTCGCAGTCAAATAGCCATTTTTTGTTTTTAAACGGAAAATACCAGAGTCCGTGTAAGCTAAGCTTTCTACTTCCACCACTGTACCTTTCGTGACTTTATTCAAACGCTGGGTAAAAGCTGTATCTGCATAAAAATAATCATCGGTCTTCAAACGAACTTTTTTAGGATTCGTTGTAAAATAAGAATCAATATTGCTTTGAGCCGCTACAACATATGATTTATTTGCTGTTAAATAACCGTGATCTGTAAATAAGCGTGGAATCCCACTAGCGGTTGTTTGAATACTTTTCACAGTAACTAAAGTATTTTCTTTAACAGTCATTCCAGGACTGGTAAAATTCACATCATTGTAAAAACAATCATCCTTCTTGAGGATGACTATTCCAGGATTTGTCGTATAATATTTATTTAGGTCAGGTCCGGTTCCTGTATTTGGCGTTCCAAAAAAAGAACTGTAAATCATCGACATGTCAAAGGGACGTGATTGATAATTAGCCAAACCTGGGAAATACATTTTAGACGACCACTGCCAAGCGCCATAATCATTGTTCCACTGCATCGATTGTGTTGGAGTATAAGGATATTGTGCGACCCATATACGTTCTTTATTAAAGGGAGCAGGATTGATGTACCCACTATCTAGCCAGCCTCTACTAAGATATAGTGCAGCATTAGAATACCCAAGATTTTTTAGTTGTTGATTAAAAGCCAGAGCATTTTTTTGCGTATCGCGTCCGTTGGAAATCAAGTTTGGGTCTTCTGCGTCATCGAACATGATCGCATTTTTGGGCAAACCAAATTTTGACGCTGCTTGTGCAAAATATTTTGCCTCTGCTTGAGCCGTCTGGACAGATGTATACAAGCTATAATGATAAGCGGACACGCTTAGTCCTGCAGCTTTAGCATTGTTGATTTGACTTTGCGCATACGGATTAGTATAAGATGTTCCTTCAGTGAGCTTGACGGTTACTCCCGTAACCCCGTAACTTTTAATTTTTTGATACTCAGCAACAGAGATTGTTCCATTCCAACTAGCGACATCAATGAAGTCTTTTCTTGGTAAATTAGGATTATCGGCATATACACTATCAGGTTCCCTCATTCTCGTCATAATCCCATACTGACTGCCAGACGGTTGCATGGCATAAGTACCTTTTTTATGGTTTGTCCCTCTTTTCCCGAGTTCAGCATCTTCTCTTGAATCACCTTGACTAGCATCTGGTTGGACCTCGGTAGAATCACTCGTAGAATTGGCGGTCTCGGAACCCAAAGTGCTGGTACTTTCTTGAGTGGGGATTGTCGAGCTGCTGGTCATACTGGATTCTGTCGAAGAAGTCTCAGCCGTAGATGTTTCCGTAGTTGTCGAACTATCCGATTGTTTTGTATCGTTAGTTGTGGTAAGTGTTGCTGAATCAGACGAGTCGTTCATTTGCTTTTCTTCAGTTCCCACTTCATTCATAGCCTTCTGTTCTTGACTAGATTGAGAAGTTTTAGCTATATTTTCAATTGCATAAGTATTGGAAATAGAGCTATTTAATAATAATGTACATAAAAGTACACCAGAAAAAATCCGTTTCATCTCTTTTCTCCTTCATACTGTATCGTTTACTTTGTAAGCTTTTTTAGTATCAACAAGAACAGCTTCATGATGAGGCTGTTGTTCTTCTTCAGGGGGCAATTGCATGTAGTCACCAAAGACCTGTTTCAAATAGCGGTCATATCCAACAGGAATTGGCATTTTTGTCTCTTCAAAGGGAACAACAATCGCTGATTTAAAATCTTCCAAATGGTAAATATTTCCCATATATTTAGGTCCGACACATAATTCTGTGACATAAGGTGTCGATCCGAATGAGTACTTACTCATTTGTTTTTCTGCAAAACGCCAAATCTTATAGCGGATTTTGGGCGAAGAGAACGTACTTAAAAGCACCTTGCTACCTGTTGCCATCATTCCTCCATGTTTTTCGGGCACAACCTGAGAACAAAACAATGCATAAACGAGCGCCCACATTTTTTGGATTTTCCGTTGCGCACTTTTTTCAGGCGCACCGTCCAAAGGAAAAATATCAATCGGTATACCATGAGGAATAGCCATTCCTTCTTGATACGTTTTGACAAATGTGGTATTTGCATCTCGAATGGTCATAAATGAATTATGATCATTGTAATTCTCAGAAGCAACCAATAGCGGATAGCGTTCAACATCAGCATATTTTGGCCATAGTTCTTTTATTTTTTCATAATCTTGTCTAGGCATAAAAAAATCCAAGTCATCATCCCAAGGAATAAAACCTTGATGACGGATAGAGCCAATACAGCCACCACCACAAAAATAACAAAGTAGGTCGTGTTTATTACAAAAATCGACAAAATATTGAGCGATTTCTAACACTACCTGCTGGACATTTCTTAATTCAGGATCATTACTATACATACTTACAGCTCCCTCTATTTTTATTTTATCATAACTATTTTTTTTATCCGAAATAGAATCTGTCTAAATTTGCAAAAAAAGAGTGTGGGTCAAAAGGAAAACCTAAAGACCCAAACTCGAATAAATAGTGTGTTAGAAGAAACTTTTATCCTAACACTTTTATAAATGTGAGAATAAAGCCATGACAGCTGTCACTGCTTTTTTATTTCGATTGAAAAGCAAATGATATCACCCTGCTATTCCGGTCGCTTATTTAATACACTCGTTTTAGTGTTGCCATCAATCCTGGCATCTTTATTTCAACAAAACTTCCGATGCGTACAGCAGTTAAAAAGAATGAACAAGGCAGGTTATACAATTGCTTCGTTACTTTTTTTACTGTAGAGTCGGTGCAAGCAATTTTTTTCGCCTCAACAATAGTTGGATCCGTTAATATTTGCTTTGCTTCAGCTTTTTTTTCTTTTGCTGTCCGTGTCGAAGTGCCATAGATAGAAAAGATGACCGACGTCGTTCCTTTTAAATGGAGAGCTGCCATTCCTGGCTTATCGACTTCATTCGTCACTTCATTTGCTAATTGGTAGAACTCTTTGAAGGTACTAAATTTATTGGGACGGTACTGATTCGTGATTCCTTTGCCACCTTCAAATTCATAAATATAAGAAATTTTCGGGTTCATCAGGACATTTTGACAATATTTATAATAATGCAAATTAAAAATACGGTCTTCACAGCTATTGTATCCTTTAAAAAGAAGCTGATTCTGTTTTAAAATATCCCTTCGATAACATTTATTCCAAACTACATACATCAACTGATCGTTCATTAATCGATACATGTCTTTTATAAAACTATCATGACTTTGATAATGATGCTCCGTCACTAAATTTTCTTTTTCTGAAATAATCTGTTCTCCGTCCATCGTTCGAAAGATAAATGAACTAACGATCAAATCGGTGTCTGGATGTTTAGCTAAAAGCTTGTCATAATCAGATAAAACTTCTTTTTTCGGCGTATCATCCGCATCAAAAAATAAGATGTAAGTTCCTTGGGCTTGCATAATCCCTTCATTTCTTGCTAAACCAGGCCCTTGATTAGCCGTTGTGATCAGTCGAAATTTAGGGTCGTTCTCAATAAGTCTCGTAATGATTGCTTCCGTTTGATCTGTCGAACCATCATTGATTAACAAAACTTCATAATCAGTAAAATCAAATTCTTTTAAAGATGCGATCGTACGAGCAATCGTGCTTTCAGCATTATAAATGGGTATGACGATACTAAATTTTGGGTTACTCATTTTTCACTACCTCTCAACTAGCGAAAGATTTTCTCTTTTGGAAAAGCAATCTCTGCCAATGAATGAACATTCTCATCTTCTTCCAAGCCTTGAGAAGACATCTTATCAAAAAGAATTTTAATGGTTTGTAATAATATTTTTAAATCGAGCAATAAAGAATATTTCTTGATGTAAAGTAAATCAAACCGTAATTTACTGTTGTAATCTGATACGTATTTCCCATAAACTTGCGCATAACCCGTTATCCCAGCACGTACATTGTGTCTCAAATAGTAATAAGGATTTTCCGCATTGAATTGATCAACAAAGAAAGGACGTTCTGGTCGAGGACCAACGATCGACATGTCTCCCTTTAATACATTAAAGATTTGTGGTAATTCATCAAAACGAACTGCTCGGATAAATTTACCCACTGGAGTGACACGAGCATCGTTGCTCTTAGCCAAAACAGGTCCTGATTTGGCTTCTGCAGTCGCAGTCATCGAGCGAAATTTATAGATTGAAAATTCTTTTTGATTTTTAGTGATCCGAATTTGTTTATAAATAACCGGACCCGGTGAAGTAACTTTTACTAAAATAGCAGTTAATAACATGAAAGGTGAGGCTATGATCAGTAAAATCAACGAAACGATAATATCAAACAACCGCTTGAATAATTCATATTCTGGTGGAATTCTGAATCCTGAAGCTTCAATAATACTTTCATCTTCAAAGTTCATGATGTTTGGATTGATCATCGTTAAGTTTTCAAATGTCGTATTGAGAAATAATTTCTTCTCATTTTTTGTCACTAATTGATAGATTTTTACTTTTTCTGCTTCTTCAATATGTGAAGCCAGATAGACGATATCCATTTGATCAATCATTTTTTTCACATTTTCATAGTAGTGATCGATGACAACCGCTTCTACTTTATGCTTATTATTTTTTTTAGAACTGAAATTTTGTATGGCCGGTGCCACATCTTTTTCTGATCCAACGATCACGACTTTCTTATCACGACTGACTTTCAAGTACAACTTATAGATTAATATTCTGTAAAGACTCAATAAAATGGTCGCTAGCACAAATGACAGTAAAATTACGCCTCGTGGGAAAGCAAACCAGCGTCCAGCAAAGGTGACGACCATGATCCCCAATGTCATTAAGACTTGACCAATAACCGTGACAAACACGATATCGCTGACCGTTCGATTATAAAAAACATATACGCCCAATAAGATATTCAAGGCAATAAATATAACAGAAATAAAGATTGCTGAATGTTGAAAAGTTTCAAAATTCCGCATGGGTATTTCCCCATGAAATTTCAGTAAGAAACTGCTATATATGGCTACATTGTACATCAAAACATCCATTAAAATAATGAATATTCGTCTTGCAGCACTCCATTCCCCATTTTTATTCATATATACACTCCTAATCACAAAATAATGCACCTATTATCTTACCATAGCAGGGTTTAAAAGCCTAGTGAATAAACAAATTGTAACAGAATTACAAAAAACTACTGCTCTACAATTATAACGCTTGCTTTTAATATCTCATTTTACGAAAAAAAAACTACCATGCTTTCTTAACTGATTGCATGATAGTTTCTATTTTCATTTCTTAATTAATCTGGTCTTAATGAAAAATCTCCAATTCCTTCTTTTGTCAGATTATCGTTATAAAAAGGATCATGGTTGATATATCCTGGCCATTTCACTTGCATTTTCTTTATCTCACCTGCAAAACGTTTTTGCTTCTCAGGCGTATCTTCATAGCCTCTTGATTTTGATTCAAAATGATAAAGTTCAACTTGATGGGCATAAACGTTATATCGACCTAGCTCATAAATTTTCAGGCATAAATCCACATCATTGAAAGCGACTGCTAATGTTTCATCAAAGCCATGGACCGCATGAAAATCACTGGCTTTGACCATCATACAGGCAGCTGTTACCGCTAAGTAATTGACATCGATGACTAACCGACCAAAGTAACCACAGTGTGTTTGGTCATAGTTGTTCAACGCATGACCAGCAACGCCACCAATACCAATTAACACACCAGCATGTTGTGTCGTATCATCTGGGTAATAAAGTTTGGCACCGACACAGCCAATTCGATCAAATTGCGCATAGGCAACCATATTGGTCATCCACTCAGGCTCAATAACTTCCGTATCATTGTTTAAGAACAATAAATATTTGCCACTTGCTTTTTCTGCCGCCAGATTGTTGATCCTAGAATAATTGAAAGGTATATCGATCAATTCCACTATAAAACGTTCGTTTAGTCGTTGCTGGTATTCCTTAAATAGTTCCTGCATCTTAGGATCGGTACTACCGTTATCAGCAACAATGATCTCATAGTTGGAATAGGTTGTTTTGTCAATAATTGAGTCGATACATAGTTTTAAGTCATCATATCCGTTTTTAGTGGGAATAATGACACTAACTAAGTCTTCTTGCAGCACTTCATAATTGACCTCGTAGAAACCAGAGATTCGTCCAGGACGAACTTTTCCTCTAATTCCTCTACGATCGAGTGCATCAGTCAATGCCTTGACTCCAGAATCATAAATATAGCTCTTCGCTTCACCATTGCTGGCAGTAGATCCCGGAATCGTGCGCCAGTGATACAGTACTTTATCAATGTGATAAATGTGATCAGCTGGGATCTTCTCAGTGATTCGTAGTACCAAGTCATAATCTTGAGAACCTTCATATCCTTTTCTAAATCCACCGATTTCTTTAACTAAGCTGGTACGATAAACCCCTAAATGTGAAATATAATTATTGCCCATTAAAGTATCTGGTGACCAATCCGCTTTAAAATGAGGATCAAAACGCTGACCTTCTGCATCGATCTTATCTTCATCGCTATAAATGACATCAAGTTCAGGACGCTGATTCAAGACGCTTGCGACTTCAAACAACGCATAAGGCGGTAGTTCATCATCATTATCTAACAACGCTATGAACTCTCCTGTTGCCATTTCCAAAGCAGAGTTGGTCGCTAGACTGATATGCCCATTTTTTTCTCTAAAAACGACTTTGATTCGTTGATCTTTAGCTTGATACTTTTCTAAACATTTTCTGATTTTAGGATCAGTTGATGCATCATCACTGATACATAGTTCCCAGTGATCATACGTTTGTTTTAAAACAGAATCAATACATTTTTCCAGCCATTTGATTTCGACATTGTAGACTGGCATAAGTACTGAGATTAATGGACGATATTCAAATCCTTTAGCATCTTGACGTTGCTTTTGGAGATCAAACTGTTCATGACGTTTGATCCATTCGGTATAATCCACAGAAGCTGGTTTCATTTCAAACTTGACACGTCGGATCGCTTTTTTCACTCCGTGTGTCCGTGCATAATTGAATCCTTTTTGAAGCAATCTTTTTTTCTTTTCCCAGTTTGTTTCAAGGCCATCGTCATACGGATAACGACCATTCAATTTCACCGCAATCCCATTTTGATGGGATTTTGTTTGGAAATCTAAAATCGCTTTACCTCTCATTCTTCCAGATAATCGGATGTTGAAACCACTCGGTGTTTTCACATCCAGATTGTATAAATGATTGATATCCAAACGAACAACATTGGTGACTTCGGCAGATACTTTGTCCTTATCGACTTTAATGATCGGAATTTCTTTCGTCACCTCATCAACCGCCCAGCCAACAATCAATAAATCCCCAGTTGCTCTTTCACGAGTAATTCGGTCTATAAATACAGCAATCTCTTTTTTTTGCACGAGCTTTTGTTCTCCTTTATTAAAAATAAGTTCGTTCTTATATCTCGATAAACCAGGATTCGCCATTTTCAGCAACAGCTTCAATTAAAAAAGATTTTTCTCGTTCACATCTTATTTGCAATTCAAAACCAGCTTTTGTTCCCGCTGGCAATTGTTCCGCCTCATTTACTTCTGGCCGTTCAAACTGCAAGGCTTGAAAAAATGGTGCTTGGTTCACAGATAACTTATAGGATAACGGCTGACGTTGTGCGTTAGAAATTCCCCAACCATTGATTGTCAAAATTTTCGTTTCTGGATCCCAATGCTTGCTATCCACGCATAGAGAAATCGCCTTTGCTTGAATTTTCTTTGCTGTTTCTTTCGATCGAAGCTTGCGGTTTCTTGGTTTAATTGCGAATTCTTCCTCAGTTATCAGTTTACAATAACGGTCAGTCGTCATCTGTAATTCGTTAGCTAATTTTTCATTTGTCAATCGCACTTGTTCATTTTCTTTTTTCAGCGAAGTGATTTGTGCCATTAGACGTTGCTCGATCTGCGCTAAAGGTTTGACTGCCTCAAGTAGTTCTTTCATGGTTTGTGTCAATTCCCCGATAAACCGATAATGACAATGGATCGTCAATTCTTGACCTGCGACACCAAATAGAGTAAATTGTGGCGTTACTTCACCATCAAATAAATAGCAATCATTTTGTGTTTTGATTACTGCATTAGATTGGATGAAATCAATTTTGTTCCCCGCCAATTCCCCGCTAAATTCGATAAAACTTGGTTGATCAGCAAATTTAAAAATGACCGATTCGACATCCCCGGCAATTGGAAAAGTCAATGTTTGGTTTTCTCCCGTATAATTGTTGAAAGGATATTTTTGGGAGACTTCTTTGTTTGCAGTCTTTTGGATCACTTCCACCATTCGAACATAATTCGAATTTTGTGGTTGTGAGATGTGACTATTCTCAGTGTGTTTTTTCAAAGAAAAGAAGTATTGATAAACTTCTCCGAAAGGTCGCATTTTGAACTCATAGCGAACTGCTTCGGGTAATTCTTCATAAGTTGAATTTAATTCTGTGTCTCCGACAGCTAAGTAAAGGTAATCCTCAATATTAATAGATAAACCAGCTTTTTCAAACACTTTTTTAAAACCTTCGTGTGTGTAAAAAGAATTATGTGTTTCATCTAATAAGCCATAAGAAGCCCATGGTAACTCATTGTTGAATAAATGGATCAGCACAGAATTATGGACTAAATTCGGAAATGTGATTAAAATTTCTCCATCTTCGTTGAGAAATTCTCTCACTTTTTTTAATGTTTCAGCTGGGTTCACTAAATGTTCTAAAACATCGGCAAAAAGGATATAATCAAAGGTTTGCCCTGCATAATAGTTTGCCCACTCAAAACTTTCAATATCTCCATAAAAACCATCTTGTGAAAATTCACTGACAAAATCGAATAATTCTTTATCTAATTCGACGATACTTACTTGACAATTTTTGGCTCCGATTAAATGTTTGGTCAATCGGCCGTTTCCCGGTCCAAATTCCAAGACTTTGCTGCCTGGTTTAATTTGGGCAGCAATTTTCCCTACACTACTTTGTTCATCTAAGTCCATTTCAAAATCATACTTCATCGGCTAGATAACCTTCTTCCCATTTATGGTCTAAGACCACGATTCCTTCCCCAATATATGAACCATTAACAAATAAGTTCATATATTTTGTTTTGTAAACTAAAGGTACGGTGGCATTTTCTTCAAAAATTGCCACATCAAAATAATATTCACCAGCTAGCAGGCCTAGTTTTTCATATTCTAAATAGAAAACATTTTTGCCTTTTTTCCAAGGGATTTTGATGCCGTCCAACAGTGTATTTAAACCACAAACGTAAAAATTATCGACAGTTCGTAAGGCAATCCCTAAAACAGGATTCTTGATCGAATCATCTTTTACTTCATAGGTTACTTTGACATACAGTGTTTCGCCTTGATCAAGCACGTCAACAGGATTTTTTTCTTTATCCAATAATTCCGCACTCAGTACATCAACGATGTCAGGCGCTGCAAAACGTTCCATTTGATTTTTATTTCGATCAACTGTTTTGACTGATTTTTTCTTTAAAAAGTTTTCATAGTTCGTTGTGACATCCATGGTATCCCCATATTCAACCACTTCACCATTTTTTAGCCAATAGGATCGATCACAAAAACGGCGGATCGAACTGATGTCATGGGAAACGAATAAGATCGTTTTACCTGAGTTCTTGATTTCAGTAAATTTTTCCATACATTTCAACTGGAACTCAAGGTCCCCTACAGCTAAAGCCTCATCGACAATCAAGATATCTGGATTGACATTGATAGCTACCGCAAAGGCTAAACGAACAAACATCCCACTGGAATATGTTTTTACTGGTTGGTAAATATGTTCGCCGATATCAGCAAATTCAATGATGTCTCCGACCATTCCATCGATTTCTTCACGAGAAAAGCCTAACACCATGCCATTCAAATAAATATTGTCATAGCCAGAATATTCGGGGTTGAACCCAGAACCTAGTTCTAATAGTGCAGATATTTTCCCTTCAATCTCCATTGTTCCAGATGTGGGCGTCAAAACGCCAGTAATGATTTTGAGCATGGTGGATTTTCCTGAACCATTTTCTCCGACAAAACCGATCATTTCCCCTTTTTTAATTTCCACATTGATATTTTTCAACGCATAAAAAACGTCATGGTAAGATTTTTTGAAGGGATTCAAAGCTTCACGAAAACGGTCAGATGGTTTTGCGTACATATTATAAGATTTTGTAATGTTTTTTAATTTAATCGCATATTCAGTCATATTCATACTCCTTACAGCACATCTGAAAAATGTGGTTTCAATCTACGGAACACAGCAGATCCAATAACGAAGATAGCTAGCGTAAATACCCAGAAATAGAGAGTATACATTCCGTGTTCCCAGAACCAAGCTTGTCCTAAGAAAGACTCACGATATCCTTGCACGACATAATAAAGTGGGTTTAATTTTAAGATTTGAACGATCACTGGATTGAACTGACTTGGACTCCAAAGGATTGGCAATGTCCACATAACCAACTGTAGGACAATCGTGATCAATTGCATGATGTCTGGTAGAAATGGTTGAATTGATGCTGTCAACCATGTTAAGCCGGTTAAAAAAGCACACATACAGAATAAATAATAAATCAGTTGGAGCGTCATCCAAGTTGGATAGATTCCATGTCCAATAACCACCACTAAACCAACGAAAATAAAGAAAAGATGTGCATATAGATTCGATAAAATTTTCGTAGTTGGTAAAATGCGGATATTAAATACAACTTTTTTTACTAAATAAGTGTATTCTCTGAAAACTAACGTCGTTGATGTAAACGCGTCAGAAAAAAAGAACCATGGGATCATTCCCGTAATCAAATAAACAATAAAAGGATATTTTCCATCTGTCATCGCTGCCTTTAATCCAAAACCAAAGACCAACCAATAAATCAATACGGTAAAGACAGGATTAATGAATGCCCATAAAATTCCCAAAAAAGAGCCCGCATAGCGAGACTTAAAGTCATTCACTGAAAACTGAAGCAAGAGCTTTCTATTCTGGTAGATATCCTTCATAAATAAAAACAGATCTTTAAACATTTGTGTTCCTCCAAGCAAATTCTGTTAATTACAGTCATGTGCCATTTTACCACACTTTTACTCACGGACTGTGATATTCTTAGTTTCTTAATTTTCTATTAAGCAACTTTACGCTAACATTTTTATTTTACATAAGAAATAATTTAATTGCAATGAAGCAAAAAGCTAGCTGACCCAAGAATAACTTGTTTCAACTAGCTCTTATCTAAATATTTAATGTCGGCGTGCTACTCTTGATAAAGAGCCGTCTGTCGTTTCCCTCGTTTGTTGATTCGCTATTTTCCGCTTGCTTGCAACGTTTTTTAAATCATCATACCGGTGACTTGCCATTCCCAATAACAGATAGATGATAGGTACCCACGGAAAAGAAGTTAAAGTATCTTCCATAAAGGATTGGATCATCACCGCAAAGAATGCCCATAAAAAGGTTACTTGTCCATTCGATAAATCTGCTTTTAAGGTCAATCGACCTACATAAATTAAGACTAGTACCCCTGCGATGATGACACCCAGCAATCCATATAGATTTAAAAATGAATTATAACTATTGTGATTTCCTAAAAATTGATTTCCACGTTGAAAAATGAACGGTTTCATTCCAACCCAGACTTGTTCGCTTTTTTCTGAAATAGTCTCATAGAATTTCAACCAAATTTCTTCACGACCAGTAAAGAGATTTAGATGCTCGGAATGAGCTGCTAAGTAAGAAACTGGCAACGCAAAAATCGTGACAATCATGTAGGCTAAAAATGGCGCTCGTATTATTTTGAACAATTGTTTTGGCCAAATATCCAGTAAAACAAATACGATCATCGCAACTAAAGCACCTTTTGATTGACAGACCCAGATACCAATAATCCCAGCAATCACACTCGGAAATCCAACGAATACCCGAACATACCAGCGCTCAAATGAACTGGCAAACCCACTGATCAGTAAGGAGAGGGTCATTAAAGTACTACCAATCGTATTCGTGTTGATCCAAATATCGGAAACTTTATTATCAGGCAACCAAATACTTTCACCATCAGGAATTTTTATTTCAGTAAAAATGCGGTATAACGTAATGCCAAGAAAGACATAACATACTAAAATAAAAATCGAACGATCTAACTTATCAAACTGAATCCATTTAACCGTCAAACAAAAGACTATGATTAGCGGGATCAAAAGATCTACATTCATAGAACTTGCTCTTACTTCACGGAAATGATCAAACAGAAAATAAATAAGCATTGCCGCTGCTAAAAAAATAAAGTCAGCTCTTCGTCCTTTATATACGTTTAAAATAAATAAAATGACAATGCCAAACGTAACAAATTGCGCACTGTTGTCATATAAAAAAAGCGCTTGAGCATTGCCTAGGCCTGCTGTCCATACAAAATAAATAGCAGAAAGAAATAGAATCAGTAATCCAACACTCATTTTATTTATTAATTTTCCAATAACCGTCTGAATAATCTCCATCCTCCTTTCATACTGTTTTATTATACTGTTTTTTAAAAACAAACGGCAATGCTATTTTTAGATTAATTGATAAAAAACTCACTTTTAGTGCTTCATCCAGTCTTTTTAAAAGAAAAAACATGGAACCTAAAAATAGGTACTGAGCAATTTCAGAAGAAGCAGTAAAGAAATTTACTTCCTTACACTCCCATATCAATTACTCAATACCTAATAATTACTTTCTCAACCGCCTGTATACGACCATTCATCTACTTGGTTATCCGTATTATTCACAGCATTATTGGCTGTAGATGGATCGTTTTCAGGATAGGTTACTTCAAAAATCATATAACCATCTTTATCAGGACCGTATAGTTGAGTGAATTGTGCTTGGTACAATTGATTATAATCAGTTAACGGGCGTTTGCTGACCACGTATTTGATTCCAAGCTTTTCAGCATCTTTAAAGTTGAGGGTCACAGAAAACATATCTGGACGATCTAAAACAAATGAAGTTTTTTCTTTAGCAATAAAGGCACGTGTGTGGGCATATCGATTATAATATTTTTCATATTTTTTATCTGGATCAATTTTAGCCCATGCCTTCATGTCTGGATAAAAGCGTACCGAATTAAAAGCTTTTACGCCTAATGTTGGTGTAAAGTTATACAGCTCATCTTCTGTTAACCATACTTGTTGTGGATCTGCCTGATCAATTGCTTTTATCTCTTTTGCCAGAGTCTTTTCAAAGATCGCACCAGTTCCTTCTACAACTGGGTTCACAAAGAAACCTGAAGCTACAATCAAAGCGATAAACGAAAGATAGAACAATCGACAACGTCGGAACAGAATAAATGCCAGGATTAACGTACCAACAATCACGATCATAGTGATCTCAAATTCGGTAAAGTATTTTGTCATTTTGGAATTGACCAAAGCATACGTAAAGATTCCCGCATTCGCCAACAATAGGAAAAATTTATACCATGTTGGGATCACATCTTCTTGCCAAATATAGGCAATAAACCATATGGTTAAGAGGCAAGCTGCAAAACTAAAGGTTAATATTGCTCTAAAAGGTGGCACGTAAGATAATAAAGTGAGTTCAGCGAGCCATTTTGGTAATCCTAAAGTAATCCAATAAATTGAAAACAGACAAAAGAGCATTAAAATCCGTCCAAACAGTTTTTGTTCACTATTTTTTTTACCAAATAAAACAAATGGGCTTGCTAAAAAGACGGTCGGGAAGAAATGATAAAACAGAGCAACTTCAGAATTATTAGAAAAATTGATATCTTTAAACGAAATTTTCCAGTTTGTCAGAAAATAAAAGAACTCTCCTAAATGCCATTTTCCTCCTGTACTTACTCGTTTTCCTGGATATAAGGTATTTAAAGAAGCCAGTAACGCATCTTTAGAGGTTAACCAAAAGTGGATCAGTACGCCACCTATAAATAATATTGCCCCAATGATCAGTACTGCATCAAACCAATCCCAAGTGATTCGCTTCCCATAATAGAGCAATAACCCAACAAAATAAAAGACAAGTAAATAAGCAAGCATAACTTGATGGGCTGGATAAATCACCAGGATAAAACCTAGACCAAATATGACGATCAAACTCATCATCATTGCTCGTACCCATTTTTTTTGATGTTGGTAAAAATAATGATAAAAAGCAACCATTAGTCCTAATGTGAAGAAAATCAGATCTCCCACGTGTTGCATGAACCACCACTGGACTGCTGGTGAGAAAGTTAAGGCAAAGGCGCCTACGAGTGATAAAGCTTTTTTTCTTTTTGTCAAAATCATTAAAACTTCATACCCCAATAAAACCATGACCACTAATTTCATTGCCCAATAAAACGAAAGCCCACGATCTCTTCCCAAGAAAAAGAATCCCCAATTGAATGGTTTACCAATAACTGTGATATCTTTAACAGGAGAATTATAAGCAATGATCATATTTTGTCCATTTAAGGAATAATCGGGATTTACTAAAGGATAGTCATTTTCAGCTTGTGAAAGATAAAAAGGTGTTTGCACGAGCCATTCATCTGAACGAACTTCCCTATTTTGCCCGAAGATGACATCAGTTTTCTTTCCGTCATCTCGTTGCGATACATATTTATCCCATACACCCAATGAACTACCATTCAAATTAAACGTCACAATAACTACAATGACTAGCAATCCGATGAGGTAACGAAGTTTTAGAAAGACATCAAGAACAGAATGATCTGTGCGCTCAGGCTTCACGGCTGTTCGTTGCGCGCGTCTTGTTTGTTTTTCCATGCGATTCTCCAATTTCTAGTTTGTTCTTTTTTTTACGGAAAAACAAGTTTGCTATTTCAAACTTTCAGCTGCTTCCAACATTTTTGCTAATGCTTCTTGCCATGTCGGAATGACAAAGCCTAGATCTTCTGCTTTCTTTAGACTCATCACAGAATATTGTGGGCGAACTGCTTTTTGTGGATACTCTGCTGAAGTGACTGGTGCTACTTCGACATCCGTATCTTTTAAGATTTCTTTGGCAAATTCATACCATGAACAGCTATTTTCATTGGATAACTGATATACGCCATAAGGTGCTTGTTTTTCAATCACATATACCATAAATTCAGCAAGTGTTCGAGTCCAAGTTGGGCGACCATATTGATCATTGACAATAGTTAAACGATCATGCGTTTCGGCTAAACGTTGCATTGTAAAGACAAAATTATGTCCATAAACACCAAATACCCATGAAGTACGGATAATATAATAGTCTTCTAAGATTTCTTGAACCGCTTGTTCCCCTAATAATTTTGTGCGACCATACTCATTCAATGGGTTAGTTGGATCGTCTTCGCGGTATTCTTGGTCTTTCTTTTTGCCATCAAAGACATAATCTGTACTGATATATACTAATTTAGCATTCACTGCTTTTGCAGCCAATGCCACATTTTTAGTTCCATCAACGTTAATCTTCTCATCTAATTCTTTGCCTTCTTCTTCTGCTTTATCAACGGCTGTATACGCTGCACAATGAAAAATAATTTCTGGCTTTAAGTTTGTAATATACTCCATTGTTTTTTCTGCATCAGTAATATCCAGCTCAGCAGCATCAGTTGACACATAAGCCATTCCTTTTTCATCTAATAAATGGCGTAATTCCGTTCCAAGTTGACCATTTCCTCCGGTTAATAAGAACATTCTGATCTCTCCTCTTTTTTGTTTTAAAAAGGGGTCTGCAACATCTGTCACAGCTCCCCTTACAATTGCCAATAAACAATTCCTATTTTTATACTAATTTTTTTCTGCACGTTTTACAACTTCATGCGTGTCTTTTTTACCCGAATTTTTTGAGAGTTCCTTAAATCCGGCTTATCATCATTTATTGACCATTTTTGGCATAGGCTGCTTCCACAGCTTCTTTTTCTTTCTTCCACCAATCTTGGTGTTCTTCATACCATTTGATTGTATCAGCTAAACCATCACGGAAGTTGGTAAATTCAGGTTGCCAACCTAGCTCCTCACGTAACCTTGTCGAATCAATTGCATAACGTAAATCATGTCCTGCACGATCGTTGACATGGTCGTAAGCATCTTTGGGTTGTCCCATAAGTTCCAAAATCAATTCCATGACTGTTTTGTTATCTTCTTCCCCATCGGCACCGATCAAATAAGTTTCACCGATTTTTCCTTTAGTCAAAATCAACCAAACCGCAGATGAATGATCATTCGTATGGATCCAATCGCGAACGTTTTTTCCTTCACCATATAGTTTTGGACGTATACCACTTAAGATATTAGTAACTTGACGAGGAATAAATTTTTCAATATGTTGATATGGT
Source organism: Enterococcus sp. DIV1208 (assembly GCF_050530455.1). Lineage (NCBI taxonomy): Bacteria > Bacillati > Bacillota > Bacilli > Lactobacillales > Enterococcaceae > Enterococcus > Enterococcus sp. DIV1208. The sequence continues at coordinate 781,816 of NZ_CP172887.1, read as the reverse complement.
CCATAGTTGTTTGAACAATTTGAGATCGTTGCTTGCAACCCAAATGAACGAACCCAAGCTTTCACTAATAGATCAGAGCCCGCTTTAGTTGAAGAATATGGACTTGATGGATTATAAGGTGTTTCAGCTGTAAATTTTTCCCCTTCGCCTTCTCCATGACCTGGTAAATCTTCACGTAAAGGTAAATCCCCATACACTTCATCGGTGGATACATGATGGTAACGAACATTGTATTTACGACAAGCTTCTAACAGGGTGTACGTACCAATAATATTGGTTTGGACAAAAGGAAATGGATCTTTTAGCGAATTATCGTTATGCGATTCTGCTGCATAGTGGACTACGGCGTCTGCTTCTTTGACTAAACGATCCACTAATTCTGCATCCGCAACATCACCAACGACCAATTCTACACGGTCACTAGGTAGCCCTGCTAAGTTCTCTTTATTCCCAGCATAAGTCAATTTATCTAACACCGTAACATGAATCTCTGGATGATGATTGACCACATAGTGGACGAAATTTGAGCCGATAAATCCGGCACCACCAGTAACAATGATATTTTTCATATAAAAATTCTCCTTGCAATCCTAAATTTCACCATAAACAAATGGATTTTCTGCTTCAAACTCTTTTAAAGTTGGATGATGCTGATCCTTTTCAGACATAATCGCTTTGGAAAGATCGATAGGCCAATCAATCGCTAAGTCTGGATCATCAAAGGCAATCCCACCATCAGCTTGTGCATTGTAGTAATTATCACATTTGTAAAGAAAATTGACATTTGGTGTCAATGTCACAAATCCATGAGCATAACCTTTAGGCACCAAAAGTTGTCGATGGTTGTGTTCAGATAAGATAAAGCCTTCCCATTTACCATAGGTTGGACTTCCTTTACGAATATCGACAATCACATCTAAAACAGCACCAGAAGTTACCCGAATCAATTTCGTTTGTGCTGCTTCTCCTTTTTGGAAATGCAGTCCGCGGATAACACCAGCTTCTGCCGATAATGAATGATTATCTTGAACAAAATCAAAATCTAAACCATGTTCAACAAATTTTGCTTTGGAATAACTTTCGGTAAAAAAGCCACGATGATCACCAAAAACATCCATTTCAATGATCTTCACATCTGTTAAATTAGTATCAGTTACTTTCATTACTTCAGACTCCCTTAATTGTTGGCCAACTGTAAAAGATATTGACCATATTGATTTTTTTTCAACGGTTGAGCTAATGTAAGTAATTGCTCTTTAGTGATATATCCCATTCGGTAGGCGATTTCTTCTAAGCAAGCTACCTTGAGATTTTGACGTTTTTCAATCGTTTCAATAAATGTGGATGCCTCTAGAAGAGATTCATGCGTGCCAGTGTCTAACCAAGCAAAACCTCTACCCATCAATTCAACAGATAGTTTTCCTTTTTCTAGATAGACTTTGTTTACATCAGTGATCTCTAATTCACCACGTTCAGAAGGTTTGATGTTTTTCGCAATCGAAATAACATCATTATCATAAAAATATAACCCTGTTACTGCATAATTTGATTTTGGTAGCGCAGGTTTTTCTTCGATTGACAGAGCCTGCATCTTTTCATCAAATTCTACAACACCAAAACGTTCTGGATCATTAACGTGGTAACCAAACACTGTTGCTCCAGTATCTTTAGAAGCAGCGCGTTGAAGCATTTTAGATAAGCCACCACCGTAATAGATGTTATCTCCTAAAACTAAGCACACACTATCATCACCGATAAATTCTTCACCAATAATAAAAGCCTGTGCTAGCCCATCTGGACTTTCTTGCACTGCATACTCAATTTGTAATCCTAACTCTGCCCCATTACCAAACAGTTCTTTAAATCTTGGTGTATCTTGAGGAGTAGAGATAATCAGGATTTCTTTGATACCCGCTAGCATTAGTGTAGACATTGGATAGTAGATCATTGGTTTATCGTAGACTGGCATCAACTGTTTTGAAGTTGCCTTAGTTAGAGGGTATAAGCGTGTACCACTTCCCCCAGCAAGAATGATTCCCTTCATGAGTATAAATTCTCCTTTTCAATTTAAAATTCACCTTGTTATTATCTCATCAAACTTGTTATTTGTCATGGAATTATTAACGATTTAACTATCTTTTATTAATTCCAAACCATTTTCTCTTCACAAGCGCCTTGATCAGATTCAACCGCCAGGTAATTTTTTGGGTTAGTTTAGTGTTTGTTTTGATTTCACTCACATTAAAATCATGTCTACGATAAAGTGTCAATGTTTCTCTAATAAACCCAACACGAGTTCCACCTAACATTCCAATCCACATATCATGCATTGGTACTTCAGAAGGAATTGGTACTATTTCTTTCTTTAATGAAGATCGAAAAGCCATGCCGGCACCGATATAATTACTCCGAATCAAATTATTGAGCCAGCCTGTTCGGGAATGCCGATAGGAAAAATACGACGCGTGTATCTCATTGAGTTGACCATCCACAATCACTAGATCACTCACTACTACTAATTGTTGCGGATTTTCTTCAAAATATGCGGTGATCTTAGCCACCTTATTAGGTAGCCAAACATCATCTTGGTCTGCTAAAAAAATGATGTCACCTTTAGATTGTTGAATGGCATGGTTGAAGTTGGCAATGACACCTTTCCTTGGTCCTTCAACAAATTTGATTCGATTGTCTAGTTGCGTGTATTCCTTTATAATTTGACAAGTTTCATCTGTCGATCCATCATCTGAAATAATCAATTCATCCTCAAGTGTCAGTTGGTTTAAAATACTATCCAATTGTTCTCTTAAATATCTGCCACCATTAAAGGTAGCCATACAAACTGATTGCACAAATTCACACCCTTCAGTTTTCAGTAAATGATTGTAATGTCAAACGCCATATTTTACGATTTCTGACTGTTAAAAATTGTTTTACTGTACGTAACAATAATTGTTTTCGATGACGCGGTAACATTTCTTTATCATAATTTTGATAAAAAGTTTTTTCAGCTTTCAGTATCGACTGATACCTTGTAACAGAAACTTTCTGATAATCAAGAACTGAAAGATCATGTTCCATTTTTTCAGGTAAGATAAAAACCGTCTTTTTGAACTGATAGATCGTCCAAAAAAGCCAATGATCCAAGAAATCAAGGGGAAAATCTAAATTAAAACCGCCAATTTCCTTTAAAAATTTGATAGAAAAAACAGCGCCCGAATTAATCGCCATGATTCGTCTTTGACTGAGCTGTGATCGATCAACCTTTTCAACTTGACGATTGATATAGCGATCCGCAAAAACAGGCGATATTTGGTTGCTTCCAGCATAAACTAACGGAACGGCTGCAACCAATTCATCTGTCCAATCAATCGTTAAAAGCGTATCAAAATACGTTGCAGTCAATTGACTATCATGATCAAGTGTAACGAAATAGCGAATATTCTGCTGCGCATGATTCAACGCATAATTATAAGCCGTAGCCAGACCAGGATTTGATGGATCATGATAGTAGCTTATATCTTTGTCTTGTTCTAATAATGGCTCCAATTGCTTAACGGGACTATTATCATAAACAACCAGTTGAATCTTCTTCTCTTTGACAGCTTTCATGAGCAGATCAAAAGAAGGCGATTGACTAAAACGCTGCTGGTATAATACGATAACGACTACTATTTTGGGTATGGTCAAAAGAAAGTCCACCCCCACTTATTGAAAAATTTCACCATTGACTGTAAAAAGATACGAAAAAGTTTAAAATTGCGATGAGCACCTTTTCCATATAAATGAACAATCGTGTATAACGGCGTATAAAGGAGTTTTTCTCCTGCTTTTTCAAAAGTTAAGCAAAGATCATTATCTTCAAAATACATAAAATAGCGATTGTCAAACCCGTTGACTTTTTTAAATTTATTGACATCAACGACCATAAAACTACCAGAGATCATACGCACGTAGCTATTGGTTGTTTCTGACAAATCATGGCATTCGAATTTTGCTAAACGTTGAGCAAACAACTGCTTGACAAAACGAGCCGGAATAAACCGCAATACATAATCGAATACATCTAATTTTTGGCGAATCAAATGTTGTGTCGTACCATCTTCATTCAATATTTTAGGTGCTAACATGGCACATTCTGGATGTTCCTGCAAAAGTTTGACCAAGTCAACGACTGTCTGCTGATCCACCAGAATATCTGGGTTAAAGATCACAGCATAAGAAAAGTCACTCGTTAATAAATTATGGTTATGTCCATAACCAAATCCTTTATTTTCCTGATTAAAATAGATTTTGACAAACGGATACTTTAGATATTCTTTCAATCGTTCTTGGTAGTCAATCGACGAAGCATTATCGAAAATCAAGATCTCAACCATGGCTTGGTCATTTATGCTGGCTAGAAGCGTATCTAACGTTTGAAAAATCTTTTGACTATTAGCCGTTACGATGCTAATTAAAATCGGTTGTTTTTGATTTATTTTCATTAGTGTCTAGTCCATTTCCTTTTATATTTCTGTATGACTTGTGTTCGATATTCTTTATTGCCTAAAAAACGTAAAGTTTTAAGAATGTACTGATGCTTCTCGTTGATCAATCCAATCAACTCAAACAATAAAATAGCCGCAAATAGCATCGAAACGATCAAAACAATCGAACCGAGACGCCCAGTATAGTTCATGATCATGGCAGTAAATGAAAACATCAATGCCATAGCATAAATGGTCAAAACTGCTCCTTTATGCGTAAAACCTAGACTCAATAATCGATGATGTAGGTGTTTTTTATCTGCTGTAGAAAAAGAGACACGGTTCGCTTTTCTGCGAATAATCGCAAAAAAAGTATCTGTTACTGGAACGCCCATCACAATCAATAATGAGATAGAAGAAACAAATGTTACATTCTTCAGACCTTGTAGAGAAAGAACAGCCATCATAAATCCTAAGAACAATGCCCCAGTGTCTCCTAAGTAAATTTTGGCAGGATAAAAATTATAAGGAAAAAAGCCAATAATGCTTGCCACTAAACAGAATATGACGATTGGTATGTATACTGTAGAAGCATGTAGGAAAAAATATCCGATAATACCAATTGTAATCAACCCGATCAACGAGATTCCGGTTGCCAAGCCGTCTAATCCATCAATCAAATTAATTGCATTAGTGATACCGAAAATCCAAAAAATGGTCACAGGAAAACTCAGCCAACCCAATTCGATATAACCAAAAAAGGGCAATGTTACTGAATCAATGTGAATATCTGCCACAAAATAGACGATCAACGCTGCTAATAAGATCCCGACGGACTTTTGTTTAGGCGTCAACTCGTATTTATCATCCAGTACTCCCGTTAGAATGATCACTAAGGAAGCTAGTAAAATAGGAATGATATAAAATTTGGGAATGATGTCACGAAAAAACAATAAGGTGGATACGACAAATGAAATAAAAATGGGTAGTCCCCCAGCTGAAGGCATAGGTATTTCATTAATACGTCGCGCATTCGGTTTATCCACCATTCCGGTTTGGACAGAAATAATTTTAAATATGGGCGTTAGTACTAAAGATAACAAGATTGTTAAAAAAAATTTGACAACCATACTAAATGAAACAAGCATATTGGCACCTACTTTAATTAAGAGTCTAGAATTATTATAAAACACTCAAGCAATAAAAACTCGCAGTTCTATTTTTTTTTATGAGAAAATTTATTTTTGAAACGAATCCACCATTTATTTGTAGAAACTCGTCTTTTCTTGATTTCGTTACCTGTTATGTATTCTTGCACAACAGCATTGATGATTCCGCCAAATATAATGATTGTAGCAGCAAAATTGAGCCATAGCATCAAGACGATGAAACTCCCGATGATTTGGTATCCACTGACTCTTGTTGCAAAGTATTTTGCGTAGATTCCAAACACCTGAGATAGCAACATCCAGCCGACAGTAGCAAAAATCGTTCCCGGAATCACTGCTTTTAGTTTTAATTGCGCATTCGGTACTATCACATAAATCAAAAACATAATGATAAATAAGACAACTAAGGTAATCGGCCATTTCAAAGTTTGGAACTGGATGATCACATTGCCAGAAAAATTAAAAATCGGTTGGAGCGCTTCAAGTATCATTTGACCCAGTCCTAAAAAAATCGTTACTCCACTAATCGCAATCATGAAAAGCAAAATCACTACTAATGAAAAGAAACGGACGATCAAAAAATTCTTTCTATTTTCTACACCATAAGCCTTATTCATGGCAATTTGTAAAGCGTTGATACTTTGACTGGCAGACCACAAAGCAGCTAAAGCAGATAACGACAACAAGCCACCGGAACTTTGCGTTAACAAATTTCGAATTGCAGGACCGATAAACTGATAGACCGTCTCAGGGATGATTTGCCGCACATAAGTCAATACTGTCTCTTGATCGATTTTTAGAAATGGCAAAATATTACCAAACGCAATAATTAGGGGAAATAAAGACAATAATAAATAATACGCCACAACAACTGACGTGGTACCCATTTCTGAATCAGTGATCCGTTTTTTTGTTGTTGCAATAAAACGCATTAAATTTTCGTTTTGCTTTATTTTCCCTAATAATTTCATCAAATTCTCCTTATTGATCTAGCTTCTCAATACGTACCTTCTTCACCTTGAGAAGTTAAGATTCTTGGTCCATCTTTCGTAATTGCCAGTGTATGTTCATATTGGCAAGACAAGCCACCATCTCTTGTATAAGCAGTCCAGCCATTTGGATCCATTTTCATTTTCCAAGTTCCAGTATTAACCATTGGCTCAATGGTAATAACCATCCCTTCTTTTAACCGTAGACCTTTTCCTGCTTCACCATAATGAGGGACAGCAGGTTCTTCATGGATCGTTGGACCCACACCATGACCAATAAAGTCACGGACAACCGCTAAGTTTTCACTTTCAACATAAGTTTGGATAGCATGACCAATGTCGCCAATTCGGTTCCCAACTTGCGCTTGTTCGATTCCTAGATACAAAGCTTTTTTTGTCACTTCCATCAAGCGATCAATTTCCGGTGTTGACTCTCCCACTACATAAGCCCAACAAGAATCAGAAATGCCGCCTTTTAAATCGATACACATATCCACTTTCACTAAATCGCCATTTTTCAGCGGTTTTTTACGTGGAAATCCATGACAAATTTCGTCATTGATGCTAATACAAGTCGCATACTCATAGCCTTCAAATCCAATTTGAGCCGCAATCCCACCATGGCTTTCAATATAGTTACGAACAAAAACTTCAATATCCCAACTCGTCACGCCTGGTTTGATAAAATCTCGCAGATTTTTATGTACATCCGCTAACAACGCGCCAGACTCAGCCATTGTTTCAATTTCTCGTGCTGATTTCAATGTAATCATATTTTCGTCTCCTTTTTACAAATCTTCCTCATTTTACCATAGTGTCCGGTCGTTCGCCAAATCAGATTCTCTTCACATGACTTGTTTTCTTTTAGTAAAGGTTTTGGTATAATCTGTAAATGTTAGAGGATCATATATCAATAAGTAGGAGGCAACCCATGGCTTTAGCAAAAATCGTTTACGCAAGTATGACTGGCAATACAGAAGAAATTGCTGATATCGTAGCAGAAGCTTTTGAAAATTTAGATATTGATGTTGAAATCAATGAGTGTACTCAAGTGGATGCAGATGAATTTGAGGATGCAGATATTTGTGTCGTCGCAACTTATACATACGATGATGGTGACTTACCAGATGAGATCGTAGACTTATATGAAGATTTACAAGAACTTGACTTGTCTGGAAAAATCTATGGCGTTTGTGGTTCTGGAGACACTTTTTATGATGAATTTTGTAAGTCCGTAGATGACTTCGATGCTGCCTTTGCGAAAACAGGAGCAGTAAAAGGAACAGAAAATGTTAAAGTTGATTTAAACGCTGAAGAAGAAGACATCGAAAAACTCGAAGCATTTGCTAAGGCGCTTGTTTCAAAATTATAGGCCAAATCAGTCAGCTCACAGCTGAGAACTTTTGGAAAAACTTCAATTATTTGATAAAAAGAACGTGTGATGCTGGAGAGAGTTAGCATCACACGTTCTTTTTATCATGTTTTTAGAAGCTTTTTTAATTTCAAAAAATCAATGTGTATGTTTGAGAAAGACTTTCGAGAAATACTTCAAGTAGTTTGTTTAATTCACTTGGATCGTTTCTTTCGTATTTAGTGTCGCATTGATGCTATCTTGGATCATTTTTTCAATTTGTTCCTTGGTCGGATGAATGATACTTGAAGACATCAGTGCTGCTAATCCTGTAGCGATGATCCAAATTGTGTTATGCAAAGACTCAATTTGTTCCGCAGATAGATCAGCATACTCTGGATCTTTCTTGACCGTCTCGACAAAATAATTATAAGAGAAGTTTTGCATCTCCCTTTCCCCACCATATTCTTCTAAGTACAGAGAACTGTATAATTTTTTCTCTCGATTGGCAAAATCAATATAGTTTACAGCTAAATCGATAATGGTATTTCCTGTATGTACAACTGGGAACACTTCATGCTTCAAGTACTCGTAAATCTGAGCAAATAAGGCTTGCTTCAGATCATCCATGTTTTTGAACTCAAGATAAATCGGTTGAGTCGAACAATTCATTTTATTTGCAATATTCCTTGCCGTAAATTTTGAAAATCCTTCTGTGGTAGCCACTTCAAAAGCGGCTGCTAAAATCTGATCTTTTGTGATCGTCTTTTTTCTTGCCATAATTTTTTAATCTCCTTGAAATTATTTATAACGCTTCCACCATTGATTAATTTAATTGTAACATGATTATTTTGTTATGCACAACTTGTTTTTTTATTTTTAAAAAATTACTTTAAAAACAATCAATTTTATAAATTTTAGACATCATTTAGAAGAACACCCATTTTTTTATTTTACGATTCTGGCAGATTGTCTCTAAAAGAATTAAATGTTATCATACAAATAGCTATTGGATGAAACATTAGGAGGAAATGGATTATGTTAGAAAATTTTAATGAGAACCTCGAAAAATATGCACGATTAATTGTTGAAACCGGCGTAAACGTCGAAAAAGACCATACAGTTGTTTTACAAATCAACGTCGATCAAGCCCCATTAGCTCGCTTGATCACCAAAGAAGCCTATCGTTTAGGTGCAGCTGAAGTGATCGTACAATGGACGGACGACGTGATCCAAAAAGAATTTCTTTCTTACGCTGCACAAGACCGTCTTGAAACTGTTCCACAATATAAAATTGATCAGACTGATGATTGGATCGCTAAAGGTGCTAGCCGAATCAGTGTTGTATCTGCCGATCCAGATGCTTTTGGTGGCGTAGATGGAAAACGAATCGCTACGTATCAAACTGCCGCTGGCAAAGCAATGATGAATCTAAGAAAAGCGACCCAAGCAAATAAAGTAAGCTGGACTGTAGTCGCTGCGGCTGGTAAACAATGGGCAGCTAAAGTTTTCTCAGATTTACCAGAAGAAGAACAACTGGATGCATTATGGGATCAAATTTTTAAAACAACTCGTATTTACGAGGAAGATCCTGTACAGGCTTGGAAAGAACATGATGAAAAATTAGCGAAAAAAGCTGCTGAATTAAATCAAGAACAGTTTACTGCCCTGCACTATACTGCCCCTGGCACAGATATCGTCATTGGCCTACCAAAAAATCATCTTTGGGAAGGCGCAGGAAGTTACAACTCCCGTGGAGAAAAATTCATGGCAAATATGCCTACTGAAGAAGTGTTTACTGCACCTGATTACCGACGGATCGATGGTTATATCTCTAGTACAAAACCATTGAGCTATGCAGGTACGATCATCTCAGGGATGAAGTTTACTTTTGAAGCTGGAAAAGTCATTGATTTTTCTGCTGAACAAGGTCAAGAAGTATTGGAAACCTTGCTCAATACTGATGAAGGCGCACGCTCATTAGGAGAAGTAGCACTCGTTCCCGATCCTTCGCCAATTTCTCAATCGGGTATTATCTTTTACAATACGTTATTTGACGAAAACGCGTCGAATCACTTAGCTCTAGGATCTGCGTATGCCTTTAGTGTCGAAGGTGGTACTGAAATGACCGATGAAGAACTTGTGCAAGCTGGTCTTAACCGCAGTCAAACCCATGTTGATTTTATGGTTGGTTCTGACCAAATGAATATTGACGGTATCCGTGAAGACGGTTCTACTGTTCCAGTATTTAGAAATGGTGACTGGGCTTAATCTGATAAAACGATACAAAAAAAGAGGAGAAATCTTAAACGACCTCCAAAAGTTAGATTTTTGGTCTAACTTTTTGGGGTACTACAGACTTCTTCTCTTTTTTGTGATGATTATTTCTATTACAGACAACACTTTTCCCTGCTACTCACTGAAAGATGGTCGAATAAGCGATTTTTTGATCCTGTTGTTCAAGTTTTTTATAAAAATTATTTATACTATTTATCACGAAATTCTATTAATACATTTTCTGTTTTTTGATAAGATTGACAAAAACAACATTTATTATTAAAAATTAGAAAAAATGATGGAGAGATAGTATGCCTTTTATTGTTTATTTTATTGTTTATTTTTTTGTCTTAGTATTAACGCTTTATATCCCTCTGCCAACTGCGTTATTGTTTTTTCATCGTTTAGCTAATCAACATGACCTGCTCACAACAATCCACAAATTCATTTTGCTATTTTTGGTTTGTTTAGATTATCGGTTCAGTTTCTACTGTATTTATCAATGTAAAATAAAGAAACAATACTACTTGTACCTTATCTTGATTAATATTATCGAATTAGGCATCCATTTTTATTTACTGGTCAAATACCAAACAGTTTGCTTAACTATCATCACTTTGAGCCAGTTATTATTGCTTATTTGTATGTTTACCTTTCCTTTATCAAAAAAATTTAGAAAAGCTGTCTTTCACTCACCAGAAAAATCGAATGTAGCGTAGAAAACTATCTTGGTCCCACATAAACAAAAAAACCTGAACCACAACGGTTACAGGTTTTTAACGTTCCTGACTGGAATTGAACCAGCGACCTATCGCTTAGGAGGCGATTGCTCTATCCTACTGAGCTACAGGAACAAGTTCTCAATAGTATTATTTTAGCTTGTTTAAGGAGCACATGCAAGCTTCTCTTAGAAAAATCATTTTTCTTCCTAAGCAAAACGTTTCCACTAGCTTTTGACGAGTGATAAAATAGAGTTATCTAACAAGTGATGAGGGAGGTTTTATTTATGAATGACAAACCAAAAGAAGAAATATACGCTGAACGCTTTGATGCTTCTAAAAAAGAACGAGAACAACTATCAAAAGAAGCCATTAAACAGCATGAAGATGAAAAACCTCAGAAAAAAGAAAGTCGCAAATTCAAGTTTACTAAAAAAGAAGATTTGCTGTAGAGAAATGAGATAAATCAGTGGCAAAAAAGCAATCTGATTTTCAGAATGATATCGAAAAAATTTCAAAATAGCTTTTTATACGATAACGCCCTCCAAGAATTCGTCGAAAACCTTGGAGGGCGTTATATGTGTTGAGCAACAAATATTTTACGTTCATTTTAAAAATAATCATTTAGAATAGGTTGCTGACTTGGAAAGCATGGCGCCATTTCTAATAGAGCTTCAGTTGACAATTGGATGTGATTGTAAAAAACAAGTTCTTCCATCTGACGATACCCCATTAATAATTGAGTCATGCGTTGGATGGTGCCACTGATGGTTGGTAATTTTGTTTCTGTTACTTTTTCAATTTTCACCTCTGCATTTGATACAGTGATCTCAAAGATCCCTTCATTCCACTGTGCGTAAGGATCATCTGTTACTTCTAAAGCAAAAGTGAGCGCTTGTTTTTTGAAAGGATAGTCTTTCAAAAACAACTCAAGATCAACAATTCTGCCCATCATATATGGCGTGATCGTCATTTGTGCAAAAGGATTTTTAAGCAAATAATTTTGATCACTACCTGAATAACCACAAGCATAGTCAAAAGAAGCAAACGCCCCACTATGGGAACTAACAAACCTCACTAATCCTTGAAAGGCTTCATGACTCAAATAGCCCCATTCCACTACTACAAATGTTGGTGCCGTTAACTGGTAAACCACATATCCTGTTGCTTGACCAGATTCATCGTAATACAGCGCATAATGATTATCTGTCTTTTGCTTAAACTTATAAGTATACCACCAGTCTTCTCTACTTAATCCACCACGCTGATTTGCTGGCATTTGTTTATAAATCATTTCTATGACTTCTCTTGCTTGTTCAAAAGTCACTCGTTTCATTTTGCCAGCCGTCTTTTTCACGTTCGGTACATCTCGACTATCCAATTGATAATTGATTTTATCAAACAATTGCTCATAACCGTAGCGACGATAAAATGGGTAAGAAAATGGAGCAAGATAAGAAAGACTTACTTTTCTTTCACGGCAATCTTTTAAGATTTTTTCCATGATTTGATTGATCCCGCCTTGTCCCCTAGCTTCAGGATAAGATGCTACATAACCGATTCCTGCCATTAAATACTGTTGCCCATAAAATTCAACAGAAAAAGGCGTCGCCATTACTTGGCTAGTGAGTTGCTCTTCCTCGTCAAAAAAACCATAATTCCATGAATTTTCAACGATCAGTTTGAATCGTTCACGTCTTGCAGGTGTATCCTGCGCATTAAATGCATAGGTTGCTAGTTCAAACATCGCTTCTTGATAAGCAACACCAAGTTCTTTTACTTCATTTGCCATTTTTGTTACCCCTTCCATCAAAAACAATAAAAAATTGTGTCAAGTTCAGTGATCCAACCATAGTCACTTTATCAAAATAAAAATGTTATTTCAATAAATCACTATTTAGCTGAATCAACTGCTTCTTGCCACAATTAGTTTTTTACTAGTAAGTTTCTTCGATCATTACTAACATTTTTTTGAAGCGACGTTTTTTAAAATACATCAACATCGTTCCTAAAATCATATCATTCAATTTTTGTAGCATCCCATATGATTGCATTTGTTCCGTATAACGTACTTCGCAGGTTTTATCATCTAACGCTTTGATTTGATAATGGACGACATAATCATTTTTTGTGGTAGATGTTCGAAATTTATACGACTGATTTTCAATAACTTCCTCGATCTTGATGCGAGCGCGGCTATTTTGTGAGAATTGTTTGACGTATTCAAGGTTTTTAAGTTGTTTACGAGTAACCGATTTTCCAGTCGCTTTACGTACATCAAAAAGGACAGAGTCCATCACTTTATCATAGAAAAAGGATGCTGGAATATTTAAAGTTTTAACGATTTCCATTAGCTATTTTTCCCCTTTGCTTCTTCTCTTTTTTTCCCTTTTAAAAAGAAATGTATACCTAAACCTGCCAGAAATAGTCCTGTAGCCATACTATACAAATCATAGTTTTGCGAACTAGGATTTAAACAATACAATACGATCAGTGAACCAATACTACATAAAAATAAGCCGTTTTTCATCATTTTGAACCCTTCCTATCTTACAACCAGTTAAACTGCTGTTGCTTGAAAATATAAAACAGTGCCCCATGGTTGTGCTTTGATTAATGCTTTTGCTTTTTGTGCTGCTGCTTCTTTATCTTGTGCGCTCGTCTCAAAAAACAATTTGATCCCTTGTTTTTCTTTAAATGTATATGAAAAGCCATCTTCATTGTAACCTTCTAATAACTCTTTGATAGCATCTTGTTGCATGGCACTTGCGATTGAAATCATTTTAGTTCCTCCTAGATTATTGTTTAGAGAGCAGAAGCAAAAAATGCTTCTGCTCATTGATTTTTATTGTTCGCCTGCTGCTGGATCCATCTTATTCGCTGAGATAACGAACGGTGCCCAGATCAAGAAAGTCACGATCATACATACTAATGTCACGATTGGCGCACGCCAGTCTGCTCCGGTAGCTAGGAACGAGAGTAAGAATGGTGGAACAACCCATGTGACTTGTTGCGATACTGGGGCGACCAAACCAAAGTAAGTTGCTCCCCAACCTATAGCTGTTGCAACAACAGGTGCTAATAAGAATGGGATGAACATGATAGCGTTCAATACAATCGGCAAACCAAACATAACTGGTTCATTGATGTTGAAAATACCAGGTCCGATCGACAATTTAGCAACTGTTAAATAATCAGCACGTTTAGAAAGGAGTAAAATAGCAATCAATAGAACGATCGTACCACCAGAACCCCCGAACCAAGCGAAGGCATCAAAGGATCCACGAACCCACATATAAGCCTTACCATCTTCAATTGCATCTAAGACTGCAGGTGTTCCTGTTTTGCCATTGTAACCTTTTTGGAAAATATCGATATTGATCAATTGTGCTTGACCCCAAATTCCTTCTAAAACTGGAGCTAACACGTTTGGTCCATGAATACCAAAGAACCAGAAGATCTGAACAAAGACCGTAACGATCAAAACAGCACCGATCCCTTGAGATAATCCCAAGAAAGGTTCAGCGATATATTTTTGAACTAAATCAATGATCAATTGTCCGTCAGCGATACGACCAACGATATAATTAATAATAGCAATGACATATAAAGCGATCGTTGCTGGCAGAATTGCGGCAAAAGCCTTCGATACTGCTGGTGGTACAGAATCTGGCATTTTGATCGTAATGTTGGCTAACATTAATTTACAGAAAATAATGACAGAAATAGCACCCATGATCATGACTGTGAAATAAGAGTTTCCATTTAAATGATCAAGTTTTAGCCAACCCCAAAGACCAACAGATAAATTTCCATCCGCGATCGTTGCCCCTAATTCTGTTCCATTGATGGCATCAACGATATTTTGCGGAACATTCACGTTCAAAGCGGCTGACAATGAAGGACCAAAAGAAATTCCTTGGATCAAAGTTGCCAGACCAACGATCCCTCCGGCTAGGTCATTGACCCCATAAGCTCTCGCAAGATTGTATCCCCAAGAAAAGGCAAAAATCAAGCCGGCAATTGCTAAAGTTCCATTCCATACAAATCCATTAATTCCAATAATAACATTTAATACTGCAAAAATTCCTTTGTCCGCTGCTAAACTATCTGCATACGTACTATTAAATTGCTGTGGTAAATCTCGAATAATTGCATTGATCATTACAGCGACTGATCCCGCCATTGTTGCAGGTAAAGTACCGATAAAAGCGTCACGCAAAGCAACTAAATGTTTCTGCGCACCAATTTTTGCGGCAACCGGAAGGATGTATTTCTCCATCCAATTTGTTAATCCGTTCATTTTTATATCCTCCTATAAGTTGTTTATATAAAGAATTGCTTCCTCATACCAAATTAAAAAAATCCGTTCAAAATTTTTTCTTCTTCCGTTCAAAAAAGAAGGTTCTATTTTCGTTCATCTGTCTTTATTCGACATTGATTCTTCGGTAAAGTTCAATAAGTTCTTCTGCTAAATCAGTAAAAGCAATCGACGTCATTAAATGGTCTTGACTGTGTACGGTCAATAACGTGACCTGAACATGGTTTCCTTGTGCTTCTTGTGTCAACATTTGCGTCTGTGAATGATGGGCTTGGACTAATGATTCCTTTGCATCCATTATTTTTTGATCCGCTAACTCGAAATTACCTTTTTTAGCCGCAGAAATCGCTTCCATTGCATCGCTCTTGGCATTACCACCAAACATGATGAGTCCCATGATGGCTTCGAGATTTTGTTGATCTTCCACATTTTTTCCTCCATTTCCTATAGATTTATTGCATCAAATTTTCGGCTTGTTCTAGTACTTTTGCACCATTCATCATGCCGTAATCTTGCATATTGATTACATCTAGCGGAATCCCTTTCGGTGCTAATTTTTGCTCAAATTGAGCTTTCATAAACCGGACTTGAGGTCCTAAAAGTAAGACATCGACATTTTTTGCTTCAAGATTATTATCAGCGTCTGAAGCTGAAACAGCAAAAATATCTGCCTCCATTCCTTTTTCTTCTGCAGCTTTTTGCATTTTCGTAACTAGCAAACTTGTACTCATCCCCGCAGAGCATACTAACATAATCGTTTTTTTCGCCATTTTCTCCACTCCTTTTAATTTGTTTTACACATTTTTATAATGCAAGAAGCATGCCAAACAAAAAAAGAACCAAAATAGCGTTTTCATAGCCTTTGGTCCTTCTTTTCTGTGCGCACACTGGTGATATCTGTGTAAAAAAATAGATTAGTGTGTTTTATTTTTTAATTTTATTTTCAATAAACATTTGCGTTAAGAAGGCAATCTCATTTTCTGGGATATTCACCTGATATTTCCGTTCCAATCCAATAAGATTCGTTCGAACGATGTCCATTTCTAAACGATAAATTTTTGAGAAAGTAGACAGATTCTCAAATTCTCGGGTCTTCTCATGCTTGATCAGTCCATCCAGTAAAAAGGCTAAATGAATCACGATCCCAATATCTACTCCTGGCTCTACTATAATTGAGAGATCCGTTTGGATTTGCTGGATGTTTTTTTGTAAAGAATGGATCAAAAGCTCTACCGAAGAAATCGAATTTAAAGAATCTTTTAATGAATCAACGATTTTGGCAGTTGGAACTTCATCATCAGCGATCCGCTTGAGCATATTCAATTTCTCATCGTTGAAGACATCATACGCTGAGAAAAACGGAATATTTTGGTAATCCACATCTACCGTGCCCGCAATGGCTTTGATCTCATATTCTTCTAATAATGCATCAATGTGTCGCTTAAATGATTCTCGTTCTAAAAACTGCATTTGGATCACTTCGACCTTTTTCTGGTCGATTACAGGAACAATCCGTTGGTATAATTTAGCTGCTACACCTTCCCCAGTAAAACAAGTAACGATCACCGCTTTTTTACGTTCATAGGTCTCAGTTTGTTCTTCTTTGAATTGGTCCTTGACGATCGTTTCAAAGGAAATCTGGATACTTTGATAGATATCTTCCAAGCTCCGCCCAACATTCGCCATCCGTAATGCCTCAATCACGATCATCGTACTACTCATTGTAATTGCTTTCGTTTTGATTCCAGTCTCTTCAAAAATCAAGTCACCAAAGGTATTTAAAGAACCCATATCCGTCAGTAAGATCAATCCATTCGTCAGACTTGCCTGACGATTTTGAACATAAGCCAGCACTTCTTCATACATCGTTTGGACTTCCATGGCTAACGGCATATTAAATGCTGTACCTAATTTCGTTCCTAATAATTCTTGCGCCATTTCCAACATACTTGAGGCGGTTTGTCTGCCGTGCATCAAAACTAAGACCTCAACTTTATTTTCTTTTACTGGTTCACTTTCGCCAAGATTAATGGAAAGAAACATACTGATAAAACCAATTTCGTCAAACGGAATTTCAATTTGTTGTTCTTCTTCAATGATCGTAGATAAATCAATGGCTACTTGAAATTCCTTTTTAAAATTTTTGCGTACGTTGTTGAGATCAGGATGAACAATCATGTGTCCTTCTTTGACCCGATCCAATGTACTTTGCAAATGAAGGGCAAAGGCAAATCGAGCTTTTTCATTGTAGATTCGATCCAACCTAGCTTCTGCAACATCGTATAACTCGTTGGTTAATCGCCAAATGTCATCTGGCAACAGATCTTTTGGAATCGTACTCTTTGTCAACTCTTTGACATAAGTTTGGAAATAAGCATCCACATCTTTCGAGATCAAAGTTTCTAAATCAATACTTTCGACACCCGTTTCTGATAAAGAAAGCATTTTTTCTTCGATATCATTATAGACCTGCATGTTTCGTTCTGGATCTTGTGACCAAACAACATCAGCAAAACCAGGCTCAAAAGTCAGGTATTGACTCTTACTATCCATAAAGCGATCCAAACGTTCAGGTACTTCTTTGATTTTCAACAACCCTTTTTGTACTTGGAGAGACAGTTCTTCTTTACGAATAATCAGTTTTTCTTCATTATGTGTCCGATAATGTAAAAATGACTTCGCACATACTAATTTCAAATCACGCTTGACTTGTCCGATATTTCCTTCTGCATCATAAAGCATAAATGCCAAAATGGCTTCTTTTTCGATATCTATACGTTGATTCAAACGATTGGCTTCTTGTTTGATAAATAAAGAAATGATTTCATAACGTTCATCTAATGAACGAGAAGCCAGATTTGGTAATGTGATTGCCATAGGAATTCGGCGATTAAAGGTTGTCAAAAAACTTTCGGATGACTCGGTGGTTGCTCCAATGATCTGAACAGATGCTTCATGGACGTGGGCGCTTTCTCCCAACGGACGATAGACCCCTTTATCAATAAAAGTAAACAACATTTCTTGTCCTTCTGGTGGTAAACGATGAATTTCATCAAGAAACAGGATCCCACCATTCGCTTTCGCAATCAACCCTTGACTATCTTGCGATGCCCCAGTATAAGCTCCTTTTTTGATTCCAAAAATATGTCCAAACAGTAACTGTGGATTCTGCGCATAATCCGCACAGTTAAATGAAACAAAAGGGGCATCTTCTGAGAGCATTTCAGAATCAATCGCAAAATGATACATACATTCTGCAAACATCGATTTACCCGTTCCTGTCTCACCAAAAATGATTGTATGCAATCCTCGAGGAGGATATAATATGGCTGCCTTAGCTTGCTGGATGCTTACTTTCAAAGAATCATTTTCACCAACTAGTGTATCAAACGTCACTTGGGTCGATGCATCAACGTGAACTTTGTCAGAGGCTGTTTTTTGCGGAGGCAATGAATAGACGACTGGTCTGCCGGAACTTTTGATAATATAGCGGTCTTTATAGAGATCGCTGAGATATCGACTTGCATTACTTCGATCGATTTTTAGATGTTTTGCCACATCACTTGCCGTCAATCCTTGCTGTTTCTCATGCAATAGATCCAATATTTCTTCTTGTCTTTCGTTCATACAATCCCCCACTATCCTCAAATAACGCTGATTACGTTTTCAATATAATAACACAAAAAGGCGCTTATTTGCGCCTTGCTCCTTTATTTTTCTGCTTTTTTTGTTTGTTTTTAAGCTTTTTCTTTGGCGTACTATTTTTTTCAACTTGTTCTTTTTTCGAAGGACCAAATGGAGCAGTTTTTTTTGTGTTTTTGTCATTGGCTTCTTCTTTTTGTGAGAGTTCTTTTTGTGGCAATTCTTTGACTAATTGTCCACCATGAAGAAAAATCTCTTCCATATCAATCGCCATATGACGTGTTAATTTTTTCAACTCTTTAACTGTATGATCTTGCACAAACGTGATCACGGTTCCGTCTTTCCCCATCCGTCCGGTTCGCCCTGAACGATGCAGATAAGCTTCTTCTGTTAAGGGAATTTCGGCATTCACAACATAAGGTAATTGTTCGATATCTAATCCTCTGGCTGCTACGTCAGTCGTGAACAACATCGTGATTTTCTTATCCTTGAATTGATCAAGTGCTGCTTTACGTAACAATTTATTTTGATCGGAAGCTAAGCTGCCAACTGAAACACCACGAAATTGTAATTTTTCTTCCATTGTCCCTAATTCATTGAGTTGGTTGAAAAAGACTAGTCCATGAAAATCTGTGACATAAGCAAGCCGTCTCAAATACTCTTCTTTTTTACGAGGTGGTATCCTTAAATAGTAATGTTGCTGACCTTTTCTAGAGTCATCGTCTTTTGTGACATCAACAACTGGGATGGAAGCATTTGTGATTTCTTCAATTTTACTGATTGAGCGATCAGCTGTTGCTGAGAAGAATACTAATTGATAGTCCACAGGGGCTTGTCGCAAAATTTGTTCCACTAATGAACGATTCCCCTCATCAAACAATTGATCTGCTTCATCAAAAACAATCGTTTGCAACTGATGAGCTTTTAATTTTTTGGTCTTCATCAATTCCAGCACCCGTCCAGGAGTCCCTACTAAGACTTCTGGTCGTTTTTTCAAACCTTCGATCTGCCTTTTGACGTTAGCTCCGCCCACAAGTGATTGGACTTTTAATGCCAATCCTTTTGACCACTCACGAGCCACTTCTGCGACTTGAATTGCTAATTCTTGTGAAGAAACAAGGATTAGTAAAGTACTTCCCCCCTCTTTAGGGACATTCAGCAGCAAAGGTAAAAGATAAGCTAATGTTTTGCCTGAGCCGGTTGGTGAAATACCAATAATTGATTCTTTTTCTTTAAGCGGTTGAAAAACAGCCTGTTGGATCAGAGAGGGTGTTTGAAATCCCTTTTCCTGCCATTTTTCTTGCCAAGCTTGTGGAAAGTTTTTTACAAATTCATTCATTTTAAAAATCGTCCTCATTATCGGCATCAAATTTGATGCCACCATTTATTCTAAGATCGTAAACTACTTGGTTCACATTGCGAGCAAGTTCGATCCATTCTTCATATCGTAATCCCCAAGCTGGATCGTTTGGATGATTGATCACATTGGCAAAATCAGCTGCCTCTTCTGCCATGGGATTTTCAGCTGCGGTAATTGCTAATGCATCAATTTCCTGATGTTCTCGATCATGGAACTCTGCTTTTTCAATCGCATTGACCCCGTTCATGACTAATGTTCCTGAATTAAAGTAGATTTCTGAAGGTAAGTAAGAATCCCCGATTTTACCAGGTTGAATCGTGACATCAAAGGTCTCATAACGCAAGATCCCCCAACCTAATCCATCAACACCAGTTGAGATCTTTCGTGGGAAATAGTGAACTTCTGAAGGCATCCCAAACCATCCTATCGTAGCATAAACGAGATAAACGCCCAGATCCATCAGCGCACCACCAGAAAAACGGGTAGAGAAAATATTTGGTACTTCTCCTGCTAGTACTTGATCGTAACGAGAAGAATATTTCATATAACTAAAGTTGGCACCGAGGATCTCATCTTTCAATGGAAGATAATCAGCAATTTTTTTGAATCCTGCTTCATGGATGTTTCGTGCAGCTTCAAAAAAATAAACATTTTTCTCATTCGCTAGATGAATGATCTCATCCATTTCTTTAGGCGTACTAAATGCCGGTTTTTCAACAATGACATTTTTCCCTGCTAAAATGCCTTGTTTTGCTTGTTGAAAATGCAGGCTGTTAGGCGAAGCAATGTATACCGTATCAAGATGTTCCAGACCAAAAAAAGTTTCTAAATCTGTCGCATAGGCAATATCTCCCTCATACTTGGCGCCAAATTCTTGTGCTTTTTCTAAATGTCTCGAATAAACTGCTGTTAATTCATATTGTTTCGTGCTTAATGCTGCTTGCACAAATTGATGGGTGATCCAGTTGGTACCAATAATTCCTAAATTGATCATTTCATTTACCTTCTTTCTATTTATTCGGGTCTTCAAACGATGCCTCTACATCAAATGGTATGGCTTGTTTCAAATTGACACAATCCGCTGTTACCTGACAATTATAGGCTAAAACATTCACGCCGTTTAACTGTCCGTAGCGTATGATATTGGCTAACTCCGGTTGCATTGCTTCGTTGATTGTTGCCAGATGAAGGTGTTCAAACTGTGCGATAAACAACACGTAAGTTTCATAGCCTTCCTGTCGCGCTTCCACTAATTCTTTCACATGTTTTAAACCTCGTAACGTTGGCGCATCAGGAAACGCCCCAATTCCTTTATTTTCTAAAGTCATTCCCTTTACTTCGACGAACACTTTTTGTCCTGAATCTGTTTCTAAATAAATATCAAATATGGACTGTCGATAGCGGACTTCACGCTTGAACTTAACGATTTTTCCGATCAACGATGGCAACTGGATTGTTCCAGATAAAATTCCTTCTAATGCCAAACGGTTGGGAAGTTGACTATCGATATTGAACCAGTTATCCCCTTTTTTCACAGCAATTAAATCATAATCTGTTTTCCGTTTTATACTAGGTGTATATGCAACCGCTACTTTCGCTCCTGGAAGCAGGACTTCTTTACCTCTTCCAGTGTTTTTCACATGGGCTACGATCACTTCTCCTTGTTGGTTCAAGCAATGAGCGATGAAACGATTCGGTCGTTCAATAAAAAAAGCGATTTCTACTTGCTGGTACTTCAAAAACGGTCACCTTTCTTCCTACTATGTATCCTACCATAATTTCACAAAAAACTCTTGAAAAACCAGTCGAAAGTCCTAGAGAAATCTTTATTTTTTTTAGGTACAATGAAACTGACAGAAAATGATCGTTGGAATTAAAAGAGGTTAGGAGTGACAATCGTATGATACGTAAAAAAAAACTTTATGGAATCCTTGCATTTTTTGCTATTTTATTTGGAAAATTCTTTCTGAAAAAGAAACAGCCAACCACCAAAGACTTTGATCCAACGCAATATCATGGAACCTGGACCTTTATAGATAAAAATCAACAAAAACAACAACTACTGGTCACAGAAACGTTTGATTTATCTATCAACGGTCACTCCTTAGTAACGGAATTGGTCGAACTAACTCCACAGCAACTCGTCTTGCGAGATCAATATGGTTTTTATTTGATCCTATCATACAGTGATACGACCTTTTATGATGAATCATCCGATACTTCTTATACGTTGACAAAACAAAATAGTTCCTCAAAAGAGGGTGTGACAAGAGCGGCTAACTCTGAGAAATAAGTCGAAGAATTTCCAAAAATCTCCTCCTGTTTTTGGAATTCTTCGACTTATTTTTGATAGAGCCACTTCTTGAACGACTTTTAGAGCAAGTCCTGTATCCCAAACTCTTTTCATTCCCTTCATCATTGATTTACCTTTCTGTATTTCTTCGTTTATTTTACGTTTTTTGTCTAGAAAAATAGTCATTTGATGTTTTTTTTGATAAACTTACTAATGATGGTTTCATACCATGAAAGGATGATTAAACATGACACCAAATCGAGAAGATTACTTGAAAATCATTTTGGAATTAGGCGGAGACACGACAAAAGTAAATAATAAACAAATCGTTTCCAGTCTTGCTGTGTCCCCAGCTTCTGTTAGCGAAATGATTTCCAAACTTGTGAAAGAACAACTCGTTGAGCATTCTCCTTATCAAGGAGTTCAACTTACGGAGACTGGCTTACAAAAGGCAAGTAGTTTGATTCGCAAACATCGTTTATGGGAAGTTTTTTTAGTCGAACATTTAGATTATAGCTGGAACGAAGTCCATGATGATGCTGAAGTGTTGGAACATGTGACTTCAGAACAACTTGCTGACCATTTAGAAGACTATTTGAATCATCCTATGCACTGTCCACATGGTGGAATTATTCCTAAAAAAGAACAAGTGGTTCATGAAGAACGTAGACAAACATTAGAGTCTTATCCAGTTGGTTCTAAAGTTCGCATCGCTCGAGTGTTGGATGAAAAAGAACTATTGGACTATCTTGTGACGATTGACTTAAACATTGATGAAGAATACGAGATTGTAGATGTTGCCGCTTATGAAGGACCGATCACAATCCAAAATCAACAAAAGAAAATCCCTGTCAGCTTTAAAGCAGCCAGTACGATTTTTGTCGACAAATTATAAAGGAGTACACCCATATGGCTAATGAAAAAAATGTCTTATTTACAATCTTTGGTGGTACAGGTGATTTAGCACAACGCAAATTGTATCCTTCCTTGTTCCGCCTTTATAAAAAAGGAAATCTAGGAAAACATTTTGCAGTAATCGGTACTGCTCGTAGACCTTGGAGCGATGAGCATTATCGTGAAGTGGTCGCTTCGACGATCCAGTCCTTGAATCCGACTGAAGAAGAAGCAAAAGAATTTGCTAGTCATTTCTACTATCAATCACATGATGTAAATGATTCTACCCACTACAATACTTTAAAAGACCTAGCTGACCGCTTAGATGAAACCTACCAATTAGCTGGCAATCGCATCTATTATTTAGCCATGTCTCCAGAATTTTTCGGTACGATCGTTTCTCATCTTAAATCGCAACATATCGTTACTGAAAATGGTTATAATCGCTTGATCATCGAAAAACCATTTGGTTCAGATTATCAATCTGCATTCGAGCTGAATGAAAAGATCCGTCAAGTCTTCCCTGAACAAGATATCTTTAGGATTGATCATTATTTAGGTAAAGAAATGATCCAAAATATCTCAGCAATTCGTTTTGCTAATAACATTTTTGAATCACAATGGAACAATCGCTATATCGATAATATTCAGATTACATTCGGTGAAGCTTTAGGTGTTGAAGATCGTGGTGGCTACTATGATCACAGTGGTGCTTTAAAAGATATGGTCCAAAACCACATTCTACAAGTACTAGCACTTTTAGCGATGGAACCTCCTGTCGCCTTTTCTGAAAAAGAAATTCGTGCAGAAAAAATCAAGGCACTGAAAGCTGTGCGAATCTATGAAAAATCTGAAGCATTAAAAAACTTTATCCGTGGGCAATATGCACCTGGTGAGTTAGATGGTAATACATTTAAAGGCTATCGTGAAGAAGATAAAGTAGATCCTGAATCTACTACCGAAACTTTTGTAGCTGGGAAGTTTGTCATTGACAATTTCCGCTGGTCAGGTGTTCCCTTTTATGTGCGCACTGGGAAACGTTTGACAGAAAAAGGAACTCGGATCAATATCGTCTTTAAACAAGTCCCAGTCAATGTTTTTAAAACTTCGGTCGAAGATGAACCTTGTGAAGATAGGACATTACCACCAAATGTTTTAACGATTTATATCCAACCAACGGAAGGTTTCTCTTTAACATTAAATGGAAAAGAGGTTGGACAAGGGTTTAACACTGAATTTAGAAGATTAGAGTACCGCAATAGCGCTGAAATGGTTGAAAACAGTCCTGAAGCTTATGAGAAGCTGCTTTTAGATGCTTTAAAAGGTGATGGTACAAACTTTTCACATTGGGAAGAAGTTGCTCAATCTTGGCATATCGTCGATGTCATTCGTAAAGCTTGGGATCAAGTGGAACCTGACTTCCCTAATTATAAAGCTGGAACAATGGGACCAGAAGCTGCATTTGAATTGCTGGAAAAAGATGGGTTTGAATGGATCTGGCAACCAGATGACTGGTACCGTGATCGTGGAAAGCTAGAAGACTAGCTGTGTATAACGTTTAAAAGTAAAAATTTACTAATATTAAGAGTCTGGGATATTAATCAGTTATGTTCTGATTAATATCCCAGACTTTTTGGCTCCTCTCGGCTCTATATGGATAATGAAATCACTCTATTAAAACGAAAAACATCAAAGCTAGTAACTCTTACTAACTTTGATGTTTTTTAGATAACTTTCCTTTAGTCACCAAACATGACCAAATTTTTATTCAAATCCTTCTGCCACTGCTTCTGGATAGTTTTCTTCAACGATGTGCGCACAGCGTCCACATAAGTGTGGTAATTTTTCATCAACGCCTACGTCTTTGCGGATTTGACGACAACGATCGCATGTTTGTCCGTCAGCTTTTTCTACTAAAATGGCTACGTCATCAAATTTCACCGCAGCTT
The DNA here is from genome assembly GCF_050530455.1 of Enterococcus sp. DIV1208. Taxonomy (NCBI): domain Bacteria; kingdom Bacillati; phylum Bacillota; class Bacilli; order Lactobacillales; family Enterococcaceae; genus Enterococcus; species Enterococcus sp. DIV1208. Next base: position 756,386 of record NZ_CP172887.1, on the reverse strand, counting down.
CTGGTACTTCTGCGTTAGCTGACATCACTTCATAGTAATCTGGTGACACGATCAACAATTGTGGAATATCCGCATCCACAGCTGTCAGCAATCCACGAACTTGTTCATTTGGATAGATCGTTAACTTCGCTTCCAAAGATTTACCGATCAATTTATTGTTTCGTGCTTCTTCTAAAGCTTTTAACACTTTATCACGGAAGTCCATAAATGCTGCCCAAGTATCCATCAATTCTTCTTGATTTGGATACTCTTGGTAACCTGGAAGTTCACTTAATTGAACAAACTCTTCTTCTTCTTTTAAGAAAGACCAAATTTCTTCTGCAGTATGTGGAATAATCGGTGTTAATAATTTTGTTAAAGCTACTGCTGTTTGATAAAACACAGTTTGCATACAACGGCGTTGGTAATCATTTTCTGATTCGATATAAACAACATCTTTAGCAAAATCCAGATAGAACGCAGATAGATCTACTGTTAAAAAGTTCATTACGGTACGATAGATGTGCATGAAGTTATATTTCTCATATCCTTCTTCACGAATTTCTTTAATCACTTCGTTCAATCGGATAGTCATATATTTATCTACAGAACGTAATTCTTCAAATGAAATCGTATCTTTTTGTGGATCGAAGTCTTCAGTATTTGCAATCAAGAAGCGCATCGTATTTCTGATTTTGCGGTAAACTTCTGCTACTTGGCTTAAAATATCCATGGATACACGTACATCTGCTTCATAATCCACACTAGCTACCCACAAACGTAAGATATCCGCGCCAAATTGTTTGATCACTTTATCTGGCAAGATCGTGTTACCTAACGACTTACTCATCTTACGCCCTTCGCCATCCAGAGTGAACCCTTGAGAAAGGACAGATTTATACGGTGCAACCCCATTGATTGCCACACTTGTAGTAATACTTGAATTGAACCAGCCACGGTATTGATCAGAACCTTCTAAATACATATCAGCTGGGAATGATAGTTCTGGACGTTGACGCAAGACTGCTTCGTGAGAAGAACCTGAATCAAACCAAACATCCATGATATCTGTTTCTTTCGTAAACTGTCCATTCGGTGATCCTGGATGCGTAAAGCCTTCTGGAAGAAGATCTTTCGCTTCTTTCTCAAACCAAATGATTGAACCATGTTCAGCAAACAATTGCGCTACGTGTTCAATCGTTTCCGGCGTGATGATTGCTTCCCCATTTTCAGCGTAAAAGATTGGCAATGGCACACCCCATGCACGTTGACGTGAAATAACCCAGTCGCCACGATCACGGATCATATTATAAAGACGTGTTTTCCCCCAAGGAATAATCCAATCTACTTTCTCTACTTCCTCTAAAATATTTTGTCGGAAATCGTCGATTGATGCAAACCATTGTGGTGTAGCACGATAAATCACAGGTTTTTTCGTACGCCAGTCATGAGGATAACTATGCGTAAAGAAGTCAAGTTTTAATAAAGCACCTTTTTCTTGTAACAAATCAGTAATCATTGGATTCGCTTTGTCGTAAAAGACCCCTTCAAATCCTGGTGCTTCTTCTGTATAAACCCCTTTTGAATCCACTGGAGAAACTACTGGCAATTTATATCTGTTTCCTGCAATATAGTCATCTTCCCCGTGACCTGGTGCTGTATGGACTAATCCAGTACCAGCGTCTAAAGTTACATGGTCACCTAAGATGACTAATGATTCCCGCTCATAAAACGGATGCCAAGCAGTCATGTATTCCATTTCCTGACCAGCAATCTCTTTCAACACCTGAACATCAGACCAACCGATTTCAGTTTGAACCTTTTCTAATAAATCTTTTGCAACGACAAATTTACGTCCATCTGCTTCGATTAAAACGTACGTATAAGTTGGATTTACTGCAATCCCTTGGTTTGCTGGTAATGTCCATGGCGTAGTTGTCCAAATAACGAAAGCTGTATCTTCATCTAACAACCCTTTGCCATCTTTCACATTGAAAGCCACAAAGATAGAAGGAGACTTCACATCTTTATATTCGATTTCTGCTTCAGCAAGTGAAGATTCACTTGACGGAGACCAATAGATTGGTTTCAATCCTTTATAGATATAGCCTTTTTCAGCCATTTTACCGAAAACACGGATTTGTGCCGCTTCGTAAGAAGGATCCAACGTGACATATGGATGCTCCCAATCGCCTGCCACTCCTAGTCGTTTGAAATCTTCTCGTTGTTTGTCGACTTGTGAAAGGGCATATTCACGACATTTTTCTAAGTACTCTGACATTGTCATTTCTTTTCGTTTGATCCCTTTATTGGCTAATACTTGTTCAATCGGTAAACCGTGAGTATCCCAACCTGGAACATAAGGTGCACGAAATCCTGACATTGATTTTGAACGGATAATGATATCTTTACTGATTTTATTTAATGAATGTCCTAAATGGATATTTCCATTTGCATAAGGAGGTCCATCATGTAAGATGAAACTTGGCTTTCCTTCATTTAATTCTTGTCTTTTTTGATAAATTTTATTTTCTTCCCATTCTTTTTGCCAATCCGCTTCACGATTAGGCAAATTACCACGCATTGGGAATTTTGTTTTACCTAGTTGTAAGGTTTCTTTCATTTTCATAAACCAGTTACGCTCCTTCTTTCATCATTTTAAAGAACACAAAAAAGCATGTTCATCCAAAGGGACGAACATGCCGTGGTACCACCCAAATTCAGTTACATGATCATGTAACTCTTAAAAACCAATAACGAGGTCAACCGTTGTTTCTTACTCCTATTTCAGAAACAATTTTCGTAGAGGATCTTTCACTTTGCAGGGTCTTGCCGAACTTCCACTATCATCGGCTCGCTGAAAAGAATGACAAAATGCTTTTCTGTTCTACTCTTCGTCATCACCAGGAATGATCGAAATATCGATCGCCTGTGTATCAAATGCAGTCATTGGTGCTTCCATGATGCCTGTGTCTGAGTTTACATCAGTTTGATTTTCATTGTCAAGTTGTTTTGCTAAAACTTCTTTGATCACTTCATGACTATCTGACACATAGCTTGAGAAAGGTTGTAAAATTTCATCCCATTCTGGACTTTTTACTTGTTCTAATTGAGATTCTAACATCAAGCTGATTCGTTGGTGGAAAACTCGTGTTTTTTTCTTTAAGTCTTCTGTTTCAACTGCTAGCTGTTTTGCTTTTTCAGTTGCATCTGTTAGGATTTGTCTTGCTTTTTCTTCCGCATCTGTCGTTAATTGGTGCGCACGTTTTTCAGCCGTAGCCACTAATTCATCCGCTTTGTTTTGAGCAGATGTCACGATTACTTCGGACTCTTTACTTGCACTTGTTTTAACTTTATCCGCTGTGTCTTGTGCCACGATGATTGACTGATTCAATGCATCTTTTAGTTCATTGAAATATTCTAATTTTTCTTCTGAATGTTTCACTGCTTTTTCAAGTTCACGGTTTCGTTGCGTGATTTCTTCATAGTCACGAACAACTAAATCTAAGAAATCATCTACTTCGTCTTGATTGTATCCCCGCATTTTTGTGGGGAATGTTTTGTTTTGGATATCTAATGGAGTTAAAGCCATGTGTAAACCACCTTTTTGTTTTATTTACGTAATACACCAAATAATACCCTGTATTTTTCTTTTTTAGTTTTTCCTTCAAGTTCTTGAATTTGGAGTCGACCAAATCCTCTGATCGAAACGATATCTAATAACTCAAGTAAAAAATCAGGGCGTGTATTTTCTGTCCAATTTACTTTTACTTTTCCAGACTCAATCAGCTGCTTCGAACGCTGTCTGGAAATATTATAAATCTCCGAGATCACGCTGTCTAGTCTCAATGAAGTCACTGTACCTCTTTCTTGTGTCCAACCATCTTTTGGCACAAGTAATTCCGTATACTTGATTGGCTCCATCCGAACAGAGACTTTGCCGATTTTTGTTACTTGCGTTGCTACAAACTGTTCAACTTCTCTTGCAATGAACACTTGCCAACGATCACCATCAGAAATGATATCACCAAAGTAAGCTCGTTTGATACCTGTACCAACCAATGTACCTAATACTTTTCCATGAGTCAAACTAGCAAACTTACTCGGATAATGGATTTCATAAAGTGACACCTCAAAATCTTCGTCAGTAGGCTCATAATAGTCAGGAAAAATCAAACATCGCTTCCGTTCTGCTTGCTCATAACCGCCATAAAATGAAAAGTGTAATTCACTATCTTGACGGATCAGCGTCTCTAGTATATAGGATTGTCTTGGATCAAGAAAGTCAGTAAGATAAGGTGCATATTGCCCTTGTACCTGTTCGATCCAATCACCTACTGAATCGATGAAAGAACGTTCATCTGCACGGAAATGCTGATAAACATTTGCGTCCATATTTTCCCCTCCTATCAGCTACTCCTTTGATCGTTTTAATAAATTGCCATGACTATCCATAAAACGATATGTTGAAGACCTTGTACTGCTAAGTTTAAAATCAAGATCGCAGCTAGAATCGTAAAATCAATTCCACCAAATCGAAGTGGAAGCCGATCAAATAACTGGATATACGGTTCACAGATTTTTGCTAAAAAGCGACCAATCCCTGATTGATATCCTCCTGGAAACCAGGATAAAAGTGCATAAACCATTAACAAAAGACTGTAAAAGTAGGCTGCTCGTCCCAGCAGATTAAGTAATATAAAAATAATATAAATTGTCGTTCCTCCTCTTATAGGTCAAATAGGTTCACGTCTGCAAAAGATTGTGCTGTTGAACTATCGATTTCCATTCCAGTTGGCGTGCATAGAAAAATCTCGTCACCTACTCGCTTAATGTCACCATCTAATGCATAGACAGTGCCAGTTAAAAAATCAACGATTCTTCTCGCTTGTTTTTCTTCTACTAAATGGAAATTTACTAATGTTGCTTCACCAGCAATGATTCGTTTAGCAATAGCCATTGCTTCAGAATAAGCTCGTGGTTCCATGACCGTAATTTTTCCAGCTAAATTTGTTTTAGGTGTAAAAGAAGTTTTTGCTGTTTCTTCTTTACGTGTTTTTTTAGCTGGTGTTTGATGTAATTCAATCACTTTTTTTGTTTCATTTGCCGCTACACTTTCACGAGCAACAGGACGTGTTGTTTGTTGCGCACGTGGCTTTGAGACAGCTCTTGGCTGGCTCATTTGAGATTGTGTTGGCTGTATTGGTTTCTTTTTTGTTGTAGGCTGTGCTACAGCCGGCTTAGATGTTTCAGGATACTCCTCGTACTCTTCCTCATCAGCTAATCCGAAAAAATTAGCAATCGCACCTCTATTTAAAAGTGGCATTATTGTTCCTCCTCGTCTTTGAATAGCGCTGTTCCTACACGGATGAATGTGGCACCTTCTTCGATTGCCAGTTGAAAGTCCTGACTCATTCCCATGCTTAATTCCGTACATGGTGCATGCGAAAAACCTTTCGAATGAACAAGATCACGCAATTCTTTCAGCGTTCCAAATACTTTGCGAATTTGTTTAGCAGAAGCCTCTTTAGGTGCCATCGTCATTAAACCAACAACCTTTATTTTAGACAAAGCAACTAAAGATTCGATAAAAGGAACCAGCTCTTCTGGCGAAAAACCATGTTTGGATGCTTCACCAGATACATTCACTTCCACAAAACAATCGAGGGGTTTTGTTGCCCTTTTTTGTATTTCTTCTGCTAATTTCAAACTGTCTAATGCGTGAAAGCAATCAATTTCATTTATAATCAATTTTACCTTTCTACGCTGCAAATTACCAATTAAATGCCACTTTACATCAGGATAATTAACTAAATCTTGTTTTTTTTGTAACAATTTATCTACGCGGTTTTCTGCGCAGTTTTTTACACCCTGTTCAATCAATTTTTCTGCCGTAGCAGAATCCACTGATTTGGTGACAGCGACTAGTGTGACTTCTTTCGGATCACGATGAACAAGAGCACACGAGTCCTGAATCTCTTGCTCGATTTTTAGCAAGTTGTCAGCAATCATGTGCTCTTCCTCCTTTATTTTTTACGACGGAAAAATGGTGGTGTACTTAATTCATCGTCACCTTTTGCTTTTGTTTCTTCACGATTGAATGTATCAAATTCTTTTTTTTCGATAGGTTCAAAATTCGTTTCTTCAACTCTAGGACGGACATTTTGTTCACGTCTGATGTCCCAGTCACCAAAACTGCTATTTTCTTCTTCAGCAGAGATTGGTTTTGCTTGATCCATATCTAAAACTGTTTTTTGAGTAGATGATTGCATTTGTGTTTGTCTAGCCGGACGACTAGACTTGCGTTCCTTTTTTGATTCGTCGATACCCGTTGCAATAACCGTTACACGGATTTCATCGCCCATTTCTTCATTGATTGATGTACCTAGAATGATGTTAACATCGCCTGTAGCAGCATTTGCTACGATATCTGAAGCATCTTGAGCTTCAAATAAAGTCATGTCTAATCCACCAGTGATGTTAAGCAAGACTTGCTCAGCTCCATCGATTGATGTTTCAAGAAGTGGAGAAGAAATAGCTTTCTTCGTCGCTTCGATCACACGTTCTTCACCGCTTGCTACACCGATACCCATTAACGCTGTTCCTTGGTTTTCCATAACAGTTTTCACATCAGCAAAGTCAAGGTTAACGTAACCTGGGGCTGTAATCAAATCTGAGATCCCTTGAACCCCTTGACGTAATACATTATCAGCTTCACGGAAAGCTTCTAACATTGGTGTTTTCTTGTCAACTACTTCAAGAAGACGGTTGTTTGAGATAATCAATAATGTATCGACGTTTTCTTTCAAACGTGCGATACCTTCAGCAGCAAATCTGCCACGTTTTGGTCCTTCAAAAGTGAATGGTCGAGTTACGACACCGACAGTCAAAGCACCAAGTTCTTTAGCAATTCCTGCTACGATTGGAGCAGCACCTGTACCAGTTCCGCCTCCCATACCTGCAGTAATGAAAATCATGTCAGCGCCATCTAAGGCTTCGCGTAAAGCTTGTTCACTTTCTTCGGCAGCTTTTTGACCAACTTCTGGTTGAGAGCCTGCGCCTAGTCCGCGTGTATATTTAGGTCCTAATTGGATAACTGTTTCAGCTTTTGAATTTTTCAATGCTTGGACATCTGTGTTGGCAGTGATGAACTCAACACCTTTTACATTTTCTTCAATCATACGGTTAACAGCATTTCCACCGCCGCCACCGACACCGATGACTTTGATTACTGCGCCGTCATTGATATTATTATCAATTGAGAATTCCATATTTTATTCCTCCCAGGATGAATTAATCAAAAATTTTTGAAAAGAAACCTTTAATTTTAGTTGTTACATCTTCGTCTGATTTCTTTTGTTCAGGTTCGTCGTAGACCGTTTCTTCTGGAACATCATAGCTATCATTATCATATGATGTCACTTCTTGTTCTACAGTTGTGTGATGCGCGACCACTGTTTCACCTGTCACAGCAATTTTAGCCAATTGATAGACTTCACTCAAGTTAGCTGAGTAATCCACGATGCTGATCACATTAGTAAAGACTGGATTACGAAGTCCCATTTGGTTAGGTACATATAGCTTAACATTCACACCAAAAATCTCTTGTGCCAGATCAACAACACCTGGAAGGCTTGCAGCACCACCAGTTAGTACGATACCACCAGGTAACTCTAGTGCTTCGATTTGGTCTAACGCTTCTTTGGCTTTATTGAAAATCTGTTCCATACGGGCTGAAATCACTTCTGATAAATAGCGTTCATCCACTTTAACAGGTTCAGATTGACCGATCACATCTACTGGAAACTCTTCATTTGCAGAAGTACGTTCTGGATAAGCATCCCCATAATTGATTTTTAACGCTTCAGCATTATTGAATGACGTATTCAACACAATCGAGATATCTTTTGTGACGAACTCGCCACCTTCTTGATCTAGACTAGTGAACTTCAATTGTTTGTCATGCATAACAGCTGTTGTCGTTTGTCCACCGCCCATATCAATCACGATCGTTCCAAAATCTTTTTCTCCATCTGAAAGGATTGTTTCTGTTAAAGCTAATGGTGTAATGACTAATTCATTGACAACCAATCCTGCATTTTCTACACATTTACGGATATTATGAACAATCGTCTTTGGCCCAGTAAATAACAAGCCATACATTTCTAATCTGACACCGATCATTCCACGAGGATCTTTGATTCCTTCGAATCCATCAACGGTAAAGTCTTGTGGCAAAATTGATACGATTTGACGTTCAGGAGGAATTGAACGAACAAGGGCAGCTGAAGCCACGTTTCTGACATCTTCATCGGTGATTTCTTTCGAATCCCCGTTTACTGCAATCATTCCTTGGCAATTTTCCACTTCAAGCAAGTTTGCTGGTAGACCAACACTAACCCCTTTGATCTGTATCCCTGCTTTTTCTTCTGCTTGTCTTACTGCTCGTTGTATCGCTTGGACCGTTTTATCGATATCAACGATAATGCCGCGGTTAATCCCTTCTGATTTTGCGTTTCCTACTCCAATAATATTCATTTGGCTGTCGATATATTCAGCCACGACAACTTTGACAGATGTCGTTCCAATATCAAGGCCTACATACATTCCTGTTTTTGCCATGAACGGGATTCCCTCCTACTTACTATTCCATATACAAGCGAACAACTAACGTCCGTTTTTAAATATACTTTAATAGATATATTCACTGCCTTCAATTCTACCATAAATTACCGGTTTTTAGAAAGTAGATTATCACTTTTTAAAACTGTTTTATTAATTTTCGGTTAAATCTGAAGACGATGAACTTGAATTGTCATCGATTTGGCTAGATTCACTTGTATTCTCTGACTGACCTGCTTGATTTGACTCAACTGATTCCGAAGATTGGTCTGACTGATCACTTGATGCTCCCGATTGTCCTGTGAGATTTTCGGTAGAACTTGTCTGCACAGATGAATCTGTTGCTCCGCCATTCTCCTTCTTGCTTTCACTGTAAGGATAAGAGAAAATCCCTACCTCCATATCAATGACGCCCTTTTCCTTCATCTCTTTAGCGACTTGTGGATAATATTTCATTTGACTGGCTAGATTTTGAATATTGACGATCACTTGGTTCCCATCATTCATATTTAGTTGGATCAAATTTTTATTGCTCTCTTTTGGTGTATATTTGATTTCTGAAATTGCTTTTTGTAATTCTGAAGTTAATTGATTATATTCTTTAACCAATTGACTAATTTTGGCGTTATCTGTGAAATTCTCTAGAATTGGTAAATTCTTAGTCGGATTTGCTACTTTTTCCTTTAAGACTTTTCCATTTTCGATTACAGGAAAATATTCGCCGTCCTTCATCACTAAAGCAATCTCTTTGTATTCTTTGATAGCCAACTCAAAAGTATTGATTGACTTAAAATGCAATTGTGCGCTCTCTACTCTTGGTTGTTCTTTTTTCAATGTATCAAGATATTGGTTTTTATGGAAATACTGACTCCAAACATTTCCATCAATTGCCAAATGAGAGTCGGCAATGGCTATTTGACTCGTAATCATTTGGTTCCCTGAAACTGTTATCCCTTGCAGTCGACTATAAGGGGAAACATAATAAATCAAAAAAATCAGTGGGATCGTTAGGATTGAAATAATAAAAGTCAGTCTTCGATAAAGAACTTTATTTCGTTGATTTTTCAGATTCGGTAGCCGATTTAAAAAAGAGCCATTATAAGGACTACCAATTTTTGGTTGTTCAATTTTTTCAAATGGCTCAGAGTCCCCTTTTTTCATTGGATCAGAAGCGGTTGCTTCTTGCTTCTCACCTTCCGCTGAGTCTGCTTCTTTAGTAGCGGAAGTGGATGCTGCCGGCTCATTTGTATTTTCATTTTTTTCTTCTTTTTGCTCTTCTTTTTGTTCTTCCTTTTTTTCGTGTTCTGCCAAATATTTCCGGTTGGCCTTTTGCCAAGGAGTTAGATTTTGTTCACCCTCAGATTCATTTGGCAGCTTGTCTGGCTTTTTTTTCTTACTCACTAAGACCACACCACCTTTATTTTTGAATTAATGATTTTACTAGCTCGTACATTCTTTCTGATGCGTCTGGGATTCCTTGCTGTTTAGAAGCTAAAGACATTTGTTTTTGTAATTGATCATTAGTCATGATCTCTTCAATCGCTTGTTTTAGGGAACGTCCATCTAATTCGTCATCTTTGATCATCTTCGCTGCATTGTTTTTGACTAAGCTCATTGCATTTTTTGTCTGATGGTCATTCGTCACATAAGGACTTGGAATTAGAATAGCTGGCAAACCTAAAGCTGTTAATTCAGCAATCGAAGTCGCACCTGCTCTACCAACCAATAGATCGCTTGATGCCATTACTTCTGCCATTTTATTGATATAAGGCTGTATGCTGACATTGGCACAAGCAGGAACTTTCGTTTGGATATCTTTATAATAGCGTTCGCCTGAGGCATACAGAACCTGGTATTCCTGATCGAACGACATTAAAAATTCTGTTACTGCCTGATTGATTTTTAAAGCCCCTTGACTACCACCAAAAATCAAGACTGTTTTTTTCTCTGGATCAAGTCCATAAGTGGCTAAAATTTTCGATTTATCCATATCCGCAACTTCTTGCGCCCGAGGATTACCGATCAAAGACGATTTTTCTGCAGGAAAAAATGGAGCAGCATCTTCAAAAGAAAGTGCGATTCGATCCACATAGCGACTTAAAAATTTATTGGTGATGCCAGGCACACTATTTTGTTCATGGATGATCGTAGGAATCGCTAACTTAGATGCCGCATAGACTACTGCACCCGACACGTAGCCCCCAGTCCCAATCACCACATCTGGTTTAAATTCTTTTAAAATTTTTTTTGCTTCTCGAATACTTTTTAAAAAAAGTTGGATAGTCTTCAGATTATGTAGCGAAAGTTTCCGCTGAAATCCTTGTATTTCTAGCGTACGAAAAGGCATCCCGGTCTCGGGAACAATTTTATTTTCTAAGCCTCTTTGCGCTCCAACGTACATAAACTCAGTATTCGGCTCTTTTGTTTTTACATAATTGACGAAGGCTAGTGCTGGATAAATATGCCCGCCAGTTCCGCCACCAGTAACCAAAATTTTCATTCATTCTCGCTCGTTTCTACTTTTGTATAGTTAGTTTATTGACAGCTTCCATAAACCGTTCGCCTCTAATTTCAAAATTAGGGTATTGATCCCAACTTGCATTTGCTGGGGACAATAAGATCGAATCACCCTCTTCACTCAATTCAAGGGCGATCGGTACAGCGGCTTCTGCGTTTTCAGCTGCCTTGATCACAGGGATACCTGCTTTCTTGCCGGCATCCGCTAATCTATTTTGAGTTTCCCCAAAAGTGATCAACGCTTTGATGCCTTTTAAAGCTGGTATCAACTCATCAAATGAATTTCCCCGATCCAGACCTCCAGCGATTAATACTAATTGATCTAACTGAAAACCACTTAATGCCATTTTAGTAGCTAAAATATTAGTGGCTTTTGAATCGTTATAAAACTTCCTTCCTTGAAATTCCCCCACATACTGTGTACGATGCGGTACTCCATGGAAATGGTGTAAAGCATTTTTGATCGCTTCATTTGAGATACCATATAATTTAGCAACTGAGATGGCAGCTAGTGCGTTCTCAACATTGTGTGAACCAGGAACACCCAATTCTGTAATATCCATGATTTTTTCTTGGTTATAGTAGATACTACCATCTAAAGAATAGGCACCTTTAGGTAGTTTTTGTTCCGTCGCAAAAGGTAACACCGTTGCTTTAGTCTTTTTGCTGAGTTCTCTTAGCTCTTCTTGATTCCAATTCAAAATCAAATAATCTTTCTCTGTCATATTCTGTTGTAAATGCCATTTTGCTTTTACATATTCTTTTCTCGTTTTGTGGTAATCGATATGAGCCTCATAAATATTGGTTACTACTGCTACATGGGGACGAAAATCAGTGATTCCCATCAATTGGAAACTAGATAGTTCCATAACGATTTTATCGTCAGCTGTTGCTTCTTGCGCCACACTACTAGCTGGATAACCGATATTCCCGGCTAGGCGAGCTGTTCCTGGCAAATCACCAGCGTTCAATAACAAGCCTGTCATAGTTGTTGTTGTTGTTTTACCATTTGTTCCTGTAATCCCAATAATCGGACATTCCGCTACCTCGTAAGCTAATTCCACTTCCGTAATTACCGGAATACCCAGTTCTTGTGCTTTTTGAACAAATGGATGACTATACGGAATCCCCGGATTTTTCACCATCAAAGAAAATTCTTCATCCAATAATTCAATCGGATGGCTTCCAGCAATCACTTTGACTCCCAGTGATAGCAACTCTTGTGCTTCTGGATTTTCATCAAACGGCTTTCCGTCATTAACAGTGACAAGTGCGCCCAACTCATGTAACAGTTTGGCCGCACTAAATCCACTTTTCGCTAATCCAAGAACAAGGACTTTTTTGTTTTCATATGTTGAAATTTTTTTCATTTCCTGTCATCTCCTACCAAATGAACCATAGTGTTATTAAAGAAGTTACAATACTTACTAACCAAAAAATGATGTCGATCTTCCATTCTGACCAACCACACATTTCAAAATGATGATGGATAGGAGACATTTTGAAGATACGTTTTCCTGTTAATTTGAAAGAAGTAACTTGAAGCATTACACTTGCTGTCTCCATAACATAAATCAAACCAACTAATAACAATGTCCACTCTTGGTTTAGCATAATAGAAATTGCTGCCAATAATCCACCTAATGCCAGAGAACCAACATCGCCCATGAATATTTTGGCTGGTTTACGATTATAAGCAAAAAAGCCAAGTAACCCACCAAGCACACTTAAACAAATAACTAAGACATCATATTGTTGCTGATGCCAAGCAATGATTCCGTACGTTGCAAAAGAGATCGTTCCTAGTCCAGCAACTAATCCGTCAATCCCATCTGTCAGATTAACCGCGTTTGAAAAACCAACAAGCCAGAAAATAGCAAATACCCCATAGAATAGTCCAAGTGGCAACTCTATTCCAAAGAAATTTAACGTACCAGGATAGCCTTCTGAACGATAGACAAGATAAAAAATGATCCCGCCAATGATCTGCCCTAGCAGTTTTTGTTTAGAGTTTAGCCCCATGTTTCGTTTTTTAAAGATTTTAATGAAATCATCTAAAAATCCGATCACACCATATAAAGCTAAAACAAATAGTAGGATGAAAAGAGTAGGCGTCAACTGATTTTGCCAAGCGCCAACCCAAATTCCGGTTAATATTGCTGCAACTAAAAACACCAATCCACCCATCGTTGGAGTTCCGGCTTTTACATTATGCCATTTTGGTCCTTCTTCACGAATCGCCTGCCCTTGTTTTTTCATTTGAAAATACCCAATAAATAGTGGCATTGCTGCAATAGTCATTGCACAACTACTAACGATAGGAATCAATGCTTGTGTCCACTCCATACTCTTTTTCTCTCCCAATTCTATTCTTATTCTTCTAATGTAAAACTTAATTTTTTATCAGTGATTTTTTCATAGGGTGCTAAACTTTGCTCCTTACAGTAACCATCGCCATGGAAGGTGACTTCAACCCCTAAGATTTTCCCTAACTTCATAATATCTGCTTTGGACCAATCGGTGACATCAGGCATTAGATTTTCTCCGCCTGTATACAAGATCAGTTTTTCGCCAGAAATCAATTGATCACCATTTGCAGTAGATTGTTTCTTCACTTTTTCCCCATCACCTACAACGATAGGTTGCAATCCACTTTTCTGTGCATCTGCTGCGGCAACGTCAGCACTTAGATTACGGTAATCTGCTACAGTGATTTTTTCTGTTTTTGCTTCTGGTGAATTTTCTTCTTCACTTTCTTGGAAGTCCATCGCACGTTTCATCAATGGATTAGCGATTTTAGCTAAAGCCATTCGATCGTAAGTCTTAGGATGTTTCATCGTAATGTATAAAACATACTCTGGATCTTCAGATGGAACCATTTCGACGATGGAATATAAGTATGCTGTATCACCAGTTTGGTACCCACCTTTATCAGAAGCAATCTGTGCCGTACCAGTTTTAGCTGAAACATTATAACCCGGCACACTATATACCCCATATGCACTACCATAATTTTCGCTTTCAACTACGTCACGCATATATTCTCGTACTTTTTCGGTCGTTTCTTTTGAAAATGGTTGCCCTAATACTTCCGTTTGCGTTATACGCTCTTCATTCGTTGCAGGATCTACAACTTTACTGATGTAGCGTGGTTGGATCATCGTTCCATTATTTGCGACGGAAGTGAAAGCTTTCATCATTTGGAAATTTGTAACACCAATCGCTTGTCCATAAGAACTCATTGCGCGGTCAACGATATTTTCCGTTGGCAAAGCACCATTTACTTCATCATCTAGACCTGAATGAGTACTTTGACCAAAACCTAATTTTTGTAGGTAGTTGTACCAAGTACCGCCCATTCGTTGCTCTAGCATTACCATCCCAACATTACTTGACCAAGATAACGCTTGTCGCATCGTAAGAACTCCTTTTGCTCCAAAATCGTGGTCGTTGATCGTCGCATCAGCAACTTTTATTTTCCCAGATTGGTACGTTTCATTCTCATTGAATTTCCCTTCTTGGATCGCTGCTGCAGTCGTGAAGACTTTCATAGTTGAACCAGGCTCATAGCTATCTTGCACTAAGAAATTACGCCAAACAGCATCCTTGCCGGTTAAGCCTTCCATCGTTTCAGGATTAAAAGTAGGTCGTTGACCCATTGCTAGAATTTCTCCAGTTTTCGCTTTCATCAACATGGCTGTTAATTCTTCTGGTTGGTATTCTTCATTCACTTGATCCATAAGCGTTTCAAGATAACTTTGTAAACGACTATCCAACGTCGTATAGATATCTTGTCCGTCAACTGCTTTCACTTCTTCTGCCACTGTTCCTGGTAGAGGATTTTGGTAGTTGTCTTTTTGGTAAACGATCTTCCCATTTTTACCACTTAAAATATCATTATAAGCAGCTTCTAGTCCGAGCTTTCCAACTAAGCCATTTTCATTTTTATCTGGAACAGCATAGCCGATAAAGTGGGAAGCAAATTCGCCGTTAGGATACATCCGTGCGGGATGATCTTCAAAATACAGACCGACTACTCCTGCTTTCTTCATATCGTCTTCTATATTCTGTTTGGTCTCTTGACTGATATTTTTTCCATAAGAACCAAATTCAACTTGATATAGATTATTTTTGGCGCCATCTTTTAAGATTTGTAAGGCATCGTTCTTTTCTATAGAGAGATTTTTATTTAGTATCTCGGCGATTTTGTCAAAGTTCTTTTCTTCGGCATACAATTTTTTGTCACCAGAAGTATAAGTTTTTGAAAGGATTGCTTTGATTGAGTAAGAAGTGGCATCTTCTGCCAAAGCGACCCCATTCCGATCATAGATCGTTCCTCGTTTTGCTTTTACGACCTCGCTCCCTTTGTAAAGTTGTTCGGTCTTTTCTGCCAAAGAGGTTCCTGCCACGTGACCACCGATCACGATATAAGAAAAACGAACGGCAAATAAAAAGAACAATCCAATACTCGTAGCAAATAAAATGATACCTACTTTTTTGCGATTGTTCGTCGGATTTAGATTTTTCTTTTCCATAAACCGCCGGAATTTATTTTTAAGACTCATTTACTTCACTTTCCTTAAATTGTCGTCATTGATTGACAACCCTTTTTCTTCTGCGATTTTTTTGATTCGTTCAGTACGTGATAATTCATTTTTTTCCTGTACTAAACTAGTTTTTTCTTGATTTTTTTGAGTGATCTCTGTTTGAATCGTTGTGATTGCTTTTTCGACACCACTAATATTTGTTCGTAACATGACTGTTAAGACACATAGTGCGATCACTGAAAAAATAATACTTACTACTGCTAATTTTTCTAAAACAGAAATATGTTTTAGGCGTTTAGCCGGTGATTGAGGGCGTACGATTTCTTGATTTGAATCTGGCAATTGTTGTTCTGGTTGATCAACCACTTCTGGTAAATCATATGGATATTCTTGGACTTTTTTTAATTCTGCCATTACGCTACTCCTCTTTCACTCGTATTTTTTCAGCAATCCGTAATTTTGCACTACGTGATCGATTATTTTCACTTAGTTCTTCTTCTGATGGAAGAATCGGTTTTCGATTAATCAACTTCAGCTCTGGCTGAAATTCTTCAGGAACAACCGGTAATCCGGGTGGTAAATCTTGAACGGTACTGTATTCTTTGAACATACTTTTGACAATCCGATCTTCTAATGAATGGAAGGTGATCACACTGATTCTTCCATTGATTTTTAATAGCCGAATCGCCTGTTCTAATGAAGCTTCTTCTGCACCTAATTCATCATTTACTGCAATTCTTATTGCTTGGAAAATTCGTTTAGCTGGGTGTCCACCTTTTCTTCTTGCTGGTGCAGGAATCACATCTTTAATGATTTCTACTAATTCACCAGTTGTTTGGATCGGATGGATTTTTCTTACTCGTTCAATTTCTCGAGCAATTTGTTTAGAAAATTTTTCTTCGCCATAACGAAAGAAGATTTTTACTAATTCATTATAGGAATACTCATTAACAACGTCATACGCTGACAGAGGTGCTGATTGATCCATACGCATATCCAAAAGAGCATCCTGATGATAACTAAAACCTCTTTCAGCTTCATCTAATTGTGGAGAAGATACGCCTAAATCATACAAAATACCATCGACTTGAGGAACATGCTCTTTTATCTTTGCTTCTAATTCACGAAAATTCGCTTTGATAAAAGTAACCATACCTTTTTCAATGTATGGGGCTAACCGTACTTTTGCATGATCAATGGCTTTTTGATCCTGATCGAATGCATAAAGGTGCCCGTTTGTATTTAATTGGCTCAAAAGATATTCACTATGTCCGGCACCGCCTAGTGTACAGTCTACATAAATGCCATCTGGTTTGATGTTCAAGCCATCTACCGTTTCTTTCAACATGACTGTATAGTGTTGAAATGTCTCAGTCATTAGTCAGCCTCTTCCTATTCTTATAGTCCAAAATCAATCATATTTTCAGCAATTTCATCAAAGTTTTCTGCTGCCACTTCAGAAAATTCTTGCCATCGTGCCTCATCCCAAATCTCGATTCGATTGGATACACCAATGACAACACATTCTTTCGTTAAAGCAGCGTAGTTTCTTAATGTACTGGGAATGTTGATCCGTCCTTGTTTGTCTAATTCACATTCAGTGGCCGCCGAGTAAAAAAAACGCACAAAAGTTCGAGCATCTTTTTTCGCTAAAGGCATGTCGTTCAGTTTTGTTTCTAAATTCGCCCACTCTTTCATTGGATAGCCAAAAAGACAGCCATCTAATCCACGCGTGAGAACGAATTGTTCACCTAACTCTTCACGAAGTTTTGAAGGTACGATCATACGACCTTTTGTATCAATATTATGCCGAAATTCGCCCATGAACATTGAAACTACCCCCATCTCTCCACTAACTAAAATTAGTCTACCACAATCCCCCACTTTCTACCACCTTTTATGGGAAATCAGAGAATAACTTTTTTATTAGTAAAAAAAATTTTAAGAATCAAGCTGTAAAAAGTCTTTAAAAAGTCTTTTTACAGCTTGATTGGCTTTTTATCAAAGATACGAGAGAAGATTTAAGACGATTAAAACGACATAAAAACCACTTGTTAACAAGAAAGCAAGACGCCAAGTCATTTTAAGATAACGTGAATAGATAATTTCATCATAGTAATACGCCTGGAATACAGCGATACAAATCGCCATCAACAAAAGTGAAATCATAAAGAAAGGAAGGAAGGAAACTGTCGCAGAATTGCGTGACAATGCATGCATCCCTCCCCATAAAAAAGGAACGGCAAGATCAGGCGCTTTGATTTTAAAACGACGATCTAATGAAAAAATTTTCACTAAAAAATTACAGCCAAACAACACGATGGCTGGAAAGATATACCAAAATAAAACAAGTGGCGTAAAAGTGCCCATCTAACAAAACTCCCTTTCATAGTTGGTTCAAGTATACCTGATGTATTTTACACAACTATTTCATTTATTTTAAATTTATAAAGTTTTCTACTATTTTTACTTCTTAGATAAAAATCTAATCCAAATTGTATGAGTCCACTCCTTTAATACTACCTTTTTCCTGTTCCTAGCAAATCCCATTTTCCAAGCTCTTTCACTGTGTTCTATTCTGATATTCGTTATAATAGATGAAAGAGCGTATTAGGAGGTTCAAAAATGATCAAGTATTTTTCTATCGAGGATCGACAATTGGTCAATACTCAAAAAGAAACAGCAGATACGATTTGGTATTGCGTCGAACGTCCAAGTGAAGATGAAATCCAACAAATCACACACCAATTTCAAATTCCGTCTGATTACATTACTTCTATTTTAGACGATGCTGAAAATTCACGAGAAGAAGAATTTAATCAGACCAAATTAACAAAACCAGCGTTATTATTATTGCAATACCCGTTTCCAAAAACAAGCCCAAGCGGCTATTTTCAAGTAGATACTTACCCTTTTTCTATTATTGTGACACCTAAAAAAAAGCTTATCACAATTACGAATCATGAACCACTCTTTTTGAAAAAAGTATTTAGTCAAGCTTTTGCTGAAAATGATTTACCAGCCAACTTAAATATCTTCATGCAATTATTGTGGCAAATTACTTTTTCCTACAATACTTATCTCAGCACCTTACAATCGCAATGCGATGTTTTGGAAAAACAATTGCGTGTCTCAACAGAAAATAGTCAACTGTATCAAATCATGGATATCCAAAAAAGCTTGGTTTATTTCAAAGAAGCAACCACGGCTAACTTGACCACTTTAAAAACCTTAGTAAAAAACAAAACGATTCAAGAAAACCACGCTTTAAAAAATCATCTCCATGATGTGATTATTGAAACCGAACAATCACGCACTACCGCTCGAATTCAATTAAAACTAGTTGAACAAATGAATCAAACCTTTTCAGCGATTGTTTCTAATAATCTAAATAATATTATGAAAATTTTAACTTCTCTAACGATCATCTTAACGATCCCGACCATCATTGGTAGTCTATATGGAATGAATATCAAGCTTCCTATTGCAGGAAGGGACGATGCGTTTTTATGGATTATTCTACTGATGATTTTTATCAGTATCGCTACTGCTTATTATTTAAAAAAGGGAAAGTTTTTGTAACCGTCCCCTTGTGAAGAAAAGTAAAAGGAGTTAAACTAAAGACAACTAAAAAATTTCGAGGTAAAAATTATGCGCGAGAATAAACAAACAAGTACTTTTTCAAAAATCACTAAATTCGTTGTTTGGACCATGTTGATCTTAACGATTGGTTCAGTTGTCTTGACTGCAGTTATGAGTGTCATGTAAGAATGGCTTAAAAACCAACAAGTCCCGCACTTCCCAAAAAGAAGTGCGGGACTTGTTTTTTACCTTGCTAGGAAAGAATGTTCGCTTGCTAATGGTTCGTTTTTTATAAGAAAGCCAAGTGTCGTTTTAGTTGCTGCCATACAAGTAGCATCTCTGAGTCAAATAACTGTTCATTCTAAGATATCCTCTTCTCTTAGACTGCTCAGGCTTCTACCTATTTTTCTATTTACTTGCTAAGCGTAATAATTCTTTGGCATGCTCGACTGTTAATGGGGTAATTTCACTTCCAGCTAACATTCGGGCAATTTCGGTTTCTCGTTGTGTGGGTTGTAGTTCGGTAACCGATGTTTGGGTACGCCCATCAATGACTTCTTTTTGAATATAGTATTGAAAATCGGCAACTGCAGCGACTTGCGGTAAATGGGTGATACACAAAACTTGTGAGTGACATGAGATCTGTGAGATCTTATCTGCAATCGCTTGGGCAACTCGGCCGCTTACTCCTGTATCCACTTCATCAAAAATGATACTAGTCACACCTTGTTCTGAAGAAAAAATAGTTTTTAACGCCAACAACATACGTGATAGTTCCCCACCCGAGGCAACTTTTACTAATGGCTTCAATGGTTCTCCAGGATTTGTGGTTATGTAAAATTCCACTTGGTCCAATCCATTAGCATCTAATTGTCCATTTTTTTCAGATGAAAAACGGACTTCAAACTCAGTGTTTTCCATATATAGACTTTTTAATTCCGTTAAGATTGATTTTTCTAGTTCTTTAGCAATTTTTTTTCTTGTTTTATGCAGTGCTAATGCTTGTTCTTGCAAGAACGTTTCTTTTTTAGTTAATTCCAGTTGCATTTTTTCTAGTTGACCTTCTGAGAAATCAGAAGAATCCAGTTCTTTAGTGATTTCTTCGTAATAATCAAGGATTGCTTCCACTGACTCCCCATATTTGCGTTTCAACTGACGAATCAATTCAAGCCGTTGATTGACTTCTTCTAATCGGTTTTCATCCAATTCCAACAGATCGATTTGGCGACTCATGTCACCAATGGCATCTTGAAGTAAATAATAAGCACTTTGAACATTCTCAACGATTGCTTCATATTCATTATCTAGATGAGCAATGCTTTGTAGTTCAGAAACAGCTAAACCAACGTTATCCACACTACTGGGTTCTCCCGCACTCAATGCACTATAACCACTAGCAAAACTATCCACGATCTTTTGATAATTGCTTAATTTTTCTCTTTCCTCGCTTAACTGTTCCTCTTCGCCAACTTGTAAATCAGCTGCTGCGATTTCTTCTTGTTGAAAATGAAGCATGTCGATCCGTTGAACAAATGATTTTTCATTTTGTTGGACTTTCCGCATTTTTCGTTCGAGCTCACGATAGATAGCATACTCTTTTTGATATTTTTTCTTTTGTTGTTGAAAAGTACGATCACCAAAACGATCCAATAAATTTAAATGGGCTTCTGGTTGTAATAGCTCCTGGTGTTCATTTTGTCCTTGAATATCAACTAGATAACTTCCGATCCTTCTAAGGTTTGCCAGCGTAACAATATGTCCATTGACTCGGCAGACATTTTTACCCGTTAATGCCATATCACGACGAACAATCAAGTTATCACCATCTGATTCGATGCCCAGTTCTTCCATCAATTCAGTAAATCCTTCTTGACTTGGCCATTCAAACAACCCTTCTAAGATACACTTATCGGCTCCTTGGCGAATATAATCACTGGAGCCTCTACCACCAGCCAGTAATCCAAGGGCATCAATGATAATCGATTTACCTGCCCCGGTCTCGCCAGTTAGAGCTGTCATTCCTTTATGGAAAGACAAATGCAATTCCGGAATAATCGCAAAATTAGTAATACTGATCTCTTGTAACAAAGCAACCACTCCTCAACTCAAAGGTAATGTAAAAAATCCATTTTCAATGCAACTGCATCTTCTTCTGTTCGTGTGATCATCAACACATTATCGTCATCATTAATGATGGAAAACAATTCTTTTTTATATCGTTTATCAATTAAATTAGCCGCAGCAGAAGCGTTGCCTGGTAAAGTTTTTAAAATGACAAATTTTTCCATTTGATCAACAGCCACAAATGCATCTTTCAATAACTTTTCTAATTTTGTACTAACGTCTTCAGTAGTTTCTGCAGGAAGACTATAGCGATAACCTCCATCAGCTGCAGGAACTTTGATGAGTTTGAGTTCTTTGATATCTCTGGAAATCGTTGCCTGCGTCACTGAAATCCCTTTGTTTTTCAGGATCTCCACAAATTCTTCTTGTTTTCTGATATCATTTTCATTTAGTAGCCGGGTAATCAAACGATGCCGATCTTTTTTTCGCATACGTTCTTCGCTCCTTTACGTATTCTTCCTTACTATGATAGCTCAATTCAAACGCTTAATAAAGAAGAATCCGCTGTCTTCTTTATTGCTTGCCCGTCATTATTTGTGGTTAAACTGGTTGTGGGCTTCTTGGACGATCTTTTCGGGTGCCACATCTGGTGATAACGTTCCTTGATCAGAAACTTTTTTCAAATGGGCTAAAAATTCAATGTTCCCTTCTCCACCGGTTATTGGCGAATAACTTAAATCTAATACATCATACCCATGCATCGCAGCAAAGTGTAAAATATCCTCAATCACTTGTACATGCGTTTGAGGGTCACGAACGATCCCATTCTTGCCAACTGCTTCTTTCCCCGCTTCAAATTGTGGTTTGATCAAAGCAATCACTTCGCCACCGTCAACTAAAATTTCGTGTAATGGTACTAACATCAAACGTAAAGAAATGAATGATACATCGATGACGGCAATCTCTGGGGTTCCTTCTTGAAAATCTTCTGGTTTGGCATAACGAAAATTCGCTCTTTCCATTACTACAACTCGTTCATCTTGTCTGATTTTCCAAGCTAATTGATTATACCCAACATCCAGAGCATAACTCATTTTTGCACCATTTTGTAAAGCCGCATCGGTAAAACCACCCGTTGATGCTCCAATATCCAATAATATTTTACCTTCTACAGATAAATCAAAGACCTTTAGTGCCTTTTCTAATTTCAATCCTCCACGAGAAACATAAGGTAATTTTTTGCCTTTGATCTGTAATTCACTACTTACAGGGATTTTTTCCCCTGGCTTATCGAAACGTTCATTTTTTTCGTTATAGATCAAACCAGCCATAACTGAACGTTTGGCTTGCTCTCTCGTTTCAAACAAGCCTTGTTTGACTGCTAAAACGTCTACGCGTTCTTTTTCCATTTTTTTCTCCATTTCTATACACTGAATTGCTGAACTAATTGACGTAAAAGTTGTCCATCGAATGAACATACCGTTTGTTCTAACTGATCAATCATTCGATTCGCCGCATCAATCTCATTTTCAAGTGCGCTTTTTGTTTCTTCGATACCTAATAAACCTGGATAAGTCGTTTTTTCCATTTTAGCATCTTTACCAGCTGTTTTACCTAATACTTCAGTCGTGCTAACCACATCGAGCAGATCATCACGAATTTGAAAAGCAAGGCCTAGATGACTGGCTAATTTTTGTAGGCTAGCTAAAACTTCCTCCGGTTGGTTTGCTAATACTCCTCCCGCTAATAAAGCGTAGTGCATCAAGCGACCAGTTTTTCTTTCGTGGATAAACATTAATTCCTCTAATGTTAATTGTTTTGTTTCTCCCTCGATATCCGCTGCTTGACCAGCAACCATCCCTTGGGTTCCCGCATTGATTGCTAATTGTTGCAGCAGTAAAAGTTTTGGTGAGTTTGCTAAATGAGCCATACTGATGAGTTGAAAGGCACCTGTCAATAACCCATCTCCTGCTAAAATAGCCAGTGCTTCCCCGTAGACTTTATGGTTTGTTGGTTTCCCGCGGCGTAGATCATCATTGTCCATTGCCGGAAGATCATCGTGAATCAACGAATACGTGTGGATCATTTCCAAAGCAGCTGCTACTTGATAAGTTGTTGTATTGATCGATTCGCCAAACGCAGCTACTGTACTAAGTAAAAGCAAAGGACGAATCCGTTTGCCTCCAGCGCGAACGGAATAAAGCATACTTTCTTTCAACTGTTCATCAGAAGTGTAGTCATTTAGAAAAGAAACAATTTCTTCTTCTACAGAAGATAGATGGATCGTTGAAAAATCAGCCAACTTCATTATGCTTCCTCATTTCCTTCAAAAGTAACTTCTTCATTTGCCTCTGACATCATTTTCGTCAAAGTTTTTTCAGCTTTAGTTAAAGTATCTTGGCAATGCTTACTTAATTCCATTCCTCGTTTAAAAGCATCTAAAGCAGATTCTAAAGGTACATCACCTTGTTCTAATTCCATGACAATTTTTTCTAATTCTTGTAATGATTCCTCAAATGTCGGATTTTCCATATTGATCATTCTCCTTCTTCTACTTCTTGTACCGTAGCCATTACTTGTCCGTCTTGGTAATGGATCGTGATCGTATCCTCTGGCTTCATCTCTGTCACACTTTTCACGACACGACCTTCGATTGTTGTGTAATTGTATCCTCGCCCCATGATTTTCAACGGACTAAGCAAATCTAATGATTGAATCGCTTGTTGGAAACGTTGCTGCTGGCTCTGCATATATTGTTCCATTTTTTCAGCTAACCGCTTCTCTAAGTAGTCTGTTTCTTGCTTGGCAGATTTCACTCGATAAGTCGGTGCAACTTGTGCCAACTGATGGTTCAAGCGAACCGTTTGTTTTTCTTTCAAATGATAAATTTGTTGTGTCGCTTGGAACAAGCGCTGTTTGAACTGATCAAGCTTAATTGTTTGTCCTTCATACAGACGTTCCGGTTGACGGAAAACATATGATTGTTTTGCTCGTTCAAAACGTTCTTGTTTGCGTTGAATTTGACGCAAAAAGGCCTGTTCAAGCCTTGCTTGCCGTTCTTTCAGCTTCAACAATACTTCAGATAAAACAGGAACAGCTAATTCAGCTGCCGCCGTCGGTGTGGCTGCTCGTACATCTGCTGCTAAATCAGCAATAGTAGTATCCGTCTCATGCCCAACTGAAGAAATCACAGGTGTTCGTGCCTCAAAAATGGCACGTGCTACTCTTTCTTCATTAAATGGCCACAAGTCTTCAATCGATCCGCCGCCACGTCCAATGATCATCGTGTCGAAATCTCCCAGTTCTTCAACACGACGGATATTTTCAACGATATTGTCAGCTGCTTGATTTCCTTGCACCACCGTTGGGAATAGGACGAGTTGGGCGATGGGGTAACGTCTTTTGACAGTTGTGATGATATCTCGGATAACTGCACCACTTGGACTGGTCAAAACTGCAATTCTTTTTGGAAAACGTGGAAGAGCTTGCTTATGTTCCGGCTTAAAAAGACCTTCTTTTCGCAATTTTTCTTTTCGTTCTTCTAATTCTTGATATAGCGCTCCTACACCATCAGGTTCCATGTGTTCAACGTAAATCTGATAAGAACCAGAAGCTTCATAAAGAGAGATCCGTCCGACAACTAATACTTTCATCCCTTCTTTAGGTTGAAAACGTAATTTTTGAAATGCACCTTTGAACATGATTGCTGAGATTTTTGCATGGTCATCTTTTAAACTAAAATATTGATGTGCATTTGCTCTCAAACGAAAATTCGAGATTTCACCTGTTAAATAGACCCTTTCAAGATAAGGGTCTACATCAAATTTCCTTTTTAAATACTTGGTTAATGTGGTTACTGTTAAATATTCTTGTGTCATCTACTCACCTGCTTCAGCAGCCAGCACGGTTTGATACATCAGCATCGTAATCGTCATAGGTCCTACTCCTTTAGGCACTGGAGTGATATAGCTTGCTAAAGGTTCTACTTCATCAAATTTTACATCACCGATCAATTTCCCATGCTCATCACGATTCATACCAACATCGATCACCACTGCGCCTGGTTTGATAAATTCCTTAGTAACAAAATGGCCTCGCCCAATCGCTACGACTAAAATATCAGCTTCTTTTGCAAGTTCAGCAAGGTTAGCCGTTTTTGAATGAGCAATCGTTACTGTAGCATCTGCCATCAATAATAATTGTGCCATTGGTTTCCCTACAATATTGCTACGTCCGATCACCAGCGCCCGCTTCCCTGCCAAATTGATATCATAAGCTGCGAACATTTTCATGATGCCATATGGCGTACAAGGAATCTTATCGGGGTTACCAGCTAATAATCGTCCTAAATTCATTGGATGAAAACCATCTACATCTTTTTTAGGATCAATTGCTAATAAGACTTTTTCTTCATCAATGTGTTTTGGCAATGGCAACTGAACAAGAATCCCGTGAAAATTTGGGTCTTGATTATATTTTTCGATTTCAGCTAACAACGTTTCTTCAGAGATCGTGCTTGGGTAACGTTCAACTTTTGAATGGATCCCGATTGATTTTGCGGAACGTTCTTTATTACGTACATAAACCTGACTGGCTGGATTTTCTCCTACTAATAAAACGACCAATCCGGGGGAGATCGATTTTGTTTTTAATTCGCTCACTTTTATCGCAATCTCTGCTTGCATTTTTTCAGCTAGTTCTTTTCCATTAATCAATTCTGCCATACGATCACTCCCAGATTTTTTTGTGCTTTCATTCTACCATAGATAAACAAGCTTTTAGAACCTGTTTCCTTGTTTTCATAGAAAAAAGCTGGGACTATGCCCCAGCTTCAATCTCTTTTAAAACATTAGATAATACACCGTTGACAAACTTACGTGATTGATCATCACTAAAAGTTTTGGCTAATTCAATGGCTTCATTCAATGCGACTGCAAATGGTACATCTTCAATGTACTTCATTTCAAAGATGGCGATACGCAAGATGATCAAATCCATCTTAGAGATACGATTGATGCGCCAGTTTCCTTTGAGGTGCTTCTCAATGGTTTGGTCTAATTCGCCTTTTTTCGCACACACACCGCCAACCAATGTATCTAAATAAACAGGAACAAACTCTGACTCCTCTTCATTGATCATTTCTTTGTGATCCAACTCAATTGCATGGAAAATTGCGTCTTCTTTGGTCAAATCAGCATTAAAATCTAATGGAAATAATGCTTGTAAAGCCATTTCACGAATTTCGTGTCTTGATAATTCTTTATTCATTTTCTTCCTCTTCGTCTTCAAAAAGTTCTTCAATTGCTGGTTGTTCTAGTTTTTCCGGTACGACTGCTACCACATGAACATTGACTTCTGCTAAAGCAATGTCTGTCATGAAAAGAACTTGCTGATTCACGCGTTCTTGCATTTCCATCGCTACTCTGGGAACAGAAACCCCATATTCTAAATAGCAATAAAGATCTACTTTTAACCCATCTTCATCATTTACTAAATAGACACCTTTACCATGCGCTGCACGCCCTAATAATTCCGTTACGTTGCTGGCAAATGTTCCACGCATCCCATAAACGCCTTCTACTTTTGAAGCAGCGATACCAATAATCACTTCAATGACTTCTGGCGCAATGACAATTTCACCAAGCTCTTGAGTCGCATTCAAAACTAAATTTTTGTCCTCTGCCATTTTATCTATTCCTCCTTTTGCCTCTACACAGATTGTTGCCTACGAATGAACCGTTCTTTCACTTATTCTTCATTCGAAACGTATAAAGGTAAACTGTTCACTTGCCTATTTGAGAGTCTTTTTCTCAAACAAATTACGCTTTGTTTTCAAAGCTTGCTGTCTTCTATAGTGTATCATTAAATCAAGTGATTTTCTATAACAAAGTCTGAGTGAATGATGCTTTAGGCTACGCTCATCATAAAATAATCAACTCTTTTGGTGAATGCGTCAACACGCGATTTCCATCAGAAGTAATCAATAAATCATCTTCGATTCTAACGCCACCGATACCTGGTAAGTAAATGCCTGGTTCGTCGGTAATAATATTTCCTGGAACAAATTGTTTCTCAGCTCGAACTGAAACATTGGGTCCTTCATGGATCTCTAAGCCAATTCCATGTCCTGTTGAGTGTCCAAAAGCTTCGCCATAACCATGTTTCGTAATGTAATCTCTAGCTACAGCATCTAGTTGCTTACCGGTAACTCCTGGTTTAGCTACTTCCAGAACTGCTAGTTGGGCTTCAAGAACGATTTGATAAATTTCTTTTAATTGTTCTCCTGGGTCACCAATCGCAAATGTTCGTGTCATATCAGAAACATAACCTTCATAGTAGCATCCAAAATCTATTGTGATCAAATCGCCTTGTTCAATGATTTTTTTGCTAGCAACTCCATGTGGCATAGCTGAGCGTAAACCACTAGCAACGATTGTTTCAAAAGAAACACCTGACGCTCCAAGTGAACGCATATAAAAATCTAATTGGTTGGCAACTTCGATCTCTGTCATTCCCGGTTGAATCATCTTGAGAATATGGTCATATGCCAAATCTGCAATACTACAAGCTTTTTCAATAATCGCAATTTCTTCTTCGTCTTTGATTTCTCGAAGTTCTTCAATCATGCCCGAAATAGGAATCAGTTGCGCATCAATGATCTCTTCTAATACCGAATATTCTAAGAAGGAAACAGTTGTTTCTTCAAAACCAAGTTCACGTAGTCCTTCTTTTTGAACTAAGTCAGCTACTTCTTCAAAAATCGGTCCTACATTTTTGATGATCTCAAATCCTTGAGCTTGAGCTGCTGCTTGCTCGGTATAACGAAAGTCAGTAATAAAAAAGGCTTTTTCCAATGTGATGACCGCTAAGCCTGTCGTACCAGTAAAATTAGTCAAATAACGAAGATTGTATGGACTAGTGATCAAAAATGAATCTAAATTTTCTTCTTGCATCTTTTTACGCAATTTTTCTACTCGTAGCATCATAAATGAAATTCCTTCTTTCTTTGCTCTCTTTTTTCTATTATAGCAAATTTTCTTTCTGACACAGCAGATAAAACAAATTTTCTTAATAAACTTAGTAAAACAAAAATAGTTAAGACAAATCAGTTTCAGATCTGCCTTAACTATTTACTTCTATCTGCAAAACTATTGGCTAAGCGTTAATCTATTTGATTATGATCGTTTCCCAAAAAAGAATGAAACAACTGCCACTAAAATAACTGCGCCTAAAATTGATGGAATAAGTGCCATACCAGCTGCATGTGGTCCCCAGTTACCAAAAATTGCTTGACCGATACTTGAACCAATCAATCCAGCAATGATATTTGTGATACAACCCATAGAATTTCCTTTACTGGTAATTGCTCCAGCAATGGCTCCGATGACTGCACCAACGATTAAAGTCCATATCCAACCCATACTAATAACCTCCTTCTTTACAGTTTCATTCTAGCATAGGAAAATTATTAGGAGCAAATGATTGAACCAGCGTTGAAGCTGACCTAGATAATGACACCGCACACAAAAGAAAAAGCGAAACACAAAACAAAACACGAATGACATGCTGCGAAGAGCATCCATTCGTGTTTTTCTACTTGCGTTTGAAGATACTTTTGACACCACGTTTCACTACATCAAAAAAGCTCAAGGATTGAACCATACGACTAGGATCTACGTATTTTCTGATAGCGCGAAGTACTTTTTTGGGTTCTTTAGAAGAAAATGTATATGTACCATTTTTCTTTGTTTGAATGGCATAGCGCGGAATCCATTTTCCTTTGAACATAACGGATGCGATGACGTAATCAATCTCTTCCCAAGGGATTTGAACAAATTTCCGAGTGTCTCTTGCATGATAAAATTCGAATCCTCGGTCTCCAATCATGATTTTCCCATAATCAGTCAAACCAGTAAACGCAGTGGCATCAATTACCAAATCAACTTTTGTATTGATTGATTGAACCATTTAATCACTCCTATTATTTTATCTATCTAGTATACTATCGTTTCAATGTTGAAATCTCAAGCAGCATCCACTTTTTGATAAAAAAAGCTCGGGGCTACGCCCGAGCTAGATTCTTATTATAAAAGACCAACAACATGGCCAACTACACCGACAACGAATAGACCTAAGATAATGACAATTGGAGAAACTTTTTTCTTCAATAACCACATGCATAGTAATGTCAATGCTAAAGCAGCTAACCCTGGGATCAATTGATCTAAGTTATCTTGTAAAGTTGTTACTTTTTCAGGACTAAGTGCTAGACCACTGTTTACTTGTTCAAAAGCACTCTTGATTCCTTCGCCACCAGCAGGTAATTTATCCCACTCAATGTAAGCACCTTTATCTAACTTAACAGTTGATACAACTGGCAAGAATTTAATCGATACCCACCGCTGTACTAAGGCGGCTAATACGAACATCCCTAAGATAGATGCACCTTTTGTTACGTCTTGCAATAATCCACCAGATAAATCATCTGTGATTTTAGAACCAGCTTTGTAACCAAATTCTTGTGTATACCACATGAATGACCAACGAATAATGTTCCAACCTAAGAAGAAGATGATTGGTCCAAGAATATTACCACCCATTGCTAGAGAAGCACCAAGAGCTCCTAACATCGGACGAACAGTAAACCAGAATACTGGGTCACCAACACCAGCAAGAGGTCCCATCATACCAACTTTAACCCCTTGGATCGCTACATCGTCAACAGGAGCGCCATTTGCGCGTTCTTCTTCTAATGCTAGCGTAACACCCAAGATAGGTGAAGCAATATATGGATGTGTGTTGAAAAATTCTAAGTGACGTTTAAGAGCTGCTGTGCGCTCTTCTTTCGTTTTGTATAATTTTTTGATTGCTGGGATCATTGAGAAAGCCCAACCACCATTTTGCATACGTTCATAGTTCCATGAACCTTGAATGAAGGTAGAACGCCATGCAACAGCTAAACGGTCTCTTTTAGATAAAGTAATTTTTTCTTCTGCCATTTTTATTTTCCTCCTTCAAGATTAATAGTCATTCAAAATGTCGCCTAGAGGGTCACCTGAGTTGCTTCCTCCGCCACCATTTGAAGAGCCTCCCATTTTAGAAAGGTTCAAGTAGATAAGAGCTAAAGCAACACCTAAAGCACCTAGGGCAATCAATGTTAATTGAGTAATTGCAGCTACAACAAAACCGATAACGAAGAATGGCCATACTTCTTTAGTTGCCATCATATTGATTACTAATGCGTAACCTACAGCAACAACCATTCCCCCACCAATAGCCATACCGTCTGTTAACCATGCAGGCATTGATTCTAAGAAAGATTGAACAGTTTGAGCTGGGATGAATAATAATGCTCCAGCAGGAATTGCAATACGGATACCTTGTAAACATACTGCAATGATGTGCCACATTTCAACTTTGCGGATGTTACCTTCTTCAGCAGCAGCATCCATCAAGTGAACGATAGGAACAGCGATTGTACGTACGATCATTGTTAAGAACAAACCAGCAACAGCAAGTGGTACTGCGATAGCAATAGCTGATGGAACGCCTCGAACACCTTGACCACCTAATACTAAAATAATTGCAGATGCAACTGATGCCAATGCAGCATCTGGTGCTACAGCAGCTCCGATATTTGCCCAGCCAAGAGCGATCATTTGAAGAGTACCACCTAATACGATACCTGCTTCAAGGTTACCTGTTACTAAACCTATTAATGTACATGCCACTAGAGGTTGATGAAATTGGAATTCATCCAGAATCCCTTCCATCCCTGCTAGAAAGGCAACGAATACGACTAAAATCATTGAAATAATAGACATGATAAGCCTCCTATAAATATTAGTTTTTTGAATTATGCTTTAGATAATTCAGACTTAGCTTTTTTAAGAATTTCGTCCATATTGTCGCGAGAGTCATTTGGTACTTTACGTACATCAAATTTAACTCCTTTGCTTTCTAGTTTTTCAAACGCCTCTACGTCTTCAGGGCCCATTGATAAAACTTTACTTACGACAACTTTCCCAACTGAGTGGGCCATTGAACCTACGTTTAATTCTTGGATGTCAACGCCGCCTTCAACAGCTGTCAACACGTCTTCAGGATTTTCAAACAATAGCAAAGCTTTTGTATTCCCAAATCTTGGATCTTTAGCAACTTCGATCATTTTAGAAATTGGGATAACGTTTGCTTTAACCCCTGGAGGAGCAGCTTGTTCGATCAATTTCTTACGTAAATCATCTTTTGATACAGCATCTGAAACAACGATGATCCGATTTGGTTGAACAGCTTTTGTCCATGCAGTAGCAACTTGACCATGTAATAAACGTGAGTCAACACGTGCTAAAACATATTTAATCTTACCGTCGCCAACTACTGTTCCTTCAGGTAATGCACCTTTAGGTTGTCCATCAGAAACTTCTGCTTTTGGTGCTTCTTGTGGTTCAAGCTCTTCTGGCTTCACTTTCACACCATCTTTTGCTGTTTCAATGATATGTGCTGCAATTTCTTGAGCAGATTCCATTGAAAAACGTGACGCATAAGCTTCGATCAACATAGGCAAGTTCAAACCACTAACAATTGCCCATTTGTCTTTGTGTTCTTCAAACAATGTGTTTGATTGATTGAACGGTGTTCCGCCCCATAAATCAACTAAGAACAATACTTCGTCTTGATTATCAAAAGAAGCAACAGCCTCTTCTAATTTGGCTCTCAAGTCATCTGGACCTTCGCTTGGTTTTAAAATGACTGCTTTGACGTTTTCTTGTTCGCCAAAAATCATTGAACCTGATTGCAAGATACCTTCAGCAAATTGTCCATGACTTGCAAGGATAATCCCTACCATATTTATACCTCCTACTTCTTTTTGTTGTAACAAATCAAATATTAAAATAATTGCTAACCATTACAACAGATGAATTTGACCATTTTCCAACAACAATATTATGCCTTTTTGGCTTTTGCTAGTAATTCCATCAAAAGGATCTTTCTATCTGCGGGTACTTTGCGAATTTCTAATTCTACACCTTGCTGATTCAAGAATTGGAACGATGCAATATCTTTATGGTCGACTGACACAAAATTTGTAATCATTGTCTTCCCCTCAGAAAAACTCATCCCACCGATATTCAATGAATCCAGCTGTACACCACTTAAGACAATTTTCTCAACGTCTTGAGGATTAGTGAATAAAAGCATCACTTTCGTCGTTGCTAGTAAACCGCTTTGATAAACTTGAATCATTTTTTTCACCGTGATCACATTTGCGATGATCCCCGGTGGAGCAGCTTCTTTTAAAAGAAACTTTCTCAATTTATCTTGGGCTACTGAATCACTAATAACAATGATGCGTTCCACGCCGGTCAATTTTGACCAGACCGTTGCAACTTGTCCATGGATCAAACGATCATCTATACGCGCTAACCGAATATCCATCAGCAAATCTCCTTTTGTTAAACTACTTCACAGAAACCCCTCTCATTTTCTGTGTGTATAACCATCTATTGGCACATTTATATAAAAGCAAGAACCGTGCCAACTTTTTATCAATACACTAAAGGGTTTTAAGGCGTTTCGAAGCAATACACAAAAAAGATACACTAATAACAGTGTATCTTTTTTGTGTATTTTTCATTTAGTGTATTCATTTTTTTGCCAATTCATTACGAATCAGCTTTAATGAATAATAAACTTCAGATGAAGGTGTTTCAAATCTGATGGTCTTTTCCAACGGGGATAACAATTGTTGGATAGACGAAAACAATGGATCTTCCATCGCTTTTTCCAGTTCGTCTGATTCAACATTCAATGGCTCGTTTAATAAAATCCGTTCAATCATCCCCACTGTGTGTAAAACTAAATTGATTTTAAAACTATATCCATGATTCTCAATCGATAGCTTCTCAGACACTTGATCACTAAAATTCCATAAAGGATCAATCAATTTGGTTCCATTGATAAATGTAAAATTTTGTTCAATAAATTTCACACAAGTCTGTTTTGCAGTTTCTTCACTCAATGGCACTTCTTCTGTTTCATCTAATTCTGCCTCAAGCAATAATTGATCTAAAATCAACTCGATATTTTGATCGATAAACCGCTCCAATGGAATAAACGGCGCAGCAATCTGTGGATCT
Organism: Enterococcus sp. DIV1208; assembly: GCF_050530455.1. Taxonomy (NCBI): domain Bacteria; kingdom Bacillati; phylum Bacillota; class Bacilli; order Lactobacillales; family Enterococcaceae; genus Enterococcus; species Enterococcus sp. DIV1208. The sequence goes on along the minus strand of NZ_CP172887.1, from coordinate 722,938 downwards.
GTAATTCCAGTAGTCGCAATGACTTGGTAATTTTCAATTAATTTAGGCAATTCTTTTTCCAATTCTAAAACAGAGAGTGCCAAAACAGTCAACTCGACATCTTGCCGTTTACTTACAGAACGTTCGATCAATTCTTTGATTCGTTGTGCGGTTCCTTCACCAGATGCACAAATAGCTAAGATGGCTTTTTTTCTGAGTGCGGTCGGTTCAGGTGTTTTTTCCATCGAAATTTCTGCATAACCACGGAAATTTTTCAAGGAATCGTATAACATATCTAAATCCGTACCTAACACAGAAACTTTGCGAACCGTCTCTAATACCAAAGAGGTCGTCACCATGTCAACTGTCCGCACAGGAATTCCTGTATCTCGCTGAATCTGAGAATTAAATGAAGCAAGCGAACCCATATCCACTAATAAGATCGTTCCACTGCCTTCATCCACCTCTTGCACCATTCGTTCGATCCGACTAAGCGCCGTTTTAGGATCCATATCCAATGGCATATCGACCGCTCGTACATTGTCTGCATCTAATAATTGTTGGACCACTTGAACCATGCTGCTTGCTGTACTATTACCATGTGCTGCCACGACTACCCCAATACGACCGCTTGCTTGATTTGCCCTTAGCGACACAAGCAAGACAGTGAGATAGTAATCTTCGCTATCTGGAATCGTTACTTGGAAATACTCCTCAATATACTTTCTAACTTCTTTCGCTACTTCATATTCCACTGGAAAATCAATTGCCATTTCACGTATATTATCATTCGTATGGCGCTCTTCACCGATATTGATTCTTTTTAAAAAAGAACTGATATGCAGACTCATTGCGTAGATAAAATTTTGCTGAAACTCATATGGCAAGGCATTTTTTACCATTATATATATTTGATTGGTGACTTCGATGATTTTAGGATCAACAAACTCAGCTAGTTTATTATCGGCATTGAATGAGAATCCATGATCCTTGTAAAAAGATTTCAAATGGATGTTGATATCCGTTGAAATAAAATGATTGATGGCTTCTTGATCTAATCCGTCAGACTTTAATAGCGCTGCTTTGTCCCCAATAATGTCATAAAGATTATAGGGTAGTTCATAAGAATCAGATTGAATCTTCATGATTGTGTCGTTAGGGTACACCGTAATTTTGGGCTCCAATAGCTTCGATAGTTCGGACATCGCTACTCGATTACTTGCTAATTGGATCAATCCACTTCTAATCCCTTCCGTCAAATCATCGATCGTAATCGAAATTTCAGGAGAATTGATATGATTTAAAAAACCACGAGCGCAAATCAATTGGATATTCGATTTTAACTGACCGATGTTCCCATAGGTTACACTACCGATCAACGCTTTAACAACATCTTCAGTTAGCGAAATTTGCCGCTGGATACGGTTAGCTTCATGGGCGATCATAATTTTAACCAGGTCGATTTTTTCATTTGCAGGGCGTTTTTCAAAAGATGGCAACTTGATATTGATCGGTATTCTTCGAACAAATGTCTCTAATAGAGAAGAACCAGGGTCCTCAGTTGTCGCTCCCACGATCCGAACATTTGCTTCATGAGATTTTGTTGTTTCTCCTAATCGACTATAGGTACCATGATCCATGAAGTAAAAGATCATTTCTTGCCCTTCAGGTGGTAACCGGTGAATTTCATCTAGGAACAACATTCCTCCATCTGCTTGGTCAATGATTCCGGTTTTTTCCTCTTCTGCTCCAGTAAAAGCACCTTTGACATACCCAAACAAGTGACTCATCAATAATTCCGGGTTATTAGCGTAGTCGGCACAGTTAAAGACGATCAACTCGTTGTCTTCACTAATGACGTGATTGGCTTTGGCAAAATGAAACATCGCATGTGCAAAGTAGGTTTTCCCCGATCCAGTTGGTCCAGTGATCAAACAATTCAGACCTCTCGGCGGATATAAAATGGCGGCTTTCGCTTGCTCAACCGAGTTTTTCATACTCCCATTTGCGCCAATGATCTTAGCAAAAATATCTTTCGTATCAATCTGAATCCTTGCTTTTTCTACTGGTACTCTTTCTTCTTTATAGCTTATGACATGTTTGGCGGTCGGTTGTTCATAGGCAACATTTTTTTGATATATGTAACGTACAGGTCGTCCATCGGTTTTCAACAATTTTCCTTCACGTACCAACTGATTCAAATCTTTACTACTATTGGTCCGTTGGATTCCTAAAACCTCAGCTATCTCTTTCGTTGTGACCCCTTGATCATATTCAATCGGTTTTAGATGAGCCGTTTTTTCTTTGACATACGTATAAATTCGATCAATGCGCTTCGCCATTTGGTTTCGCCCCTTTTTCATTAACTGGCTTCAAAACATAATACTATAAATTTAATTCCATTTCGTCAACTATTTACAGTAAATATCTCTTATTAAAAGAAGTATTGACTGGATCAGCTACTCTTTGTCTCATTAGAATTATCAAAAAACGTCCCCTTCAACTTAAAGCTTTTCTTTAAAATGATCGGATCGAAGTGCTTGCGCCGATAAACCATTTTATCTATTGTAATGAAACACAGAAAAAAAAGCTCTCCTCTTAATCAACGAGAGAGAACTTTTTTCATTGAGTTTAGTTCATTGTTTATTCAATTTATTCTGTTTATTGAGTGCTCGGATAAACAATCACTTCCAATTCAATATTTTCTAGTGAACTTTTATTAACTCCGATCGTATAACCTAAACACTTGTCTTCTATAATAATACGCTCATCATACCATCTAATTATTCTTCATTTTTACTATCAAGTATGGTCAAAGTACGGTCATAAAAAAAGCTTTTAAAATACCCATTTCCTTTTACCGAATTATCTGTTTTTTCAGGAACATTAAAATAGAGAATTTTGTTTAACGGCTTATGAACCCACTCCATTCTGCACAAAAAGAAAATACATATAGTTACTATTAGAATCGTAATACTCTGCGGTACACCAAAACTTTTAATAAACAAATCCAAATGAAGTTTATCATTCACTATTCTGACGATAGGTATATGCAACATATATATGATCAAGGATAATTCTCCAAAACTCGTAATAAACAGTCGTTTATTACTTATCAAAGCAACCAAACTACTGATTATAAGGAAGACTGCAATATAGTAAATAAATCGGAAAAAACCACCATAAAGACCTACTAATTCGCTTACATTCGCATAAGCATTTCTACCGGTCAAAAATCCCATCGTCAGTGAGGTGCCATATAACTTAAAATAAACGACAAAAAAACTTCCTGACAAAAGGAACAACGCGCACAACTTGATCTTAAAATTGTTTAGATAATTTGACATTTTTTGATAATCAATTAAGTATCCAGCATAAAAAAATGGAAAGAAAGTTAAGATTCTTGAAGAACATAGAAAATCTCCCAAATTTGCATCATATCCTGCCAAACAACCAATTACAACAGCTATGCCTAGCACCCAGTATTTGTCATATCCATCAATAACCATGCTGATTAATTGAAAAGCAAAAATAGCAAAACAGTACCATGGCAGTCCGCTTTCTGTTAAAAAGGAAAAGCTTAAAGAACCTGAAGAGAGAAAAGTGCTAATCAAAAATATAATTTTTAAAATGAAAAACCATTTGAGATATCTAAAACTTTTTCGGAAATCTTTGTTGCGAATTGTATTCTTGCTGAATAGACCAGAAACAAAGATGAATGCTGGCATATGAAACATATATATCCAATAGTTAATTTTCATTAACAAGTCGCTCTTTTGATTCGCCCGATCAATTAAATGACCTACTACAACCAGGAAAATTAATAAAGCCTTTAAATTGTCCCATTTGTACAAACGCTTTGAAACGTTATTTAAATTCATTTTTTCATTCATCACTCCTTTTTTAATCCTAGTATACAATACCACATTCACAAATAGTAGTGATTTTTTCCACTCATATATTGTTATACTTCAAACGGGAAACGTTTTTTATTTTTTTAACCGATCATTTAGAATGACGTTCGTTTTTTAATATGTAATTTCCATTTTAACTAATGATAAGCACAGGATTTTGAATAAAAAAGTAAAGAATGGTATTGATTTTTATGTTTAAGCACCTTTTTTGTCAACCGTTTTCATTAAAAGTCATAAAAAAAGCTCTATCCTTTACGTAATAAGGGATAGAGCTAACTGTTCATTAAGCTTCTTGAGCTACTGGATAAACAGACACTTGTTTTTTGTCGCGGCCTTTACGTTCGAAACGTACTACTCCGTCAACTTTAGCAAATAAAGTGTCGTCTCCACCAATACCCACGTTCACACCTGGATAAATTTTTGTACCGCGTTGACGGTAAAGAATTGATCCACCTGTAACTGTTTGTCCGTCAGCGCGTTTAGCACCTAGACGTTTTGATTCTGAGTCGCGTCCGTTAGATGTAGAACCGCCACCTTTTTTGTGGGCAAAGAATTGTAGATTCATTGATAACAACATGGTCTGCACCTCCTATTTATCATTAATTGTTTTAATTTGGATATATTCTGAATTTTCAGCTTCTATCGATTGTAATCCCAACAAGAGATTTTCTAATAGAATCTCGGCAATATTGTTTTGCTCTTGTGTCAATCCTGAAGTGACTTCGGTATATAAATAACCGCCCTCTTCTTCATTCATTTCGACAATTGGTTCAAAACCAGCTAATGAGGCAATCCCATTGACAGTACTGATCGCTAATGCAGAAACTCCTGCACAGACGATATCACTCCCATAAGGACCAGCATCAGCATGCCCTGTCAAAGTAAATGAAACGATTTGACCAGCGTCATTACGTTTAAATGTTCCTTTGATCATTATTCAGGCCTTCTTTCTCAAGCGCTAATTAAGCGTTGATCGCGTCGATAACCACTTTTGTGTATGGTTGACGGTGACCTTGTTTACGGTGTGAATGTTTTTTAGGTTTGTATTTGAAAGTAACGACTTTCTTTTGTTTGCCGTGTTTTTCAACAGTACCTTCAACAGTTGCACCAGAAATAATTGGAGCGCCTACTTTTGTAGTTTCGCCACCTACTAAGATAACTTCGTCAAAAACAACTTTTTCACCTGCTTCAACGTCAAGTTTTTCAACGTAGATTGCTTGTCCAACTTCAACTTTTACTTGTTTACCACCAGTTTTAATAATTGCGTACATGCTATAAAGCACCTCCTTATAATAGACTTAGACTCGCCATCCAGAGTGACAGTTACCTGTACTTACAAACTCGTTCTGTGCGGTTGTAGCTGTGGAGTCCACAATTACAACAGTACTAGATTACCAGAAACTAGCGCATTCGTCAACTCTAGATTCTAGAACTTTTCTTAAGTCAATCAATCGCAATTTTCACTTTTGCTAATTATAATGTTAGTGAAGACGAAGGAGGTAAACGAATGATCTATCCTGATGAATTGGTTCAAGAAGCAACGATTCGTATGCAAGGTCGTGCGGTAGAAGGTTTCGTTGCTGGTCAAGGCCCACTCCACCCAAAACTGATGCTGGTAGGTGAAGCTCCTGGCAAAACAGAAATCGATAATCATATTCCTTTTAGCGGACAAGCAGGCAAAGAACTAATGCAAACTCTTGCTCTAGCTGGTTTGACAAGAGAAGATGTTTATATTACTAGTGCAGTCAGAAGTCGACCTTATCGGACAGTCCAACGACTCAATAAACGAACTCAGCAAGCAGAAACTGTTTATCCGAATCGGACACCAACGAAAGCGGAAGTATTCGCTCATGCGCCGATCCTAGATTATGAAATCGAACATGTCGAGCCCCATTTGATTGCTACATTAGGCAATATCGGTTTGCAACGGTTATTAGGTTCTGCTTATACGATCTCTAAAAATCATGGTCAGCTTTATACTGGGCCTATTTTAAAACTGAATCAACAAAAAGATGCTTACGAGTGGAGTGATAAAAGCTACCAGATCCTCCCGCTTTTCCATCCTGCAGCTATTTTTTACAATCGAACATTAGCTGACGTGATCCGCAAAGACTGGCTTACCTTAGCAAACTATCTCGAGAAAGATCCTAGCAATCAATAGCCACAGCTTCCATAGGTAAAAAATCCCGAAACAGAAAAAAGCTGTTTCGGGATTTTTGAATTTTTATAGCTTATTTTAATTAAACACTGCAAAAAACACTTTGTTTGCCCTGCTTCTCAAAAACATTTCTCCTGCTCATGACTGATTACGTATATTGTTCATGCAGCGCTGAGAGTGCATGCGCTACTGTTTGGTGTTGCTCAAAGCCAGCTTTTTGCCATAAATGCTGTAGTTGTTTTTCTACTTCTGGTTGTAGCGAGGTGTAAATAATCGTTTGTTCTCGCATTTCAGCTTTTTCTTGAAACTCATCAAAAACAGCCCGGGCAGTTAAATCAATACTTGGAACACCACGCATAGAAAAAATGATCCCCTCTTTTTGATTTAGATCAGCTAATGTATTTTTTAATTTTTCAGCAGACATAAAAAAGAGTGGTCCGCTAATATAGACAACTGTCCAATTATCTAATTTTTTCGTTTCTGGCAAATCCATTCGTTCCCAATCGATTGTTTCAACCGAGATCGTGATTGCCGCACTTTTGATCACAAAGAAAATACAGCCACCGATAATGCCGATGACGATCGCAATACTTAAGTCAAAAATCACGGTACATCCCATAGTAATCAAAAATAATAAGATGCCAGACCAATATCTCTTAGTGAACAAGACGTTGATCGTTTCCCATTCATTCATGCGCCAAGCAGTAACAATCAACACTCCTGCCAAAGCTGGCATAGGAATGTTTGACATAATTGGTGCAAAAATAATCATAGATAAAAACAAAACCAAAGCATGAATGATACCAGCTAAACGAGTCTGTGCCCCTGATTTAATTGCCACACTTGTTCGGGCAATCGCAGCTGTCGCTGGAATGCCTCCAAAAAATGGTAAAATTAGATTTCCGATTCCTTGCGCAACAAGTTCTTGGTTGCTGTCCAATGGTTTGTTTGCCATTCGTCCCGCAGAAGCACCACAGAGCAAACTTTCCACCATGCCAAGCAAGGCAATGCTAATCGCTGGCACCATCACTTCTTTTAAAGAATCAAGATGAAAGGCTGCAAACGTTAAGCGATCGCTACTGATCAACGTCTGTGGAATTTTTCCCACGGTTGCTATCGGCAAGTGAAACAAGAACATCGCAACCGTTGCAAGAATAATTGCCATCAAAGAACTTGGTATAGTTTGAGCCCACTTTTGGGGGTAGATAATCATTCCGATGATCACTAATAATCCCATAATAAAGGAGGAAAAATTTATCGAAAAGCCAAAGGTCTGATAGCTGAGAAACTTCTCAATCACATTTGCACCTTCTGAATGGACACCAAACAAGTTATCCACTTGACCCAAGGCAATGATAATAGCAATTCCCGAGGTAAATCCAGTAATCACTGGAGCTGGAATAAAAGAGGTCAATGTTCCTAATCTAAAAATGCCTGCCACTAGCAATAATAGTCCTGCTAAAAATGTCGCCAGTAACACCCCAGACATCCCTTGAGTAGCTGCAATCGACATCAAGATCGCAGCCATTGCGCCTGTTGGTCCTGAAATTTGATAAAAACCACCTGACAAGCCACCAATAATAAGTCCAGCAATAACCGCTGTAATTAATCCTGCCGCAGCATTTGCACCACTGGACACGCCAAACGCCAACGCTAAAGGTAAAGCTACTGCAGCTACAGTAATACCAGCTAATAAATCTTTTTGGAATTTTTGACGATCATATCCGTCAAATTCTTCATTTAGTAAAAAAATATACTTTTTGAACAACCTAGAGACTCCTTTTTTATAAAAATTTTATGAAACACGCAACTACTAGAATAGCATATTTTTCTAACTCATGTCAGCTTTTTCACAAAGTTATAGGCGTTTTCATGAAAATTTTTATAAAATAAGATTAACTCAAATCAAAAGAGTCAGTAATCCAATGATTGCCAGACCACCTTGTTTCAAAATAATTAGTTTGTCACTAGTGATACTACCGTAAGCTGCGACCAGTACAATATAAATCAATAACAAACTTGCCATTTCTTTTGGTGCAGACGAAATATAAATGGCATACAATAAACCAATACCTAACAATCCATTATAAACACCTTGATTTTTAAATAACGTTTGTACCGACGAATTACTTAATTCTTTTTGACTCATTTTAAATACTCTGCCAGTTGCTTTAGAAGTTGTAGCAAAGGTTTCTAAATACATGATATAAAAAAATTCAATTGCAACTAATGTAATGATAATTTGTGAAATAATCGACATATTTTCTCCCCCTATTCATTTCTGCCTATCGGCTTAGAATAAGTATAGCCGAACCGTTCAAAAATAAAAAAACAAACACACTTGTAGCGATTATATTATAAGAACCTTGGATCCCCTGATACCAAACATCATCCACCTATAGAGGATGGACTGATTTCTGCTTAAACGAAGTTAAAATACACGAATGTATGAATTTGTAGAGTAAAAATTTTAACTACTCCTTTTACTTAGAAAAACATCCAATATATTCTTTTTTAACACATACCTAGTAAGTAGAAAATCCTACCTGATTAGACTGTGTATCATAAGAATACTTGCTACGTACCCATTTGGTCCAACTACCAGAACAAAGAAAAACCGGTAGAAACTTTCGTTTCTACCGGTTTTGGTTTTTTTTACGTCACAGGAGGGATTCGAACCCCCGACCGTCCGCTTAGAAGGCGGATGCTCTATCCAGCTGAGCTACTATGACAGCTTTTTCGGAACAAAAATAATTATATAGAATCATTTTGGTTCTGTCAATATGAAATAGTTATTTTATCAATAAAAAAGATTGCTCAATAGAAAGCGTTCCTCTTTTACCTAGTGTCCGACAAAAAGCAAGCTTTTTGTCGTAACAAGGTAAATACTCTTAAGGTAGATGAATTTGCTCTTTTTCTTTAGTTATCAAGATCACACCATCACCTAGCGGCACTAATGTGGAAGTCAAGTCTGGATGGGTCATGACGACCTGTAAAAATTCATTTAATTTACGATGAATGGCACGTTTACCTCTAGGAATCTCTTCATCAGGCAATAAAATCGTTCCGCCTTGAAAAATATCATCAACCATCAATACGCCATCTTTTTTTAGCAGACGTAAACATTCTGGTAAAAACTCAATATATTTCGATTTGGCACTGTCCATAAAAATAAAATCATAAGGCCCAGTTAGTTCTGGTAAAATATCAGCCGCTTGTCCTTCTAGTAAAGTAACTTTTTCGGTTAAGCCAAGTCTTTCATAAGTTGCCTTGGCCTTTTTGATCATAACATCAAAACGATCGATCGTCGTGACGTGACCTTTTTCACTGATTAATTGAGCCATCAAACTAGAAGAAAAACCAATAGCTGCACCAATTTCTAAAACATTCTTTGGTTTTAATTGCCCTAATAAAAACTGCATGAATACGACTGTTTCATGGGGAATGATCGGTACTTCCGCTAAATGGGCTTCTTCTTCAATCAAACCAAGCTCTCCAGACAGTTTTTTCTGTTTTGTCCGCATAAAATCAACTAACTCTTCTTTTACTACCGGACGATGCATCATTTCATTACGCATAATCTGCCTCCTCTTCCAAATTATTATACGAAGAACCTGACAAATCCACAAGTTGCAAACAAATTTACACTCACTTTCCTTTTCGTTGGCTATGAGTAAAAAACCGATTGAAACTTTTCTTTTTTTCAAATTCATCTAGCATATTCCAAGCTGTAATACCGGTCAAACAAAAGGCGATGGTAAAAAATAGCCAGCGCATCCAAGTAAATGCTGACTTTGATAAAAGAATGCCAATATAGGGAATCTGAAAAATGGGCGTTCCAATGATGTATCTTCTCCCCACTACACCGGATTCGGTCTGCGTAGAACTATCTGCTTTAGTATAAAAGTCTTGATGGTCTTTTTCCACTGCGATCACTCGTCGGGTGGTTATTTGCTCTCCTGAGTTTTCATAGTACGTAATCACGTCACCAACCAACAATTCTTCTGGTTTCTTCGGACGTACATAGATCAAACTTCCTTGGCTATAGTAAGGACTCATACCACGATCTTCAATAATATGGGTTGATAGACCAGCTATTTTAGGAAGTAAAATAATGCTCAAAATGATCGCTAAAATAACAATCAGTGTAATTGAACTAATATAGGTTATTTTTTTATAAAATGGCACTAGTTTCCACTCCCTTTACTCATTTCTTATTTCCCATCATATAATAACGATTTAATTTTATCAATTTTAACTCTATTTCTTCTACAACGAATTGAAAGAATTTTAAAAAAAATCTAAAAAATAACTCTTGTTATCTAACTTTATGCAGGTTTATGATTGACTAGAAAACAAAAAACGTTTACCCTAAAAAAAATGTTACTTTTAGAAAGGACACATTATGAACTTTTTTAATAACATTGAATATTTTAAAAAAGCGAACTCATTAAAGATAAAATGGTTTTTCACTATTCTATTATCAACGTTATTTTTAATGATAACAGTATATTTCTTTTATTATATTTTTACTCCTTCTGATAGTGGAAAGGTCAAAGAAATAAAAAATTCATGGGAATTTTACTTAAAAAATGAACCTGATTTTCGTTTTGATAGTCATTATATTAGTTACCTTCCAACAGTTGAAAGAAATGAAACTTTTGTGATGGAAACTATATTAAAAGAAGAGATGGACGATTCGAACTTAGTGATTCGGGAAAACAACCAATGGATAAAAGTTTATTTAAATGATCAACTTTTATATGATCGAACAAATGAACAAGACCAACTTCATCCTGGTTTATCTTTGGCAGTTATTGATCTGCCTACACATTATGCTGGTGAACACTTAAAAATCGAAGTTACTTCACCATATGAAAACTATTCGGGTATTCCACCAAAAGTTTATGTTGGAAATACGGGACCAATCATCAGCTTTATTTTTTCCCAATCTGTTCCTCAAGTAGTTACCATGATCATTGCCATCTTTTTAGGAATTGGGATATTGGTGTACGCCATTTTTAAGCTTTACAAAAAAAAGACACTAGATATTTCACTGATCATTCTCAGTTGTTTTGCGTTAGTCTTAGGGTTTGAATCAATCTCTGAAGATATATTAAGCGGCATCCTTTTTGAACCAATCGTCCATTCGATTTTATCTGATACATTTACTATTTTAACTTCAGTATTTCTGGTATTGTATTATTTATCCCGAATGAAACATTATCAAAAAATATATGGTCTCTTTTGTTTTCTGCAAGTCTCCATCCAAATAGGTGTCCTTATTTATTCATTGATGACAGTAGGAGAATTAACTGAACTAATGCCCATTGTTAATGCGGTTAGTGTAATCAGTACATTAGTTACTTCCCTTGTCTGTGTTGGGGAAGCCTATCGGAATAATCGTTTTTTCATTGCTTGTACACCGTGGATTGTGCTGATTGCCATTTTCCATTGTATGCTTTATATCCAACCATCATTAGGTATTTATAATGCAAATATTAATTGGTCTACTATTCTATTTATGATAATTCTGATTATTATCATTTGTTATAATATTATCGAGTACATCATCAGCTTTGATAAGCATCAGCGAACTGTTAATTTCTTGAAAACAAAATCGGATTTACTTGAACAACATTATGATCAGCTACGTGATCACATTCAAGAAATCAGTACATTAAGAACTGAGTTTATCCAGACTATGGAAAACTTAGAACATTTGGTCAAGGAAGAAGAAACCGATGAAGTACAAAATTATGTGCAAACTATCTTAACTAATGCTCGAAATTTTGAATTTATTTTCTCTTACTCCTCTCACCAACTCACTAATCTTATTTTAGCTCGTTATCAAGAGATTGCATCAAAGCGAAATATCAAGGTGAAGTTTCAAGCCGAACTACCAGAAGTATTGACCGTCAATGATGATGACTTGACCCAAATACTGATTCATGTCTTAGAACATTCTTTTAGAGAAACACATGCCATTGAAGATCCAACACATCGAAAAATTTATTTATCGATGCAGGAAAAAGAAAATCAACTATTGATTCGTTGTGAACATAGCGCAAACTATGAAACAAATCTCTTTTCACAAGGAATTACCGAAAACTTTGCTGAACAAGAACAGTTTGATTTAAAAATAATCCAAGATGTGGCGGAACGTTATGCAGGAACGTTGACTCAGGAAAAAGATAGTCAGGTAGATCGTTTAATCATCCAATTGACTAAAACAAATCCCAAGAAAAGCATATAATGTCTTTGGCAGATTGGAAAATTGATTCATTGAATGAAGGTTTGAGCGGACAAAATAATATTCGTTCTCTTTCTCAAAAAAAGATAAAAAACAGGGAACACCAATCATTGGTGTTCCCTGTTTTTGACTAATGACTAACATTCGATCAATATAAAAGAGCAAGAAAATCTTCAGCTTCGATCGCACCAAAATACTTTTTGATATCAATCGTTTTTACTACATCACTTAAAACTGATTTATCATATCTTTGTCCAATCAGTTTTTCTTCGACGTCCTTTATCTCTCCTAACCCAAAGAAGTCACCAAATATTTTCACATCATCAATCAAACCATGTGACACATTCAGATGGACTTCGATCGAACCAATCGGATACCGCTTTTGTCTCGAAAAGTTAAAATCAGGTGATTTCCCATAATTCCAATCCCAATTACGATAATAGCGATCAGAGATTTCGTTGATTTTGATCCAGTCTTTGTCTGTTAGCTGATACGTATTAACCTCTGCCAACGTTGCTACTCCGAATATTTTTAATAGAATTTCATCACGAAATTCTTCTGTTAACATCTCTTGTCTTTCTTTAGGTAAAAATGGTTTGATATTGGTCACACGAGAACGAATCGATTTGATCCCTTTGGACTCGATTTTATCTTTTTTTACTTTTAACGCATTGACCACTTCATTGATGTCAGAATCAAACATGATAGTTCCATGGGCAAACATTCGACCATTCGTTGCATACATTGCATTACCAGAGAATTTCATACCATCAATCACTAAATCATTTCGGCCTTTTAATTCCGCTCCAGATACCCCTAATTCGTGAAGAGCTTGAATAATTGGCTTAGTAACTTTAGCAAAATCACGGAAAGAATCGCCATCATCAGGCATGATAAAACTAAAGTTTAAATTTCCAAAGTCGTGATAGACGGCTCCACCGCCACTTAAACGACGAACGACATGGATGCCCTGTTGTTCAACGTAATCTCGATTGATTTCTTCGATCGTGTTTTGATTACGCCCAATAATGATAGATGGTTCATTGATATAAAACAATAAAATCGGTTCATCAACAGGCATTTCTTGGAGTAAAAATTGTTCAATTGCTAGATTGATACGTGGATCATGCTTGTCATTCGGTACAAAAATCATTGTCTTCCTCCTAGATATCAAATACTTTATCGACTTTTGCTAGTGCTACTTCTACTGTATCACCCGCAGCTTGTTGCGCTTCGTTCTGTAATTGTGTAAGATCCCCAAATTGAGGTAAATGGGTCAATACTAGCTTTTTGACTTTTGCTGCTTTCGCAAGTTCCCCCGCTTCTTTTGACGTAAAGTGCGCTTTGTGTCGTTCATTACCAGCAAACAGATAAGTATCTGCTAGAAATAAGTCTGCATTTTCAGCAAATTCTACAAAACTTTCCAAATAGCCGGAATCACCTGTAAAAACAAAGACTTTGCCAGTCGCTTCTTCGACGATCCGCATGGCATAGCACACCACTGGATGGATGGTTTCCATAAACGTGATTAAAAAAGGACCTACTTTCAATTCTTCTGCCTCAAAATAGCCACGTCCTTCTGACACGTTTGGCATTGTTAACTCATCAAAATGAAAAGTGTCTTTAGTATGACCATAGATTGGCAAGATAGCTCCTGGTTCTTTTTCAGGATGTAGTTGCCAATAATATTGCAATACACCTAGATCAGCGATGTGATCATGATGGTAATGGCTCAAGATAACCGCATCAAGTTCTAACGGTTCAAGATGCTCTTGTAATTTTATCAAGGTGGCGCTACCAGCATCGATCAGTAGGTTAAAGCCAGCTGACTGCAATAAATAGCTAGTCGTTCCTTGATTTTTATATGGATAGGCGCCTAAGCAACCTAATACAGTTAATTTCATGATCGTTCTCCTTTCAGAATCAATGTAATAGAATCCTGTTTTTTCTGTGAAACCTCTCTCATGTTTTATGAAAAATAAGTAGCTGGGGGTTCTTTTTCAAGTCTTGCTTGCTCGTAAAAACCTGCAATGGTCACATTGACATAGGCGATAACCCACAATAAACCAAAGAACAAGGCTAGGGCTCCAACAAGGTACCACCCGATAAATGAAAGTTGTAATAGGATATAAGTACCTAAACGCTCTTTTAATAAATACCACGCGTATTGCAAACACTGGATGATTGAAAGTTCTGGGTAATCAAATTTAGTCCAAGCCGCAAATTGAAACAATCCGCCCACAATACTCATCAACAAAAGAGAAACAAAGGTCATGAGCAGGGTGGTCAAAACGTAACTAATGTCCAAAGCATTCCCTGATAACACATCTGTTGAAATTGTGTTTGAATTAAATAGTAATTGTGTATAAGTATTGACACCACCAATCAAAAAACCTGGTAATAAAACAAGGGCATTAATGATCCAATTGATCACAACATTGATCAAATTAATCACTAAAATAGGTCCAAAATATTTTTTTTGAAAGACGGCAAACAATAAATTACTTTTTGCTCTGCCGCCGCGAACAACTACCAGCGCAATGTAATATAAGGCATATGAAAAAGCAAATAAAAGGAAATTCTCTAGTAAAAAGCTAACTATTTGTTGTTGCGTGCTATCTACGAAAAAAAATCCCTCAAAAAACATTTGAATCAAACCCGCAACAAACATCGAAAGAAAGACTAGCCAAGCATTGATTCCCCATTGTTGCGCAAGGCTAGCTCGAGCTTTTTTGCGATAATCTGAAAGTGATAACTTTGTTTCCATTAATCATAACTCCTAATCTTTTCAACTGTTTTGTGGTCTAATCGCTTCACTAATTCCGTCACTAATTTCACAGTATTCAAATAATCATCTTCATGGATCACTGAAGTATGTGAATGCAAATACCGCACCGGAACAGTAATCGCCACAGACGGTACCCCATCTCTTGTCAAATGCATCTGTCCTGCGTCTGTCCCACCACCAGTAATGACGGTGTATTGGAATGGTATATCCATTTCTTCCGCCACATCAATCACAAAATTCAACAGTTTTTTATGTGGAATCATTGAAGCATCAAAAATCAAGATTTGTGGACCTTTACCCAAAATCGAATCCGCTTCTTTTGGCGTCATCCCCGGTGTATCTCCAGCTGTTCCTGTATCTAAAGCAAAGGCGATATCTGGATTCACTAAGTGCGTACTTGTGCGTGCCCCTCTAAGGCCAACTTCTTCTTGCACATCGCTCCCTGCGAATAAAACATTGGGATGTCCTTCTTTTGCTAAATTCTCAAGAACTCGTAATGAAACAGCTGTACCGATGCGATTGTCCCAAGCCTTAGCTAGTAAAAATTTACCGCCATTCAACCGTTTATACTCAATATATGGGGTTACCATATCGCCAGGGCGAATACCCCATTCTTTTGCTTCTTTATCACTTGTTGCTCCAATATCAATAAACATATCCTTGATATCATACGGTTTATTTCTTACTTGTGGGGTTAAAACATGTGGCGGTTTCGAACCAATCACGCCATGGATCACTTTCCCAGCTTGTGTTTTGATTTCCACTTGTTGGGCTAACATCACTTGTCCCCACCAACCACCTAATGTTTGAAATTCCAAAAAACCTTTATCAGTGATCTTAGTTACCATAAATCCCACTTCATCCATATGACCAGAAATAAAAATCTTAGGTCCACCACCAGAACCATGTTTGGCGATAATACTACCTAAACCATCATAAAAAATATCTTCCGCAAAGTCTTTTGCATACTTTTTATAGACTTGTCTCACTTCTTCTTCATTGCCTGGTACTCCTTTGGCTGAAGTCAGATCAATCAATAACTGTTCTTCTTTTTTATCCAAAACGTCTCCCTCATTTCTCGTATTGATAGCTAGATTATACCATTTATTAGGTGTGCTTTTCAGCAGAACGATTTTTTCAGTTAGAAAAAAACCAGGATTCCTCGAAAGTTTACCGAATAACTTTCAATAATCCTGGCTTTTTTGCATAATGCATACGATAGCAATCGCTATTTTCTCTTAAATGGACTGACAGCAGTAAACGAGCGTTTCTTTTATGCACTTCGTGTTCGAAACTCCATTACTGTTGGTTTTCTTTTAAATCATTTGGTGAATGTTTTTGCCAGTCTTTACTATAAAATGATGGATCCAATTGATAGTGACTTGGTTGTTGTTGGTTTTCTAAAAACGGTCTAATCCGTTGATCTGCTGCTAGCCACCCTTTCCAACCTAAATGAATGGTGTCTTCCATGAAATAAGGTTGATCAGCCATTTTTGTAAAATCTGCGATCCGATCAAAGCCTTGACTCTGCAATTGAAATTTGATTTTCTTTGCAAATCCTTGAAGCATTTCTTGAGATAACCCAGTATAATCACTCCATTTTTGATTCACAGGTGGAATGATGAATAATGCTTCTGCCTGTTCTTGGGCTAATTGCTGTAGGACTAATTGAAAATCTGAAAATTCAGGTGAAAAACGATAATCCCAATTTTTTTGAGAATTTTTCAGCTCTTTTAAGTGGTGACGAATGCGCTCTTTATAAAAATCATTTTTTAACTCAAAAGAATTGTCGCTTGTACTTTTTCTCCCAATATTTTCCGCTAGGTTTGCCAGAACTTTTTCTTGATAATTAGCAGGCAACGGCTTCATTGCCTGATCAATTTTGTCTTGTTTACTTTTCAGACCAATATTGCTGAACATTTCATCTTCTCTTTTTAAAATATTCCAGTTCAAGCGCAATTGATTTCGTTTTTCAACAGAAGGAAGTTGACCTTTTTTGATCATTTGTAACATTTCCGTCAATTTTTCATCTTTTTTAACGATAGAAAAATGTAAAAGTCTTCTAGCTAAATAACGATCAGCAGGAGTGATTTTTTTCAATGAGAACAGCCAGTCAAGGGTTTGTAACTGTGAATAATACGTATCAAAATAATCTTTTTTTACGCCATCTTTGACAAACCATTGTGGAGAAATGATAAAAACGATTTTCTTATTTTTCAAATCATCTCCTGCAGAGCGCATCATCATATACTGACTTAATGATTGTGTCCCAGGTGCCCCTAATAAGAAGGGACGATAATCACGATGGTATTTCTCCGCCAAGACGGATGGGTGAAACGGACTGATCCGACTGAGTTCACTTGAACCAAAAAAAGGAACATATTTTTTTTCAGCTAAGGCTTCGTTTTTGATGGTATCTCCTTTTAACACATTTTCGGACATGGATGTAGAAGCTTTTTTTATGACTGTTGGGTCGGTTAGATCCACACGATACGAAGAAGTGAAAAAAACTGCTATCAATCCAAAGGCTAAAAGGATTGGACCGAAAATAGCAAATAATTTCTTTTTCATTCTCATCCCTTCAATTCTTGTACTTGTGCAATGATTTTATTCGGTGTGCCCCACTGTTCACGATCAAATTCAGAAACAGGGACTTGAACATCTAATTGTCCATCTAATTCGACTAATAATTGAACAGAAGCAAGTGAATCCAGCAATCCTTCACCAAACAAATCAAGCTCTCGATTTTCTCTTATTTCATCTGTTCCTGTAATGTCTTCTAAAATAGTTAAAATTTGTTCTTCCATAATATAATCTCTCCTTAAATAATCATAATGTAAAATAAATCATTTTTAAGTCTTAGATAATCATCTGCTTTACTTAAACAATAGTTGGTCTAAAAAGCCCGAAAATATCAATAAACTAAAACAAACTGCTTGGAAAGTCATAAAGACAGCAAAAGCGTGAGTAAACCAATTGGATGGTAGTTGTTTTTTATGTTTTTTCTTGAATCGTAGCCAAACGTCGGTTAAGCAAATCAAAGTAGCATGATACAACCCATACACGATGTAATACCAAGTTAGACCATGCCAGATTCCCATCAATAGGAATAATGCATAATAACCAATATTCGAGGTTACAATTTTACTTTTGAACCATTTTTTCTTCATCAAGAAAAACATCAAGCGCATATAAACATAATCTCGAAACCAAAATGATAACGTCATGTGCCAACGATTCCAAAATTCTTTGATATTCCAAGACAAGAATGGTTTGTTAAAGTTGATTGGTGTTTGGTACCCCATCAAGTAACTCGTTCCCACCGCAAACAAACTATAGCCTGCAAAGTCAAAAAACAGATATAAACTATACACATAGGTATATCCTACTAATGACCAAGAAAAACCACCATGTTGCAAGGCAGCTTTGGAAACGATTGGTAACAACACTTGACCCAAATAATAGCCAATAATAAATTTGTATAAAAAACCTAGAAAAATATTTTGGATACCTTTTTCTAATAATGTCAGATATTTCTCAGTTGCAGGCGGCTGACATTGATCCTTTTCAAATCTTCTATAGCGATCGATTGGTCCAGATGAAATCGTTGGAAAAAAGAGTAAAAATTGAATATAACGAAAAGGCTGATAGTTCTTGATCAATCCATCCCTAATTTCCATGATCATCTGAACAGATTTAAAGGTTAGATAGGAGATCCCTAGAAAAGCTAGAAAAGATTCTTTCCCATGGGCAAAAAACGGTGTGACTTTTGTTAAAAATAATGGGAAAATCGCTAGGATCACCGCTAAGTAAAACCAAATACCTTGATTTTCCTTTTGACGGTAAACGAAGTAAGCCCAAACTAATAATGTCTGCCAAACAACATATGCAATCAAGGCTACACCTTGTTGCCAATAGACACCACCAAAACTGATGAATAAGAAAAGCAAGGTGATGAGTGTTTGATAAATTGGCAATCTTTTCCCTCGAATCAACAATGATAGCACGATCGGTACTAAACCGATGATTAACAGCAGAAAATAATAAGGTTCTGCGTACGGGATCATATGTGGAAAGGTCATTGAGGATTCACCTCAGCTATTAATTTTTTCCGATCGATTTTCCCGTTCACCGTTTGTGGTAAAAGATCAATGTAATTGATTTTTTGAGGGATCATGTAATCCATGACCGAATGTGCCAATTTTTCCTTAATTGATTTAGAGAGTTTAAAACTTGGTTCTGGCGAATTTTTTTCTAATACAATAAAAGCAACTAGTTGTTGAACTTTAGTTCCTTGGTATTTTGGAACAACTATCGCTTGTTTAATCCGTTCATCTAACAAAAGCCCGTGTTCGATATCTCCTAATTCGATACGATACCCATGAAGTTTTATCTGTTGATCCATTCGTCCCTCATAGAACAAAAGACCTTCCTCATTAAGAAACCCAGCATCGCCAGTATGATAACTTTGTTGATCCTGTTTCTTGAAAAAAGCAGCTTTGGTTTTTTCTGGATTATTCAGATACCCCTTGGAGACACTAGGACCCAAGATAATAATTTCGCCTGTTTGATTGACCGGTTGCACTTTTTGATCATTCACAATCTGAACCTCGGTATCTTCTTTGATATAACCAATCGGTAAACGTTCATAGCGATCTAAAATACCTTGAGTGATTTGGATACTTGAAATAGCAACCGTGGCTTCCGTTGGTCCATACGTGTTATAAATACGGGCTTCAGGGAATCGTTTTAATAATTCTTGCGCTGTTTTTTTGGTTAATTCTTCCCCACAGAACAAGAAAGTGGCTAGATCTGGTACATGTTCCGCATCAAAAGTGGGTTCCATCAAACAGATATCGATAAATGAAGGAGTTGACACCCAGACATCTAATTTCAACTTTGCTAAAGTAGAAAATAATTGTCTA
Organism: Enterococcus sp. DIV1208; assembly: GCF_050530455.1. Taxonomy (NCBI): domain Bacteria; kingdom Bacillati; phylum Bacillota; class Bacilli; order Lactobacillales; family Enterococcaceae; genus Enterococcus; species Enterococcus sp. DIV1208. The sequence continues at coordinate 702,921 of NZ_CP172887.1, read as the reverse complement.
AAGTCTTGAATAACCGCTTTTTCTAAGGGTTTTAACATTCCTCCTGTCACAAGTGCTGGATAAATCGAAAAAACAGATAAGTCAAACGAAAATGGTGCTTGTGATAAGAAACGTAGACCCTGTTCAAGATGAAATTCCTGGATCGTCCAACGAACAAAGCTCAATAAGTTATCATGACTGATTTGCACACCCTTGGGCTCACCTGTAGTACCAGAGGTAAAAATAATGTAATAATTTTCGTCACCTTTAACTGGATGTGTTGCTTCGTATTGACTCTCTTTTTTCGTGATCGTTGCTAATTCTTCCCGAGAAATCACTGGGATACCATCTGTTTCCATCTGCCAGTCACCGACACTAATGATCAAAGCTGGTTTTGCTACTCGAAGAATTGATTCAATTCGCTCATTCGGCGTATGTTCTTCAATCGGAAGATAGGCATGACCGGCTTTGGTGGCCCCCAGAAAAGAAACGATCATTTCAAACTCTAGATTTCCAAAAACCACGATTGGTCCCTGTTTCTGTAGATTTCTGTCTAAATAAGCTGCTAAAGCATCGGACTTTCTTTTTAGCTCCCCATAGGTATGCTCTGTGGTTTCTGTCTGATAAACGACCCGATCTGGTTCCGTTTGACCAAAAAAATCAATTGATTCAACGATTGTTTGAATATCCATCGTCTTCCTCCTAAAATTCATTATAGATAAAAGATCCGCCTTGGACATTTTTATAATGGTACAAATAAATCAACATAAAAATAATTGCACTATACAATAATGTTCGTACCACAAACGTGCCCCAGTACCTAAATTGAGGATTATTCCACCAATTTTTCAATTTATATTTCCCTCCTAATCGAATCTCAAAACAATTTTACCCATTCTTTTTAAAAAACAACATTTGTTTTCCTAACAGTAATCGCTTTTCTGCTAACAATTTTGTCACAATTTAGATTAACTACAAAAAGACGGTTATTATAATATAAGCATCACCTCAAATAAATAAAGATTTTTTTTTAAAAAGCTAAAAAGACTTAAACGATCTATGTAACCAATCGTTTAAGTCTTTCTTCATTCAAATTAAAAAAACAAAGTACTAACCTTTTGATCATTTAAATATAGCTTGATTTACTCCTCAATAATCCTGCAATATAAGACACTTGTGATGTAATAAAACAAGATATAGATCAAGACAAGTGAGCCACAAATCAGATATGCTAACCCATAATTTGCTGTATCGACATATTGAGTAAATACTTCAATGGCAAAAAAGGTATGCATACTCCCCAAAATAATTGGTGGGAAAAACATGATCGCATTTTGTCCAAAGATGACTCGCTTCACTTTTTTTCGAGAAATCCCTAATTTCGTTAATAATTGATAATTCTCTCGTTCTTCTTCTGCTTCTGCTAATTGACGAACCATCAGCATGCTTCCAGTCGTGACAATAACAATTATTCCAATAAAGATCGAAACATACGCCATTAAACCAATTCCTTGTTCAACTGTCCGTTTAAATGGGAAACGTGCAGAAAAGTTAAGACGTGAATCTTCATTATTGTATTCATCAGAAGATTGATCTGAAGCTGCTTTTTCTTGGTGCGATTCATTTTTATGAATCGTTCCAGTTATAGACTCTCCTTTGATCTCATAATCATAATAAATGATGTTCTCATAACTTGTAGGAATCTCTTTAGAAATACGTTCAATGATTTTTTCCTGATCTCCCCCTTGCACATTCCAATTGACCACTTGATAGTTTAGTCCAGATGCTTTAGCAAAATAATCATCACTGACAACGAGTGTCGGACCGAAATACCTCAACGAACCATCTCCTAAAAAATTAGGTAAGGTTGCTTGAATATCTAAAGTTTGATCAGGCAAGTAGAATGTTGAATCATACATTGAAAAATTTCTAAAGATATTTTTCATACTATCTAATACCACAGTGCTGTTATCCGATGTTAAATCAATTTTAGGCATTTTAGGATTGAATTGTCGAAAGGCATGATATTCTTTTTCTGGAATCAAATTTACCAATTGAAATACTTTTTCCTCAGAAATCCCGTCTAACTTATCATTATAGTAACTTCCAATTACTTTGTAATTGATCGTCATTTCTTTTGTGATCGTTTGCCCTTCACTTGCAAGAAGCGGTCGCAGCTTGTCGGCTGTTGCCTTATCCATTTGATAAGATACCGGTGAGACCATCTCCACATTTCGAGACATGATGACAGTCGCACTCATCATTGCGCCAATCATCGTTAAAGCTAGAGCCATGATCAGTGTGATCAACGAATTGATCCGCCAGCTTTTCAGCAGATGGATCTGCGTATTGCCGATCAGCAAGAAGTTGATCCCTCGATACTTAATTCGAGAACGACTCACCAAATCAATTAACACACGTAGGGAAAAACAAAAGAACAGATATGTCCCGATCACACAAAACAGCAGGATCAGAACAAATAATAAGAAAGGAAAGCGAAGATCTTGCGTAAAAATAAAAAGTTTAGCAGCAAATTCCCGATAGTGGACCGCAAAGAAATAACCACTAGAGATCAGCAATAAACCCAGTGTTCCTAAAAAACGATGGCGTGTCCGAACTCTTAACTTGCTACTTTCCAAATGATCGTATTCGCCAAAATTTCGAATCGTCGGATAGCGCCAGATTTTCCATAATGAATACAAAGAAACAACAGATAAAATCAAAAAAAACAACAGAAATGTTTCAAAAATCGATGGCACAGAAATGAAGAAAAGACTCGTGATTTGCAAGTTCATCATGCGAATCAAGATCATAGAAAATAATTTTGAGAAAATGATTCCTAAAATAATCCCTGCTGTACAGGCGAATAATCCAATAGCCATTGTTTCCAATACATAGATCAGTGAGATTTGGGTTTTCTTCACACCAAACAACTGATAGATCCCAATCTCTCTTTGTCTGCGGTTAAAGAAAAAACGATTTGCACTAATAACAAAAAAAAGTAATACGATTAAGATAATCCAACTACCAATACCAAAAAAAACATTTAATAAAGAATCTTGCTGTGTCCTTCGGTTCAATAATTGATCATAAGAAATCGTACTAAAAGAATAGTAGATCATCGTTGATAACGTTAGACTAAAAAAGTAAACGAGATACCCTCTTGACTGTCGCAGAAAACTTTTCGCAGACAACTTATAAAGCATTGAGTTTTCCACCTCCCCCAATGGTCGCCTGCATATCAATCACCCGTTCAAAAAATTCGTTTCTTGAACCTCTGCGAACTACTTCAGAGAAAATCACCCCATCTTTGATAAATAAAATCCGATCACAATAACTGGCTGTATACGGATCATGTGTTACTAATAAGATAGTTGATTTTTCTACTCGGTTCATCGTTGTTAAATAATTTAGTAACTCGGTGGCTGATTTCGAGTCCAGAGACCCGGTTGGCTCATCAGCAAAAATGACTTGTGGTTGAATAACTAATGCTCTAGCAGCCGCAATCCGTTGTCTCTGACCAACTGATAATTCATCTGGATAACGTTTTAAGATTTCTTCGATCCCTAATAATTGAGCAACATGCAACACACTTTTTTCCATCTCTTCTTTCGAGATTCGTTCCACCGCTAATGGTAGTAAGATATTGTCCTTCGCATTCAATGTATCGATCAAATTAAATTCTTGAAAAATAAATCCTAATTTTTTGCGACGGAAGTCACTCAATTCATTATTTTTCATTTTAGTGATCTCATTTCCTTGGATCAACACACTTCCCATCGTTGGTAGATTGATCGTCGAAAGAATATTCATCAAAGTCGTCTTTCCAGCACCACTCGGACCCATGATGCCAACAAATTCTCCTTTTTCTACTGTAAAAGAGATATTATCAAGTACTTTTACCGGCGAAAGCTTATTTCCATAGCTTTTACTTACATGTTTTACCTCGATCATTTTATCCATGGCTTTCCTCCTTGGGTTTTGCTTACTCGCCACACTGATACACTTACCAGCATATTAGCATATTCTTTGGTTTTTTTCTCTGATCTTTACAGCATTTGAGCATTTCTTTTTAGATTTTTATCATTTCACAGACATAACTTTTTTTTAAAAAAATTTTTATTCATCTATTTTATTCACGAAAGCGGTATATTCAAAATAAAAATCCTATAAACTTACGTTTTCACTTTTTTTCACAAAGAAATATATACAACATATAGTATAGTTGTCCGTTTATACACCTGTTTGCATACTATATATAGCTAGTATTTAGTTGCTCCTTCGTGGATTTTGTTTTATGATAGACAAGAAGAATTTAGCAGGAGTTGAATAAAATGAGTGTACAAATTGAAGAAAAAGTAACAGATCCCCTTCATTCAGAAGTATCAAACATAACAATCATTAAACGAGATGGTCGACGTGTCGAATTTGATGAAACAAAAATCAATGAGGCTTTAGTCAAAGCTGAAAAGAAAATTCATGGCTCATTGTCTCCACTTACTTATGAAAAAATTCAAACGATCGTGGATTTAGTCGTTCAAGAAATCAAACGACGCTTTACCGACAACGTTAAAATATATGAGATCCAAAATATCGTTGAACACATTCTTTTAGAAAAAAACGAATATGAATTAGCAGAAGAATATATCAATTACCGCACAAAACGTGATTTTGCCAGAAGCAAAGCCACAGATATCAATTTTTCGATCAAAAAATTGATCAATAAAGACCAAACAGTTGTCAATGAGAATGCAAATAAAGATAGTAATGTCTTCAATACTCAAAGAGATTTAACCGCTGGTATCGTTGGAAAATCCATCGGTTTGAAAATGTTGCCCCCACATATCGCAAATGCGCATCAAAAAGGCGACATCCATTACCATGATTTAGATTATCATCCATACACACCAATGACAAACTGTTGTTTGATCGATTTCAAAGGAATGTTGAACAACGGATTCAAAATTGGAAATGCTGAAGTGGAATCACCAAAATCAATTCAAACTGCTACTGCTCAAATTTCACAGATCATTGCAAATGTAGCTTCCAGTCAATATGGTGGTTGTTCTGCTGACCGAACAGATGAATTACTTGCTCCTTTCGCTGAACTGAATTATCAAAAACATTTAGCGGATGCAGAAGAATGGATCGAAACACCTGAACGTCGAGTAGAGTATGCGAAATCAAAAACCAAAAAAGATATTTTTGATGCGATGCAAAGTCTAGAATATGAAATCAATACTCTTTTTACTTCAAATGGTCAAACACCATTTACTTCTCTTGGCTTTGGTTTAGGAAAAAACTGGTTTGAGCGAGAAATTCAAAAAGCAATCTTACAAAATCGGATCAATGGCTTAGGCAGCGAAAAGCGGACAGCTATCTTCCCTAAATTGATTTTCACATTAAAAGATGGCATAAACTTGAACCCGACTGATCCTAATTATGACATTAAACAATTAGCTCTGGAATGTGCAACTAAGCGGATGTATCCTGATATTTTAAACTACGACAAAATCGTTGAATTAACCGGTAGTTTCAAAGTACCTATGGGTTGTCGTTCATTTTTACAAGGTTGGAAAGATGAAAATGGCCAAGAAGTGAACGTTGGACGAATGAATCTTGGTGTGGTCACACTAAACTTACCTCGTATTGCCATCGAAGCGAAAGGCGATCAGGAAAAATTCTGGCAAATCCTCTCTGAGCGCTTAGCCATCATGAAAGATGCTTTAGTTTATCGTGTCGATCGTTGTAAAGAAGCGATCCCTGCTAACGCACCAATCTTATATATGTATGGTGCATTCGGTAAACGTCTCTCAAAAACAGATGCTGTCGATGAATTATTCAAAAATCGTCGTGCAACGGTTTCTTTAGGTTATATCGGTCTTTACGAAGTGGCTTCTGCTTTTTATGGTGGGGAATGGGAAAACAATCCCGAAGCAAAAGATTTTACCCTTGATATCGTGAAGGAATTAAAAGCCAAAGCAGATGCTTGGGGTGACGAATATGGATATCATTTCAGCGTTTACTCTACACCTAGTGAGAGCTTAACTGATCGTTTCTGCCGTTTAGATACAGAAAAATTTGGCGAAGTCGAAAACATCACTGATAAAGAATATTACACGAATAGTTTCCATTATGACGTTCGTAAAAACCCAACTCCGTTTGAAAAACTAGATTTTGAAAAAGATTATCCGAAGTATTGTTCTGGTGGTTTTATCCATTACTGTGAGTACCCAATGCTTCAACAAAACCCGAAAGCATTAGAAGCCGTTTGGGATTATGCTTACGATAAAATTGGCTATTTAGGAACGAATACACCAATTGATCATTGCTACAAATGTGGCTTTGAAGGTGACTTCAAACCAACCGAACGTGGCTTTGAATGTCCCGAATGCGGCAATCATGATCCAAAAACTTGTGACGTCGTTAAAAGAACCTGTGGCTATTTAGGTAACCCACAAGCACGCCCAATGGTTCACGGTCGTCACAAGGAGATCTCTTCACGTGTCAAACATATGAAGTAATCTTTCTCTACTATTTCGTTCTAATTTACTCTAAGAATAAAGATAGAGCGATCGTTATTCCTTAGAAAACAATCCCCTTTCACAGCGTGACTACGATAAATCGAACGGTGTGTGAACCGTGACCGTTCGATTTATTTGCATTTTTTTGAGGCTAGTCCATTATCTTTTCTGAGACTGCTTGCTGTGAAACTGGTTTGAGTTTTAAGTAAATTTTTCATACTTTGATGTTAGAAAGAAGTTTTTTTATGCGAAATCCTAAACCTAAAGAATGGCTGGCACAAGATTACAGCCAAAATTACATTGCTGATTACAAACCATTTAACTTTGTGGATGGCGAAGGCGTAAGAAATAGTCTTTATGTGAGTGGCTGCTTATTTGCTTGTGAAGGATGTTTCAATAAAGCAGCGCAAAACTTCCGCTATGGTAAACCTTTCACACCAGAGCTGGAAGAACAAATCATTACCGATCTCCGCCATGATTACGTTCAAGGACTGACCCTTTTAGGCGGGGAACCTTTTCTAAACACGGACGTCTGTCTCCAAGTCGTTGAGCGTATCCGACAAGAATTTGGTCAGACCAAAGATATCTGGTCGTGGACCGGTTATACTTTTGACGAACTACTTCAAGACTCCGAAGACAAGTTAGCTCTTTTAGAAAAAATCGATATCTTAGTTGATGGACGTTTTGAACTAAGTAAAAAGGATTTAAAACTACAGTTTCGCGGTAGTAGTAATCAACGCATCATCGATGTCAAAAAATCGCTAGCCGAAAATAGAGTAGTGATTTGGGAAAAATGCAGCGATGCTACAGAATCGTATGAACAAATCAAAAAACAGGAGTTCATTTAGGTCCTCCCACTCCTTATTGAATAAAAAACAGTAGAAACGTATGTTGATTTCCAACACGTTTTCTACTGTTTTTTCATTCCCACAAAGGTAACACAATATTCTCATAAGTCATGGGATCTAAATTCGTTAACGTGATCCCCAAGAGACGTATGCCTTGTTCAATCCCTAAAATTTCTTCCCAAATCAAACTTGCTTGATAAAAGAGCGCTTCTTTCTTATAGATATACTCAGGTAAAGTGACTCTTTTCGTGACTGTCGTATAATCCGTATATCTCACTTTTAACACTACGGTTTTTCCATGTTTCTGGACTCTTTTCAACGACTCTTCGACTTTCTCAGCTAATTGTTGTAATTGTGCTAATACCGCTTCTTCCGTTTGTAGTGGCTGACCATAAGTATGCTCTTTTCCTACAGATTTTCTTTCTCTTGTCACATTGACTGGTGCATCATGGACACCTCTTACTTTTCGATAAAGCGAATAGCCCATCTTTCCAAATTGTTGGATCAACATCATCTCTGTACAATTATAAAGATCTTCTCCAGTGAAAATACCAAGTTCATGCATCTTAGGGACGGTTTTTTTTCCTACCCCATGAAATTTATCAATAGGTAATGCCTTTAGGAACGTCAATGCGTCTTGAGGTGCAACGATAGTAATGCCTTTAGGTTTTTGAAAATCTGAGGCTAATTTCGCTAAAAACTTATTATAGCTCACACCTGCCGAGCAGGTCAGTTTTACCTCTTCCCAAATGTCTCTTTGGATCAAACGAGCAATTTTGATTGCTGATTTACAATTGCGTTTATTGTTCGTCACATCAAGATAGGCTTCATCAATACTGACAGGCTCAACGATATCCGTATATCGGTAAAAAATCTCACGAACAATTTGTGAGATCTCACTATATTTTTGATGATCGCCTGGTTTAAAAATGGCTTGCGGACATAATTCATATGCTTTTTGCGCACTCATCGCTGAATGGATGCCATACTTTCTTGCTTCATAATTCGCTGTAGTAACCACTCCTCGACCACCAGTGTCACTCGGATGTCTGGCAATAACTAAGGGTTTCCCTCTAAATTCTGGATGATCCCGTTCTTCGACAGAGGCAAAAAAAGCATCCATATCGATATGAATGATTTTTCTAGATGTATCATTATGTAAAGGAAACTGTAATTCCATCTCACTCACCCCTATCATGATTATATAGGAACTTTTGTTCGGTGACAAGAAGATGGTTACCCACCAAACGGACCACAAAAAAGAGCCGAAATTTCACAAAAACTGAGACATCAATTTCGGAAATCACGACTTCTAAAATGATCATTCATCACTTGAGACTGTTTAGTAAACCAACCAGGTCATCTGAATCATTCGTTACTCAGTTTCTTCAGTCGCTTGCAAGGATGCATCAGAATGAAGAAAATAAATCAACGTTTGTAATTCATTCGTTAAGTCAACATTTTGAATCAACACGTCTGCTGGCGCATTTAATCGAGCAGAAGTAAAATTCAAGATACCTTTAATGCCCGCTTCAGTCAACCGATTAACTACTTCTTGTGCTCGCTCAGCTGGTATCGTCAATATTGCTACTTCGATTTGTTGGATCTTGATTTGCTCAAACATATCTTCCATAGGGTAAACGGGAATCCCATCCACGATCCGTCCAACGATTGCTTCGTTGACATCAAATGCACAACTTACACGGATACTGTTACTTTGATGGAATTTATATTTTAAAAGGGCACTTCCCAAATTACCGACACCGATCAACGCCACATTAGTCAATTGATCATCATTCAATGTTTTTGCGAAAAAATGCATGAGGTCTTCAACATCGTAGCCATAGCCTCGTTTTCCTAATTCTCCAAAATATGAAAAATCACGGCGAATCGTTGCACTGTCAACTTGAACAGCCTCACTTAATTCAGTTGATGATACTTTTTTCTTACCAGCATTATTTAAGATTCGTAAATAACGGTAATACAAAGGTAGCCGTTTGGCTGTTGCCTTTGGAATAACATGATCTTTCACTTAATTACCTCCACTTTTACTTTAAGTTTACTTTGATTTATCCATCATATCAGTATATATAGGAAAAAATCAATTTGATTGCTTGGATATTGTGAAATTTTATTCTTTATTCATTTTTTTATCATTTCTTTGAACCTCGCAGTATCAAGGAATTTATGGTAGACTACTAGTTGAAAAAGAGATTTATTCTTAGAGAATTCACAAAGTAGAAAAGAGGATTCCATGATATTATTACAAGCCAATCAAATTGCTCGTCACTTCGGTGCAGAGATCTTATTTGAGAATATCCATTTAGAAATCAGCACAGGGGCTCGGATCGCATTAGTCGGCCGTAACGGAGCAGGAAAATCAACACTTTTGAAGATCCTTGCTGGAATCGAACGCCCCGATGAAGGAACAATTGCTAAAAATAAAGCTGCTACTTTAGGCTATCTGGCACAAGATACTGGGTTAGATTCAGCAGAAACAGTCTGGAATGAAATGCTTAAATCATTCGAAACAATCCGTCAAATGGAAAATCGAATGCGCGAACTTGAAATCTTGATTAGTGAAGGAACACCTGATACACCTTCCTATGAGTCACTTTTGAAAGAATACGATAAATTACAACACGATTTTTCAGATAGAAACGGTTATGGCTACGAAAATGAAATACGCTCTGTTTTGCATGGCTTTAAATTTGATCCGTCTTTTTATGATCAAAAAATCAATGAATTGTCTGGCGGACAACGCACTCGCTTAGCGTTAGCAAGAATGTTGCTCCAACATCCAGATATCTTGATCTTAGACGAACCAACCAACCATTTAGATATTGAGACTCTCTCTTGGTTAGAAGGCTACCTGCAAAGTTATACTGGTGCCTTACTGATCGTCTCCCATGACCGATATTTCTTAGATAAAGTCGCAACAGAAGTTTACGAATTAAATCGAAAAAAAATGCGCCACTATAAAGGGAATTATTCGAAGTATCTTGACATGAAAGCTGAACAATTAGCAACTGAATGGAAAGCCTATGAAAAACAACAAACTGAGATCCATAAATTGGAAGATTTTGTCGCACGCAACTTGGTACGCGCTTCTACGACGAAAAGAGCCCAAAGTCGCAGAAAAGTCCTTGAGAAAATGGATCGGATTGACCGTCCTCAAGGAGACGAAAAACAAGCTCACTTTCTTTTCAATGTAGCAAAACCATCAGGAAATGTCGTATTACAAATCGAAGATGCTGCGATTGGTTATCATAATGAAGTTTTGTCTGAACCGATCAATCTTGATATTCGGCGTCAAGAAGCCATTGCACTGGTCGGCCCCAATGGTATTGGTAAATCCACGCTTTTAAAATCGATCATCCATCAGTTGCCTTTTATCCGTGGAAAAGAACATTTAGGAACCAATGTGACGATCGGCTATTACGATCAAGGTCAAGCAGACTTACACACCAACAAAACTATTTTAGCTGAATTATGGGATGAACATCCAACGACTCCCGAAAAAGAAATTCGTAGCGTTTTGGGTGCCTTTCTATTTTCTGGTGAAGATGTAGAAAAGACCATCCCCTTGCTAAGCGGTGGTGAAAAAGCCCGAGTCGCCCTTGCAAAACTCGCAATGAATCAAGAAAACTTTTTGATTTTAGACGAACCAACCAACCACCTGGACATTGATAATAAAGAAGTATTAGAAAATGCCTTGATTGATTATGATGGTACTTTGTTGTTTGTCTCTCATGACCGTTATTTCATCAATCGGATTGCCACAAAAGTCATCGAATTATCGGAAAACGGTAGTAAAGTTTATTTAGGTGACTATGATTATTATTTGGAAAAGAAACAAGAAGAAGCGGAGATAGCAGAGCTGTTAGCTGAAAAAACACCAGAAGAAGAGCATATTTCTACGAACAAGAAAACCTATTTCCAAAGTAAAGAGCAACAAAAGCTGATACGTAGTTTACAACGTAAAATCACTCAAATTGAAGAAGAATTAGCTATTTTAGATGAACAGATCGAGTCACTAGAACAGCAAATGGTGTCCCCAGAGAATTTGGATGACCATCTCAAATTAAATGAATTGAATCAAACACTCGAAGCAACTCGCCAATCTCAAGAAACGAAACTTTCTGAATGGGAAGATTTGAGTATTGAGCTTGAAGAATATGAAAATGAATAAAAACAGATAAATAAATATTCATTTCTGCACTAGAAACGCTCTCAAAACAGTACCCTCTGTTTCGAGGGCGTTTCACTTATCACAACGCACACTATCAAAGCAATCTCAAAGTGCTTGTTTATTCTCTACCTAAATTTTCTTGAACTTTTGTCTCACTAGATTGTGCCTTTGTTTCGATTAAACTGGGTTCCTTTATTTTATCAGTTATACTTTCCATCGTTTGGCATCCATTCGTTTGAGTTTTTTGGTTTGTCCGACTCTCCATCTGATCCCTCCCCTTATTCAATGAGAAATCAGTGATCTTCTTTGTTACTTGAAAATCAATTACCACTTTGTTTCTTTGACAGCCTTTAGGATTTATTCGCCCAAACATTTCTTGATAAGCTTGTTGATTTAGCCGATAATTAGTAATTTCCCCTCCCAAACACCGCGATAAAATTTCACTTTTTATCTTTATATTCTTCGCTAGTTCTTCTTTGATTTCCTTTAAATTTCCTTTCTCGAACATTGTATCCAACTTATATTCCTGTAATTTTGCTTCATTTATTTGTAGCCAGATATTTAAATAATCTGTTAAATAAATCTTTTCTTGACTATGGACTTGTATTTCTTTATGAAAGGCTTCAGTATGAGATTCATAACTGGTTTCACCACTATTTACTTCTTCTGCTTTTTTTTCTAGTGCATACAAGCGGATTAATGCTGTAGTCGCCGGACAAAAGTCTTTCGGTTCATGAATCTTTTTATTTAGCTTAAGTAGCATTTCATTGACTTCTTTATCTTGATTATTTGAAAAATTTTTTCTAAGCCATTGAGACAATCCCATTCTAAACACTCCTATCTATCGCTCTTTTACAAGAATTATATCTGTTATTCTTTTTATTAATAGGTCACTTTATTCCTTTCAACCTAAAAAAAACGACTATTACTAAAAGAGAGACTGAGCAAAAATTTTCTCAGTCTCCTCTATTCATTTCCTACTCATTCATACTAGTTGCACCAAAATTCTGTTTGTTTAAGATACTTGATTGAATTCTTGATTTTTCAGTTCATACACTACATCGCAGCCTTTAGCGACATCCTGTTCGTGGGTGACTAAAATAATACATTTCTTTTGCTCATGTGCAATCTCTTGGAAAAGTTTAACGATCTCGCTGGAAGTTGCTTCATCCAAGTTTCCAGTCGGTTCATCCGCAACGATTAGATCGTGTTCACAGCATAGGGCTCTAGTGATTGCTACTCGTTGCTGCTGACCACCAGATAGCATCGTAACTTTTTTATCTGCTAAATCCTTAGTGATTCCGACTTTTTCCAAGTTCGCTAAGGCGTAGGCTTTTTTATCTGTCTGTTGGCTTTGAGCAATCTCCATCGCTGTTACCACATTGTCTACTGCCGATAAATACGGCAGTAGATTATAGGCTTGGAACACAATTGATACATCTTTACGACGATATTCCCGCAATCCAATTTTTTTCAACGATTTGTCGTCATAGAGAATTTCTCCGCTTTTTGGTGTATCTAATCCTGCGATCAGGGATAAAAAAGTCGTTTTCCCTGAACCGCTCGTACCTAAAATTGCATACATTTTGCCTTTTTCAAAAGTTAAATTAACATTTTCGAATAATCGTCGGTTGTCTTCATACCAGTAGCCTAAATCTTTTGTTGATAGTGTCATTAAAAATTCCTCCTTTAATTAGGAAATCAATATTTTCTTCGGATTCAGTCGTAGAATTCCTGCTGATGAAAGGACAATTGAGAATAAACTAATCCCCAGCCCAATTCCTGCAAGACTTAAAATCTCGGTTGGCTGCATTGAAATATTTAGTTCTTGAATTTCTTTTGATTGTGTAAATGGATTGCTTCCCATTTGACCACCACTAGGACCACCGTTTCCGCCACCAGGTGCTTGTCCTTGGTTACCTTGATTTGGACCGCCGTTTCCTGCCGTATTCGCTTCTTGTCCATCTGCATTTTGCGAAGTTGTTTGCTGACTCAACAACTGGTTGCCGACTGCATTGCCAACAACATTTCCGCTAGCTGCAGCGATCCCTAAAGCGAAGATCATGCAGACAAAAATCTCAACGAAAAATTGTGAAATAACTTTGACCCGTGATTCACCTAATGAAAGTAATACACCGATCTCATATTTACGTTCACGAATCGACAGCATAATAATCAATGTCAAAATAATGACTCCGGCTACGGCTACTAAAATCACGATATTCTTCGCAAAGCTTGATACATTATTCAATGGTTGAAGCATTTGCTGATACATTTGATCATTGGTTTCTAAGCTGAATGTATCCGTATCGATCAATTTATTCGCTGCTTCTACAAAGCTGTCCATGTCTTTGGGATCATCTAAGTTATAAACTGCCGAATCGATCGTTTTTCCTTCCGATCCAGTTAAGGTGTTAACCAGTGTATAAGAAGAAAAAATCGTGTTCGCTGGATTCATAAAGTTGAAGCGAGCACTCATACTGTTGCCAGAATCACTTGTTTTGTAAATACCTTTAATAGTAACTTCAACATCTTTATCATCGGTATCTTTAATCTTAAATTTGTCCCCGACACTTAGATCGTTCGCTTCCGCTAAACTTTGCTCGATCAGTACATTATTCGTCCCTTCATCATCCGAAGTGATTGCCTTGCCTTCAACTAGGCTAGCTGTTCCTGATGAAAAATCACTGTAAGAATTACTTTCGGAAACACCTTTAATTTGGAAATCCCCTTGACTCATCCCACCAGGTGCTTTCTGTCCACCAAATCCAACAGCTTGTTCATCCGAAGATTCCTCTTCACTGTCACTATCACTCGAGATCGGTGTAATCCTGTGCCTTTATCCGCTGAAGTACTTGCTTCAAATGAATACGATTTAACATTCGCTAATTCTGCGATTTTTTTTGCATCACTCAAGTTGACGGGTGTCTGTTCAAAGCTACCTGGATCTGGACGACTGCTTTCATCATCTGAATCTGAATTTGATTGCTGTTTGAACATTGCCTCTCGGTTCGTTGATAAGGTGACGGTCGCCCCGACACTTTTTTTCGCATTCGTGGTCGCCAGTTCAGCGCCGCTGCGGATCGTTAACCCCGCTAATACAAAAATTAATATGGCGGAAAAGACGGTGATCATAATGATGCTGCGTCCTTTTTTTGCCCAAAGGCTTTGAATCGCCCGTTTGATATAATTCATTTTGGTTCCTCCTTCATTTGTCTGTTTATAGAATAGGCAAGTTGGCTTAACCGAAGCTTAAACGAGATAAAAAAGTTTTTAAGGTTGTTTTAGGAAAGCGTGGTAAACTGAGTAAGTAATAGATGAAAAAGGAGAAAATCAATGATAAACCTTTTAATAGTAGAAGATGAAGCGACACTTTCAGATAATATAAAAGAAATCTTGTCGGATTTAGGTGAGATCACACAGATCTATGATGGGGAAGAAGGCTTATTTGAAGCAGAAACTGGTGTTTATGATCTAATATTGCTGGACCTGATGCTGCCAGGGAAAAACGGCTACGAAATCTTAACAGAATTACGGAAAAAAAATATCCAAACCCCTGTGCTGATTCTAACTGCCAAAGATGGCCTAGAAGACAAAATCACTGGATTTCAAAAAGGTGCAGACGATTATTTGACGAAACCTTTTTATCGCGAAGAACTGATTATGCGGGTCAAAGCGTTATTGAAGCGTTCGTTAGGATTGTTTTCTGAGAATCAAATCGTCTATAAAAATATTACCTGCAACCTTGCGACGAAAGAAGTAACCATCGACGATGAGATCTTATCAATTCAAGGAAAAGAATTTGATCTCTTGGTTTATTTCATCCAAAATAAGGGCGTGATTTTAACAAAGGAGCAAATCTTCGATCGGATTTGGGGATTTGATTCCGATACGACCATTACAGTTGTAGAAGTATATATGAGTCACTTAAGAAAACATTTGAAGCCGTCAGGTGCAGATCAGTTCTTTAAAACACTGAGAAATGTCGGCTACATCTTACAAAAGGATTAATGCTATGAATACCGAAATATCAAGAAAACAACGATTAAAATTTTTCTTCTTAAATGTAGCCGCTTTCGCAGGTATCTTCCTATTATTAGGATTTATAACTCTACAGCTGCTGCAAAGCTCGGCCTACCGCCAGACAGACCTGTCACTAACTCAAATGGCGGAGAATGAACATCTTATTCAGATGGAAATCAACCGGTACCAACAAAGCAATCCCTTTCTGGCACAAATGCCGGGCGATCAGCTGAGAGAGAATGGACCAGAAGGCAATAATCAGTTCAATACTCAGATCATTTTATGGTCAAAAGAAGGAGCGATTCTCAACAAAGACACGATTGGTGGACGGTTCACTGAACTGGAAAATTTAACCTTAGATAAGAAAAATCTCGATTCTGTTCAAGCATTAAGTTTAAAAAATGCAGGCTATTCTAGCCAAAAACTTTCCTTTCATTCGTATACAATCAAAGCAGATAAAGGAGGAGACATCGCCTATATTCAATTTTTAGCCAATACCAATCAAATCGCAGACTCCATGAAAACCTTCAAGACAACACTGATTATCTGTATGGTCGTTTTTTGGCTGATTTCGATTGGAATAAGCTTTTACATTTCAAAAATGAATATGCAACCCATCATGCTCTCATGGCGCAAACAACAGGAATTTGTTGAAAATGCCTCTCACGAATTACGCACGCCACTAGCAATCATTCAAAACAGCCTGCAGCAATTGTTCACCCGACCCAATCACACCATCTTGGAAGAGTCTGAACCAATTGCCCAAGCCCTGAATGAAACACGGCGAATGAAAAGCCTGACTGAAGACCTGCTAACCTTGGCACGCAGTGATTCCAATCAGTTGCTTCTGCAGAAAGAATCAGTTAATCCCAAAGACTTTATTCGTCAATTAGCCCAGCCCTTCCAGGAAATCGCAGAAATAAACGATCAATATTTTGTCTTGGAAAACTTTGCCGATCAACCAGTGATAGTCGACGAAAAACGTATCCACCAAGTTCTAGTTATTCTGCTGGACAATGCGCTAAAATACACAGAAGCTAAAGAAAAAATTGTCCTGCAATCTGAAATCTCCAACGATAATTGGCTGATTGAAGTCAAAAACAACGGGCCATCTATCAGCGATGAAGACAAAAGACGAATTTTTGAACGCTTCTACCGCGAAGACCGCTCTCGTTCTAAAGAAACTGGTGGCTATGGTCTTGGTCTCGCAATTGCCAAACAAATCATCACTCAGCATAAAGGCAAACTGTCCGTAAGGGACTGGGAACCTAGAGGAGTCGTTTTTCAAATACAATTGTCAATGAAATAGATGACAAAACGACTAAATTGTGATCAGATGATAGATTTTTATACCTGTATGTAATTCCTTCTCTTTTGTTTCTATACTTTGTGTGACTGAGCCAAAACTTGTCTCAGTCTCTTCTAGTATCTCTAAAAACGAATAAACGGTGAAAAAAAGACACCTTGAAATCCTTTAGAATTAGTTTAACGAACCAATTCATAGGAGGATTCAAGATGTCTGATACTCAGTTTATCAAACATATCCTAAACATTCTAAACCTGATTATCTATTTCGCGGAAAATTGTTTAACCAAATAAAAAGAACAGAAAAAAGTATTTCTTCTTTCTCTTAGATTCTTCGCATTCTTTCAGTAAGATAAAAGGATTCAGCTTTTTAACACTTAGGCAATTTGCAATGTATCAACTTTAAATTGTTCGTCTACGTATTTGGCATAGGTTTTGTGTTTTTCAACAAGCTCAGCGTGTTTTCCTGAACCGGTTACTTTTCCTTTTTCGATAAAGTAGATTTTATCAGCATCCACGATCGTTGATAGACGATGTGCGATCACTAATGTTGTCCGACCTTTCATCAGATTTGCCAAGGCTTGTTGGACTTTTGCTTCTGATTCAGAATCAAGACTTGCTGTTGCTTCATCCAACATCAAGACCTTTGGATCTCTTAAGAACGCTCGAGCGATTGCCAGTCGTTGCCGTTGGCCTCCAGAAATTTTCGTACCACGCTCGCCCACTTCTGTATCTAAACCATTGGGCATCTCTTCCACAAATTGACGTGCATAGGCTAATTCTAACACTTCCCAAAGCTGCTCATCTGTGTAAGTATCCGCTAATCCATAAGTTAAATTATAACGGATCGTTCCTGCCATAATAGCAGAATCTTGGGAAACATAGCCAATTTGACTACGATAATTGGACAACTTGATCTTTTGGATCTCCGTTGTGCCAAATTTGATCGTACCTGCTGTTGGCTCATAAAAACGTTCTAATAAACTGAATGTAGTCGATTTCCCTCCACCAGAAGGACCCGCAAAAGCAATGATCTCGTTAGGTTTAGCTTCAAAAGACACATTCGTTAAAATCGGTTCCTCAGGTGCATCACTATAAGCAAAGTCCACGTTAGAAACACACAATGTTTTGTTCGATAAATCCACTTCTTCACCAGATTCAAAGTCTTCAGGTACTTCATTCAATAATTCTTGTACACGGCGTGTCGAACCAGCAGCTTTTGCCATTTCAGAAAACAACGTGGCAATCGTTGGCATCGCGCCGATCAGATTGAAGAGATACATGAGAAAACTCATCAATACCCCGATCGTCATCGCACCAATCGCAATACGATGCATTCCATAAGCTAGCAAACCAAAGACCATACTCATAAAAACCATCATCATGATTGGTTGCATTGCAGCATCAAAGACTGCTTCTTTTTTACCAACGCGAAACAAACGATCGACTTCATTTGCTGCCCGTTCTTGTGCTTGTTGTTCGGCATTCGACGTTTTTACTAAACGAATTTCAGACAACGTTTCTGTTGCGATTCCATTGAAATGACTCATAGCATCTTGACGGATATGACTGATCTTTGAACCAAAGGTCATCACAGGAATCATCAATAGGATAACGACGGGAACAGCAATAACCATGGCTAGCGACATATGCCAGTCCATTCGGATCATCATATAAACAGTCCCGATTACGGTAATGATGCTCGCAATCGTTTGTGGAAACGTCACAGCCAACAGTTGTTTTACCTGGGTCGTATCATTCGTTACTCGGCTGGACATCTCACCCGCCTTCACCGAATCAAAATAGGTGACTTTCAGTATCGTTAATTTATTCCATAAACGTTTTCGCATATTTTGAATGACGTTTTCGCCAAAAATTCCTAGAACCGTCCCACCAATCGCTGAAATTACAGCTGAAAAAACGGACATCCCCACGACTCTTCCTAATAAAGCATAATCGATCCCCTCTTGAAAATGATTAACTAAATTAGCCGCCAATTTAGGAACATAAACTTGTACAGCTGATGAACCTGCTAATAAGATCATGCCGATCGCCAGTAAAGGATAGCGCGGTTTTGTTTGTTTGATTAAACCAAGAAATTCTTTCAAAGAAAATCTTGTGTTCGTTTGTTTCATCGAGATACTAACGGGTCTTCCGCCTCCACCTTGTGCCATTATTTTCTACGTCCTTTCTTCCATCCTTCAAAGCCACCGTAATGTCTATCAAATCGTCCATCGAAGGCATCTCGATCAAAGCCACCTCGACCAAAACCACCGAATCCACTGCGATCCATCATCTGTTCACGTGCTCTGCCAAAATGCGCACTCATCTTATTGAATCGTTCCCAGCGCTGATCATCGCCGAAAACTTCAGCTAATTTTTCTTGAAATTCAGGACGATTGATATTTTCATTCATTCGTTCAAGGTAGGTATTCAATTGTGCTAACTCTTCTTCTGCAAAACCTTTAAATAAGACATCTTTTAACGTTGTACTGATTGAACCACGCTCTTGCAGACTTTCTCGACCTTTATCAGTAATCTTGACCAAAGTCACTCGGGAATCCGTTGCTGATTTTTCCCGCATGACCGTCCCAGCCTCTTCTAATTTTTTGATGATTTGTGTCACACTAGACGGTTTAATATCTAGCACTTCAGCTAATCGTCCTGCCGTCACATCGTCCTCAGCCACTAAAATTTTTAATGTTTCAAAAGCATTGTCTGTCTTTTCTTCCACTTGATAGGCAAAAATCAAAAACGGTTGATGCGCAATCTCTAACAGATTTTCTAAGATTTCATGATTATTCATAAGATGACCTCCAAAATACTTACTTAGTTTATATCGATATCAACAAAATAAATGATAAACTATTTATTTTGTTTGTCAATAACTAAACTAATTAAATAGTTAAAAAAATAGTTAGCCAAAAAAATCTAAAATTGACTAACACTTGATAAGTGAGTTGGTTTGTTTTTTTCAATACGCATTATCCCTTCTATTTTTTTATTTTCAAACAAAAAAATAGACTCAGTTCTTTTTGGATTTTCAAGAAAATAACTAAGTCTATATGCTATAATCCTTTATGACAGTAAAGTTTAATGACGGTGGCTTTCCATTCTGAAAGCGAGGTGGTGCTTATGCACATAATCCCACACTTTAGAGAAAGGAGATGCCTTTTTGTCCGCATATGAGACAATTCAAACCATTCTTAGGTTTGGTATGTTTACCATTTCTTTGATTGGCTTGGTTGTAACTATGCTTAAACATGACAAAAAGAAATAGCCGTCACTTTAGCGAGAAGACTGGCTATTTCTTTTTGAAATATTTAGTTTAATTGCCACCGTCTTTAGCGGTGCTGTCAAAAGGGAACTGTTGACGCAGTTCCTTTTTGCACGATTATTATAGCATGACTCTATTCTTCTGTTCAATGTTAATTTCTAGCATCTTGATTAAAGATTAAAATTGACTTCTATCAATTCATATAAACACCAAAAATTCTGATATCAAGGCATTTTTGAGTAAATAGCTTACTAGCAAACCCTAACTGATCACAGTAGTACGATAGTCAAAGAGGATATTTTTAACTAAATTGATTTATCGTATAGTGTGATAGAGGGAACTAGTTCTACTTACTTATGCAATAAAACATATCTAAAGAGTTTTATTTGAAAAAAATATATTGACATTTTATACTTGAATTATCAAATAAAAAGGACGTGAAGATAAATGTCAAATTTAGAACATAAAGAAGAAAAAACTTTAGACAAAATTATTGCTACGGTTAATAAACTGGATAAAGAATTAGACGAACTTGATACGTTATCTGAAAATCCAGAAAAAAAACATAACCTAAAAAAATGGTTAGTTGAACGAAAAGCGATTCATGAAATTAAAAAAATTCTTCATGAAGCTGGTAAATATGAGAAATATGATGAAAAAGAACTTGATAAAGAATTTAAAGAAATTAATGATTTATTACAATAATTGATTTATACGACTCATTTTGAGTCGTTTTTTATTTATAATAAAGCATTCCTTTCAAGAAGATAAAACAAATGAGAGTCATTGTTTAAGTTTAGTTTGTATATAAAGTCTATAGCTATTTTTAAATTCAATATCTGCTATTTTCATTACTTTTTTCATTGCTTCATCTGAAGAGTCAAACTGGTACCTATTCTTTTCGAATCCATCTTCAACTATCGTGTATTGATCTTGGTTATAACAGATAAATACATAGCGATCTTTTTTGAATGTAAGAATTTTTAAAGCGAAACAGTTCTTTGACTTAAATGTTTTTTTCAAATATTGTTTTAATTGCTTTTTATAAATCATGTTCATTTTACGGCACTTCTACTTTCTTCATCGACTAGCCATTGATTTTTGTTGAATCGATTAACCAACTTATTTACTTCCTTATCAAATAAAAATTTTTTCAACGTTCGACTAATATAAAAAACTTGCACCTTTTTGCCATCTATTCTAAAAGCAATTCGAAAATCTTCCTTTCCTAAATGGATTTTCATTTCATAAATAGAGTATTTTGCAGATGAATGGACAGGTTTGATGCGATAAAAATTATGTGTCAAATACTCATTCACTTTATATACGATTATTTCTTGGTATTTTTTTGATTGATTCTCAGAAAATACATCGGAAAATTCCTTGCTGAACTCTACAGAGTACATAACTATACCTTCTTTGTTAGATGATTTATGTAAAGGATAGAATACAAATACAATAGAATGTCTCATATATCACAATATAATTATAGTTGATAAAACAACCTATTTCTATTCATATTCATTATATCAACTATAAAAAATAGCCACCAAAAGGCGACTGAAAAATAGGCTTTTATTTGTAAGTTACCTTACAGGCTTTAGACTAATCCAACCAATGCCTATCAAAAACATATCATACTTGTTGCATCACTATTTCGTCTATTTTCTTTGGTAGAAAATCGCTGGTAGAAAAGATAAAATAACACAAAAAAAGCGCCTAAAAAGACGCTTTTGGTAGAAAATTGGAAAACTGAGTATCAGAAAGTACGTGAAATAGGCTATTTTAAGATTGATTTTCTCCCAATTTCACTAAGTTTTACCAGCTTTTCCGATACATCTTGAACAGGAGCAACTCAACCAAAAACACTGGTACAAAAGCATTTGTCTGTCTTCTGGTAGCGCAGTGGAAAACTCAGACTGGTAATAAATCGTCATTTTTCGAAAGAATAACGCCCTCTTGAACATTATCAATCGCATTTACCACTTGTTGATCTGACTTCGCATATAAGTGACCGTAAGTTCCTAAAGTGATTTGGATATTCGCATGGCCCAATCGTTCTTGAATCGATAGCGGTTGAATATTCTGCTCAATCAGAAATGCAACATGAGAATGTCGTAGCGCGTGAAGCTTAATCGGCTTGACGCCCGCTTTTTTAGCAGCTTCTTTTAACCAGTTTGCAAAAGAATAAGGTGGCGTAAAGGTTCCGTCCAACTGAGCAACATATTCAAAATTTCCAATACGTTTTTGCAAGTCATACCACTGTTTGAGCTTTAAGGAAAGCTTCTTCCCCATCCCAATCGTTCGATAAGCGCACTTAGTTTTTGGAGTCGAAAAGTACCAATCGTCTTTTGTATTATAAATCAGTGTCTTCTCAATCGTTATCGTATTTTTCTCGAAATCTACATTCGACCAAGACAAAGCTTCAAGTTCTCCAATCCGAATACCAGTATAAAAGAGTATTTCATACACAATCTTCCGATGGCGAGTTTGAATCTTATCGTCCTTCATTGCGTTCATCACTTTTAGAAACTCGCTGTGTTCCCAAAACTCAACTTTCTTATTCTCAGAAGGAAGCGAAGAAACATCTTCAACGGGATTTTTAGCAATCACCCCCTCTTTAACAGCCCGATCCAATACAATCTTTAAGTGTCCCCGAATCCGATTAATATAAGATTTTGATAACGTTTCGCCATTGACTTTTTTCCGTGAATTACGTGACTCCGTCTGGCTTAGTTCAAATAGCCAATCCTCAATATCGTGACTTGTAATATCCCGAACACGGAAATGATAGAAAAACTGCATTCGCTTTTCGAATATAAATTGCGCATTCTCATATGTTTGACTTTTCACCTGTCTCTCATACCATTTTACAAACCTATCCTTGTAAAACTCTTCGAAAGTCATTTGATTGGTAGAACACAACTGAGTAGGAACTGTCTTGTTAAAATCATGTGTTTCCATGTACTTGTCATAAGCAATTTTGGCATCTTTTTGTGAAACATAGCCTCGTTTAGTCTTCTGAACCTTTCTTCCATTTTCATCTATACCTAGATATGCTCGAAAGAACCATTTTTTTGTTTTTTTGTCTTGATAAATATTTTTAATTTTTGGCATCGTACCATTCCTCTCTATACTCGAGAAAAGCTACTTTAATTGTACCGCGCTTGTACTGTTTATTCCGCAACTTGAACGTGGAAAAGATGTTCAATCACTCGAGATGGCACCACACCAACTTGACGATTGTTATAAAAATCTATACCTTCAACCCTTGCAAGATATGCTTTGCTCTCTTTAATCATTCGTGCAGCTTGGCTAGGTTTAAAGCCCATCTCTATCAGAATTGCACGATTTACCATGAAATCACATTTTGTTTCCAATCTCTCACCCCCTGATGCTTTACTCCTTTTAAACTAATCCTCTCTATAATCAATTGTTTCTCATTCAATGGTTGTGTTATACTCGTCTTGTCGAGGCGGAGTACGTTGCACAACTTGTTGTGTAAGCAGTACTTTGCTTTTTTAGTAGCTTGTTTTCTCATTTGATATACTTTGTAGTTTTCGTTCATAATACTCAACCTCCTCCTGATAATACTCTGGGTCTGCCTTCATATTTTGGAGAAGTTTAATCTGTCTTGGATTCATTTCTCCTTGTTCAATAATCAAAGACAACAAGGAAGAATGAAACGTTTGATCCACTTGTGCAATAAAAGCTAGCGATGGCGAAACACCATGGATTAACCAATTCATACTTTTCTCAAAGCTTTGAGGAATCGTTTCTAAAGAAATGTTGATTGCGCCATGATTGCCAATAAAGGCTGCCCATTTTTTATCAACTTTTGCACCTGGCTCATTTGGATCGCGGTCATAAAAACAAATTGCGCCATTAAGTAACTCAAAAAACAGTTTGGTTAAATCATAGGTTTTTGAAATAATCTTTGCCAAGCTTTGTGCTTTCTCTTTTCGATACCGTAGTTCAAAGCGATTTTTCACTTCTGTCTCCTCTAAAGGAATTCCTCGTCTTTTACGTTGTTCATAATCCTTCTGATAAAAACAAAAGCGACACTGACTCTTCTTTGAGCCTAAATACAAGGTCTCGCCATTTGATTCATTGTTTGTGATATCCGTCCCGCCATGAGATTCACTCACTTGAAACGTGGTCCACACATGGCCTAGCGTTACCTTACGCTTCAGTTCTGGAATGCTGAGACTCCCCACAAAATCATCTAAAGTAAAATCAATCCGTGTAAAGTTTCCCTGATAATCTAATACCTTACGGAAGAACTCTTGCCAGTTTGATTTTGCGGTCTTCAAACGCATGGCAAGATGTTTACAGCCTTGACCTGAAAACTCCATCACGGTTCCTTTTACCGTATCGTCAATGGAATACCGAATTGTGATTACTTGATTCCACACGTATTGGCCAATATAGCCCTTTGGCGCATAATCCAGTTCCTCAAAGCGTTCAATAGGCATGCCAATAATTGCTTCAATCAACTTTAAATGTTGATTCGAGAAAAAGTGAATAGTTAGATAATCAATCAAAACACGATTAACTGGAACAATCTCTTCTTGCAAACTATCCAGTATAAGATTCAATTTTTCTGCACTTAATTGTCTCGTTCCTTTTTCTACTTTCGATAATAACGATCTCGAAATCCCCACTTTTTCTGCTAAATATCGCTGGGTCCACCCCCTTTCTTCTCGAGAAACTCGAATCGATTCCCCGA
This sequence comes from Enterococcus sp. DIV1208, assembly GCF_050530455.1. Taxonomy (NCBI): domain Bacteria; kingdom Bacillati; phylum Bacillota; class Bacilli; order Lactobacillales; family Enterococcaceae; genus Enterococcus; species Enterococcus sp. DIV1208. Next base: position 678,044 of record NZ_CP172887.1, on the reverse strand, counting down.
GATCATGTTGATTCACTTGATTCATAGAAAAACCTCCTTCTGCTATTTACTTGTCAAAGAACCGTCAGACTTATTTTAAGTACATATTAATTGTACGCTTGTATTTATTTTAAGTCAATATGTTTTGACTTTTTTTAAGTACGCACGTATACTAAATTTAAGAATTCATCCTGAGGAGGAGTTTTCATGGAGATAGACAAGCAAGCAGTCGGTAATCGAATTCGGCAGATTCGCCAAGAGTTAAAGCTGAGTATGGAGAAATTTGGCAAACTAATTGGTGATCTACCACGAAGCACTGTCAATAATTGGGAACGCGGGATTAATCTTCCAAAAACCGAGACCCTTCACCAAATTGCAGAGGTGGGTCATGTCACCAACGAATATCTTTTGTATGGTGATCAAGAGAATCAATACATTTTAGAAATGCTTCAAAAGAAGGCAGGTAAGCTTGATCCTAAGATTGAAGGACTGATAGTAGACGAAATGAAACAAGCAGGTCTTGTTAGTGAAAAAGAAATGGATCGAATGATTGAATTTTTTATTACAAACCTCATTCCACCTACCGAACAAGACCAGTTTACTTTCCAATGTATCGACGAGAAAAAGCGACTTTACCTTGGTTCAACCAATTTTGGTAAAGAAGCTCAACTCTATTTACACCATGATCATCAAAATCATATTCTGCACATGATGCCCTTTACCTTCTCCAACTTTAGTATGGATCGCTTACTCGTCTATTTAGCAAATCAAGAATCCTATTCCTATTTTGGAAAACATCTGCCCAAGAAACTAGTTGAAAAAGCCATTCTTCTATACTCAATTAATCAATTGACCGGAGATGTGCGAATTGCCCCGTTGGTCTATTCAAAAGAAACCGGTTCTTATCAGTACACAGAGGACAATCAATATCTACTAGAACAGCAATATCTTTATCTACCATTCGTGATGGAAGTCGAGAAAGAACGCCTGTTAAACGCAGCGTATCCATCATCAAAATGAGGTGACAAGATTGATAAGCACGTGACAAAGAAAATACTGCTAGGACACTCCCCAATGGGTAGTTGTCACAGTTTCCTGTTCTTTGTTAGCCCCCTGTTAGAACCGGGGGCTTTATTCCTGCAGTCCGGCTGCGCCTTCCTGCAATAGACAAAACTCCAGATCGGGTGATTCGCTTGTGGCGAAACCCGACCTGGAGTTTGTCTCTGTATTTTAAACCCTAAAAATTAACCAAACTGACTGAAATTCCCATAATCAGCGCGAAATGAGCCATTAAGTCCAGCTTTCCTACCTATTTTTGATAATCCTTTGGTTAGTTCTTATTTCTTTTACGAGAGGGATAAATGATTGGTTAAATCTGTGTACATTTCACCCTTCAAAAATGTTTTCGAAATATTTCATCAGCACATGTCATACAAATTACCGGTGCATTCTCAAATTCTAGTTCTTTAATTGATTTCAATTGAGGAGCAGTTACTTTTGGCGGAAATTTCCATTTTGTCCAAACCTCTTGCCACGTTGAAATTTCTTTGTTGCAATTATTGCAATGAAAAGTTTTCGTTTCAAAAATATAAATAATTGCTTTATCCAATAAAAGCTTTCTACTTCTCAAATTATTTTTCTCTAATAAGAAAAACAGAAAAGTAATAAGGTACAACAGTGATGATTCCCAATGAAGAACAAACCATAATAATATTTTTCTAACTTATCCCCTTCAAGGAAATAATTTCTTTTTTTTCACTAAAATAAAGAATTTCTTGCAAAAAATAGAAACTACAAAATTATCAATCATTTCAAGGTAATATAACTACCTGAGTTTATTATCGATTAAAATGCTAACTACATTTGCAAGAGAAGCGAGAGTTAAAGGTAAATATAGAATTTCTACTTTTTTAGCAATAGAAATAGGAATAAAATATTTAAAATGTATAGAAACTTTCTTTTTTTTCTTGCTATCTTTTTATAATCACAACTCTCGATAATAGAATTACGATTTATTTTATACGGCTGAAAAAATCTATCACCAAAAAAATTCAAACATTAAGCCAAGGATTATGAAGTCAACATTTCGAAAAATGAACATACATTGGTAAGCAACTATAACTATTACCACAGACATAAAGTAACACAATATATTACTATTTAAGTGTACGCCACCAGTGAATATCCTCAAGGTATACAGCGCACAACAAAAAGAAAAAAGGAAACGCAGAAGCATTTCCTTTCAGTGATTTAATGAAAACAACACGATTTGACTTAGAGCCTTTTTATTTGAATTCATTTTCGCTTTATCCAACTTCATTTGATTACTCGGTTAAATACTTTTGACATGAGTATCAATGAAACATTCATTAATTATGGTTGCTTATTTCTTACCGCTTTTCTGGCCATTGCTAATCCGCCGATTATTCCGGCATTATCACCTAATTCGGGCGTAATAATGTAGCTATCAATTGGTGGTATTTCAACATATCCATTTATAAGCTCAACAAATTTATCCTGAACTTTTTTCTTCATGTGTTCTTGTTTCATTACACCACCGCCAAAAATAATTCTATCTGGCGAAAACATCAGTGTTGTATTGTATGCACATTGGGCAAGGTAAAAGGCTTCAATCTGCCAAAACGAATCGTCAGCCAATAAATTCTGGCCTTTTACACCCAACCGTTTTTCAATCGCTGGTCCTGCTGCCATCCCCTCTAAACAATCTTGATGGAAGGGACAGTTTCCTGAAAAATTGTCCTTTGGATGTCGCTTGATCAACATATGACCCATTTCCGGATGACTGAATCCCTCCACGAAAGTCCCATTGAGCAAGGCACCACCTCCTATACCTGTTCCCACAGTGAAATATGCAACACTTGCTAACCCTTTGCCAGAACCAGCAACATATTCACCATAGCAAGCCGCATTAACATCTGTTGTCCATTCAATCGGAATATTGAAATGTTGCTTTAGCGTTCCTACAAAATTGAAATTTTGCCAAGCAAGTTTTGGTGTTGATGTGATATGACCGAAACTCGTTGATTTGCATTGAATATCAATTGGACCAAAGCAGCCGACCCCGATGCCTGCCAATTGTTCCTTAAAAGGTTTAAAAAAATCAATGACCTGCTTCATTGTTTCAACTGGAGTTGTTGTGGGAAAACTGACTCTTTCCAAAATCGTTAATTCCTCAGTACCGACTGCACAGACAAATTTAGTCCCTCCAGCTTCAATTGCCCCATATATCATCATAGGTTCCTCCCTTCGAATATGTGAAAAACACTTCATTAACGCGGCAAGCGTTCTCGATCAGTGAAATGACGTTTAGTATTTCCTGAAGCTTCTGTTGAATACCAGTAAGCGACACTAGCAACATCGTCTTGCCGCTCAAATAAGCGAACATCATCGTTGCCGATTTGTTGTAAAGTGACCGATAAATCTTCGGTAAAACAGATGGGGTCTTGAAGATGCCAACGATAAAGACCATGTCGTGGCATTGCGTCGTCACCAAAGGCATGAACGGCATTCAATTTTCCCGTTTCAAAACGATCTCTTGTGGCATCTCTATTTGATTGGTAAGGATACCCTAAAAAGGCTGTTGAATAGTTTTTCGCATGTGGACGTCCGAACTCATCGTACTCATGAAAGGCCCACGCCCCGCCAAAATAATCTTCTGAACCTGTTGAGGTTACGGTCGGATACTCACTATCCCCATCAATGTAGAATTTAAACTCGCCTTCGCCCCACCAATAACGTTCTAGGCAGGTAAGCGCAAGGTAAGTACCCACGTAATAGCCTTGGCCCTTTAATCGATCAATTAACTTATAATCCTCCTGTAATTTGGTAATGCGTTCCCGATGCCAATTTGCGTGAAAATATAGGCTATTTTCTTCCAATTCGTCCACCAAAGCGTAATTTATCGTATAAAAAAATGAGGACATATCCTTCGGATGTAAATTCTCGATCGTAATTTTAGCGGATGTTTGGAAAGGCATTTCGAAATAGGAATTAAAGCCCCCCGTAGGATTAACCACTATCGGCAACGAGTTCACCTCGCAACGCTCTCCAAACCCATTACAAAAGAAATCCCCTAAAGGACTTTCAACAGCAGGGCTATCCGACCCATCCCAATAAATTCTTAAGATTAAATCACGTAAAACAAAACTGCCAAATTCTGTTCGATCACGAATCGTCATCCACATATGACGAATTATTCCCGTTCCAGTAATATCCGCAATCACAGTTTCTTCACCAGAAGTCAGCGGAATTGCGCCACGACCTTTGCGGCTTGGTCCTAGCTCGCTTGGCAACATCGCAGCTTTACCTTTCTCGCCTGTTGGATTTTCGGGAGTGATTGCTCGACTCTGGATTTTTTTAAATTGGGTAATATTTTTTAGTATACTCATCTTTTTCTCCTTTGAATGTGAATCGTTTTTCCCTTTTCTACGTGAAGAATTTTTTTCGTATCACTTATTTTCAATGGCTTTTCTGACAAATTTGAAATACTCAACTCGGATTGCGTACATTCAATCGAAATGAAGGCTTGACCGAACTTCAAATTCTTCCAAGAAAACGTTAAATTATCAACAGGATCAATTTGCAATACTCCTTTTTTTAATTTCAATCCGAAATATTGACTGATCATTAGGCTGACAAAAAGACCCGATGCCCAGCCGCATTTGCCGCAGCCAAAGTCTCGCACGACTTCTCCTTGTTGAGCCTCTAAGCGATACGGCCACCACCACCACGAACCGTCTAAATCTGCCAAACAAATTAGTTCTTCTAATCGGGTTACGAAAGATTGAGGGTTGTGCAGCTCGCTCATTAAAACAGTGATAAAGCCAGGAAAAGTGGCGCCGGATTCTAATCCCCAAGTGATGCCTTTGATTTCCTCGCTATAGGTTGGATTGAAAGAACTAGCAGAAAAGGCCATGGTGTTCTGATATAAAGGATCTTTATTATCTAAAAATTGATAAAAAGGCATCAACGTAGTGTCTGATTCTTCTCCATCATGCATCAATAAATTAATTTTTCCATCCACAATCACATCACTTAAAAAGATTAACCCTTGCTCAAGAATCGGTTTTTGATAGTGCTTCACTGAATAGGTTGTTTTCTCCTCATCACCGATTCCCTCCAAAAATTGCTCACCAAAAGGACCATCGATAGTCATTTGTTTACAAATTGATTCTTTTAGTTTACAGGCAATGTTTTTGTATCGCTTGCTAAGACTCAGTTGTTCTAGGGCTTCAAAAATTTCTGCAAGTCCAATACAGGCCTTCCAAAGACAAAGATTGCTGCCGGTATGATACTTTCCAAGTGCAAAGGCGTCTGATAACCAAACAGATGGAAAAAGCATTGGTTCCCCTGACCGACGTTGAGCTAATATGTCCTCAATAATTCTTGAAGCATTCAGTAGAACCTGCGGATACCGCTCAAAGAATTTTGTATCCCCAGTATGTTCAAAATAAAGACTAGCCAGTAACGCACTGGATAACGAATTACTCAGAGAATGATTGATACCTCCTGTAAATTTTGAACCAGGAAACTTAACGCCATATTGATCAAACCATAGAACCGTTTTTTGACATAACTCCGGTTCAAACATGGTGAATGGCAATGATGCGTAATACATATCCTTATTCCAAATTCGATTAGTAGCAGGATAGCTGCCCCAATTGCTGCCGACGACCTGTCCCTGTCGATTCATACCGAAACTAGAAAAGCTTTGATAAAGTGCACGACGATAGAGATGGACAACTCTATCGTTTGGCATTGACAGCTGCCCAAATAGCTGAGCAAAATAGTTCAGTGTTTCCTTCAGCCATTTTTCGATATCAGATTCCTGAAAAGTCATTACTTCTTCAAAAGCATTTGGGTCCACAAAAGCAATGGCGAAGCTTGCCACTTCCTGTTGCGCGATCGTGTCCTTATTTCCTTTTTGAGAAATCAACACATTTTGCTGATCCGAATACTTCTCTTGATACATAGGCACATCTTTCACTGAAACTTGAAGGCTTTCGTGTGTTTCATTCACAATGTAAACCTGTTGAACAAGCATACTTAAACGCTTATTAGCCAGTATGGGAGCAAAGGATACTACAATGACCTTAAACGTCGAATAATGATGAATATATCTAGGCAAACAGTCTTGAATCACATCGACTTCAATACGATGATCCGATTCTGACAAATGGTAGACAATCCCGTTTACTTCAACCTTTAAGGATAACGAATTGGTTTGAGAGAGCTGTTTATTGACCCAAACACCTGGTTTTTCCTCAGTTAGTAAATTTTCTCGATAAAAGGTCAACGTTTGAATCGTCCCGCAAACATCAAGGTTTGCTAATGTCTTTTGATTACTTACATCAAAGGTCAATCCCTTTACATCAGGGATATTTCGATAATAGCTGTATTCGTTTGAGGTAGTCACAATTCCGTCGTTTAACTCGGTATTAAACAATGGATGCTTTGGAGAATGAATTACTTCATTAATAGTCATCTTTTCCCTCCTTGCTAAAAAACTGCAGCTACTAGGCTGCAGCTTTCTACTATGCGATTCCAAGTAATGACAATAAAATTCCCAACACGACCATTCCAAAAATAATTTTGATGACGCCGACTTTTTTATCTAGTAATTTGAAACAGCCCAATGTTACCAATAAAGGTACAATTCCTTTAAAAATACTATCGAGGATTTCTTGGACATTCATTAGCTCTTCGCCCTTCATTGAAAAGCTCAAAACGGTATTGAATTTGACCATACTGATCGTCATTGCGCCTACCATGATCAGACCCAAGATACTAGCAGCTTTTGTCAGAATTTCAATTAACCCGTTCGCATACAGCTTTTCAATATATTTAGAGCCTAATGAATAGCCTAAAACGCCGCCATAGTATCGCATCAAGTAATTAGGTATATTGAACATAACTAAAAAGATAATTGGTGCCAAAATATTTCCGGCATTGGCTAAGTTGATCGCTAGTCCCGCGGTAACGACACGCCAAACTCCCCAGAACAATGAATCGCCAATTCCAGCCAATGGTCCCATCAAACTCGTTTTGATCGCGTTGATACTTTCCACGTCAAAACCAGCTTTTTCAGAATTTTCCTTCTCCATCGATGCCGCAATCCCCATGACAAAGGACGCGCAAGGAATGGTCGTCGAAAAATACTGTGTATGACGCTCCAGCGCCGCAGCTCGATCTTCTTCACTTTTGTAGAAATGATTAATGAAGGGCATCATAGAATAGGCGAAACCACCGCCGCCCATCGTCACCGGATTCACCGAAGCATACATGGTCATCGAGCGCCAAAACATCTTTCGAACCAATTTTTTCTCATCTTTAGAAATTCCATCAGCTAATTTCATTGAAAGAAATCCTCCTCTTCTTGGTCAAGCGTTGCATTTACAGCAGCATCGCTTTGAACTGCATGAACAGATATATTTTTTAGTTGTAGATCTCTTTGGGCTATAACAATTGCAATAATCGTTCCAACTGCGGCAATTGCAATCAATGGTAACTCGAGATACGCCATAACAACGGCCCCAAAGAAAAACCACACAGCAATATTTTTACTCCAAAGCATCCGTAACAGCATCGCCATCCCAACTGCCGGCAGCAGATTTCCAGCGACTGTTAATCCGTTCATGATGACCTCTGGAATATTATCCAAGACGCTTTTGACAACATCTGCTCCAAATAAAACGGCAAAAAATGGAATAAGAGCATAAAGCGCATAGTGGACAAACCACATAAAGAAGTGCAGATTGATGATTCCTTTTTGATCACCAGATTTTGCAAATTTGAAAAATTTAGCAGCCATCGGTCCACATACAAAAGAAAAAATCATATTCATTAACTGTAATCCTAATACTGCTAGTGGAAAGACAATGGGAATAATCGCATCCACGTTTCCTCCCATTTTGATTGCGAACGCTGTAGCCAGCCCAGCAGCCAAAGAAGGCTCCGCCGTACTAGAGATTCCGATATTGACGACACCCATAAAGATGGCTTCTAGTGACGCCCCGACAATCAACCCCGTCTGCAAATCCCCCATCAATGCTCCTGCTAACGGAGCAACAACAATCGGACGACTCAGCATGGACATCCCGAACATTTCATGTCCAGCAACTCCAATAAAAACGGCCAAAGCGACTACAAATGCATCATACATAATTTTTCTCCTTCCTTTTTCTAAAAATCACTCAAAATAGAGATAGCTGAACGTTTTTCCATCGCCGGTGTAGGCTGAAAAACGGTATCTGGATAAAGTTCAACTAATTCTTTTAAGTCTTGAATTTCTGACGTCGTTAACATCACTTCCTTTGATAAGGTTTTCTTATCTTCCGATGGCGGTGTCATTTTCCCAGCATTCCCCACGTTCATTAATTCGATTTCCGTTGGGAAAGCTTTCGCAACTTTTACCGCATCTTTGACATTAGGGACTAAAACCATCAAGCGCATGTCCTTCGCCCGCGGATCTTTTAACAAATGAATCGCGTCATCAACTGTTTTAATAATGACTTTGACATTCGATGGTGCAGCCATCTTCAATGTCATCTTTTGAATATCGTTGGTAGCCGCCTCATCGCTTGCTACTACTAACCCGGTTAAATTTAGACTCTTTGTCCAAGTCATCGCTACTTGTCCATGAATTAATCGTTCATCAATTCGCACTGCTTTAATCATTTTTCTTCCTCCTAAAAAAAATCTTCCTCTTCATTTACTACATGTACCTCATCAAGAATGGTCATCTTTAATTCCTGTTGGCATTTATTTACCAGTTCCTGAATATCCTCCTTTGTTAATTCCTTGGTTGCCAATACTATTTCGAGCAGAATTGGCAGATTAAAGCCTGACAAAATAGTTACAGCAATCTCTTTCTCCAAAAAGGTTTTGGTAATCTTCTGATTGACACTTCCGCCAAATAAATCGGTAAAAACAAAAATCTGATCCTGCTCATTCACCTGGTTTACAAATACATTCAACTCCTGTTCAAAATCACACTCATCCACATAAGCATTAATCACCGTAATCTCTTGAACCTTCCCCGTCAGTAATTGAATACTGCTAAGAAAGCCTGAAGCTAAGTGACCGTGAGTCGCTATTAGAATTTTCTTCATATGGTTAATTCCTTTCTTTCTGTTCACTTTTATATAAGCAATTCCTGTGCCAACTTTTAAAAACATTGGTTTAATCACGTTAATTCACATTAAAAAAAGTGTCTAACCTAAAAAAAACAGATTAGACACTTTTTTAGACACTTTATTTTTGAATATACGGTCCTAATAATTCATAGAGCAGCGAAAGCTCATAAGCATTGACTTTAAAATTATATTTCATCTCCATTGATTGAAAAATACTTCTAGAAACATAATAAAACTCATCTTCATCTGGTTTCAAATCATAATTCGGTTCTTCAGATTTTTCTGTCCGAGCCAAGAATAAACGTTCCATCATCAATGCCGTATGCATATAGAGATTTAGTTTTACACGGCCATTTAAAGTGAAATGATAGTAATTTTCATATTTAGAAATGACTGTTTCCACTTCACTCATCACGATCGTTGGGTTCAGAAAGTTCAAACGGTCCGCAATTCCTTCCAACGAAAAGAATTTTACTAGCTCCTGAATCAAGCGGTTAAATTCTGCCGGCTTCATTTCAGGACTCAAAATATGCTCCAAATTGGCTGCTCCATCACCGTCTAAGATGTCATAAACATTAATATTAGGAATTGAAAAGGAACGCGGAAGATCCGAAGTCGTGATGACCAATTTTGTCTTGTCAAAATAAGTTTCATCATTTTGGTCGATTAATTCACGTAGTTCTCTGTAGTCCTTCGTGAAAACTTCGATGGATTCATCCGATAAATGATGACGAAAAACATCTTTCAATTTGTCCGAAATCCCCAAACCCGACATACAGGAAATGATAATGTTGCTACTTTGAGAAAAGCCTTCAAAGTATTGAACATTGATTGAATACTTGTCTGCTGCATCCTCCGCAATCTGTTTAAATGGCGCATTCATCGTCATCTTCAAGCCAATATCAAGTGCAATGGAAGTCGTCAAATTATTCAGAAGAAGTAACTCCCCTTTTAAATCGTTCTTGATCTGTGTGTAAATTTGATTTAAAGAGCCCATATCTACGATCAGCACTAGACTATCTGTATTCACTTGCCTTTTCACGAAATTCCTTGTCGATTCGACAATCTCTGACACATTACTCTCTACTGGCATATCCAACGCTTCAAAAACATAATTGCCGCATAATTGATTCACTACTGCTTGAATGCTGCTAGCCGTACTATCTCCGTGAGCAAGCAACAGGCCCTTCAGCTCGATGGATTCATCTACATAATCAGATAAAGTCACGACAATAAGCAGTCTTAGAAAGTTCTCGTCCTTTTCTGAGAGCGGTGGTAAATGCTCCAAGAACTGATTACATAAGTAAGTCGTCCGAGGTAGATTTGCAGCTAATGTACGATTTATCCCGGTTAAGTCTGTCTTATAGCTTGGGGAAATGACATAGGATCTGCTAATAATTTCTGCAACAGGTCCACTCGTCGTCAATCCGTACGTTTTTCCTAAAACGGATACCCAGACCTTTCTAAACATCTGAATCATCAATTTTCTACTCATTGATAAAAAAGAATCCTTATCAATGTGATACACCAAATGCTGTACTTCATTCTTTATCGAAGAAAAGTTTTCATTGAAATTACCTTCATTTATCAACTGAGTAATTTTTTCCAAAATCGAATCATAATCAAACGGTTTGATTCGATCCGTTTTTATCTTTTGATTTTTCTTTATCAATAAACTAGCAATCGGCAAGCTTTCTATCTCGGATTCCAGCATATTTAACTGAATCAAGATCTCATTTTTCCCAATCGTTAATGGTTCTTCTTGTGTTCGACTATACACATCCGCACAACTGATTTTAATGATATTCTTCAGCTTACCAATATTCCCACTAAAGGGATGAGATAACATTAAAGACAAGGCTTCTCTTGAAACAATAATATCTTTTTGTAAAACATCCGCTTCATTTTGAAAAAATAATTGAATCAGCTCTAATCGTTCTCGAATAGGGCGATCTTCAAAAGTTGGCAACATAACACTAATTTGAATACGCCGATCAAAGGTGTCTAATAAATAATCTTCACCTTTTTCCGTCGTGGCGAAAATAAAACGAACCTTAGCAGAATGCCAATTTACATTTTCACCGACTGGACGATAGTTTCCAGTATCAATAAATAGAAAGAGCTTTTCTTGATTTTCTTTCGATAAGCGATGGACCTCATCGAGAAAAAGATAGCCGTTGTTGGCCGTTGCCAATAAACCATCGGTATCCTTTTCAGCCCCCGTAAAGGCCCCCTTCTTGTATCCAAACAGTGTTGCCGAAAGCAGTTCGGGATTGTCCGCATAATCGGCACAGTTTAAGATAGCAAATGGTGCATCTTCTTCAATAATTTGCTCATGGATAGCGTATTCAAAAATTTTTGTGGCTAAAAAACTTTTTCCAACACCCGTGGCTCCATTTATTAATACACTGAGTCCGTTAGGCGGATATTTGACAGCGGCTATACATTTTTGAATGACCTCTCTCAGACTTCCGTCATGACCAACTACAGAATGAAAGGCTTCGTTTATTTGCTCCGTATTATCTACAACCGCATATTCATCTAAAGGCTTCCACAAAACAGGCTTTCCCGGTAATTTCTCGACCTTTTTATCTTCCACTAATCTCGTCAAATAATGGCTGGCATTCTGACGAGAGATACCTAGATTCTTCGAAATTTTCTCGGCAGTGACAGAAGACATATTCCCTGTTAGTCGTATCAGCTCATCAAAAACTCGATCTTTAGCGCTCTTTTTCATTTTTTCCTCCAGTTTAATGTGTCTAAAAGCATAATAAACTATCGGCTACAATATGTCTATTCTATATTTGTATTCCAATTTTTACTTTGAAACACAAATAGTCGAATATTTGCCTCAGATATCTGACAAAATAATTTATCTACCAATTTAGTTTTTATCTAATATGATTTTTATGTTTTTTCATAGCTACAAATATTGAACTGGATTCATATATTAGTTTTATTAATAGATTACAGAAGAGTTAAGTATATTTGCATAGTTTCCAATTACTTTATCCTTCTGTAACTTTTTTAATCTTAGATTTACTAGCCCGTCTCGGGCCCTATTTTACAATGGTTTTGTCTACTTTTCTCTGGTAGAAAAACGTGGTAGAAAAAATAAAATAACACAAAAAAAGCGGCTTTTCAGCCGCTTTTGGTAGAAAATTGGAAAACTCAGATAGAAAAAGGACGATTTTTAGCTCTTTAGAACGTTGATAAATCCCCATTCTTACTGAGTTTTACCATTATCTCCTGTACATCTTGAACTCTAAGAACAAGTCGTTATAGATTCCTAAAAACTTAGGTCCAAGGTCTTCATAAACTTCTAGATGAGAGATGGTTTCATCAGAGGGATAGAATTGTTCATCTTGGGAAATTTCTTTTGGTAAAAGAGCTTTCGCTTTTTTGTTAGGTGTTGAGTAGCCAATGTATTCAGCATTTTGGGCAGCATTTTCTGGTTTCAACATAAAGTTGATGAAATCATACGCACCTTCTTTGTTCTTGGCTGTTTTCGGCATCACAATATTATCAAACCATAAATTCGAACCTTCTGAAGGGATCACATAATGAAGATGTTCATTTTCAGACATCATATCTGCTGCTTCTCCAGAAAAAGTTACTGCGACGGATGCTTCTTCATTGATCATATACATTTTGATTTCATCAGCTACGATCGCTTTGACATTAGGGGTTAGTTTGTTCAGTTTATCTGCAGCTGCATTCAATTGATCCATCTCTTTGCTGTTCAACGAATAGCCCAAACTGTTCAACGATAGCCCCATCACTTCTCTGGCACCATCGATCAACATCAAACTATCTCTTAATTTCGGTTTCCAAAGATCATTCCAGTGCTGGATTTCCTCTTTATTGAAAACTTTATCATTATATACGATCCCCAAGGTTCCCCAAAAGTATGGAATCGAATAGGTATTTTGGGGATCAAAGTCTAAATCCAAAAAGCGCTCATCAATGTTCGCTAATCCTTTGATCTTGGAATGGTCTAAAGGAAGCACTAATTTTTCTTTGATCATCTTTTGGATCATGTATTCACTAGGAATGGCTATATCATAATTTGTGCCACCTTGTTGGATCTTAGTAAACATGGCTTCATTGGAATCAAACGTTTCATAATTGACCTTATACCCATATTCTTTTTCAAATTTTGTGATCAAGCTAGGATCAACGTAATCGCCCCAATTATAGATCGTAACGATTTTTGCTCCACTCATTCCACTTGCTTGTTCTAATTGCCGTACACCAAAGAGCAAGATCAAGATGATCACAACGATACCCACAAACAGTGATTGTAATTTTTTCATCGTAAGCGTGCGACCTCCTCACGTCCTCGGCGATTTTTTCTCAGTTTTTTTGAACGATTTTCTTTACTAATGAAATAATAACCGATCACTAAAACCATCGAAAATAGGAACACTAATGCACTTAACGCATTGATTTCTAAACTGATTCCTTGACGAGCACGAGAATAGATTTCTACTGACAACGTAGTGAATCCATTACCTGTCACGAAAAAGGTCACCGCAAAATCGTCTAATGAATAAGTAAATGCCATAAAGTAGCCTGCAATGATGCCCGGAGATAAGAATGGTAAAATAATATTTTTTACGACTTGAAAATTATTTGCACCTAGATCTCTAGCGGCATCAACCATCGAATCATTCATTTCTTGTAATTTAGGTAATACCATCAATACAACGATTGGGATACTAAAGGCAATATGAGAAAGCAAAACACTTTGGAAACCTAATCCAAAGCCTAAAAAAGTAAAGAAAATCAAGAAACTGGCACCAATAATTACATCTGGTGAAACTAATAAAATATTATTCATACTTAGTAATGTCGTTCTTGCTTGACGTTTTTTAGTATAGTAAATCCCCATTGCCCCAAACGTTCCGATAATCGTTGCGATCAGTGCCGATAAAAAGGCTAACATAAAAGTGTTCAATACAATAATGATCAATCGTGTATCTTCAAAAACTGCCTGATAATGGTCCCAAGTAAAACCGGTAAAGTTGTTCATGGTACCACCGTCATTAAAGGAGTAGAAAATCAAATAAAAGATAGGCAAATATAATAGTAGAAAAACAATAAAGAGGTAAAGGTAAGACCACTTAAATTTTTTCATCATGCGCGGCCTCCCTTCTTCTTCTCACCCGTCAGCAACATCACTATAAACATTGCAATAATCAAAATAACTCCGATCGTCGAACCCATCCCCCAATTTTGAGTCACGAGAAAATGTTGTTCAATTGCTGTTCCTAAAGTGATCACACGATTTCCACCAATCAGTCGTGTCAACATGAACAATGACAGTGAAGGAATAAACACTGCTTGAATCCCACTTTTTACACCATTCAATGACAATGGGAATACTACTCGGCGAAATGTTTCAAAATTATTAGCTCCTAGATCACGGCTAGCACTGATCAATGACGGATTCATTTCTTCCAATGCATTGAATATCGGCATAATCATAAATGGAATCTCGATATAAGTTGCCACAAATAAAAAACTAAAATCGGTAAACAAAATTTGTCTTGGAGCAATCCCTAAAAATTCAAAAAATTGATTCACACTTCCATGGATACTAAAAATACCAATAAACGCATAAGCTTTTAGTAATAAATTCACCCATGTTGGTAAGATGATCAGCATCAACCACAACTGTTTATGTTTTAATTTAGTTAAAAAATAAGCAGTCGGATAGCTGATGATTAATGTAAAAAAGGTGATCAAAAAGGCATACCAAACAGAATTTAACGCCATGAAAAGATTCGTTCTAGACGTCAAAAAAGTAGCATAATTATTTAAAGTAAAGTGTCCATTCATATCAAAAAAAGATTGGTAAATGATCATCAAAACTGGTGCGATCACGAATAGACCAAGCCAGAGTACATAAGGAACAGAGTAGATTCTACGCATTGCTTTCATTGACTATTCCTCCTTACTCTTCATAACTATCAAGTCGTGCATCAAATTCTTCTTCTGATTCATTAAAACGCATGACATGGATATCTTCTGGATCAAAGGCTAGACCAACTTTGCTACCCTCTTTTGCTTTTTTCGTTGAATGAACCGTCCATTCATTTTGTTGCTCATCGTAACAGACAATTTCATAGTGGACCCCACGAAACAGTTGCGTATCAACAGTCACAACCAGTTTTCCCTTATCAGGGGTAGTAATTGTTAAATCTTCAGGGCGCAAGACGACTTCAACTGGTTCATTGGGACGCATTCCACCATCAACACATTCAAATCGTTTGCCAACAAACTCTACAAGATTATCGTCGATCATCACACCATCAACGATATTGCTTTCACCCACAAAATCAGCCACAAAATGATTGATCGGTTCATCGTAGATATCGACAGGTGTTCCACTCTGCACGATTTTCCCCTTATTCATCACAAAGATTTCATCGCTCATTGCTAAAGCTTCTTCTTGGTCATGTGTCACAAAAATAAATGTAATTCCCAAACGTTGTTGCAGCTCTCTTAATTCATACTGCATATCCGTTCGCAGCTTCAGATCCAGCGCAGACAGAGGTTCATCTAACAATAATACTTTAGGTTCATTAACGATAGCCCGCGCGATAGCCACACGTTGTCTTTGTCCACCAGACATTTCGCTAATTTCTCGATTTTCGTACCCAGGAAGTTGCACCATGCGAAGTGCATCTTTGACTTTTTTCTCAATATCGACTTTATTCATTTTTTTGATTTTCAATCCAAAAGCGACATTGTCGAATACATTCATATGAGGAAATAAGGCGTAATCTTGGAAAACCGTATTTACTTGCCGTTTATTAGCTGGCACATCATTTAATCGTTTTCCCTCAAAATACATTTCGCCTTCAGTAGCATCTGTGAAACCAGCAATAATTCGTAAAATCGTTGTTTTTCCACAACCCGAAGGACCTAATAAGGTATAAAATTTCCCTTGTTCGATCTCAAAACTCACTTTTTTCAAAATCGTTTCATCATCATAGCGTTTGACCACCTGATCAAATGAAATAATTGGTTTTCCCACTTTTTAACCCCCTAAAATTACAAGTACGATTCAGTAGCGACAATCAATGCCCTCGTACGTTTTGATTGATGATTCTTCAATTGGTGGTGCTTTGTTGCTTGGTAATAGATCGATTGACCTGCTTTGGCAATATATCGCTCTTCACCTAAGCTTAACTCTAATTCCCCCTCTAACACAAAAATAAACGTTTCTGATAAAGAAGGTTCAAATAATTTATACTCTCCTGCTTCATTGAATGTCAGTAAAACAGGTTCCATTTCTTTTTCATTCGAATCAGAGACCAACCATTCAAGTTGATAACCATTTTCTTCATCTAAATAAACGGTATGATCTTCTTTAGAATAAACAACTTGTAGATTCACTGTTTCTTGATGGAAAAATTCTTCAGGGGAAACACCTAATACTTCAAGAATCGAAAAAAATGTTTCCATGGATGGCGAACTCAAGTCACGTTCTAATTGAGAGATATAGCCTTTTGATAAATCCGTACGTTCACCTAATTCTTCTTGTGTCAAATTTTTCTGGATACGTAAATTTCTTAACTTCTCACCTATTTCCATCTCATTCCTCCTCCATGAAGTTTTCTAATAGTAAACATCAAGTTTACTATCACTCGTACTAGTATACAAATTTTGATCAAAAACACAACCCTTTTTATTTTAAATTTCAAGAAAAACATCTTTTTTATTTGAAAGAATAAGTTTCACTTTTTTTAGTCACTAATCATCAGCGAATCACCATAAAATAGATTGATTTATGGTATGATAAAAGAAAAATTTTGAGAGGAGTTCTGTTTTTACATGAATAAATTTAAAGCGTTTCAAGTAAATAATGTTCCGCATTTTCATACTTCGATCATTGACCAGGAAATGCCTCTTTTATCAGCGAACGAAGTGTTGGTCAAAGTTGCTTATTCTGATGTTAACTATAAAGATGCACTAGCTAGTAGTGAATCTGGTGGGGTCATCCGCTCTTATCCTATGACACCTGGGATTGATCTTTCAGGAACCGTTGTCGAAAGTCGAGATGAACGTTTCAAAACAGATGATTCTGTTCTCCTAACTGGTTATGGCTTGGGCGTCACTCAACCTGGAGGCTATAGCCAGTACCAGAAAGTTTCTGGTGATTGGTTGATCCCACTTCCGAAAACCTTGTCACTTCGTCAGGCAATGGTATTAGGAACTGCTGGCTTTACTGCACTTTTATGTGTGAACGCCCTCATAACAAAAGGGATGAAGACGAGTGACCGTATTGTTGTAACCGGAGCATCTGGCGGAGTAGGCAGTACCGCTGTGGCAATTTTAAAAAAATTGGGTTTTACTTCGATCATCGCTCTTTCACGCAAAAAAGAATCGGTGGAATGGCTAAAAAAATTAGGAGCGAATGAAGTCCTATCCCCAAATGAATTTCTTCCTGAAAAGACAAAACCTTTAGGAAAGCAACAAATCGATTATGTCATTGATACGGTTGGTGGGGACTTATTGACCCAACTCCTTCCTTTGATCGCCTATGATGGTGCTGCGACATTATGTGGAAATGCTGGAGGAATCAAATTGACCACTACTGTATTACCGTTTATTTTGCGCAATATCCAGTTGATCGGTATCGATTCAGTCAATGTTCCGCATGAAAAACGTTTCTCCTTATGGCAACAATTAGCTGATCTTGCTATTGCTGATGATCTTTTCGTTAAAGAAATCGCCTTGGAGGAATTGCCCAAAGTGATTCAAGGATTGTTAGCTGGGCAACATCAGGGAAGAACACTAGTTAATGTAGGTGAAATGAAATGAAGATATTGATTACGGCTGGTGGCACAAGCGAAAAAATTGATCAAGTCCGTTCAATCAAAAATCATTCGACTGGGCAGTTAGGTAAAAAGATTGCTGAAACATTGGTAGCTGATTCAACAGTAACGATCGACTATGTCACGACAAACAGTGCTGTCAAGCCAACGTCACAGGACAATATTCGCTTTCATCTAATCGAGTCCACTCAAGATTTATTTGAAACTTTGGAAAGATTACTGACAAGTGACTCTTATGATGCCATCATCCATAGTATGGCAGTGAGCGATTTCACTCCTGCTTTTAGCCTATCTGAAGAACAATTGGCACAGAGCATTGACCAAACACCGCTAACGCCAGAACACCTTTCTTCATGGTTCCGAGACCATGAAATAAATCCTAATAAAGCTGAAAAAATCTCTTCTGACACAGAACACTTGTTAATTGCCTTGAAAAAAACGCCTAAGATCATCAGCTATCTAAGAAAATGGCAACCAGAAGCAACCATCATCGGCTTTAAGTTATTAGTCGATGTTTCAAAAACAGAACTTTTAGCAGTCGCCAAAAAAAGCATCATGAAGAATCAGGTAGACTACATCCTTGCGAATGATCTGACACAAATCGACGGAACAAACCATCACGGCTATCTATTAGGGGCAGACGGAACAATCAAAGAAGCTCAGTCCAAGGAAGAAATTGCTAAATTATTAGCATCGGTTATAATAGAACCAGTTTCCTTTAACCAATGAAACGCTGAAAAGAATTCTCTGATTTATTTCTTAAAACACAAAAGTTAAGCTTGATTTTAGCAGGGAATGAAAGGAGTAAACAATTATGAAAAAAATTCTATTGGGGGTTACTGGCAGTATCTCTGCTTATAAAAGTGCGGATATTACCAATCAACTCGTGAAACTTGGCTACCAAGTAGACGTGATCATGACAGAAAGCAGCACTCACTTCATCACGCCACTTACGTTACAATCTTTATCAAAACGTGCCGTCCATACCGATGTCATGCAAGAAAAAGAACCTTCAGTGATTAATCACATCGAACTGGCAAAACAAGCAGACTTGTTCTTGATTGCTCCTGCTACGGCTAATATTATCGGTAAATTAGCAAATGGATTAGCAGATGATCTGCTCTCAACAGTTGCAATGGCACTCCCTGCAGATACTCCGAAGTTGATTGCTCCTGCAATGAATACAAATATGTATCAACATCCGCTCAATCAAAGGAATTTAAATACGTTAAAATCAATCGGCTATCAAGAAATCGAGCCAAGAGAGTCGTTGTTGGCTTGTGGTGATTTTGGCAAAGGTGCTTTAGCTGATACCCAAATAATCATTGATCAAACGGTACAATTGATTAATGAAAGAAACGCTTAATATAAAAGGAGTCATTATGAAAAACACACGTACTTTTGCTTTGACTGCTATGTTTTTAGCAATCATGATTTTATTAGCGGTCACACCGCTTGGGTTTATTCCTATTGGTCCAATCAACGCTACGACCATGCACATCCCAGTGATCATTGCATCAATCGTTTTAGGCCCACGTTTAGGTGGCTTTCTAGGAGGAACATTCGGCTTGATTAGTATGATCCGTAGTACGGTCATTCAAACACCTTTGTCATTCGTCTTCTCTCCATTCATTCCAGTGATTGGTACAGATCATGGAAGTTTGAAAGCATTGTTGATTGCTTTTATTCCACGGATATTGATTGGTGTTGTTCCCTATTTTGTCTATAAAGGAATACTAAAGTTAAGTAAAAATAAATTCCAAGGAGTTTCTTTGTTTTTAGCAGGCTTAGCTGGTTCTTTCGTGAATACGATCCTAGTGATGAATATGATCTATTTCTTATTCCAACAAGATTATGCTCAAGTGGTCGGAAAAAGTATCCATGCGTTATATACTGCTATTTTAGCTGTTATCTTTACGAGTGGTGTTCCAGAAGGAATCATCGCTGGAATTGCTACAGTCGCTGTTGGTAGTGTCTTGCTTCGTTTGATGCATGCGACACCCCAACCTAAATAAGACAATTAGCTGATAGCGAACATGATCTTCTTTGAATCAAAACATCCATCCCAATTTTTGTTGAAATTGGTAGATGGATGTTTTTTACTTAAAAATCATCAACAGTATGAAAGCTTCTACTTCTTGGAGCAAGCCTGAATTTGTCCCATCTAAGTTCCCCATGCTGTTTATTATCCTATCCACGGCGTTCTCAGAGCTGATCTTCGGCAATAAGCCTGAATTTTTCAAAATATGTGAAGCTATTTTAAAAAATTCTTTCTTATTGTCTTCTAAGTCCTCAATGCTGTTCACAACCTTATCCACGGCGTTTTCAGAGCTGACCCTTCGGCAATAAGTCGAAAAATCTCAAAACATGAAAAGCTGTTTCGAGATTTTCCTCCTTATTGCTCCTGCGATTACTCGTCGCAGTTTCTACTTGGTGAGTGCTCAGGTCAGAACGCTCTGTTCACGACCTTCTTCTCGCATTTTTTTGTTTAGTGTTATGATTGATAGTGATTATTATAAGAAAGGATGATTAAAATGAAAATTTTTGTTGTAGGTGCTAATGGCCAAATTGGTCGGCATTTAATCAAAGACCTTGCAACTACTAGACATCAAGTGACAGCAGGTGTACGTGAGGTTGCAACTCAATCTTTAGTAAAAAAAGATAATGTCACTTATGTTTCTTTCGATCTTACTTGGACAATTGAAGAAATGGCAGATGCTTTTAAAGGTTGTGATCTCGTTATTTTTGTTGCGGGTTCGCAAGGGAAAAACTTATTGCAGATCGACTTAGACGGTGCGATCAAGACAATGATAGCGGCCGAATCAGCACATGTTTCTCGCTACTTTATGATTAGTGCTGTTTTTGCCGAGGATCGCAGCAAATGGCCAGATTCTATGATTGATTACTACATTACGAAACATTATGCTGATGAGTGGCTGAAACAACAAACAACTTTAGATTATGTAATCATCCAGCCAGTGTCATTGACAAATGAAGAAGTTACTACAGTCCAACTGGCAAAACCAACCGAAGCCACTGCTAAAACCGTCTCTCGTCAAACAGTAGCTGCTGTTTTGACAGCTTTAGTGGAACAACCAACTATAACTAAAACAACGCTAGTACTATCTGAAGGAACGCAGGAAATTTCAACTGCGTTGCAGCAAATAGTCGAGGAGGAATAAGAAATGCGAGCCATCACGATCAAACATCCCGGTTCTGCCGAAGTACTACAAGAGATCGATGCACCAAAACCAATAGCGGAAAAAGGACAATTACTCATAAAAGTCCACACAGCGGCAATCAATCGAACGGACATCATGCGTCGAGAAACAACGAATCAACAGACTCCTTACCCAATTCTTGGCGTAGAAGTAGCTGGAGAAGTGGTTGAAAACCGAAGTGATAACCCAGATTTTGTACCAGATACAAGGGTATGTGGGTTAGTCAATTTAGGCGGTTATGCCGAGTACGCAGTGATGCCAGCTGACCGTGCAATTCTACTGCCCGATACATTGGATAATGTTGCAGCGGCTGGTATTGCAGAAGTTTTTCTAACAGCTTACCAAACACTCTATTGGCTAGGAAATTTACAAGAAGGTGAAACTGTTTTGATCCACGCTGGAGCGAGCGGTGTGGGAACGGCAGCCATCCAACTAGCAAAACAACTTACTAAGGCAACCGTCATCGTCACTGCTGGTTCATCAGAAAAACTAGCTTTTTGTCAAAAACTTGGTGCAGATGAACAGATCAATTACAAAACACAGGATTTTTCAACCGAAGTAGCAAGAATTACCAATGGAAAAGGTGTTGACGTGATCTTAGATTTCATCGGAGCTTCTTATTGGGAGAAAAATTTAGCTTCTATTGCTATTGATGGACGTTGGGTATTGATCGGAATGTTAGGTGGAACAATTGTACCAGAGATTGATTTAGCTACCTTGATCACCAAACGAATCCAATTGATCGGCACTTTGTTGACTCCTCGAAGTGATCAGTACAAAGCTCAATTGACTCAAGAATTTATGCAAGTAGTTGGACCTTATCTAGCTGACCAACGAGTCAAACCAATTATTGATCGTACCTTTACATTGGCGCAAGTCCAAGAAGCTCATGAATATATGGAAGCGAATAAGAATATCGGAAAGATTATTTTGACGATAACAGAATAACCAACTTTTAAATGCAAATAGCAATCAAAAAAAAGCCGTAGAATTTCAAAAATAGGAGCAACTATTTTTGGATTCTACGGCTTTTTTTATTTAGCTAGTTTATTATGACTGCTTTATTTCTTTCTGTTTAATAGATGCAACTAATTGATTTTCCTTTTTTATTCGTAGATAGAGACAGAGACTATAAGGAAGAATAAAAATAATGAGTGTCACATAAGCATGAAAAAGAAGCACGACTCCAATCAATTCAGGTAAAATATTTAAAAAATAATTGGGGTGCTTGACCCGTTGGAACAACCAATGTTCAATCAATTGATGATCTGGTTCAAAGATCAATTTCACTGACCAATATTTTCCTAATAATTTCATGACCCAAAAGAGCATGATAAACGAAAATAGGATGAGACAAAATCCAATCCAGCTGACCCAATTAATTTGTGTTTTTTGAATGCTTCCCTCAAAGAAAGCAGAAAAATAAAACAGCGTATGTAAGATAGCTAACCATTTTGTAGTTGTTTTTCCATACTCAATCGCTCCTTCATGTAATAATTGGTTCGCATGCTTACTTGAAATTTTTAATACATACAATCGTACGAATGCGATTATCAAAAAGAAAGAATATAATTGTTGACTCATTCGTTTCACTCGTTTCTATTTTTATTTATTATCATCTGGAACGACCTGCAAAAGTCACTTATTTTCTATCAAATAATCATTTATTCAAAGTAAAGGAGTAGAACCATGATCGCATGTTCTTCACAGTTTGATAAAAGTATAGGAGAAAACTAACTTTTGACATGCTAGTTTTCTCCTAATTGACCGTCCATTTACTTTATATTTACGTTCTTAATTTTCACTGACGAATTTTGCTGCCTGTTGTCCAGCTTGTCGTCCAAAGATAATAATTTCAGCAACCGAATTACCACCAATCCGATTGTTCCCGTGTAGCCCCCCAGTTACTTCACCAGCAGCATACAACCCAGTAATCGGTTGATTTTCTTTATTCAACACTTCTGTCTTCGTATTGATTTTCACACCACCCATTGTGTAGTGGATACCTGGGGCAATTTTGATCGCATAGTATTTAGGTTCTGTCAGCCCATTATCCATCGCTGTCGTCCGATTAAAAGCGTCATCCTTTTGAGTATCGACTGCTTTATTCCAAAATTCAAGTGTTTGAGCCAAATTGTCTGCAGGCACATTTACTTTTTCAGCTAATTCTGCCAGATCATCTCCTGAAGTCACGTAACCCTTTTGCTCATAGAAATCAATTGCTTTTGCTCGATCTCTTACTCCTTGATCAAAAATCAAATAAGCAGATTTTTCCGGTAAAGCTGTAATAGCTGCGGAAACTTTGTCTCTTGTATCTAATTCATTCACAAATCGTTGTCCTTCTTGGTTGACTAAAATAGCTCCCTCACCTCGAACAGCTTCACCAATCAAGACGCCTTCATCTTGTTGGACTGTTGGATGTATCTGGATTTTATCCATGTCGACCGTTTGACCACCTAGTTTTTCAATCATCGTGATTCCATCACCGGTTGAGCCTACTTGGTTAGTAGTGACATAGCCTGCTAAATCAGGACGGTATTTTTCAATCACTTCTTGATTGGCACCATACCCGCCAGTTGTCACTACAATTGCGTTCCCTTTGATTTCCTTTGGCTCTTCGCCTTGGACTTGTACAGTCACCTCATTGACTTTACCACTATTTTCTTTGATATCAGTTACATCTGTATTAACAAAAATAGGAATTTTACGTTCATGTACATTTTTTAACAATCCGTCAACTAAGTAACCACCGATAGCTGAGCCATCTGAAGGTCGGTGGGTTCTTTTTTCACTCATTCCCCCAGTAATTGTTAAATTATCCAATTTGATTCCATTTTGATCCAACCAATCAATCGCAGCGGCTGAATGATCAACGAAGTAGTGTAGTAATTCTTGATCATTGGTGCCACCTCCGCCTTTTAATGTTTCTTCGTAGAACGCTTCATTGGAGTCATTGATTCCGTCAGCTTGTTGGAATTTAGTGGCTGATGCATTCATTCCACTTGAAGATTTTAAGGTATTCCCACCTGCTACTGGCATTTTTTCAAAGATGACTGGGTTCAATCCAGCATCTTTTGCTTCAATCGCAGCTGTCATCCCTGCTCCACCTGCACCAACAATGATAATATCATAAGAGTCTTTCATTTCAGCTGGGTTGGTATACGTTTGTTCCGATGCACCTGAAGATACCTCTGTTTTTTCAGATGATTTCGTGCTTGTCGTCGTTTTTTCTTTTGAATCTGCACTACAAGCTCCCATTGTTAAAACTGATGTAATAACCACCAAACTTTTTAGCACTTTTTTCATTCTTTTCCTCCTAAATTTTAGTACTCCTTTATTTTAAGTGAAAAAAATCACAATTCCAACTATTTTTTTATTCTTTTTATCAATAAACAATGACTTTTTCATCTAGCATCTCTAGATAACTATTTTTGCTATTTTTTGTTGGCTGTTTTCTTATTCATTTAGGCGTTTTGGTACAAATAATTTTGGTTTGCGCTTTTACCCTAGTATAATCTTTACTATAGGTAAAGGAGTTATTTTATGAACTATCTGAAAATGTTTTTTATGAATGGTACCAAAACCGCTGGAAGAATTACCCATGCGTTTTATATTCTTCTACGGGTCATCGTTACAGTAATGTTAGTCGATCAAATTTTTCAGCAAAATATGGGGAATACTTTTCTCTTATTGCTAACTCTAGTTTTATTTGAAATTCCTTATCTTCTAGAAAAAATGTTAAAGATCGAAATCCCGAATATGTTAGAAATCATTATTATTTCATTTATTTTTAGTTCAACTGTTTTAGGAGAATTAAGTGACTTCTACGGGTATTTCTCAATGTGGGATACTATCTTACATGCTTTAACTGGTTTTTTAGCTGGTGGGGTTGGTTTTTCACTTGTCTACTTACTGAACAAAAACACGAAAACAATGAATCTAACACCATTATTGTTAGCTATCGTTTCATTTTGTTTTTCAATGACAGTCGGTGTGATGTGGGAATTTGTTGAATTTTCAGCTGATCATATATTTCAACTGGACATGCAAAAAGATAGCCTTGTCCAACAAATCAATAGTGTGGAGTTAAGTAAAGATGGCAATACTGTCCACTCGATCCCTAATATCGAGCAAACCATCGTGGAATATAAAGATTCAGCTGGAAATACAGAAAAATATGTGATTTCTGGTGGTTATCTTGACATAGGGATTATTGACACGATGAAAGACCTATTCGTCAATTTTATTGGAGCCTTGACGTTTAGTATCTTTGGATATCTTTATAGTCAGAATGATTATCGGAAGTTTACTTTTATCCGTAACTTCATCCCCAGAAAAAAGAGAGAATCACGAACTGAAAGAAGAAAAGCACCTTCGAAATAAACAAAATTTTATTATCAATTATTCTTTATGTGATTCTATCGAGAACTTTAGAAACTAGTATAAGAAAAATTGTCTACTATTAAAAGCCTGGGGCAAGGACGTCCTAGGCTTTTTTGATGGGTATAAAAACAAATAAAGTGTGTTCAGGAATTGTACTACTTACACTTATTAAAGAGATCAGATAAACCAGCTAGCAGTGGTTCCACGCTTCAGGGGATATTTATTGAAAAAATGGTCCAAAAGCGATAGGCGTCGAAGCTAATCCTCGACCTAATTCTTGTTCAAATCGCCCTATCGTAGAAATTTTTAAATAAAAAGCTGCGACTGGTGGTGTCAATTGACTCTTGATCGCTAAAGGGCGTAGTTGATATTCCAGATCTTTCATTACTCTTGGAAAATATTCTTGTTTTTCTAGTTTGTTTTTAGCCTCGATTAATGATACTCTTTCCCTTTCTTTGACTTCTTTATTAAGAATCAAGTCGTATAATTCCACTATAATTTGATTGATTTCTTCTGTTTTCTTCATGATATCGCTCCCTTTAATATCATTTGGCTCATCTTTCTCAAAGCTTTAATAAATATTAAATGTATTATAGTCTAGATTTACCTCTTCAGGTCATTCATTTCCTAAATAACTGTTTTCCATTCATAATTGTATCCTATAGTTATATATACATTCTTACATTTCAGCCTAAACCTATTTGAAATGAAACCAGTAGGTCGGAAAAAAGAAAGCCGAAATAACCATGATCACAGAAAATAGCTGATTCTACTTTCCATTATCACGGTTATTCCACAAAAAGAATGTTAGTCTTTTTTAGCATTTATATTCAATTTTTCCAAAGTGTCCATTGCTAAGGGATACTCGCTATTCGGACGTCCATCAAAATTCTCAGCGATAATCGTAAACCCTAGCTTTTGGTATAGTTGAATGGCAGGATGACTCCAAGTTTGCGTATGCAGATACACTGGTCCATGAGATACCAGCTTTTGGAAAATACGCAATACTTCGATCGTTAATGCTTTGGCAATCCCTTTTCCTTGATGTCTCGGATCTACTGCCAGCCAATGAAAAAGCGGATAGCTTCCATCCCTCCGTTTTTTGAACCAAGCGGTACAAGTCGCGATTTTTTCACCTGTATCAGTTACAACGAAAAGCATTCGTTGCTGAAGTTCTTCTTGATAAGGTAAAAAAGTTCTCTGAAAGTAAGCAAGTGCTTCTGTTTCTGTTGCGAACTCTCCGACTGATTGTTCGATTCTTGCCCATTCGGTTTCATCGCCTAGACGGTAGTACTCAAAATGATACCCAGTCGCTAAAGATTGCGTAGGGAGACTGTCACTTAATGGACGAGTCATCCAAATCTCGGCATAAGGAACATGTTTATCTAGCATGAGCTAACTTCCTTTCTAAACAGAATAGCTCTTTCTATCTGTTTTATCACAAAAGTTTGAACATCTCACTGTAGTCATTGATGGCTAGTTCATTCAACTAGCAATGGTTACATGCTTGCATCCACTGTTTTTGCTTCGCCAATGATGCGTACTTCTGTTTCCAAAGACACATCAAATTTTTCTTTGATCACTTCTTGGATATGCGCGATCAATTCTGTATAATCCGTAGCGGTCGCATGATCAATATTGACAATAAAGCCAGCATGTTTTTCAGAGATTTGAGCGCCACCCCATTTTAAGCCTTGTAATCCAGCTTCTTGGATCAATTGACCAGTAAAATGCCCCACAGGACGTTTGAATACACTCCCACAAGAAGGATATTCCAATGGTTGTTTCGATTGACGTAATTCAGTCAGCTCGTCCATCCGCCCTTTGATTACTTCATGCTCTCCTGCAGTTAATTGGAAACGTGCTTCTAAAACGACTGCATCCATTTCTTGGATTTTACTATGTCGATAAGAAAACGCCATTTCTTCGTTGGTTAGAGTTTTCAACGTACCATCTGCTAATAAAACATCCACTTCTGCTAATACGTCTTTGATTTCACCGCCATAGGCACCTGCATTCATATAAACAGCGCCTCCGATACTTCCAGGAATGCCACAAGCAAACTCAAACCCGGTTAAAGAAGTATCTAACGCCGCATAGGTCGTATCGATCAATTTTGCTCCAGCTTCAGCTGTGACCATCGTCCCAGAAACTCGGATTTGTTTCATCTCAGTCAACATGATCACCATGCCACGAATCCCACCATCTTGAACAATCAAATTACTGGCATTACCTAAAACCATCCAAGGTACATCATGGGTTCGGCAATAATCCACTACTTCTTTTACTTCATTTTGTGTTTTTGGGAAAACGAGAACATCCGCTGGACCGCCCGTTTTGGTAAACGTGTAATTCATCAATGGTTCATCAAACAATAGATTGAGTGCTGGTAAATTTTTAACTAAGTCTTCTTTATTCACTGAGGATTTTCCTTTCTATATCAAACATCCCCATTATTCTATCACGCTTAAAACAAACTTGCCAGTTTCCCTCACATTTGTTGTCTTGTATGTTTGCGTAGCATTTCTTCACAAAGTGCATGACTTTGCATGATTCCTTGTTGCTTCAATCCTTCCATTGAAGGTTTTTCTTTGCTAATCTCTGCGAAAAATGTTTGAACCATTGGCTCAAAACCGCGTTTGACTAACGTACTTTCCCAATCGCCAAATTTTTCTATTTCGATACCAGATGCTCGTTGGATCGTCATATCCGTTAATTCCGCCACTTCATAAGTACCACTTTTACTAGTGATCTGATAGTTCTCGCTATTTGCTCCACTTAAAAGATCCATTGTTAAAATTGCTGTTTGATGGGCTGTTTCCAATTGTAAAACCGCAAATTCCAAAAATTCTTTTGTTTCACGGATCTGATATTTCGTACGCAAGATCGGTTCGTCCAAAAGATATACCGCCGTATCAACAAGATGTAAAAACAAATCATAGATCACAAATTCCGTTGTTTCCTGAGCTGCAATTCGATTTTTTTGTAACTGGATTAGCCGCTTCTCGGGGACTTGTTTCAAACGTTCGACCATTGGAGCAAAACGTCGATTGAATCCAACCATTAAGACAACTTGATTTTTATCTGCCAGTTCTTGTAATTCGTTGATTTCATTAAGGTCAACACTGAGTGGTTTATCGATATACACATGCACCTGATTTTCAAGACATTTTTTGGCTAATTCATAATGTACCTTTGTGGCTGCATGAATCATACAAGCCTTGATATCCTGAGACAGTAGTTCATCAATTGATTCATATAGATGGTCAAATCCATACATTTCATGGATTCGTTTTTTCGTTTCTTTGTTTCTAGTCGCAAAGTAGAAATCAATCTTTCCTTGATTTTTTGCATAAGTAGGTAAATACGCTTTTTCTGCAATATTACCCACACCAATCACACCAATTCGCATGTTCGTTCCTCCAATCCATTCATTACTCTTATCTTACACTATTTTTTAGTAAAATAAGGTACAATAGAACCACAAATGCTAATCTAAGATCCAAAAGAAAGGATGCGTATTTAATTGAAATTTATCTCCTGGAATGTGAATGGCCTACGTGCAATCGTCAATAAAAATTTTTTAGACGTCTTTCATGAATTAGATGCCGACTTTTTCTGTCTTCAAGAAACCAAACTACAAGCCGGTCAAATCGAATTAGACTTACCTGGCTATCATCAATATTGGAATTATGCAGAAAGAAAAGGCTATTCAGGCACAGCGATCTTTGCCAAAGAACCCGCACTAAATGTCTCTTATGGAATGGGCATTGATTTACATGATCAAGAAGGACGTTTGATCACACTTGAATACCCTGAATTCTTTCTAGTTACTTGTTATACACCTAATTCCCAAAATGAATTAAAACGCTTGGACTACCGTTTACAATGGGAAGAAGCCTTTTACCATTACTTAGAAGAACTAAAAAAACAAAAACCAGTCATTGTGTGTGGCGACTTAAACGTTGCCCACCAGGAAATTGATTTGAAAAATTGGAAAACCAATCAAAAAAATGCTGGCTTTACGATGGAAGAACGAACTGCCTTCTCACACTTGTTAGCAAATGGCTTTATTGATACCTTCCGCTATTTCTATCCTGAACAAACTGGTATTTATTCTTGGTGGAGTTATCGTTTCAATGCTAGAAAAAACAACGCAGGTTGGCGTATCGACTATTTCTTAACTAGTGACGAGTTGAAGCCACGCTTGATAGATGCAAAAATCCATACCTCGATTATGGGAAGCGATCATTGTCCCGTAGAACTAGACTTGAAATAATCTCATTGTTAGCCATCGTCATCCTAGGCAGGGCTGAATATTTTTATTAAAGAGAATGAAGAAAGACCAGCAAAGATGCTTCTTTTTTGAGCGTGGCCTTTCTTCATTTGATTGATTTTTTTTACATATCCATCACTTTCTTTTCTTCACTTTTTATGTTAGTGTTTATTTTTTAAGGAGGTTTTATGCACATGAATTTTGTTGCAATGGACTTTGAAACAGCCAACCATCAATCCCACAGTGCTTGTTCATTAGCATTGGTTATGGTCCAAAATAGCCAAATCGTTGATGAATATTACACACTCATCCAGCCAGAAACACCTTTTTTCTGGAGAAATGTTCAAATTCACGGTATTCATCAAGAAGATGTTCGTACCGCACCCAAATTTCCTGAAGTTTGGCAAACGATTCAACATTATTTCCAAAAAAACCGCTTAGTCGTCGCTCATAACGCAGCTTTTGATACGAAAGTTCTAGCTGGTTGTTTAGATTATTACAATTTGCTCCAACCTCATTATTTATCTTTATGTACGGTAAAAACCAGTCGTCGTTTATTTCCAGAGATGCCAAATCATCGATTGAATACTGTCTGTGAAAATTTAAATATCACTTTAGCGAATCACCATGATGCATTAGAAGACAGTCGTGCCTGTGCAGAGATTTTACTTTATCAAGAAAAACACTTTGGAACAGATCCTTTGAAAAAATTAGTTACCCTAAAATGAGCTACTAAAAAACAGGTAGACAAAAAATCTATGGTTGCTTTTTACAGGTAACCATGGATTTTTTGATCGCCTTTTCTAACCTTTATCCCCTTCATTCCAACCATTCACCAATTTTTTCTGATTATTTGAAAAGATGTCCTCGATACAACGGTAAGATATGAGACACTATACTCAATAAAAGTGAAAGGAGTATCATATGCCATACGTTAATGAGTTACACCGTCTCTGTGACATCTGGGCACTTACCTTAGGCTTGAAAGATAATGTTAATTGGATATCAAGTGATGATAAAACCAATTATCCTTTATTACTTTCGATTTATATTGAAACATTGAAACAAGATCACGATAATTTTTTTATTGAAGCAACAAAAAAAGAGAAGTTCATCCAGTCCCTTGAACGAAGTAAGCAATTTTACACATTTGGACATGGTGAAGAACTATCAAATGTCCTTCAAACTATGAGGGATGATGACCCTACAGATTTCATGCTTCTCCCAATTCACTATCTTTTAAAAAAACCGAAGATCGATCTCAACATGGGAGTAATAGATGGCTTTCGCGCTTCTGGATTATTGATTTATAAAGCCCCTACTGGTTATAAAGCAGTAATAGTTGATAAAATGAGACCTATTGATGGACTTCCTGTCTCCTACGTCTTGATTCCGCCAAAAAATTTATCCTCTCTTTGCGAAAAACTACTTTTAAACAATCAAGTTAAAAAGTACACAAAAGCAGAATTACCAACTATCAAAAAAAGAGAAATATTAGAGACAATCATTGATCACTCTATATCTAAAAAACTACTTCCTCTTAATGTATATACTGGCTATCAAAAAGTAGCTAATGATACTACCCTTGCAATAAAAGCACCTATCAAAACAGCATTATTTCACTGTCAATACGATATATTTAAATTGAGGGATCCATACTATGAAAAAATCACTTGGAAAAATGTTAGTTCTAATCCTGAGACTAATTCCAATCCTACGATAACTGCTCGTAAATCTTTATTAGCTACTATAAAAAAATTCAGTGGCGTCTCAAATTGTTTTGATCATTTATTTTCATGGTATTTAACAAAAAAGCAAAGAAAAGTCAACTATGACTATACCGTTGACTTTAACAAAGATCCCTTTATCAACCAAATTTTTACGGGAGAAATCAATAATAAATCATATTTCTATCAAAAAAAGCAACAGTGCATTACAGCTTCAAAGCACATCCAAAAATCTACTGTTTTTCGAAAAATAGAAATAAAAAATGCTAACCCTGTCCGATAAAGTACTAACGGGTCAAATAAACAAATGATTCAGAAAATCTATGTTGCACTCTTTAGATTTAGGAGGAATGAACTGACTATTCCTCCTAAATCTAAGATCAGTCAATCAATAAAGACATCCTATAGACATCCAAAAAGTCCCCATCATCTGTTCGGGCCCCTCTTTTCATAAGCGCTTCGATTTCAAAACCCATTTTTTGATACAAGTGAACCGCTCGTTCATTTCGAGTTTGCACATCTAGTTCTAGTCTAAAAAGTACACCATTTTCTTTCACCCAAATCAATACTTCTTCAAGCAACATCGTTCCTAAGCCCAAACCCCAATAGTCCTTTAAGATGCTGATCCCAACTTCTCCCACATGAGAGATGCGGTATTGTTCGCTTGCTTTAACAGAAACAACCCCGATGATTTTTTGACCCATACAAGCTAAGAGTAAAAGATTATTATTGCTGTCTTGTAGATATTCGATGGATAAAGCTAAGGCTTCATGTGTTAGCTCCATTCCTTGTTCATCCATAACCAAAAAGTCAGTCTCTTCCTCTACTTGTTGCATCATTGCTAATAGTTCACTGGCATCATTTGGCTGAGCTTCTCGAATGGTCAATGAGATCTCTTCACTCATTGTTTTGTCTCCATTGTTCCACGATCCGTTGTTTGAAAGCTTCACTTTGCTCCCCATATGCTTGCAATTTCACATATCTATATTCTAAATCTGTATCACTTTTTTCTAAAATCAGTTCCAAATAGTCTTCTGGTAAGGCTTCTTCTAAAAGATTCCCCCATTCAATGACAGATAGACCCTCTCCTTCAAAATACTCATCTAAACCAAGATCCGCACCACTAGCTGCTACACGATAAATATCCATATGATAAAGTGGCAATCTACCTTGATCATATTCCCGAATAATTGTATAAGTGGGGCTCTTGATCATTTGTTCGATTCCTAATCCGCGAGCAATCCCTTTGGTCAGCGTTGTTTTTCCGGCTCCTAAGTCACCAGTTAATACTAAATTATCCCCAGGCAGTGCCACTTCACCGATGACTTTTGCCAATTCTTCTGTCTTATCTAAACCACTTAATTCAATCATTCTAACTTACTCCTTCATCTAGCCTTTTGTGACAGTATATCGTGGATGGAAAATTTTTTAAAGCAAAAAAAAGCTTGGGACAAAGGTCGTCCCGAGCTTTTTCATATGTGTCAAAATGAATAAATGTTTTTCAATCATCAGCTCCTTGCAATAAGTCTAAATTTTTCAAAACATGAAAAATGTTTCAAAAAAATCAGCGCTTATACGCTCGGAGCCGATCGCTTCTTTCACGAACTCTTATTCATTGAGTCTTAGATCTTAATCTAATAATGTTTGGGCTGCAGTAATGATCGCTAATTTATACACATCTTCTTCGTTTGCTCCACGAGATAAATCAGAAACTGGTTTATTCAATCCTTGTAAGATCGGTCCGATCGCTTCAAAGTTACCAAAACGTTGAGCAATTTTGTAACCAATGTTTCCAGATTGCAATTCTGGGAAAACAAAGACAGTTGCTTGTCCAGCTACATCAGAATCAGGTGCTTTTAGTTGAGCCACTGAAGGAACATAAGAAGCATCAAATTGTAATTCGCCATCAATTACATATTGAGGCGCTAATTTTTTAGCAATTTTAGTTGCTTCGACCACTTTATCCACTTCTGGTGCTTTCGCAGATCCTTTAGTTGAAAAACTCATTAATGCTACTTTAGGATCAATATCGAATAATTCAGCAGTCTTTGCCGATTCTACAGCGATTTCTGCTAATTCTTGGGCATTGGGATTGACATTGATAGCACAATCTGAAAAGACATATTTTTCTTGGTCACGTCCACGTACCATGATCATCGCACCACTTGTTCGGCTGACGCCTGGTTTTGTTTTGATGATTTGTAACGCTGGACGAACAGTATCTCCAGTTGAGTGAATCGCACCAGAAACCATCCCGTCAGCAATTCCCATATATGTCAACATCGTACCAAAGTAATTGACATCTTTTAAGATGCTTTCTGCTTGTTCCTTGGATGCCTTTCCATTACGACGTTCCACAAAAGCTTCAACCATTTCATCCCATTTATCATAACGATTTGGATCAATGATCGTAAAACTTGAAGTTTTAATTCCACGAGCATGAGCAGCAGCTGTGATTTCTTCTTCGCTACCAATCAAAATAGGTTCCACTAATTCTTCCGCTTTCAAACGAGCTGCTGCACCTAAAATTCTTGCATCAGTTGCTTCAGGAAAAACGATTTTAATGCTGCGACGTACAATTTTGAATCTCAAACTATCAAACAATTCCACAAGATGACCTCCAGATATTTTCTATGTATCCATCATACACTATTCCTAAAAAAAAGAACAGTTTATTTTATCTGTATCAGTCAAAAAACCATTAGTAATGAAGTCTTTCACATAACATACAATCTGACATATAACAGGAAAACGCTGTCTTATTACACTGTTTCAGGTAATTGCCAATCGATCGGTGTTTCCCCTAATGCCATCAGTGCATCATTGGTCTTAGAAAAAGGTTTAGAGCCTAGGAATCCTCGATGAGCTGATAATGGACTAGGATGAGCAGATGTTAAAATGATATGCCGACTTTTATCAATCATTTTCATTTTTTCTTGAGCCGGTTTCCCCCATAAAATAAAAACGATTGGTTTTTCTCGTTCGTTTAATTTTTCAATGATTTTATCCGTCAATATTTCCCAACCTTTGCCACGATGTGAGTAAGCTTGACCTTCTCGGACCGTTAGTACCGTATTTAATAGTAAAACGCCTTGCTTAGCCCAAGAAACTAAATTGCCATGTTTGACCGGCGAAATACCTAAATCACTTTGCAATTCTTTATAGATATTGTTTAATGATGGTGGAATTTTAACCCCTGGTTGCACAGAAAAAGATAAGCCATGTGCTTGATTGACACCATGGTAAGGGTCTTGACCTAAAATCACAACCTTTACTTTTTCGTAAGGAGTCAATTCCAACGCTTCATAAATATGATACATATCTGGATGAATTTTCTGAGTCGTATATTCTTTCTTTAAAAAGTTTCTTAACTTTTGGTAGTATTCTTTTTCAAACTCATCTGTTAAAATCGTTTGCCAACTGTTATGAATGATTTCTTTCAATCGTTCCACCTCCAACAATCAGGATAACTCACAAATTCTTTCTTAACAAGGGGCAATCTTCGCGCGCAGTGTCATCTGGATATGGTAAACTAAGAAGAAGAGAAAGAAAGGAACGATGAGAGTTATGATCAAATTAATCGCATCAGATATGGACGGTACTTTATTAGATGCCCATATGAGTATATCACCCGAAAATGCCGAAGCGATCCGCTTTGCCAATGATGCAGGGATTGAATTTATGGTTGCGACTGGTCGCAATTATCAAGAAGCACGTGCGGCTTTAGATGAAGTTGGCATTGATTGTGCCATGATTACGCTAAATGGTGCGCAAGTTTTCGACAAAACAGGAAACTCCTTGTTCACTGTTCCAATACCGACTCTAAAAACTGCAACTGTCTTAGATATCCTTGATCAAAATGAGATTTATTATGAAGTATCGACCAATCGAGGGCTTTATTCTGAAAGCCAAGCCAAAAGAATTGAAAGCTTTGCCTCAATGATCGGTAGTCATCTCCCCCATTTAACATATAAAATGGCGATTGCGATGGCTTCAGCCAACCTTGAACTTTTGCATATCAATTATGTTGATAGTATTCGTGACTTGCTCCAAGACGAAACATTAGAGGTATTAAAAGTGATTTGTTTCCATACGGAAGGTCCGCGAGTATTGGGTCCAGTTGGAAAAGAAATCAGTGAACTGGGTGACTTAGCTGTTACTTCGTCTGGTCAAAACAATATCGAGGTCAATCACAAAAATGCCCAAAAAGGAATTGCTGTGGCTCATGTCGCACATGACCGAGGAATCGAATTAGACGATGTCATGGCGATTGGGGATAATTTTAATGACGTTAGTATGTTACAAGTGGCTGGTGTTAGTTTTGCGATGGGAAATGCTGAAATCGAAGTCAAAGATTACGCAAAATTTGTCACTGATACTAACCTGGAGTCTGGGGTCGGCAAGGCAATCTTACGGGCAATTTCCGAAAATCTATAATTTTCGAGAAAAGAGGGAGAAAGATGTCAGAATTTTTCATTCAAGAAAAGCATCTCAGTCGTGTCACGAGGACTGTTGTTAAAAATGAATCTGGTAAATCCATCTTCTTAATGGTTGGTCGTTGGGGAACAAAAGGAGATGCTTTGTCTCTTTATGCAATGAACGGAAATCTTGTGGCACATATTAAACAAACGAGTCTAACTTTCGGAACCCGTTTTGAACTTTATAAGGATTTTAAAAAAGTAGGAACGATGCAAAAAATCTTTAACTGGCCCGGGGATTTTTACTATGTACGTCGTCTTCATTGGACAGTTCAAGGAGATATCTATAACCATCAATATCAAATCCATCATTTTAATCAACGAATCATGAAAATGGATAAAGCAACGCTTTTTTCTGGAGATTATTATGTACTTGATATTCCAATGGAAGAAAATGCGCCTATCTGTATCTGTATCGCAGCTGTATTAGACTACTGGTTATATCGTAAAAACCATGACAAAGATACACCTCTTTCTTACCGATTAGACACAAATTAACTTGCTCCTTCTTATAATCAGAATAACTTCAAGAAAAAATAAGCCATCCTCTAGGAAACAAGACCCGCTAGTCAGAGCAAACGAACTTAGCAAATACGCTTCATGTAGGAAGGCTTATTTTTAGTTGGCTCAGTCAAACACTTGATGAGCCTTTATTTATTCTTCTTATTTATGCTTCTTATTTATGCTTCTTTCTTCTCATAAATCCCACAATAACAACTAACACAATAATCATTCCACCAACAATTGCTAACCATTTATTGGAAGCACTATTTGTTTTTGGCAAAACTTGCGAATCTTGATCTTGAAAATCCATTGACCGCGATTCATCGGTTACGTTAGTTGTTTCATTTGTGGAACTGTTAAACTCATTTCTATCTAAATCAGTCCCCTTCCCTTGTTGTGGGATGGTGCTATTCATTCCATTTGATTGATTAGTTTTATCATTATTATTAGGATACACCTGATTGGTATCCTCTCCGCTCATACTTGGATCAATATGAAATGGAGTTGGCGTGTCAGTATCACTATTACCATTTGTTGGGTTGCTACTGCTGTCACCACTTGTTGGGTTAGTACTACCGTCACTGCTTGTTGTGTCCGTACTGCTGTCACTGCTTGTCGTATCGGTATCACTGTCACCACTTGTTGGGTTAGTACTGCTGTCACTGCTTGTCGTGACCGTACTGCTGTCACTGCTTGTCGTATCCGTACTACTATCACTGCTTGTGGTATCCGTACTACTATCACTGCTTGTCGTATCCGTACTGCTATCACTACTTGTCGTATCGGTACTGCTGTCACTGCTTGTCGTATCCGTACTGCTGTCACTGCTTGTCGTATCCGTACTGCTGTCACTGCTTGTCGTGTCCGTACTGCTGTCACTGCTTGTCGTGTCCGTACTGCTGTCACTGCTTGTCGTGTCCGTACTGCTGTCACTGCTTGTCGTATCGGTATCACTGTCACCACTTGTTGGGTTAGTGCTACTGTCACTGCTTGTGGTGTCCGTACTGCTGTCACTGCTTGTCGTATCCGTACTGCTATCGCTTGATCCAGAATTATCTGGATTATCAGCAAGGAAAATTTCGTTAGGGTCCCAACGATTGGTTGCTGCATTTAGCGTAACATTTTTTCCGATAATCGTTCCATCCATATTTTGATTGGCTGTGACATCTGCTCGTGGCGCAATAATGGTACCTTGAAAAGGTGCATTTATCGCCAAGTTCGTTACATTACTTGGGAAATTCCATGAAATATTTGCGTCAGAAAAATCTTCCGTTTCATGATTTGCTCGATTATTGTAATGAATTTGTGACTGGATCGTGAAATCAGTTGGTGCATTGATGACATTCATAACCAAAATTTTATTTTCAGAATTTACAATATTCAGTGGTGTATTCATTGATAACACTGAAGCATCCACATTGATGATTACAACATCTGAACTTCCCATTCCTGTTACATCAATCGTTCGATTATTCATATCAGGAAAATCACTTGAAAAATAGGTTTTAGCAGGAGTAATCGACATCAAACTTTCCGAAGCTCCTTCTAATTTTGCAAATTCCGTGTCAAAATCAATATAAGTATTCCCAGGTCGATCTTGATAAAGTTCTGAAGCAGATAAATGGTCGATCCTTGAGCCATTCACCACTGCCCGATCATTTTCGATCCCTGTACTAATTGAAGAACCTACAACAAATTTATTTACTCGGTTACTATTTCCCGAAGTAAAGGATGAGCCAATCAAAGAATCAGTTGCTTGAACATAGTTGATTTCTAGTTGGAGGTCACCCGTGATGATATCTGTCCCAAAATTATTGTTTGCATCTAGCTCTTTTGTTGCAACATTACCATTTGTATGCGCGTTTATCGTCGTTTTTTCTTTTGCGAATATATGGAATTGAGAAGCAATCCCTAATATTCCATAATCACCAGTTAAATCATCATAGATGCTACCAGAATCTTGAGGCGTATAAGTTTCTGCTATTGCAGGTAGAGCAACAAAGAGATTTAAAAATAATAGCATAACACCAAATATATTCCCAATTTTACTTCTTAACATTTCAACGGTCCTTTCCTGTCTCCAAGCCCAGTGACGAGCGATAGAGCATATTTTAATACTTAAAAAAAGACCCGTCATTACAGAATAATTGAAAATAAATGGAAAATATTTTCATAAAAAAGAGATTATAACAACTATCATTTAATATATACAACTGACATTTATGAAAACAAAACAAAAAAAGAGTGAAAAACCTTGTTTTCACTCAACATTTTATCAAATAATAGTTACAACAATTTAAATGTCTTTATTAAAAAATAATAAGTTTGATTTAATTAAGAAACCATTAAATTTCCTTTTGCATGTGATCATAAAGATGATCACTGATTTTCCTTTTACCTACTACTTTAAATCCGTGACGTTCATATAATCTTTTGGCGTTAGGATTCTGTTCATCTACACTTAAACCAATAACATTTCGCCCAGTTTTTTTAGCTAATTTAGGTAAAGCTTCAAGTAAGTGTGAACCTATTCCTTGTCCTCTAAAAGCTTCCGAAACGGAAATGGAATCCAAATACCATTCTTTAGGAAATGTTTCTTGATCTACAAATAATTGTTCCTTATCTGTAATTCCATGTTTTTCTAAAATTACTTCTAAGGGTTTATCGATAAATGGCTCTTCTTCATCTGTGTAGCCAAATGCTACACCAGCTATCTTGCCATCAATTTCTTCAACAATTCCTCTTGTATAACTGTAACGATAATCGGGATCCATAATGGCTTCTTCTAAGATTTCAATTGTTTTTTCTTTCCCATACTTTTGTAAAAAAGGTAATTCCATATCATTTAAAATAACTAAAATAAGCGGAGCAATCTCTTGAGCATCCTCTTTTTTTGCAAAACGAATCATTTCATTCTCTCCTTTTTTTCATTCTATCACTGAAAAATAAAGATCAAAAGAGTTATTTTAAATAATCCTCGATTTTTTGGGTAACAAAATAACCATGTGAAACGATGCGAGCAGCTTCTGTCCGGCAATAAGGACAAACGATCGGCATTTCTTTATCAACATGTTCAACTACATTGTTGACTTCTTCATAAGTAAACTTTTTCCCGCAATTTGGGCATTTCATCTTTTCCATAGCAATGACTTCCTTTCTTTTTTACACATTTAGCTTACTCTTATATTGTAAAAAAGAAAAATGATAGCTATTGATTTTTAGGCACGAATCAACAAAACAGATTCTTCATTATCCTCTGCTAATTTGATCTCATAGTATAATTTGTCGCTTTTCATTAGCAAAACCCAACTTCTTACTTTAGCATTGCGCTTTCCACTTTGTTTAACAGCTTCTTTCATTGCCTTTTGAGGAGATTTGCTTGAGTAGATCTTTTTGATGTCAAAGAATGGTTGGTTTTCGGCTAATTTACTCGAACGAACAGCTGGCTTTCCGGTTGTAGGATTGACAACAAGCATTTGTTCAGAATCTACGAAAAGATATTGAAAGGTATTGTTTGTTTGTTGTTGGACATCCTCTTTTGGTACAAACTGAACCATTTGAACTTTTGTTTTATTTGTTTCTTTTTTAAAGATTCCCACTGCTTTTTTCAGTGAGATTTGATATTCTTGTTCACTAATATCATCATAACGAAACGTAGCAGTCAATAATCCTAACGAAGCCGTTAGCCCAATAAGTATGAGAATAGCTGACCCAAATAAAATTTTTTTCATCTTCATCAGTGTCTCCCTTTTCCTTTTTTTACTAGCATATCAAGA
The DNA here is from genome assembly GCF_050530455.1 of Enterococcus sp. DIV1208. Lineage (NCBI taxonomy): Bacteria > Bacillati > Bacillota > Bacilli > Lactobacillales > Enterococcaceae > Enterococcus > Enterococcus sp. DIV1208. Next base: position 637,696 of record NZ_CP172887.1, on the reverse strand, counting down.
TTTTTTATTAAAAAAAATCGAATGACAGAAAGAAAAAGTGACAATTTTGTTACTTATTCATGTAATTCTAACGGCAAGCCATCTGGATCAAAGAAAAAAGTCATTTTTTTCCCAGTAAATGTATCGATTCGAATTGGCTCAGTTTCGATCCCTTTTAAACGAAGCTCTTCAATGACAGATTCAATCTGTTCCACTTTAAAAGCCAGATGTCTTAATCCACATGCTTCTGGATAACTTGGACGTTTAGGCGCATTAGCTACCCCGAATATTTCTAATTCAGCTGTTCCAAGCTTTAAATCTAATTTATAATCTTCTCTTTCCGCACGATAATTTTCACGGATTACTTCAAAGCCTAACTTATCAACGTAAAATTCCCGTGATTTTTGATAGTCAGATACAATAATTGCGACATGATGGATAGCAGATAAATTCATTTTTTTACTCCTTTACTCTTTTATTCTTTTTCATATTTTAACATTTTCTTTGGTCAAAAGTTTTTTATAAAGAAAAAAATGGAAAGTTCACCTACGTCGGTTGACTTCCCATTCTTTCATCAATTCAATGTAAAGTTTTCATGTTTCCAGAAAACAAAGCAAAAAGTATCATAACACATATTATTTTAAATTGAAAGACTAGAAATATTTTTTGAAAGTAATACAATAGGTTGTGTCAACAAATCGAACGCATACTATATTTAGTGTTTAAAGGAGCTTTTATCAATGATAAATTATTTTCGCTTTTTAGCACACCAACTCAAAGGTTGGCCTCAACAAAATTACTATCTTTTCTTTTTTAGTCTTGGGTGTCAGATTATGACCCTTGTGAATAGCCCTATTACTTGGTTAGCGGTGATCACTTTTATCGGTACTACACTTGGTGTCTTGTGTATCTTATCAATCAATGCAGCGAAATCTGTTAATGGTATTTTAGGAATTTTATCAGCTATTTGTTTCATCATCGTTGGTTTTTCTGCTAAAAATTACTTGAGTATCGGCGAACAAATCGCCTATATGATCACCTTAGATATCCCTGTTTTATTAAGTAAAGAATGGAATCATAACATGGCAGCAAAAATCCGTAAGTTCAATGGAAAAACATGGTTAGTCGCAATTTTTGCTACGATCCTGGTTTATGCTATTTCAGGTTTCTTGATTGGGCGCTTAACAGACGATCCACGTCCTTGGATCGATGCTATTGCCTTTTCAATCAGTTTGACAGCTGGTGTGATCAGTTTCTTGCGTTACAATAACCAATATTATTGGTGGTTGGCTTCAGGATTAGCACAGATGGTTCTGTGGTACATCTCATTTAGACATGGTTCAGCTAGTTTAGCTATGTTTGTCAATAGTTCCGTTTACCTATTGAATGATGTCTTGGCTTTCACAGTTTCTCCTTGGTATAACCAAAAAGAACGTGAACGAATGCTAAAAATGGAAAAAGAATATGATCAAGAGCATGAAAAGAGTGTGCTGATTTAAGACCGTGCCATGATCATTTTGATCTGAATATAATCGACAGTCTTCTGGTAAAGCATGTTTCGATGTTCCCTTTTTCTTGGTACTTATCTAAATAAGCTAGCTGCCGCCAACAATTGATTGGTGGTAGCTAGCTTATTTTTACCCTATCGACTTTCACAATAGTCTTTTTAATAATTGCTTAGTTTTTGAACTTTCTGTTTGCAAAACTTTTTCTAATCGTTGGAAATATTGTAACGCATGTTGTTGTTCTTTCGATAAGGAATAGTCATTTTCATTTAGTTCTGTTAAAATGGTCATCACTTTTTTCGTTTTCAACTCAACAGCAATTTTATCCCATACTTCCTCGGTGACTACCTTTTTCTGTGACACATTTTCGTTAGCTATCACTGTTTGCTTCATTTCTTTTTCTTTTCGTAAGACCTTCAAGAAACCATTTCTCATGACTCTAGGAATACTATCAAAGAAGCCTTCTGTGAAACCATAACGACAATATTGCTGCCAGATGAAAAGATACACCTCGGATTGGATAAATCGCTGCTTGCGTGCATATTCGGTCATTTTACTCTGTTGTTCTGGAGTTTGTTGGCGTCCAGTTGCTCTTAATTGCTGGATGAATGTTTCAAAGAAGGTCAATGATAGTTGTTCACCCCCGTCAACAGCGATCAACGCCCAGTCTTTTTGCAAAAAAGTTCGGTAATTCGTTAAAAAAGTCTCGACATCTTTCACTAATTCTTCTGAAAAATCTTCAAATAGTTCTTTCTTCCCACGAATTTTTTTAGGGGTTCCCTCTAATTGCGTTGCAATACGTGAGATCTCTTGTTTCAGCGCTTGATAATCAGCAAGATAAATTGGCATATCTGCTTCACGAAAATCCACAACCCTGGCAACTAGTTTTTGATCAGGCAAATAGGGATTTTTTAATTTTCGATTTTGGTAGAGCATAAAACAATATTCTTGCCATAAATCTTCTGGAAACGCCACGTTTTGCTGTTTCAGCCACAATAATTCGTCTAGTGCTAAATCGACTTTAGTCATTCCTTGATTGATAGATGTTGCGATTTGCGGGCTTACGTGTAAATGTTCAGCAAAGTGATTGATCCCTAAAGAAAGGCTCTTACCGGTCTTTGGTGAATGAACGATATATTGCACTTTTAATTCACGACCGCATTCGCAATATAATTTTTGTTGTCGCCGTTTGGTACGAAAAAAAGGATTGATTTTAAAATCGGAAAAGACCCAATCAGTCGCTGCTAAATAATTTTCTTCTATAAATTGGGAATTGATCAAGTAGCGTCGATGTTGATCAACTAATTGACGTTGTTTCGTCGTCAACTTTTCATAGATTTCCCAACGCTGATTACTTGTATACTGTTTTGATATCTTAATTGGATAGACTTGATTGATTTCTTTGGGATACCATTCTTTAAATACCTTTTGCCAGTCGTTCATTACTTATGTTTCCTTTCAAAAAAAGAATCGACTGGTCTAATTCGACCAGTCGACACAATGATTTGTTTTTCACTACATTATTTGTAAAAATTAGTGAGTTGTTCCTGCATTGCCAGCAATGTCATGATCATTTGTTACGGCTGCTTCTACTGCATAAGTCAAAGAAGCGGCAATATCATCTAATGACATTGATGGTGTGCCTACTGGACGATCAATCACTTGATCAGGTGAAAATGGCACATGGATAAATCCGCCACGAATCGTCGGGAATTTTGTCTCAATCAAGTGAAGCAAACGATACATGATGTCGTTGCAAACAAAGGTACCCGCTGTATACGAAATGTACGCAGGTAATCCATGTTCATGGACATTTTTTGTCATTGCTTTAATCGGTAAAGAAGTGAAATAAGCAGCTGGTCCATCTGGTTCTAACGCTGTATCAAAAGGTTGGTTTCCTTCGTTGTCAGCAATTCTAGCTTCTGCTAAATTGATTGCTACTCGTTCGAATGAAACAGCTGAACGTCCACCAGCTTGTCCAACACAGATGACGATTTCCGGCTGATGTTCTTCGATTGCTTTTTCCACAACTTGGCTGCTTTTAGCAAAAACCGTTGGGACTTCCACTTTGATAATTTGTGCTCCAGCAATTTCATCAGGCATTTTTTTCACTGCTTCATAAGCAGGATTCACTTTATCTCCACCAAATGGATCAAAACCAGTTACTAGTACTTTCATTTTACATTCCTCCATTATTCTCAATATAAACTAACTATTATTATAGAGTTTTTTCTTATTTAAATAAAATCATATAAACGATTTGGAACACTAACATGAAGATCGCTACGAATAATTGGTTCTTGATTACGCCGTATTTGTCTTTCATCTCTAACATTGCCACAGGCACGACATTGAAGTTTGCAGCCATCGGTGTTAACAAGGTTCCACAGAACCCACAGGTCAGAGCAACCATTCCCACTAGTGCTGGATTTGCGCCGTGACTGAATACAAACGGTGCACCGATCCCTACAGTCATTACCGTAATCGCTGCAAAGGCGTTCCCCATAATCACCGTGAAGATAACCATACCCAATGCATAGATTATAATACCGACATTCACATTACCTTCGGGAACGATTTGCCCGACTGCATTAGAAATAACTGTCCCTACTCCTGCACTTGTAAAAACCGCTCCTAATGATGCCAAGAGCATTGGTAACATACTTAAAGGTCCTACTGTTCCTAGCATATCTGCAGCATCATCTAAGAAAGTAGTTGGTCGATTGTCTCGTGAGAAGAACATCATGATCACCATTGCGGCAAAAACACCAACACCAACACCAACTAATGCGCCAAGCTTAGTAAAGAGTGCGAACAAGATTGCAAAGATCCCAATACTCAATGCCGGAATAAAGATTTTCATTCCTAATTTATCAGACATTTTTTCCATGTATTGTTTAGAAGGTAAGCGACTTTCTCCTTTGCTGACTTTCTTTGCAATCGCTGGAACTGTCATGGCAAAAATCAAAAGACCGTTGACGATCGCAGGTAACCATCTTCCACCAGCAATTACGATTCCTAATACTGTCCAGAAAAAAGCAGAACCGTATCGATGAGGATTCGTTTTATCGTTAATATTTCTGATTCCTGTATAAATAAGAACTAACCCCATGATGATATATAATATTTCTAATAATTTATCCCCTAATAAAATTTCAGGATCTGTAAAAAAGCTCATATTATTGCCCCTTTCCTGAATAATATTTTTTCGCTAATTTTTTCTCTCTTAAGTAGAAATAAATACTTGCAACAATCAGTGCAACGACAGCAACTGGTACTTCAACCAAAGCAAGTTGTCCTAGTGTCACTTCATAACCCAGACCTTTTAAAGTCGATTGAACTAACAACGCACCTGCTCCACCAACGAATAATACTTGACCAAAGAACCAACAAATATTTTCCATCGCAGAAGACATGCCTTTTAATTCTTCCTCATGTTGTGGATCAATTTCCAGGCCTTTTGATTCGACTGTTCCTAAAGCCATTGGCATGATGATTGGGCGAACAAAACCGGCAACTCCACCAAAGCTGACATTGAACGCTGCAAAGATCATACGGAAGACCCCATAGATATCAATGATCATTCCAGCTGATACTTTCTTAAAGCGCTTAATAAGCGAAGCTGCTGATTCTTTCAAACCATTACGTTCCAGTGTACCTGTTGCCAACATAATAATGATAAAAATAGCCATTCCTCGATTATTGACAAAACTTGTTCCTAAAGTTTCTAACATTCCTTCAATTCCTAAACCGCCTGTCAATGCGGTGACAATCAGTGCGACCATTACGATCAAAATTGAATCTAATTTTAGTGCAAAACCGATAATGACGATCAAGACACCTAAAAGACTAAGATAGTTCTCCATTTGACTTTCTCCTTAAAATTACAAGATATTTTTTTATTATAAATCAAAAAGCCATGAAAATATAGATAAAATCCAATTATCTCATTATATTTTTTAAAAATTCAGTCAATTCAATAAAAAAATTAGAAAAATCACTTACGATTGAAACAACTCGTTTACAGTTCAAATTTTTTGAGATCTTATTTTTGTTAACTAACAAATGAACAAAAAACAAACAAAAACGTGCTTCATTATCTAAAATAACACTTTAGCATAGGTGTTTTCCTCCAAAAAACGACTTCTAAATCGAATGGCCGATTCAAATTGGTTCACGTTTTAGCTTATCACTACCCTTATTTTTTATTCTGTGTTATCCTTTCAATTAACAAAATAATGACACAACTATCGCCGGGTAGTATTAAGAGGATAAGCATTCCATTAGGTCTTTGGAGGAATGCTACTCCTCTTTTTTGTGTAAATGGAGTGATTAATATGGCATGGTTTGAATTAATCTTAGCGGGAATCTTGGAAGTTTTTTGGTCTACGATGATGAAATGGAGTGATGGTTTTTCTAAATTGAATTATTCTTTCTACACAGTCATTGGCATGATCGCCAGCTTTTATCTCTTATCAAAGGCGATCAAACAGTTACCAATGAGTTTATCCTATCCTATTTGGACCGGAATCGGTGCCGTTGGTTCAGTGATCATTGGTGTCGTCTTGTTTCATGATAAACTGACATTAGCCACTTGGTTTTTCGTTGGCTTATTATTGATTAGTCTGGTCGGAATCAAAATAACGAGTGGACATTGATCCTACATTATCAGGAATGGTTGATCAGACCAAAACAATAGTAGGTGCATGAACACATCAAAAAAAGCCAGATAACCGGTTTTGCTAACGATTCTTTTATTAGAATCATGAATTACCGTTTATTTGGCTTTTTTAATGACTTAATTTAACATATTTGTGTATTTAAACATGTAAAACGCCTGTAGCAAATAGAATCATTGCTGTTAGTCCGATCATTGTGACACCGACTAATAAAAATTTATCTAAGTGAAGATGAGGGATTGGCTCATTTTGTTCTTTCCGGGCTCTTAAATAAAAGAAGATCCCAGGTAAGAAGAGTACTAACACTAACATCACTTCATTGAAAGCAACCACGAGCATTGCCCAGACTTGAAATGCACTGGCTAAAAAGCCGATAAAGAATTGCCCCCATTCTTTTCTTTGATAAGATAGTTTCATCTGATAAAGACCTAAGAATAACCAAGTAAAGAATATCGCTGCTGTCCCAAGTGTGTAAGCAAAATTATACGCACTATCCGTGAACAATAAAGAAAGTAAGAAAACATTAGTACAAATCGTCGTTAAGACAATAGCATATGTTGGCGCACCTTTTTTATTGACTTGACCCCAGCGTTTCGGTAATAAGTTAGCATCTGCCATATTCCTCATGGTTTCAATCGGTAAAATCGTCCAAGATAACCAGACACCTACAAGCGAAATGATCAAACCACCGTTGATCAAGATTGCTCCCCATTTTCCTACCATCATTTCAAACACATAGCCCATCGCTGGCTGTGTTTGGATTCCTTGCAATTCTTTCATTGACATTGTCCCATAAGGTAACATCGAAACTAAAACATAAATGATGATTAAACCAAAAATACCAAGGATCGTTGCTTTCCCTACATCTGATTTTTTCTTTGCACGAGAACCAACCACAGAAGCTCCTTCGATCCCAACAAACACCCATAACATCACCATGATACAGCTCAATATCTGACTAGAAAATGGCACGGGCTGGCCATTCGCACTCAATATGATATCACTAGAAAAATTATCGATAAATTGTTGCAGTGAAAAGGTACTGATTGCTACAACAATAAATAAAAATAGTGGGACAAGTTTACAGATCGTTACAATAGCGTTCACATAACTTGCATTTTCGACCCCACGATTGACTAGCCAAGCATATCCCCATAAAAACAAAGTGCTCATAACGATCGAAGCGATATTCTGACCTCCGTCGAATACTGGGAAAAAGTAACCTAAAGCACTCATTAGCAACGTAGCAAAGGCTACGTTCCCCAACCAACAAGTAAGCCAATAACCCCAACCACTGATAAATCCAGCAAAACGTCCGAAACCAGCTTCTGCATAGCTGAAAATACCACCTTCCAGCTCTGGACGTTTTTTATTGATATTATTGATTGATAACGAGAGCATCAACATAGCTGTTCCAACTAGCACCCAACTAAAAATAGCTGGGGCACCAGCCGATCCGGAGATGTCCGTCATAATACCAAATACGCCACCTCCTATCGCTGACCCAATCACTAAGGCCGCTAGTGGAAACAACCCTATTCCTTTGTTCTGTTGCTCTGTATCCATTTTAAGCATCCTCCAAAATAAACCGCTTTTACCAAAAGTATAACAAATCTTCACCTGTTTTACTTTATTCATAAAAATTCTAATAGAAATATAATTGTAACTATTTTTTTCTAATTATACAAGAATCTTGCATATTCATTTAGGGAAAACCTTTTCCAAAAATTGATAAAAAAATGCTATACTGGAGACAAGAATTGGAGGAAATGTAATGAACATTCTATATATATCGATCTCTGGAAACACACGAGCTTTCGCTAAAAAACTTGCTGAATATGCTGCGAACCAACATGAGTTAAATCCTCAATTACCAGAAATCACGCTAAAAGAAATTCATGAAAATAGTGACTTTCAACAAGAGAGTGAACCTTTCTTCACTTTTGTACCCACTTACTTAGATGGAGGAAATGGGTTAGATAACGGTGATACAGAAATTTTAACAGAAACCATGCGTGAATATCTGGAATACGAAGACAATCATACGCTTTGTCTGGGTGTCGTAGGGAGTGGAAACAAAAATTTTAATAATCAATATTGCTTAACCGCTAAACAATACGCCAGCCAATTTGGCTTCCCTTTCCTCGCCGACTATGAATTACGGGGAACCCCAGCAGATGTTGAGCGAGTATATCAAAAATTAGTCGAAACAGCTAACCAATAATTTCTAAAAAATTCGATCAAAACAGAGAACAGAGAGGAAACTTAGTTGGTAAGTTTCCTCTCTGTTTTTCTTTTTTAGGCTTTATACTCATTCAGTAATCCGCTTATCGAATATCCTTCATCCATCACTTGCGACTATTTTACATTACAATAGAAGTAAACTGTGTCACCTCCAACACTGTGATTTATTGTGTGAACTTGTTAGGAAGCTCTGGCTAAGATAAAACACTCGTCATCCACATGATGCCCCATTCATAGACTTCCGTTATAAAAAGTTATCGTATCAGATTCTAATTCTATTTCAATGGATCTCCCCTTCGTTTAGATTACTTTTGTCAGAAAAATTTGTTATCAAAAACTTAAACATAGACAGTTCGAAAGAGAATCACTAGTCAAAATGGAAGAAATAAAATTCCCCATACTCTTTTTAAAGCTATTCAGTTCAAATAATCTTAATATAACCAAGCATATTGCAAACGTTAACTTAACAGAACAAAAAGGAAAAGGTATAATAAAAATAGAAATATCCAGATTTTTTATATGTTATTTTATATTTTTTTGACACTAGATTATAAACAAGGTGGTGAAAAAACATTAAAAAAAAGAAATTTCTTGTTGTGTTATTTTCAATGTTTTATTTATTATTTTTAGGTGCTTGCAAGCAAAAGAATGATCCTGTGGTTTCTTTAGAAGAAGTCGATAAAGCAGTGATTTTTGTTAAAGATGACGAAGGAAAAGAAAAAAGTTGGAAAGCTACAGACCCCAATTTTTTAAAAACATTAATAGGAAACCTTAATGTTCTGTTTAATAAATCGGATCAACATGCTCAACGTTATGATATGAAACTGACATCAAAGCAAAAAAGATTCAACTATCAAATAAAGTTTTATAAAAACAATAATGTTGTACAAGAGATTCAGATTTCAAAAGTAAATAAGGTAACTATAGACAAAGAGGAATTCATGATTGGAAAAGAGAAAGAAAACGAACTAGATAGTTTGAAAAATCATTTATTACTTGTTGCTAAATAGATAGGCGATGTTGGGACAATCATCTACCAAAGATATAATAAGCCTGGTTTTGATACGTAATGTCAAAATCAGGCTTATTTTTCTTATTTTAGACACTTTTTCCTTCATGTGTTTCCCTAATTTTCTCAAATTAAGTGCCATGAGTACCGAGCCAATATCAATCGTTTCTCCTTGTTTCCCACGCAAGTGAAAACGATGGAACGCCAAATGAGCCTTTACACTGTTTACCATAGATTTTTTGTCTTGAATGAATCACACTCTTTCTCAACTTTTTTAACATTTTGCTTTGAACTAGTGCCTATAATAATTGACTTGTATTTGGCGATCTTGCTTATTGTATATTTTAGAATGATCAATTAGATTAAGAGTTATTTGGTCTAAGGTACTACAATTATTTTTCCCTCTTATTAATCATAGAAAAGAGCCTGAGACCGCACTTGGTCCCAGGCTCGAATTTTCTCTATTCTTTATCTGCTTTTACTTCGTTCAATTTTTTGTAGCTTCAACAGTCATGACCTTCGCTTTGGCTTTTGTCTCACCTGTTTTTTCTAAAACGAAATTTTTTACTTTCTCCATATTGGTAATTAAAACCATCATCGAAGTTTCTTTACCGGCAGCTTTGATTGCTGCTAAATCGACTTGAGCAACAAGTGTATCAGGTGTCACCAACTGACCTTCTGTTACCTTCACCTCAAATGGTGTACCACCAAGGTCAACTGTATTGATCCCCATGTGAAGTAACACTTCTAATCCATTAGCGGTTGTGATACCAATCGCATGTTTAGTGGGGAACACTGAGCTGATCGTTCCACTTACTGGTGAATAAATCTGCCCATTGATTGGCTCAACAAAGTAACCTTCTCCCATCATTTTTTGAGCAAATACGGGATCACTTGCCTTTTCAAGTGATTCAACTACTCCATCAGCTACAGCAGCTAATGAAATTTCACTTGTGCTGACTGCTCCTGTATTTTCCGTCATTGGTGTCATTTCAGTTGTTGTTTCTTCAGCTAATTCTTCTTTCTCCAATTGCTCTTTAGGAATACCAAAGAAGAATGTTGCTAGGAAACCACCTGCGTAAGCAGCGAGTAGCCCTAAGACATACCCTAACCATTTTCCATCTGAAATCAATGGGATCAAAGCAGCACCAGAAGGCCCGATCGCAATAGCACCTACATTTCCAATCATCCCAACAACAGCACCACCAATACCACCACCGATACAAGCGGTAATGAATGGACGTCCTAACGGCAGTGTCACACCGTAGATCAATGGTTCACCGATTCCTAAGATTCCTACGGGTAACGCACCTTTGATCATTTCAGTCAATTCTTTATCTTTTTTACAACGAACCCACAATGCTAATGCTGCTCCGACTTGTCCGGCACCAGCCATCGCCAAAATAGGTAATAATAGTGTTTTTCCTGTTTCATCAATCATTTGGACATGGATCGGTGTTAAGATTTGATGCAATCCGAACATAACCATCGGTAAGAATAGTGTCCCCAAGACAAATCCTGAAAAGGCACCACCTACACCTAATACCCAGTTGATTCCGCCAACCATTCCATCTGAGATGAAACCAGCGAGTGGCATGATGAAGAAAATTTCGACTAAGCCAATAGCAATCAATGATAATGTAGGGGTAACAATAATATCAATGGAATCTGGTACAACTTTATGCAATTTTTTTTCAACGATTGCTAATAACCAGACAGCAAAAATAACACCTAAAATCCCACCTTGACCTGCAGCTAACGCTTCTCCAGTGAATAAGTTTTTAAGTGGCGCTTCTGGATTCATGCCTGTTAATAAGACTACCGCACCGATAACACCACCAAGAGTTGGTGTTGCACCAAAAACTTGAGCTGCATTGATCCCTGTATAAATCACTAAGAAACTGAACATACCATTTTTTAGAATGTTCATGATATCAATGTATTGTTGCCAAGTTGCTGCATCTAATGTACCCGCTGTCACTAAGTTTGCTAGTACCGCAGCAATCCCTGCCACGATCCCAGTACCGACAAATGCTGGAATCATAGGGACGAAAATGTTCGAAATATCTTTCAAGATTGATTTGATTTTTGAAGGTTTTTGTTTATTTTTTTGAGCAGCTTTCATCGCTTGCGCTCTCTCATTTACCAAATCTTTTCCTGAGGCTGACGACTTATCAGAAGCTCTATTTCCTGAAGAAATCTGTTCTCCTAATTTTACACCTGCTTGATCTACCATCGTTTGTGCTACTTTGTTCACTTTACCAGGACCGATGATCACTTGCAGTTGTTCGTCCTCAACAACGCCTAATACACCAGGTATCGCTTTCAATTTTGCAACATCGACAAGCTCATCATTAATGATCTTCATTCGAACACGGGTCATGCAGTGGACAATGCTTTCGACATTGCCCATTCCGCCTACACCAGCATAGATCCGCGTTGCTAGTTCTTCTAAAGTCAATTCATTTTTAGCCATTGGTTCTTCCCCCTCATAAGGTTCCTTTTACAAAGCCGTTTGCTTCAACTAATTTTTCTTCTGCTGTCGCTTTATCACTATTGGTTAAAATCATCACGATCGCTAATTTCACATTTTTATCTGCTTCATTAAAATACTTCTCAGCGGTTTGATAGTCAACCTCTGTTGCTTGCATAATGATTCGTTTTGAACGCTCAATCAATTTTTCGTTGGTCGGTTTCACATCGACCATCAAGTTATTGAACACTTTGCCAATCCCGATCATACTAATTGTTGAGATCATATTCAAAATCAATTTTTGTGCTGTACCAGATTTTAGGCGAGTTGAACCGGTTAGAAACTCAGGTCCTGCATCAACTTCGATCGGATAATCGGCATGTTGACTGATTTCAGCATTTTTATTACAAGAAATTGTAGCAGTAGTCGCACCGATTGTACGAGCATAATCTAAACCGCCAATCACATACGGTGTACGACCACTTGCGGCAATCCCGATGACCATATCATTTTCAGTTAATCCTAAGTTTACTAAATCTTCTTTCCCTAACTCTAAAGAGTCTTCTGCTCCTTCAACCGCAACTGTCATGGCTGCTTCACCACCAGCAATCAAGCCAATGACCATCTCAGGTTCTACACCAAATGTTGGTACACACTCTGCAGCATCTAGCACACCTAAACGACCACTTGTACCGGCACCCATGTAGATCAATCGACCACCTTGTTGGAAAGATTTAATCGTCTGTTGGATCACTGGTTCGATGCTAGCCAATTCTTTTGAAACGGCTTCGGCTACTTTATGATCTTCTTGGTTCATTAGCTGAACTGCTTGGGTAACACTCATTTCATCAAGTCCAAATGTTTGTTGATTTCGTCGCTCTGTTGTTAGATTTTCTAAATTAATTTGCTTCATTTGTTTTTCCTTCTCTTCTAATTATTTTAAAATTTACCCCTGCACGGATTTGCTCAAGTAGCGGTAACTCAGCTTCGCTTATTTGAGCGACTCGATTCACTTTTTCATCTGCTGGTAAATCCTTTTTAGTAATTTGAATTTCCCCCATGTAACGAAGATATCGTTCATTATCTAAAGTAATCGTTCCTTTTGCTCGTTCTTTCGTATCACGAGGAGGAATTTGAGGGATGTTTCTAAACCGTGCATCCGCACTGCGGATAACATCTCTTGCCTCATCTTGCCGATTCATATGGTTTCCTAAAATATACTCGTAAAACTGGGCATCAATTACTTCAGCATGTAGTAAAATTGTTTGTTCTCTTTGATACATGGCAAATTGTTCTTGAACTTCTTCTGAAAGTCCGCCATCACCGATATAAATCAAATCTGTATCGCATGACATCAAATCCAGAGCAGCAGCTAAAGGATGGACATGTCGATGACTTTCTAAAGTAGGTAAACCTTGATATAACGGACCACGTAAGGCTTCGTCCCCTGCCACAAAACCTTGGATTGTAAAGCCTTGTTCTTTTAGCCAATGATTTTTTTCTTGATACCATTTCCGATCTAATCCAGTTTCGGGACGCGGATAGTAATTATGCCATGCTTCAAGTTGAGAAAAATCTGCATTAGCGACTTGTAATTCTGTGACATCTTGTTGAGTGATCGTGCTGGCGTTTAAACTGATTTTGATTTGATGGCTCCAATTCGCAATTTGTTCATTTGAAAGATGATAATCCATTCGTAACCCAGTAACGCCAATCTTTTTTAATGGCTCTAAATCTGCCATCGAAAATCCAGCATGTTTTAAAGCATCTCCAGAAATATCTACCATTAGATCCAATTGATTTTCTTTGGCACATTCGCCTAGTTCTGTTAACCGTTTTTTATATAAACTAGCATCATCTTCAGGAATATGCATAGAAGTAAATATCCCATCAAACCCATTCTTTGCCATCTTTTGGATATAAGCTTTTTTTTCTATCGTTAAAGCTTCATTCATAAAAATCGAAAAACCAAACATCTGTCTCCCCCTCACGCGATGTATCCGTATTCATTTCTATGAACAGAGTATACCTCTTGTGAAATAAAATTTCAACATTTTTATAAAAATAAATTAATTTTATTTCTAAAAGCGTTTTCGTTGGTTGATAATGATAGGCGATTTCAAAGATTAATGGCTAATTATATAACTAAAGAAAGAACGACACACCGACTAAAAAGTGTTTCATGCGCTGAATGACAGAACAAAAATACGCATCAATCATTGGTTCATTCTGACCTCTATTTGATTTTATACAACTCATCAGTCCTTATTGACAAAAAGCCACGTAAATAAACGGAAGAATGACAAAAATAGCAAAAACTATTTTTGGATTCTTCCGCTTATCGGTTTCAGAAATCAACTATTTTTTTGATTCATGATACGAATGTTTGACTCCGCTGCTACCCGCCAAAAATGAGTTAAGACTTTATAGTGTTCAGCTCATGTTTACTAGGAAAAGTAACTAATTCCGTATTTTCAACAAAAAAATCAAAGAATGTCTCATTTGGCATAGGATGGAAATAAGCGTTCATGATACGAATCAACGCATTATGACAAACTAATAGGTAGACATTCTCTTCATCAGCAAGACATTCTTCGATCAATGGAACAACTCGAGCATAAACATCTAACACTGATTCACCATTTGGAAAACGCACCGCAAATTCTTGTCGTGCTTCTTGAAAGATTGTTTCATGACTTGGCATCCCGTCGTATTCCCCAAAATCCATTTCGATTAACCGTTCATCTACTTCCATTGGCAAGTGAAGTTTATCGGCAACGGCTTGCGCTGTATCTTTTGCACGTTGTAAAGGGGAATGGATAATCTTCGTGACTGGGATTTGTAATTCTGAAACTTTTTCAGCCAATTTCTCCGCTTGTTTTTGCCCTTTTTCTGTTAATGGGGCATCCGCTCTCCCGCAGACCTGTTCTGCTGCATTCCAAGTTGTCTCGCCATGTCTAGTTACATATAACATTATTCAACGCTCCTTTGTTTGTTCTGGCTCGATTGTAACATAACTAATGAGCAAAACAAGTTTCACTACTTATTGATGACAATGAGTTATTTGAGTGAAATGAGTCGATCAGCTATTTTATTTAAGAAGACTTGGTCATGATCCACAACCAACATTGCAGGTTTAAACGATAAAATCAGTTGCTCCAACTGGACTTGATTGAAGACATCTAAATAGTTCAACGGTTCATCCCAAATATATAATTCCGCTTCTTGAGAAAGCGACTTGGCTAGTTCAACTTTTTTGCGTTGCCCCATACTCATCTGCTCAATTCGGTTATGAAAGACTTCTCTTTCCATCCCTAACTTGCGGAGATTATTTAAAAATGTTTGATAATCAACTTTTTGCTTTTCTGCAAATTCACTGAGCGTACCTCGATTATCTTCATAATTCTGACGCACGTAACTGATCGTTAGTTGATTAGGCTTATGGATCGTACCTGCAGTTATTCCATCAAAATCGTCTAAAAGATAATGGATGATCGTAGATTTCCCTATACCGTTTCCCCCTGTTAACGCCACACATTCGTTTTGGTCAATCGTAAAATTAACGGGCGAAAAAAGCAGCTGTTGATACCCCAGCTGTAAATTCTCCACAGTCAGCAATCGTTTATGATGTGTTTTTTTGACATTCATTGACAAAGGCTCTACATATTCGATATCCTTCAATAATTTTTCTTTTTCCCCGATTTGCGTTTCCATCCGATTCACGATTGCTTTCGAGCGTTTCATCGTTCGAGCGGCATCCGCGCCAATTGCACCACGATTCACTCTACGATTTTCAGTATCGATAAACCCAACGCTTTTTTTCGTCTTATCTCCCTCACGAGAGCGGGACCACTCTGCTTTTTCTGCTGCAGTTTTCTTCAAGCGCGTGACTTCTTTTTTGATTTTTTCATTTTGGGCAATCTCAAACTCATTTTTTAACTGCTTTTGCTCTTCATATACTGAAAAGTTCCCCTGATACAGTTCTAATTGGCTTTTTTCAATTGCTAATACATGATCGACCACTTCATCGATAAATCCGCGATCATGGCTGATCACGATAAATCCTTGATTTTTTTTCTGCAAGTAATTAGCTACTTGTTTTCTTCCGACTAAATCCAAATGATTCGTCGGCTCATCGATCAAAGGAAAATGCTGATCATCAACAAAAAGCAGTGCTAAGAGTACTTTTGTTTTTTCACCACCAGACAGTGTGTGAAATGGTCGCCACAAAATCTCTGGGTCAGTTTCCATTAATTGTAGTTCTCTTTCGATTTCCCAAAGTTCGACATCAGCTATCTCATTCAACGCATCATAAGTAAATTGTGCTTCTTCTCCAATTTCTTGAGGGAAATAGTTAAATTCTTGCTGATGGATAATCTGTCCTTGATAAGGTAGTTTATCTTGTAAAATGTTCAATAATGTCGTTTTTCCACGTCCATTCCGACCGATCAACCCTAATTTCCAAGTAGTATCAAAATTCAATGTAGCTTGATCAAATAAGGGTAGCACTTGATTGTCATAACCAAAAGTTAAATTTTTAATTTCTATCTTCGACATTTATATCCTCCTATAAAAAAGACCAGTCCTATTTTCAGAACTGGTCGCCAAAGAAGGGATATAAAAAGAGACCCCACCAATGAAAACTCGCCAATTCTGAAAATCTGCCTGCTATTTTTTATTGAGTAAGTGTTTTTCACATTAAATTCTGCATGAGCAAGCTTCAACGGGCAATCGTTAGACCGTTTCTCTTCACTCAAACATCGTGATTAATGTAATTTATGCACTTTTCTCATTAATAAAATAGCCTTAATGCAGCTTTCAATCATTGACTTAGTTTTTCAATGGCAAGATCCCTCACTTCGTTTTATTTGTCATTAGGTTAACATAATTATTTTTAAACTGTCAACTAAGATAAATCATCTTCCACTAATCGGCTGAGATTATGTGTCATAATCGCTACTTTTTCAAGGGTTTCTTGACGATTTAAGGCTTTTTTCAATTCAATCGGTCCTAGCTGGATACTAAAAACACTTGGCAGAAATTCATCTAATCGTCCAAGATTTTTTTCGCGACTGCCACATAACGCAATAACTTTTTTCCCATGTTTCTTTGCCAGTTTAGCTACACCATATGGTACTTTCCCATTGATCGTCTGCTGATCGATTCGTCCCTCACCTGTAATCACGAGATCTGCTTGTTTGATGGCTTCTTCTAAACCAATCAGTTGAGCAACAAGTGAAAAACCAGAAACCATTTTACCACCGACAAGCAATAACGCTCCACCGATTCCACCAGCAGCCCCACTTCCAGAAACAGCATTTAAATCAATATTAGTCGTTTGTTTTATCTGTTCGGTTAAATTCGTTGCCTGTTTGTCCAGAAATGCTAAAGTTGTTTTTGTACCACCTTTTTGCTTACCGTAAATTTGAGCTGCTCCTTGTGGGCCACTATAAAAACTTGTCACATCAGCAGCAACTAGCAATTGAACCTTTTTGAATTTTTCACGGCTTTTGCCCCACTCGATTCGTTTCGTCGTCAGCAGTGGATTTCCCTCTGTAGCCCCAACTAACTTGGCTCCTAGCGACTGCAACAGACCTAAGCCACCATCTGAACAGCCACTCCCACCTAATGTGACAATCACCTGATCAACCTCTTGTGTCAAAGCATCTTTCAAAAGTTCTCCCAAGCCAAAGCTAGAAGCTGATCGAATCGTTTGATCAGTTGGCTCCTTTAATAAATCAAGACCGATTACTTCAGTTGATTCAATCACTGCCAGGCGTTTTCCCGCATAAACCGTGAGTAAATATCTGCAACTTACTTTTCGAAAAAGCAGATCTACCCCTTCGATTACCCGCCATTGACCACCTAAAGCATGATAGATCGCCTCTGCTGTTCCTTCTCCTCCATCAGCAATCGGGCGATTGATTTTTTCTCCTTTTTTTGAAAACCAGCCGTTCAAAGCTGCTTGATTTAATTCAAACGATGAGGCACTTCCTTTAAATGAATCAATGGCTGCTAAGATCGTCATTGTCGTTCCTCCTCTGTACGTTGCTCTCCTTACTAGTAAGACATGTTTCTCTTTTTTTGACAACCAATACAAGTTGAAAATTTGCAAAAAACAATACGCGGATGGGGCTAAACAATTAGCGAGGCTGTTTTTCATAAATAGAAAAGTGACGTTCAAGAATTCACTTCCTTCTTGAACGCCCACTTTCGATTATTGCTATTTGATTCTTGCTGTTTATAAGTGCTTTTTATTTGAAACAACCGACCATGTGGTATTAAGATGCTCATATTTCCTGTTCAAAGAAATTGGTATCACCCTCGTGTTTTCAGTGTCAAATCCACATTGATATACAGTATAATCACAATACACGATTCTGTGCGTAAAATACAAGCATTCATCTGGTAATTCTTCTAACGAATGATAAATCATTGGATTCAGTTCAGTATATTCATTCATTTCGGACATGAGTAGTTCACGATAAAAAATTTGCTTTACAACACTAGGAGCCACAATGAAAATTTCAGTAGGTTGTTCTTCTTTTTCGTCTGTAATCAAGGTCATACTTTTGACAAATTTTCTGATCAAGTTGTGATTCCATCTTACTTTTGGATAGTATGTTTCCTTCCAATCATTGAGAATAACTATGATATCCTCATACAGTTTTTTTTCTGCAGTAGTTAATAAATAGATTTGATCAGGGAGAAATACTTGACCATCTGCCCAGATCGTACGAATAAACTGTAAAAATGATTTTTTTAAAATAAAATCATTTTTACAATTTTTGTCAATTCTAGTTACAATTTTTTCGATTAGCTCATGGAGACAAGGCGTGTTTTCAATGAAACTGGTATAAACAACTTCAAAATCTTTTTTCAATAATTCCATATTTTCGTTCGTATAATTTCGTGTGTTAAATAACGAAAAAATATAATACACGTCTTCTTCTTGTATATCTAAATGTTCTTTTTGTTCAGCTAACCCTTGGCTAACAATATGAAATAAAGGCTTTTTTTCAGCTGACTTTTTATCTTCTTCATCAAAATAAAGAGGATATTCTTTACGTCCAATCGCTATTTCAATTCCTCGAACAATCAAAAATCTATCTTCCTCAGAATATCTTCGTTTGAAAAAATGTGTTTCGACAAAATCAATCAATTGGTGACAAGCATCTATTACTTGATGATTTTTATTTTCATACCCTTCCCAATTAATGTATCTCACTAAGGAAAGTAAAAGATTTCGCACGTCAAATTCAGGAATGATAATTTGTTTATTTCTTAAATAGGAATTAGCTTTAAAGAAATCTAAGACTGTCTTTTTGATCGTATAAACTTTACTTAAAGAGATAAAGTCAAGATCTGATAATTCCGTACTAGTGAATTGCCCTCTAAAATAATAACTTAAAAATTTTAAAAAATACGATTGTCCATATAAAAACTGTGTTAACTCTGATAATTCAATACCATGTTTAAATATGACTCTATAGATATGCTTTTCTCGCTTAATGTCTTCGATACAATATTCTAAACATTCGGTGATACTTTCAAGATCGTGTAACACAGTAGGCATTGTCACACCTAACATTTTGGCAATATATTCGATATCTATTTCTTGAAATTCAAATAATTGCTCACAAAGATAGACTTTTCTCGAAATATTCCGCTCAATGTAATTTTCCAACATGCCTTTTTCGCTCCTCTAATTTATATATATACTTATTTAAACATATTACTTAAAACCCATTTTTTTATTCCCTTAAAAGGAAAACGTTTACAAAAACAAAATAAAAAAGTCTGAGCTGGGAAAAAGCTTCTTCCCAGCCCGAACAAACCAATCATTAACTATAAATAAATGACAGTGAAGCATTTTTTGCATCGAGTAAAAAAGATTCAACTAAGGAGGAATCTGTCTTTCATCATTCTGCTTAATACTTTCTCGCTAATTTTAGTCAAAAATATCAACATCGAGTTTTTCGACAACATCTTTTAAAAGTTGGATTCCAGCTGCGCTATTACCAAAAGCATCTAATGCTGGGCTGAAAACACCCATGCCATAATAATTAGGAACAGCTACCATTAGGCCCCCACCGACACCACTTTTAGCTGGAACACCGACATGAACAGAAAATTCCCCTGATTCATCGTACAATCCTGCAGTTGTCATAATTGATTTGACAATCGTTGCGCTTTCTTCTGTAATGATTTGTTGTCCACTCCAAGGAGCAATACCTTTATTCGCTAAGACAGCGCCTAACTTGGCAATCCCTTTAGCAGTCACATTTACTGAACATTGTTTAAAATACACATCGAGGATTTCTGATACATCTCCGTCGATCATTTGATTACCTTTCATGTAATAAGCCAAGGAGCGATTAATATCCCCAGTTCTTGATTCAGAATGATAAATTTCTTCGTTCAATGTAATTTGAGGATCATCACAAATTTCTTTCATAAAAGCTAAAATACGATTGAATTTGTCCTCTGGATCTTTTCCGGCAATCAAAGAAGTGGTTGCAATCGCACCAGCATTCACAAATGGATTCATTGGATGATGACGATGATTGAGTTCCATATTCAAAATCGAGTTAAAAGCAAAACCTGTTGGTTCTGTATTGATCGTTTGAAAGACTTTATCGATGCCATTATCTTGGATGGCTAATAATAATACGGGGACTTTTGACATGCTTTCAATCGCAAAACGAACTTGCGAATCACCCGCTTCGATTAATTGATTTTTCTTCAAATCATAAATTGCCATTCCTAATTGTTCCGGATTTACTTGCGCAAGCGCTGGGATATAATCTGCTACATGTCCTGTTTGATAGTAGTGGAAATTTTTCCCAATCAATTGTTCTAATTCTTTGACATCCATTTTAATAACCAGCTTTCAATTTTTATTTATTATTTGCATGTTGAAATTTATGACGACATGCATAAATCGTAAAAGGAATAACTGCAACAATGAGATATGAAATGACTAAAATCGTTTCATAGATTCCATGTTGTCCTGCAGCAATACTTGAAGGTGGTACAAAAGAAATACAAAAGGCAAATAGTGAAGTCAATAATCCTAAACAAGCGACAATAGTTTTGACAACTTTTCCACCTGGCACTTGATAAGCCCGTTCTAATGAATCATCTTTGTAAACTAATTTTAAATAGCCAATAAAAAACATAAAATACAACATCAAATAGATAACTACTGTTAGTGACATAGCTGCAAGGAAGGATAAATTATTTCCGCCACCACTTAATGTAAAGACAGTTGCCCAAATGGATGCAACGATCCCATTAGCAATCATTAAGTTTGCCGGTACACCATAAGCATTTTCTTTCGCAAAATGTGCGGGTAATAAACCTTCTTCGGCAGCCACATGTAAGGCTTTAGATGGTGAAGTGACCCATGATGCAATTTCTCCAATAACCCCTAAGCACACTAAGATAGCAAGAATTTTTGCAATCCAAGCAAGACTAGGATCAATGTGTCGCAATAAAAATTCAAGAGATTGAATAACCCCTGTATTGAGTGATAATCCTTGTTGAGGAACAGTTGTTGCCACTGTCAATCCACCAAATGTATCCAAAATAATCGCTAATATAACTAATACGAACATCGCTAGTGGATAATTCTTTTTAGGATTTTCCATTTCATTTGCATGACTAGCGGAAGTTTCTACCCCCATATACGCTAAAATAAATGAAACAAAAACGACTAATGTTGGTAATTTTGAGAAATCAGGTATCAATGTTTTCATTGATAGTGTCGTTTGTAAGGGTGCGCCAGAAGCCACATAGTGGATACCTAATACGAATAGAACTAGTGCTGGTAACAAGATCCCTGCAATAAACCCGATCCGAGCAATCAATGAAGTATATTTTGTCCCTCTTAATTGAGACAATAAAATAGCCCAAAAAATAATTAAAAGAATCGCTAATTTCAAAAACTTATTATTTTGAATCGCAGAGATTCCTGTTGCATAAGATAATGCTCCTGTCAGGAAATACAGCATCGTTAAGTAACCAACTGTGATTTCAAACCATTGGAAAAAGATAGCAGCAAATCCAAATCTTTTACCTAGCGTGCGACTTACCCAAGTGTAGACACCGCCTTTTTCCCAGCCTTTAACAGTTGCCATTTCAGCCGCGCATAATGCTACCGGAATAAACCATAACAAACCGCCTAACAACAGGAAGAAAACCAAACTAAAGCCCGATGTCGCAAATGTTGGGTACTCATAAAGTGAAACAACCATTGAGATCGTCATGGCTAAAAAGCCAAAAAATGTTAATTTCTTCGCAGGAATTTTCGCTTTGCTTTCTTGCATGAAACTTCCTCTTTTCTACTATATTTAATTTATTTATTTTCAAAAAACGTGAAATCTAATCCTTCTTCTTGTTCTTCTTTCGTCGTCGTGATGATCGTTAGACACATGATGCTCTTTAAGATACCTGCTGTGAGCGCATAAGCGTATAAGGCAACTAGACAAACACCGATGATTTGAACACCTAATAGGAACCAGCTGTGTGAATCAGAGAGCAAATGAGCATTTGTAGCAAAAAGCCCAATTAAGATGGTTCCAGTAAAACCACCCATGCCATGTACACCCCATACATCAAGTGCATCATCCCAATTTTTCTTCTTACGAAATGCAACAGCATACTGACAAACAATTCCGGCAATGATTCCGATGATGATGGCACTTCTTGGATTGATATAGCCTGCACACGGTGTAACTGTTGCAAGTCCAGCGACAGAACCAGTTAAAATGTCGACAAAATCAAAACCATTCCCTCTGATTTTCGCTAAGATCAACCACGTCATCATCGCAAATGCCAACGCAACAAAAGTTGAACCAAAAGCATTGACCGCTTGGTAATCTGCTCGGAGTGCCCCTCCAGCATTAAATCCAAACCAGCCAAACCAAAGAAGACCTGTTCCAATAGCTGCTGCCATCAAACTACTATGTCCTGATCGTTCAGAAGCAGGAATCTTTCTTTGTCCAAGTGTCAAAATACATGCCAGCGAGCCGAACCCTGCAGTCGTATGGATGACAGCACCACCAGCAAAATCTCGGAAGCCTAATTGTGCTAAAAATCCGCCTCCCCATATCCAGTGACAAACAGGGAAATAAATCAGAAGATTCCAAAAAATCAAAAGCAAAACATAACCTTTAAGATTCAATCTTCCAGCAAAGGCCCCCGTCATCAATGGAACGGTGATTACGATGAACATCAATTGATATAAAAAGAACATCAAAAAAGGAATCGTTGCTCCATGTAATAAATTAGGTGCGTTAGAGACATGCTTCATTAAAAAAAAGTCAGCTGGATTACCAATTAGTCCACCGATATCTCTACCGAAAGCTAATCCAAAACCACCAAATATCCACATCAAAGTTGTTATTCCTACTGAAAGAAACGACTGTGCCATAATAGTTGTGATGTTATTTTTCCGTGCCAACCCGCCATAAAAAAATGCCAAGCCAGGAGTCATCAAGCAAACCATTGCGGTACATAAAATCATAAATGCTGTATCACCTGTATTGATAGGTAAATGATTCATTCGTTTTCACCTCTTTTCTATGGTTTGAGTATAAGAAATTTTAACATCTGTTTTTTGTTTATCTTTTTGCGTTTTGTATCGTCAAATCCGAAATAAACTAAAATATTGGTCTAATTACTTCTTAAAAGTCTTACCTTATTTAATATGTATCCGTTTTTTTAATCACTTTATCTAGCTGTCTGATGGATTTCCAGAGAAAATTCGCACAAAAATAATGCTGTTTTTTGTTTTTTTATTTTGTTATCGTTCAACTTTTTGAACAAAAATAAACTTTCTCTTTATTTTTTTCATTAAACTGAATCATTAGTAAACAAAACAAAAAAGAGTCTGGATATCAATCCGACTCTTTCTATGTAATACATATAAATATGATGTTCGATTTGCACAGAATTGCTTCACACGTTTAAACTCTATTCAATTGCTTTAGTGTTAATCCAAAGATTGGTCCGATCGCTAGTACACATAGAAGTGTTCCGATACCAATAGGGGCACCTAATAATACGCCCACAATGACCATTAGTGCATCTAAACCGATCCGAATAAAAGTTAAACTAAATCCCGTAAATTTAAAAAGCAATTGAGTCAGTGCTTCTAATGCAGCAGATCCTTTGTTTGAAGAAACATATAATCCCGCTCCAACCCCAAATAAAATAGGGGCTAAAAGAACTGCCATGATCGAATAGCCAGTCATTTTAACTGAAAGTTTATTTAGCCATGGTTCAATCTGTCCAATCAGTAATCCCAATCCAAAACCATTGATTAAACTACCGATCCCTAATTCTTTTCGATTGAAGATAGCAACGATTCCTAACACTACTGCATTAAACAACAAACTAGCTACCCAAAAGGGAATATCAATCAACGTCAACATACCTAATAAAAAAACACTGATCGTATCTGCGCCTTTATGTGCAGTGATCAATAATGTGATCGCTAATGCAATCATACTTGTCCCTAAAATCACTTGTATTATTTTTTTTCGTTCTAATCTATTCATTTTTCCTCCATCAAACCAAAAGATCCGCTTGTTGAACGATCAGATATTAAACAAATGACGATACATTTATCATATCTGATACGCCAACTAAACCTATGGAGCCTATTTTACTATTAAATAGGAAGAAATAACTATCAACTATTACGGCTACCACTGAAATAATTAACGTAAAAGGAAGCGATTTATCTAGTATAATGAGAAAAGGTTTACATCGTTAAAAGAACAACTGTTTTTCTAAAAAATTTTTCCAGCTTTTTCACCCATACATTCTTAATCTTCTTTATGATACTCATATTTTTCAAAGTCTACTTTATCTAGCCATAAAAACCTTTGAGCCCAATTATTGACATCAAAAAAGTTTAAAATGTTCGGATCAACTGGCTGAAAAGGTGAATGCAGAAATTCCGGCAATTCATCCAAATTTCGTTCCTGCAGTAAAAAGATATTTTGAGGATTATAAAAATAGTAGCTTTTATTTGCTTCATTGTCAGTCACTAACTTTTTCTCAAAAAAACTAGATTCAAAAGTTCGTAAAGTGACCCCTTTTTGACCTGCTCTCATGAGTTCTAAAATTCCTTGTGATTGTGCGGTCAATGCTAAATAATCTGCGTAAGAAAGATAATTCGCCTGCTCATTTCCTCGTGAAGGTAAAATATAATAATTGGTTGTAAGTCCACGCTGTTCAAATTCCTTGCGATAACTCTCTGCTAGCTCCTTACGACCATTATCAGTGGCACCAAAAAACAAATCAGAAGTGACTTCCACCTGAGGAATCTTCATCTTTTTAGAATAAAATGAACTATTGTGGCGTAATCCAAGTTTTTGCGCCTCTATCCGGTCAAAATGGTATATTTCATCGACGGCCGATTCGTTTTGTGCTTGTTGAAGCATTCGAAAGTGTTCCTCTTCTTTCAAATGATTCCAAAAGTATAAAACGATTTTAGCTGTTGTATAAGGGCGGATCTTCGCAGCTATTTCCGTTTCGAATCCATAATCTAAAAAAACGATCAATTCATATTCTTTCAATTTGGGATGGAAAAAATTAAAATACACTGGATCTAATAAATCTTTTCCCGAAATGACATCTAATGAATCAATCGAGGGTAAAAAATACAACGCTTTATCTTTTGCAACCAATAAGATAGGCAATTTTGACATTCTGGTTTCCTCACTTTCCTATGACCATTATGGTTCATTTGATTAATTCAATAGTAACATGAAAATTAGTGATTTTTTGCTATCATAATTTCTTCCCTTAGGAAAAGACAAACAAAACGCTCTCTTATTAGGGTTTGCTCCTACTATCAAGTTTTACGCTTACATAGGAAATTTATGACAAACATATGATGTTTTCATTAAAGTAGAAATTTTTATTTACAGAATTGTTGAAATTGTCAGATAATTTGCTATGATATAAAAAGTTATTTTTCTACTTAATATAGTTATCAATCATTTGACTATGATTGTTTCGTCGTCAATAGTTTAGTCTTAGAAAAGGGGTTGCTTATGGAGAAAACTGAAACAAACAAACTAAAAAAACAACTAAGTTCCAGACACATCACGATGCTAGCACTGGGGGGTGCTATTGGTGCGGGACTATTTAAAGGAAGTGGCGAAGCTATTGGGATTGCCGGTCCTGGTGTCTTGATTGCTTTTTTGATTGGTGGGGCTGTTTTATTCATCGTAATGAATGGTCTTGGTAAATTAGTTTTAGATGACGGGGATACCCAGCATGGATTATCGGGGCTTGTTCGACCTTTTTTAGGTGCCCATTCTGCTGACTTTATCGACTGGGTTTACTATTCATTATGGACGATCAATATTATTGCCGAAGCTGTAGCGGCAGCATCCTTCTTACAATTATGGTTTCCAACGATTCCACCTTGGACCTTTGTCTTAATTCTAGCCGTGTTGACAACGTTGATTAATTTATATTCTGTGCGGTTATTTGCTGAAACTGAGTATTGGTTGGCATTTGCTAAAATCAGCGTAATCATATTGTTGATTATCTTCGGGATATACCTGGTAGGTCATCAAATGTTTGACATTGGGGTCTTTCCTACACTAAACAGTATTACGGATCATGGTGGCTTTGCCCCTCATGGTATGAAAGGAATCGTCAACTCGCTACTCGTAGTTATATATTCTTATGGTGGTTCAGAATTGATTGCGATCACAGTAAGTGAAGCCGACAATCCCAAAAAAGCGATTCCTAAGGCAATTCGTGGAGTAATGGGACGAATCATTTCATTTTATATCATTCCATTGTTCTTGTTGTTAATCATTTTTCCTTGGGATACCTTGGCAAACTCATCTGCTAGCCCATTTGTGATGGTATTTGAAAAAATGCATATTCCATTTGCCGCTGATCTTGTAAACTTTGTGATCATCTTAGCGCTCTTTTCTTCCATCAACTCAGGTGTATATGCTTCTTCACGTTTGCTGTATTTCCGTTTAAAAGACAAAAAAGGTGCAGCAAAAAAACTATCTGTTTTGAATAAACACCATGTTCCACAACGTTCCGTATTATTTTGCGCAAGTGTTTTATATTTAGGCGTTGTTCTTTCTTACTTTGTTGGTGACAAACTATTTGGCTATTTGGCTGGTTCTCTTTCCTACACTGTCTTAGTCATCTGGCTTATGATCAGTATTGCAGCCTTTATCCTTGCTTTAAAGAAAGGTTCTCTTTTTGAAAAAGGGGTAAACTTATTAGCAATCGTAGTTTTAGGATTGATCTTTGTGGGAATCTTCTTCACTAATTCAATTGGTGTGACATTATTGACTGCCCTTCTTTACTTGGTGATTTTCTTTAGCTACCGCAAGAAAAATGATATCTTTGCTTAAAAGCCCTATAAATAGCTTGAGTTCCTTAAGCCAAAAACAAGCAACTAAGTTGTACCAAACAATTTAGTTGCTTGTTTTTTTGTAAGCTGAGAAGATAAAAGTTGGGGAAAAAATAAAAGGAGTGTTTTTAAATGACAAAGTATTGGAAATTTTTATTAATGATTGGGGTATCGACCGTCATCATGTTTGGTATGATGTATTTGAACGTCTACTCGATCGATCATCTTTTCTTTAGTCGTACACGGGTGTTCATGGCATTGATGATGGGCGCTGTAATGGCGATCATCATGCTCTTATTTATGTGGAAAATGTATGAGAATAAAACATTGAACAAAATCATTTTAGGGGTAAGTGTCTTAGTATTTGCCGGTTCTTTGTTTATGGTCCGTAGTCAAACAACAGTCAGTGATGTCGCTTGGATGAAAGCCATGATCCCTCATCATTCGATTGCTATTTTAACCAGTAAACGTGCCAATTTGAAAGATCCTGAAGTCAAGAAATTAGCAAACGACATCATCGAAGCGCAAGAAAAAGAAATCGAACAAATGAAGAAGTTGATTGAAGAACAAAAATAAGTATATCGTAAAAAAACGCCCGAAACATTGCTGTTTTGAGCGTTTTTTTGATTCAAATATTCCGAGAGTTTATTCGTTTGTATCGATACCAAGCGTTCCATTCGGCTTTTCGTCTATTTTTTCGATCCCTAATCCAGTAAAGGCGCTAACCATTGAAAAAACTGGTGAGAGTAAACTGAAAAAGACAAATGGTAAGTATGTGAGGGTTGGAATCCCAAAGGTACTAGCTACAAAGCTGCCCGCAATTCCCCAAGGTACAAGGTAATTGATCACTGTGCCACCATCTTCTAACGTTCTACCTAAAACAGTTGGGTCAAACCCAGCTTTCTGGTAAGTCTCTTTGAACGCATTCCCAGGTAAGATAACTGATAAAAATTGTTCTCCAATAAAGAGATTGACACCAATACTTGTCATCAATGTGGTGAAAATCAATTTTGGTGTATTGGTCATTTTCTTAGAAACGACATCCATAACAGTTGAAATCAAACCGAATTCAATGAGTAATCCACCAAGTGATAATGTTAAAATGATCAAAGAAACAGTTGGCATCATACTTTCGATCCCACCACGACTAAGTAATGAATCAATTTGTTGATTGCCAGTAGTTGCAACGAATCCAGATTCAATCACTGTCGCTAAACTACTAAGAGAAGTTTGCGGATTCTGAATAAAGATCATCCCCACCGCCACAGCTATATTTAACAGAATAGTCAAGATAGCTGGTACTTTTTTCCAAGCACATAATAACATTAAGAACAAGGGAATCAACGACCAAAAAGAAATTGTAAAGTTTGCTTCCAGGATATCAGTGACTTCTCGGATAGCCGTTAGACTAGTTTCTCTATTTGTGTGTCCAAGAACCATGAACAAAAAGAAGGAAACGACAAAAGCTGGAACCGTAGACCACATCATATGTTTGATGTGCTTGAATAAATCGGCATCAACGATTGCTGCGGCTAGATTGGTTGACTCTGACAAAGGAGACATTTTATCTCCAAAAACAGCACCTGAAACAATTGATCCCACGACTAACGCTGGATTAATTCCTAATGTCATACCAATACCGAAAAATGCGATCCCAATCGTTGACATGACAGTAAAAGCACTCCCTACTGCACTACCGACGATAGCACAAACAACAAATACAGAAGGAACAAACCACTTGACACTTATCAATTTAAAACCAATAACCATAAGTGTCGGGATAATTCCTGCTTGGATCCACACCGCAATCAGTGCGCCGACTAATATAAAGATAAAAATCGGAATGATTCCCGGTTTGATTCCATTGATAATTCCTTCATGTAACCACTCTGTTGGGTATCTTTTCACTACAGCGTAAAGCATGATCATTCCAATTGCTGCTAAGATCGTAATGTTTGGTGATAATTTTAATCCGACAACCCCAATTGCTATACTTGCCACAATCACCAATAAGACAAATACAGCTTCTTTAAAACTCGGTTTTCCTTTTTTCTTCATAATCATTCTCCTTTTTTAGTTAATCGAAGTACTAAAAAAGAATAGATATCGAATGACTCCGCCACAATTCATGGGCATTTCCCCCTCTAATCAAACAAAAAGAACTATTTTCAACTAAGGACGAATGACTCCGCGGTACCACCTTAATTAAAAACAGTTCTGTTTTTCACTTTGATTTAACTATTTAGTTTTTATTCCTTTTCATGTAATTCGACATTTCGGCTTGATCGGTTCGCAGCTACCACCGACTTTCTGAACAAAACACCTGAAACGCTACTATGTGAAAAGTTGACTTTCATGAAGTTTACCTTCTGCGAGATTTTTTGTCAATACAAAATGACTATTTTTTTCAAATCATAAATCATTATTTATTTAAAAAGTCGAACCAGTTAACTGACTTT
Source organism: Enterococcus sp. DIV1208 (assembly GCF_050530455.1). Taxonomy (NCBI): domain Bacteria; kingdom Bacillati; phylum Bacillota; class Bacilli; order Lactobacillales; family Enterococcaceae; genus Enterococcus; species Enterococcus sp. DIV1208. The sequence continues at coordinate 607,939 of NZ_CP172887.1, read as the reverse complement.
TTTCTAAAAGTTGTTGGTGTTCTTCCTGAATCTTTGTCAATAAAGCTGGTTGTTCGAATAAATCTAAAGCGGTAGCCGCTAATAGTTCTGCTGCAATGGCGATCGATGCCAACCCTTTTTCACTTTTTGCGGCTGCTTTAAACTCTTCTGAATGTCCAGCGATATACTCATCTGAAATCGAAATAGTTGGTTGAATCGTCGGAATCACTTGACTGACATTCCCTACATCAGAGGACCCTAAGCTGGTCTTTTCTGTTACATCGATTTCCGTTTCTGGAACTCCAGCTGCTTTTGCATGTGTAAAAAACAACTCATCGAAAGAAGGTGTCGGAATCATATGATCTACCGCATTTTGAAACAAACCAAATTCATAGCTTGTGCCCGTACTCAACGCAGCCCCTTTCACGATTTGTTCCACTTTTTTAAAGACTATATCTAATGTTTGGCGATTGCCAGCCCGTAAATAAAAACGTCCTGCAGCATATTCAGGGATGACGTTAGCAGCAACTCCGCCGTTAGTGATGATCCCATGGATATTGACATCTTTAGGTAATTGTAAGCGTAGTGCGTTGATACCATTAAAAACTTGGATCAGTGCTTCTAATGCGTTAACTCCCTTTTCGGGTGCAGCAGCAGCGTGAGAAGCAACTCCATAAAATTTGATATCAACTGGATCATTAGCTAGCGATTCGGTTGTTTTTCCGTAACGGTAAGCTGGATGAGCACATAAAGCAGCCGCCACATCGTCAAATAATCCCTCACGAACAAAGCTCCCTTTCGCTGAACCATTCTCTCCTCCTTCTTCCCCTGGTGTTCCATACACTCGGATCTCACCACCAATTTCGTCAATTTGTTTCTTAATGATACTCGCGGCTAATACGGAATACGTTCCAAAAAGATTATGTCCACACGCATGTCCAATTCCAGGAAGTGCATCAAATTCAGCTAAAAATGCAATCGTCGGACCTGGTTTATCTGAGCGATAGCTAGCAGCAAATCCTGTACGGTGTCCAGCGACCTCCTTTTCAACTGTAAAGCCTTCTTTTTCTAACTGGCGAATCAATGCAGCAGATGAATAAAATTCGTAATTGCTCACTTCTGGATGTTGATGGATATCCAAGGCAAGTGCTTGATATTCTGGTAATCTTTCTTGGATCGCTTCTTTCAATAAACTGGATCGATTCGTTGAAATAGTTGATGTAGTCATAAAAAAATTCCTCCTTGTATGCTGGCTTCCGATAAAAATTTCTAGTTCATTTGAGCTGTACTTTCTGATGATGCTCATTTACGACCAAAGGTTTTCCATGCTGGAACACTCGAACCTTTTGACGTTTCTTCAATGACTTTAGCAGTTGCTTCAGTTTGATAAGTATCAACGATTTTTTGATACGTACGGTTTGTTTCATCTTCTTTTCGGGCAACAATGATGTTGACATAAGGGCGGGCACGATCATCCACTGGTTCTAAGAAAATTGCATCTTTCGTTGGTGTGAACCCTGCATCGACTGCTACCCCACTATTGATGACCGAAAGACTCACATCGTTTAGCGCACGTGCTGTTTGCGAAGCATCCAATTCTGTGAGCTTAAGTTTTTTATCGTTTTCTGTCACATCAGAAATCGTCGGAGTCTGTCCCTTCGATGGATCAACTTTGATCAGCCCCGCTGATTGAAGAAGAAGTAAAGCGCGTCCCCCATTGGTTACATCATTAGGGATGGCTACTTTTGCACCTTCTTTTACTTCCTCAATCTTTTTGATCGTATTGGAATAGATTCCTAATGGGGCATTTACGGTGTTTCCGATTGAAACTAGATTTGTGCCATGTTCTTCATTATAGTTATCTAAAAAGAACTGGTGTTGAAAGGCATTCAAATCAATTGAGCCATCAGCTAAGGCCGCATTTGGTTGATTATAATCGGTAAACTTTACATATTCTAATTCAATATTCTCCTTTTTTAGACGTGCTTTTACATCGTCCCAAACATCTGTATCTTCACCAATCACCCCTAATTTGACAGTTGTTTCTTTTGTTTTTGTATCTGCCTTTCCTTGACTACAGCCTGCCAACCAAAATAATGCGACGAATGTCACTACAGCAAATCGAATCACTTTTTTCATTTTTTCTCCTCCATTAATGTGATATTTTTTTAATTAGAAAATTACTGATAAATTGACTTAAAAACACCAATGCCAAAATCAATAATGTCGCAACAACCGTTACGTCTGTTTGAAATCGATTATAGCCCCGAGAAATAGCTAAATTTCCTAAACCACCAGCTCCTACAGCACCTGCCATTGCGGTTAAGCCAATAACATTGATGATCGTTAAAGCTGAGACACGAATGATACTAGGTAGTCCTTCCAGTAAATAAACACGAAAAATGATACCCAATGGACTCGTTCCCATTGCTTGTGCAGCTTCGATAACACCGGGATCAACTTCAAGCAAGGCATTTTCGATTTGTCGAGCAAAAAAAGGAACGATGCCGACAATCAAAGGAACTAGTGCTGCCGTTGCTCCAATTGTTGTTCCGACAATAAAACGAGTCGTCAATGCAAGTAAAGAGAGTAAAATGATAAATGGAATGGATCGTACGATATTGATCACCTTATCAAAAAGTTCAAAACATAAGCGGTTTTCAATTAATCCTTTAGGGCGGGTAACGACTAAAACCACCCCTAATATAATGCCCAAGATTCCCCCAATCAAAGCAGACCAGAAAGTCATATATAGTGTTTGCTTTGTCGCTTCAATGAATTCATCTGGGATCAAATAAACATTTGGCAGATAGCTTTTGAGCCATTCGTTCATCTTAAACGCCTCCTTCAACGAGTTTGATTCTTTCTTGTGTTTCATGTTTTTGTAAGAGATTGACTTTGATACCTAATTGGATCAAATAATCTAGAGCTTTTTGTTTTTGAATGCTATCTCCCGCTAAAGTTACCACCAAGCTACCTATCGGTGTTTCTTGCAGCCATTCGATATTGCCATAAAGAATGTTTGCTGTTACTTGGTATTTGCTATACAACTGGGCAATCAATGGTTCATTCGTTTGGCTCCCCACATAACTCAGTTCAACTAGCCATTTATCCGTAAGCTCTTCTGCAAAGCCTTGCTGTCCAGTAATCTTTTCCAATGCTTGATCTAAGTGAGTCGCTGTACGTATAAAATCTTTCGTTAGTTCTTCTTTTGGATGACTAAAAATTTGAACACTACTTCCACTTTCGATGATTCGTCCAGCTTCCATCACCGCCACTTTATTACAAATTTCTTTCACTACTTGCATTTCGTGGGTGATCAAGACGATCGTTAATCCTAATTGGCGATTTAATTTTTTGAGCAACGCTAGAATTTGATGAGTCGTTTTTGGGTCAAGGGCACTCGTCGCTTCATCACAAAGCAATATTTTGGGATCATTTGCTAAAGCTCTCGCAATCGCTACTCGTTGTTTCTGTCCTCCAGATAATTGGTTGGGATAGGCAGAAGCTTTTTCCTTTAACCCTACTAAATCCAGTAAGTCACTTACTTTCTGACGACGTTCCTGTTTTGATTTCCCAGTATACTTTAAGGAGAAATCAACGTTGTCAAAAATTGTGCGACTTTCCATTAAGTTGAAATGTTGAAAAATCATACCAATCGTTTTCCGTTCTTTTCTCAATTCTTTTGGTGTGAGATCACCTAAATTCGTCTGTTGGATGATTACTTCCCCCTTCGTTGGTTTCTGTAAAAAATTCATCACACGAACTAATGTGCTTTTTCCTGCCCCAGAATAGCCCACAATGCCATAGATATCTCCTTGGGACACCGACAAATTCACTTCATTGACAGCTGGGATGTCTTTACCTTTTTGCTCAAAATGGACACTGATGTTTTTTAACTCAATCATTCGTTCTCCTCCTTGTTGTATAATAAAAAAGGCATCCTCAAGAAAATGAACTCAATCATTTCCTTGAGGACGCCTTTTTGCGTGTTACCACCTCATATTCAAGCCACATTCACATGTCGCTCCTCTTCAAGTACAAACATACTCTAGCGAGATACCGGTCGCAGCCGTTACCGCCTCACAAAATGCTTGGGGTAAAATGCTCAGTAGCCATTTTCCAATCGTTCCTCTTTGCTTCTTCTCAGCTCCCGAAGCTCTCTGTTAAAAGATTTCCAACTGTACTTACTACATCATTGCAAAAAAATATATAAAAAAAATCCTCTTACCAACAAAAAATGTTAGTAAAAGGACGACGAATCGTGGTACCACCTTTATTCGGAAGTTTCCTTCCCTCTAGCCAACGTCTCATTCCTGAGAGATTGGGGTTCAGTTTAACGGTTGAACGACGACCGAATTTATCTACTTATCGACAAATTATTCTCCAAGGCCATTTTCAACTTTGCGGATTTGACTCTTTTCACCAAACAGAGCCTCTCTAGGAAATCGTTCAAGTTTACTCTCCCTATCAACGAATATACTTATTTAGTTGTTGCGAATAATTTACCGTACTCATAATTAAAAGTCAAGGAAGAAGTTTACAAAAAAATGATTGAATTATTTTGTTGTTTTTTTATCTAACATTTCAATAACAGTTCGTAAGTCGTTTCCTTCAGCAAGTAAATTTAATTTTTCTTTTTCTTCTGCTGTATAATTTCGTTCAAAACTAGTATCTGGAATTAAAACAACGCCCATCCCAGCTCGGGAAGCAGAAGTAGCTCCAACTAAAGAATCTTCCACTGCAAATGCTTCTGAAGCAACTAATTTTGTTCTTTCTAAAGCGGTCAAGTAAGGAACAGGTGAAGGCTTGTTTTCACTTACTTCATCACCGAATGTCATCGTATCAAAATAATTAGCCAAATCAAATTGGGCTAAGATATCAGTCGCTCTTTTAGTAACTGTCGTTGTCGCTAATCCAAGTCGTAAGTCACGTTTTTTTAATTCAGTTAAAACTTCTTTCGCATAGGGTTTTAATTGTATCCCACCGTTATGAAGCTGTTGATAAAAATATTCTTCACGCTTAGCACGAACTTCTTGAACTTTTTCAGGGCTTCCAGCTGCTTTCACTAAGATGTCAAAACTTTGCTTCCAGTTTTTACCTCCCCAAGCATCTACTACTTCTTTGGGAATCGCTAAATCATACTGTTGGAATCCCCATAACCAACCATCACGATAGGTTTTCTCCGTGTCAACTAATAGTCCATCTAAATCAAATATTGCGCCTTTCATTTTTCACTATTCCTTTCAGAAAACAATATCCATAGTTTAGCATGTTTCATTGTTATTTGCACAGAACGAATCATATTTTCCTTTCATAATAAAATGAAAGGTATAGAAAAAAATGAGTCCGAGGCACTTTTGAAGTGCCCCGAACTCATGATTAGAGGTGAGAACGGACGGGTAAACGGTGTTCATTCATCAACCATTACAATAGTTCACCAAATTTTTTAATATAGAATTTTTTGACCATTGTCACTAATGTCAAGTAAGCTAAAATCGTTACGACTAACCAAGTCCAGTAAGTTCCTGGTAACGGCATCAAACCTAGTTCTGCACCAAAGCCTGTAAATGGCAGAATCGAACCTACAACGATTCCTAATGTCGTAATCGTAAACATCGCAAATGTCGCATTGCTTTGAATAAATGGAATCTTTGGTGTCCGTAGTGCGTGTAGGACTAATGTTTGTGACCATAATGATTCAACGAACCAACCTGCATGGAACAACGCAATAAATACGATCTTTTGTTGTGCATCTAATGTATGGAAATCTCCACCTACAACTGCTGGACAAATGATAAAGTACATCAATAAGTAGGTAGTGATATCAAAAATCGAACTCGTAGGTCCAAAATATACCATAAATTTCCCAATGCTTGATGCTTCCCATTTTTTAGGCTCATGTAGATATTCTTTATCCATTTTATCCCATGGAAGTGAGATACAAGACACATCGTAAATCAAATTCAAAAAGAGAATTTGCAGTGGCAACATTGGTAAGAATGGTAAGAATGTGCTAGCAACTAAGACAGAGAACATATTCCCAAAGTTTGAACTTGCAGTTGCCTTGATGTATTTCATGATGTTCCCAAATGTTTCTCGACCAGATAAAAGACCTCTTTCTAAAATCGTTAAATCTTTTTCTAGTAAGATCACATCGGCTGATTCTTTTGCGATATCTACTGCTGTATCAACCGAAATACCGATATCCGCTACTTTCATTGCCGGTGCATCATTGATACCATCACCTAAAAAGCCCACGGTATGGCCATTTTGACGTAAAGCAGTCGTTAAACGAGCCTTTTGTTGAGGATTCAATTTAACAAATACTTCATGATTTTCAGCAACTTGTGCTAATTCGCGATCATCCATTTCTGAAATCTTTTCGCCAGTGATCAATTCATTAATTTCCAGACCCACTTGACGACAAACCGAACGAGTGACTAATTCATTATCACCAGTTAAGACTTTGACTGCGACACCATGATCTTTCAATGCTTTTAGTGCTTGTTTCGTCGTTTCTTTTGGAGGATCAAGGAAAGCAAGGTATCCAATCAATACCATATCTGACTCATCTTTCACTGAAAATTCGCCAACTACGCTTGGGTTTGTTTTTTGGGCCACCCCGATTACACGTAGACCATCTTCATTTAAATCTCTCACTTTTGCAAGAACTGATTCTCTTTTTTCATTGGTTAATGGACTAACGATCCCATCAATGTCGATGTAATTAGAGATACTCAACATCTCTTCGATCGCACCTTTGGTAATCATTTGTGTTTTACCTGCGGTGTCCTCTACAACGACACTCATCCGACGACGTTCAAAGTCAAATGGAATTTCATCCACTTTGCGGTAATTGATTTTATCGGTTGCTAACGTTTGTTTGGCTTCATCAATAATTGCTACATCCAACAGATTTTTTAATCCTGTTTGATAGTAACTATTTAAATACGCATGGCGTAAAACACGATCATCTTCTTTACCAGAACAATCCATGTGGTATTCTAAAATGATTTTATCTTGAGTCAATGTCCCAGTTTTATCCGTACATAACACGTCGATCGCACCAAAGTTTTGGATCGCATTCAAATTTTTGATGACTGTTCCTTTTTTCGCCATCACACTAGCGCCTTTAACTAAGTTCGTAGTAACAATCATTGGTAACATTTCAGGTGTAAGACCGACTGCTACAGATAAACCGAATAGAAAAGCTTCCAGCCAATCCCCTTTAGTCAACCCATTGATAACGATAACTGTTGGTGCCATTAAAGCCATGAATTTGATCAATAACATGGATGTTTTATGAATACCAATTTCAAAGTTTGATTTGATCGGTTTTTCAGAGAGCGTTTGAGCCACATGTCCAAATAATGTTTCATTACCAACAGATACAATAATACCTTCAGCACTCCCGCTGATAACGTTACTTCCCATAAAAGCCAAATTTTCATAACTAGTTTCACTCAAAGTCTCATCATCGTAAACAATCGCTTGCTTTTCGACAGGGTAACTTTCACCAGTTAAGGCAGCTTGTGAAATAAATAAATCTTTGGCTGACAACAGACGCATATCTGCAGGAATCATATCACCTGCTGATAATCGAACAAGGTCTCCACAAACGATTTCTTCCATTGGAATCTCAGTATAATCACCGTTACGTTTAACTGCTGCGGTTACTTTTACCAATGATTTTAATTTTTCTGCGGCTTGGTTAGAGCGAACAGATTGAACCAACGTCATCGTTCCACTGACGATGACCATCGTAAAGATGATAATTACTCCAAATAAATCTTTATCCCCAGGAGCGGCTAACACGTATTCTGTGATAAATGAAATCACTCCGAGTGCAATCAATACCAAGGTGAATGGTGTAATATAAGCTTTTAAAGCTTCTACAATAAAGGGTGTTTTCTTCCCATAAGAGATTGAATTTTCACCATATTTTTCTCTTGATTCTTCAATTTGTTCGTCTTTCATTCCTTGATCAGTCGAATGAAAGAAGTTCAATAATTCTTGTTTTGTCTTTCCTGCAAATGCAGCATACATTTTTTGTGTATCTCTCTTTTTTTCCATCTCATTTTTCTCCTTAGACCCAGTAAATATAAGCAATACTTATTTAAGCTGGGTTATTTTTAGTTAGTTGAGTAATGGAGAAAATGCTGTATTTAAAGGGGCTGAAAACAGATAGATAATAGCCTCAGCCAGCAATTTCTCTCGCATTATTTTCTTCGCAGGACTGTCATCCATTTGTTCTCATCTCCTTTAACTTGATAGAATTGTTCTTATTTCTCTTTCGTTTTAAAAGCATCAACTTCCCAACGAAACCACCTCCATTTTTTGTTTGTTAGGATTGTTTCAACACAAAAAGACCTTTCATCAAAAATTCAGCGAAAGGTCGAAAAAGCACATAAAAAAAAGCTTCTTTGATCTCATCGTTGAGTTTTGACACTGTACAACGTAAAAAGCAATTCCTTGCTTTTAGCTACCTTATGAAAAGCCTTGTCTCGACAATTCCTGTTCTACCCATTGGCGTCTCTCGACGTTTTTGGGCAGTAGCCTGTGTTTGTATAGGAGCCTCACCTAACAAATCCTATTTAGTTTTCCTTCGTAAATATAACAACTTATGCACCGATTGTCAAACTTATTTTTTGCTTTTTGCAAACATTTATGGTAAATAAATTGTTTTTGATTGATGGGGTTAGAAAATTCTTATTGTACTTAATAGCTCGTATGTTGATCAGCTTTTTCACTTTGATTGTGGGTTTACTCAGACACCAGTATAATAAAGGTATAACAAAAAAAGGGGTGTATCAGATGGAACGTACATTGGTCATTATCAAACCGGATGGTGTCAGACGTCATTTAATTGGGCGGATCATCCAACGATTTGAAGAAAAAGGATTAGCAATTACTGAAATGAAGTTTGCAACAATGACAAAAGAACTCGCACAAGAGCATTATCATCACTTAAGCGGTCGGAGCTTTTTCGATGAATTAATTGATTATATGACCTCGGGACCAGTAGTCTATCTTGTTTTAGCTGGAGAGGATGTCATCGATATCGTCCGTAAGATGGTCGGTGCAACTAAAGCTGTAGATGCTGTTCCTGGAACGATTCGTGGAGATTATGCCTTACCTGGAACTGAAAATATCATTCATGCATCTGATTCAAGAGATGCTGCAACCAATGAAATCAATCGTTTTTTCCCATTATTCGATACAAAAAAGCAAAAATCTGAGATCGTTCATCCTGAATGACCAAACAGATTTGCTCTTACTGATAGTTGAGTGAAAGAGCAGAAAAGTACCTGACAGTTCGTTTAGCCAATGATTATTGCAAGGTCTTTTCTACTCTTATTCACTTGCCTTACTTATTCTTGTTCTATTTTTGCAATCTGTTCAAACAACATCATTTTTTTCTCTTCTTCTTTTATCACTTCCAAAAGTTTCTCTTCAAGACGTTTGCGCTCTTTCTTGCCTAGGGTATATTCGATGACCGTAAAAAAAGTATTCAACTCTTTTGAAAGTGGTTCACCTAAGGCTTGTGCAATCAGCTTTCTGTAGTATTCTGTCATCAAACTTTCATAAATGATTGTTGATTTTTCTTTGTGTGCCAAACTGCGAGACATATCGAGGTTGATACTACGCGCTTTTTTGAAACGTTTTTTATCGATATAATAAAGTGTGAGATTCATTAAAAATGTAAATAAATAGTCTTCATTCAAAGAATCGGTCATTTGTCGCATTCTTTTTTTGATTTTCAAGTAATGATTGTCTAGAAATGAATCACTGAAAATATAGGGATACTTGGAAAGAATGTCTAACTCAAAATGACCATATTCCCTGATTTTCATAAAGTATTCTTCAATCGTACGACACTCATATCCTAGAAATTCTAATTGCAACTCCATTTTTCCATTCGTCTGCCAAAACATCTGTAGATTTAACATTAAATAGTATAAATCAGCTGTTTTTTTATATTGCTTTCGGTTGTTGGCAATTTCCTTATAAGGATCAAAGTTCTCTTCTTGGATTTTATTTAAAAGATGCCGACTTTTCTTCGTTTTTTTGGGTTCTTCAAGCTGATTACGTAACCATTCATATTCGGCCAAAGAAATATTTAAGCGTTCCAAGAAGGCTTTTAGTGTACAAAAAGAGATCTTCTTTACGGTATGATTTTCGATTCCTACTAGAGATGTTTTAGAACAGATTCCCTTTGCTAACTGTGTTTGTGTCAACTTTCGATTCACTCGAAGTTGCTTGATTAATTCTCCATCATACATAATTGATCGTTACCAAAACCAATAACTGAGTGAGTGCCATGTACGAAACAGTTGATCTTTCATCCTTCTTGTAACACTTCTACAACACGTATCACATGACCGTTTGTATGATAAGAAATGTTTAGCCAAAGTGTTGAAAAATAAATTAGCTGCTTGGATCTGTGCTTCTATATGTACATGTTCGTTCATTGCCAGTTGTTGTTTTGATTAAACGTTTCCCCTCCTTGTTGTTTCTGATTTTTATTCTTCGGTCAACCTATAGCTGACAAGTTTATCCTATTTTCCTTTTCTATTTTTATTTGATTCAACTGAATTCAGCCATCATTTTTTACACCTATCCAAATTTCCTCGGATTTTTCACTTCCAAAAGAATCGCTGTAAAAAATTTGTTTCCTTCACTAATTACATACGCTAAAATAAAAAAGTTTACGAATTATATAAAAAAAACTTCCAAAAAAGTGAAAACAAATCGACTTTTTTGGAAGTTTTATTAACTATTCATTTAATTATTCTCATCTGTTTCTGCAGGGTAAAGGTTAGTCGTTGTTTTATTTCCATTTTTAGAATAAACACTCGTGGACTTGCTTCCTTTTTGTTTTTCAATGGTTTCATTTTTCTCTGCATCATTTTTATAATCATACTTTTTGGGATCAATCGTTTTAAAGTTATCTGGTACATAGAAACGTAATAGATTCTCTTGATTCAACTTATCAGATAAACTTAAAGCCGTTTTGACTTGATTCTGATCTTTTTCCACTTCTTTTTGGATACCAGCTTTTTTAGGATCAATGATTTCCCCTGTTTGGTTATTATAAGTTTTTCCATCTAAAACGGTATATTTAGGTGTCGCAAAATTACCATTTCTAAAGGCAACCAACTGATCATGCTGTGGTGAAAGCAAATCTGTACCAAAATGGATATAGTCTTTATCATTGATTCCTACTAAGTGTAACAGGGTAGGTAACACATCAATTTCGCCACCATATTCATGATTGATCTCACCTTTTTTATAACCTGGAATGTGGAACATCAATGGCACTCGCTGCATTTGAGCATTATCAAAATCATCCCAAGTAGCAGGGTCTTTTCCTAAGGCTTTCGCCAAGTCTTTATTATCCGTATTGGATATTCCAAAATGATCTCCGTAGATGACAAACATCGAATTTTGATAGATACCGGATTTTTTCAAATACGTAAAGAATTGTTCCAACGATTGATCTAAATAATGAGCTGTCCGGACGTAATCATCTACTCTGCTATTGCCAGTCTTCAATGATGGGAAATTAAAATGTTTATCGTCTGTATAGTATGGCGTATGATTGGTTACCGAAAGAAACTTAGTATAGAACGGTTGTTGTAAATGTTCCAAATATTTAGCTGATTCTCTGAATAAGTCCTTATCTAAAATACCATATCCCAACGTTTCATCTGAACTATTGAAATAAGAACGATCAAAGAAGTTGTCATAGCCTAAATTTTTATACACATGATCTCGGTTCCAGAAGCTCCCGACATTCCCATGGAAAACCGCGCTCGTATAGCCTTGCTGTTGCGCCAAGATTGCTGGAGCAGCTTGGAACGTGTTATCTGAACCTAGCTCGGTAAACAAAGAACCTTGTGGTAAACCAAAAGTTCCCGTCTCTAACATATTTTCTGCATCACTTGTTTTTCCTTGCCCAACTTCATGGAAGAAATTGTCAAAGCTGATCGTTGATTGATTCTTATAGATACTATTTAAGAATGGCGTTACTTCTTGACCATCTACCTTCATATTGATTAGAAATTGTTGGAAGCTTTCTAAATGCAGGACAATGATGTTTTTCCCTTTAGCCACGCCAAATGTTGCTGGATTAGGAGCAGCATAATGATTTTCGGTGTATTTTCTCACTTCTTCTACACCATTACTACTTGCATGCGCACGAACACTACTTGTCATCCCTGTTTTGATAGCATCGTAAATAGTATAGGCATCGATTCCCAAATATTTGACGATGTAAGAACGGTCAAACGTCCGTTGCAACAATTGGGGACGATTTGCTTCACTAAGCGCTAAATTTCCTGAAAAAATCAACGCTGACAGACAAGTAACTGCGATCGCCACTGGTTTAGAGACTGCAGGACTTTTTACTGGTATTTTTTTAACAAACATCCAGATGATGAGTCCTACAAATACTAATATATCCAACCAATACAAAATGTCATGAGGTCTCATTAATGCAAAGGAACTTCCTGATAAACCTTGTGAAACTTTAGAAAAGCCTAGAATAGACTTTACGGTCACGAAATCTGTAAATTCTCGATAAAAAATAATATTCAAATAAAGCAAAAGTGTATTTAAAATATCAATGATTAAAAGAACAATCAATGCGGGTTTCAATTTTTTTATATATAATGCTAAACCAAAAAACAACAATGTCGTTGCAATTGGATTAATCCACAGAATAAAGTATTGGATGCTGCCTTCAACGCCCAATGAAAAATCAACGTAATAGGCAAAGATCGTTTTCAGCCAAAAGAAAAAACTAGCTGTCAAAACAATCAGCAAACGATTTTGGCACAATTTTTTCAAATGTGTCACAAGTATCACTTCTCTCTTTTATTTTTTTTTATTCTGCTCCTAAAAAATGAAAATTTCCTAAAAAAAGGGTTATTTTAAGATTTTTTTTAGAAATGAAGGGAGCAATTATGGATATCTATGCCAAAAAAAAGAACCCCTCAGACTAAATATGTCCATCTTGAGGAGTTTTTGTTAGCTGTTTTTGTTTTGGTCAACCTGAACTACAATAGTTCTAGTTATCGAATGAAGCAAGAACAATCAGTCAAAGATTCAGCAAAAAACAGTAACTTAGTAAAAACAAATGAACTTCCATCATTTCAAACGAATGACTATCATGCACCTTTCAGTACTTGAGCTGGAAAAGACGTGTTGCCCCATCTATTTCACAGTTTGCGTACTCTTACTAAAATACTCGTGTTACTTTGCCTTCTGTTGCTGACTTGCTTTGCTGTTTTTTGTGCTATTTTTAGTTGTACGACTCGATTGCGTCTTGGACTTACTTTGGGTCGTACTTTGAATTGTTTCCGAACGTTCAGAAGAACTTTCCTGAGTCGTATCAGAATTTTCTTTGACTTCTTTATTCATTTTTATCCAATCTTTCAGACGGGTACTAACAACCTCACGATTCACCTTATCTGAATAGCTGGTTATTACTTTTCCGTTCTTTAATCGAGCTAGTTTTTCTCCGTCATTGGTTAAAAGTAAGACGGTCAAATGTTTATCGTTGAATTGATATTGTCTTAACGATATAGCACTTAAGACATCATCAATATTGATAAACTGATTACTTTCCTTGTCTTTTGGCAAATAAAGCTCTAATTCTCCCTTATCATAGTTGGCTACTATCTTGTAATCCTTCCACCAATAAGTAGAAAATTCTTTTTTAAATTTATCTACTGATTCTTTACTTGCAATGATTTTTTCTGTTTCTAGTTGAGCGATATCTGCTGTCATTTTTCCTGAAACTGCGGCTGATAAAAAAAGCAGTAAGAAAAAACCAACTAACCAAAAGAGAAGAAAAGGACGTTTTTTTCTCATACCTTTCTCCACTCCCATTCAAATTTGCCTATTCCATTATATACAAAAAATGAAGAGTAAAGACAAAAAAGTAAAAAAAGATATTAAATAACGAAAATTTTTTTATAAATAACCCATACTGATGGATCGTTTTATAAAAAAGGTTGTAACTAAATTTATAGTAAAGCAAATTTAGAACGTTTCTAAGAACATACTTTCACCAAAAAAACGTTATAAGTACATTGAAAATAACCTGAAACTTACAACACTTGAGACTGTTAATCATTTACAACAATTACCTTTTGGATTAGTTTTGATAAACAATTTTGTTAATTGCATGCTTCGATTTATTTACCTTCGTTTTGGCTTGCTCTTTTCTTGAATAGACTTGAATAGACAGATTTCACTAATTTCTGTCCCCCTTGTTTACTTGATTACCCGAAAGTTATGATTTACTTCAGCATGAATTCGTTGATGTTTTCTTAAATAATCAGCAATCAGTTCAGTCATATCGATTTGGATTTCACGAATGATTTTATCGGCAGAGAACATGTGATAATTCCCACCACCGACCGCTCTGTACTGATTCATGACTACTTCCAGATCTTCCTCAGGATGGATCGGTTTGCCTGCTCTGGCTAATTTAGTGATCCTTTGCCCTACTGGTTGACGTAAATCGATCTCATAATCAATGCCCTCATACATGTCATAATTATAATACTGTGGTTTAGGTTCAATGAACGTAGGATTAAATACGATCTCGCCTGATTCTATTGCCAAGAAGTTTGCTGTTTGTTCTAAGGCATCTCTTAGATCCTGCCCTGTAATTTTAAGAACTGCTAAAGTATTAGGATAAATATAATTGGTAATAATTTCTCTCATTGTAATAGTTTCATTGAATCCTTGACCTTCATTGTTGAACAGAGCCGTTCCAGAAATCGGTACTCCGCTGGCAGCCATTTGCACCCGATTAATAAACTCAATATAAGGATGTTCCACGATTCGTGCTTGCATCGGATCAGTGATTTTCATGTTTCCTTGTACCTCTCCCACTGGTTGATCAAGCCATGTTTGCAATTCATTTTCTGTTTTTTGAACAAGTGAAAGAATGTCTTCATCTGCCTCGTCAGTTACTAAGGAAATCAGTTCTGCTTTTCCGTCCGAAACACGATAACCATTAACCGTTCGTTCCAAGGATAATTCGATTTTACCTAAAAATTCGCCACGATAGCCCGGTTGGATAATCGGCACACCATTTACCTTCGTAGCAATCACTCGATGTTGGTGCCCAGTAATCAACGCATCCATCCCAGCTACTTCTTGGAGTAGTTGGAAGCCTTCATTTTCGCCAGTCAATGCTTCGGTGGGTTCGCCAGTCTCTAAATCTTTCTCGAATCCACCATGATAAGCTACAACCACTACATCTGCTAATTCTCTAAGTTTAGGTACATACTGTTTCGCTGCTTCAACTGCAGATACAAATTGTAGGTCTTTAATTGTTTCAGGTTGTTCCCAATGGGGGATATATTGCGTGGTCAACCCTAAAATCGCCACTTTGATCCCTTGTTTTTCAATCATCACATAGGGCTGTCCAAAATAAGGATCGCCTTTGCTCGTTAAAATATTAGCAGATAAGACAGGATGATGATAACTAGCGATAGCTTGTTCTAAGTAAGATAAGCCATAATTAAATTCATGATTTCCTAATATACTAGCATCCACATCCATTTCATTTAAGACATTCGTTAATTCTGAGACGTGGTGATCTTGTTGTTTTGCTAAGTAGTAACTAAAAGGTGACCCCTGAATGAAGTCACCGTTATCAATGACATAAAGAGGGTCTGGGCTAGTTTCTCTGATTTGTTTGATCCTACTGGCAATTTTAGCATAGCCATAAGGTTGTTCTTGATCCGTCGCATAGTTCGTTGGATAGATATACCCATGGACGTCACTAGTTGCTAACAATGTTATTTTCATACTTGTCTCCCATTTCATGAGACTGAACCAAAACTTGCCTCAGTCTCTTTTAGTCTCTCTAAAAACGAATAAACGGCGTTCAAACATCAGCTCCTTGAAATAAGCCTGAATTTTTCAAAACATGAGAAGCTGTTTCAAAAAATTCTTTCTTATTGTCATCAGAGCTACCCGATGTTTTCACGACCTCTGATTTACGGTGTTCAAAGAGCTGACCTTGGGCGATAAGTCAAAAAATCTCAAAACATGGAAAGCTGTTTCGAGATTTTCTTCCTTAATGCTCCTGCGATTACTCGTCGCAGTTTTTACTTGGTGAGCGCTCAGGTCAAGACACTCTTTTCACGACCGCTTACTAAACGGCGTTCAAGAAGCAATTCCTCAACAATAAGCGATGATTTTCTAAAATATGAGGAACTATTTTAAAAAATCCTCTCTTATCCGCTCGGAGCTAAACGCTTCTCTCACAGCCTCTTGTTCACAGCGAGACAAAAGCAGCATCTTCGAAAAATAAGCCGAAATTGACCCAAAATTTGAGAAGAAAATTTCGGAAACTCCTTCTTATTTCTTGATGTTAAACACTTTTGTCTCAACCGCCTAAAGCAAACAAGCTAACGTTCTGAACGTTCTTTCGTTCGATTGTTTATTGATTCCAAGCATCTTCCAATTGAGGAACGGAATCTTTTATCAGTTTCTTCGTATCTTGATTCGTATTCGATAAAATGTTTTCCATGATCGAACGTACCTCATTATAAGCAGGATCTGCGTTTTCAATCACAGGGATCGAGAATAGATCAGAAGTGGCTTCTTCTAAATATTGTGGTACTTTTGTCTCTTTAGAATCCTTGTATTCATCACTTTCAAGAACCGATTCAACGATTGGCATATAACCAGTCATATTTGCCCAATACAGTTGGTTTTCCGGTTGCGCTAAAAATTTCATATATTCAAAAGCAGCTGTGCGTTTTTCAGCACTGGCACTACTGAACATATAGATATCCGTTCCTTGTTGCAAATTGATTTTTTCAGGACGTGGCGCAACGCCATACTCAAATTTTCCTTCAGTATCTTTTTTCACATAACCTTCTCCAGCACTCGAGCCAACAAACATTGCCACTTGTTCATTTGCAAAAGGACCTGACAAGTACTTATCCGATCCAGCAATTCGGAAATAACCATCTTTGACACCCTCAGCATAGTAATCGATCACTTTTTGTGATTCTTTCCCATCTAAAGCTAAGTCTTTGTCAAAATCAACACCTTGATTCTTCATACCGATCGCATAGTAGTTATTCAATGAATCAAACCCAGCACCCACCACTTGCCCATCTGATTTTTCATAGATCGTTTTTGAAGCTTCTTTTAATTCTGCTAGTGTCGTCGGCACTTCAACGTTATATTGTTTTAATAGATCTGCATTGTAGAAAAGCATTTCCGTTGATTTGTTAAAAGGGATACCATATTGTTTGTCATCAATTTTAGCACCTTCTAATAATGAATCACGGATTTCTTCCTGATCCTTCCAGCCAATCGTATCATTTTCGATATATGGGTCTAAATCAACCAACATCTCATCTTGAGCGGCATTCCATAGCCATCCTGGATAAGCTTGAGTGATTGTCGGCAGATCCTTAGGTGAAGGTAATGTCGAATTGATTTTTGCTTGAAGATCCGAATATTGCGATTGATTTTGCAACTCTACCTTGATATTAGGATTTTCTTTCATGAAGTCATCTGTAAGTTTAGTTAATGCTTCTTCTTGCGCACCATTCATCGCATGCCAGAAGTTGATCGTTGTCTTTTCATTGATTTCTGTTACGATATCCTCACTTGAACTATCTACCTTTTCATTCTTTCCACAAGCACTTAACGCAAATACTGCTGCTGCAGCCACAAACACAGAAGCCCATTTTTTCATTTTCATCTTCTTTTTACTCTCCCTTTTCTCTTATAAAATAATTTGTTCGCCACGTTTTGGCAAAATTCTTTCTCCATAAGGATTGACTAATTTCTCGGGTTTTAACGTATGGATCGGCACTAACACTTTTGGTTGTATCTTGTCGATGATTTCAGCTAAATCAGCTGGAAATGCGTGTCCAGACAGCGATAATCGAACAAATTCAACTTGCTTTTCAGCTAAAATCTTTAAAAAGACAGCATATTGTGGATCAAAATCTCCCAATGGTTGGGCATCACTATGAATGTATAAACCTCCTCCTTGCAAGTTTTCTATATTATCAACGACTTGCCAAACAAAAGTTGTTTCATCGTTGCGTAAAACTTCGTAGGGATATTCTAATTCTGACTGAAGAATCGGAATGACTGGACTATCCGTTAAATAGTAATAGGGCACATCCATTCCTAGAACTTCTTTCATTAATGCAGCCATATTCGCTTCTAAAACCATCGTTCGCGGGGATTGTTTCACCAGCATTTCAAAGCGTTTAAGGTTTGCTGGGTACCCATTGAAAGTAATTTGACGATTAGGATATTGATCGACCAGTTCACAAAAGCGCTGAACTAGCTCTTCTTCCGTAGCAATTGGCGTTTGTTCGCTTATTTCTCGGTCAGGAAAACTGATGCTGACGCCTTCCATCATCAATAAGTCAGTCTGAAATGATTTTTGACAAAACGTTTCTGTCATTTGCCGGTCATATCCATGAAGACGCAAGTCACCAGTGTAAGTCAAGAATCGGTCAGGCGTTTTGATTAGTAAAGCAGCTGCACCATACGCATCATGATCGACTGGTAGTATCTCCACACTGATTTCTCCGATCTGGACAGTTTCATAAGGAGATAATCCATTCATTTCACGTACAAACCCTTCTTTTTCAAAAGGAGAAGGAATCAAGAAATCGTTGTTTCGATGAAGGGAATGTAAGATTTGCTTCGTTTCATTTAAAGTGTATAAAGGAATTGCTGGATCAAGATAATTGATCATTTTTGAATGATCCAAATGAGCGTGAGATAAGAAAACGGCTGTATGCTGATACGGCTCTCTTTCTCCTACTTGTATGTGCTGTACTTGATCAAACAGCCTTGGATCATATAATCCATTCAAGTCAGGAATCAATCGATGTTCAAGCAATGTATTTAAAGATTCATCAGCTAAGTCTAATTCTGGACGGTACTCTGTGCCAAAATCAAAAAAGATGTGTGAATCGTGGTAGGCAACTTCAATGATCGTTCCACCGATCGTTAAGATTCCACTATGGAAAGTAATCACTGTTTTATCCTTTGATTCCATTTTTCGCCACTCCTCGTATAATTTCTTTTCTAAAAATCAAATAAATAATCAAAATCGGGATAACTGTTAACGTCGCCGCCGCCATTTGTAAATGAACGTCACTCCCACTTTCAGAGGTAAAAGCGGCTAAACCATTATTTAACAGGCGGAATTTTTTCTCGTTCGTCACAAGCAGTGGCCATAAAAATGAATTCCAACTTGAAATAAACGTCAAGATACCCACCGTGACTAGTGCTGGTTTAGACATCGGCACTAAAATTTTCCAAATATACTCTAGATCACTGGCACCATCGATTTTAGCTGCTTTATAAAAGGTACTGGAAATACTCTTTAAATACCCGTTCAAATAATAAATATAAAAAATACTGGTCAAGAAAGGAATGATCAATGCACTATAGCTGTTTAGTAATCCCATTCGTGAAATCGTATTATAATTCGTAAAAATAATGGACTCATAAGGAACCATTAGTAATGAGATCATGATCCCGATAATCAATTTTTTAAAACGAAATTCCAGACTTGTTAACGCAAAAGCCGCTAAAACAGATGTGATGACTGTAGCGATCGTAGTTACTAACGAAACAAAGACGGTATTGAAGAAATAACGTAAAAATGGTGCTTTTGCAAATACCTCCGTATAATTTCCCCATTGAAATGATGTTGGCAGTAAGGTTGGCGGAATACTCGTTGCCTCACTATATGTCATCAACCCAGCTAAAATCATATAAATAAATGGAAAAATCGTTACGATCCCTAAAATTCCGATAAATAGCAATGAGAGTCCTGTAACAACTTTTTTCATCCTCTTCTCCCTACTTTCTTCAACAATTTATTTTGAATAAATGTGATCAATAAAATGACGAGGAACAAAATAACCGTCGCCGCCATAGCGATCCCTGGTCGACCAGCGATGTGGAATTTATCGTAAATATAAAAGACCGCTGTCGTAGCACTTTTGGCGATCCCTGGCTGCCCACCAAACAAAGCATAGACTTGAGTATAGACTTTAAACGCTCCGATGATATTGACAGTCAACAAGAAGGTGATCGTTGGGATCAATTGAGGAAACGTGATCCGACTAAAAATCTCCCAAGCATCTGCTCCAAACATTCGAGCGATTTTATAATGCTCTTCGTCAATATTTCTTAAACCAGCCAATAAGATAATGATATTGAATGCGAGACTGGTCCAAACCCCAAAGATGATCAACGTTGTCATACTCATCGAAACATTATCTAACCAATTGATTGATTCAAATCCTAAAAAATTCAGCAAATAATTAATGAGCCCATAGGACCCGTTGAAAAAATAGCGAAAGACGATCCCGATAGCAATCGTACTTGTCACATAAGGCATGAAAAAAATCGTTTCAAAAAAAGTCTTATGTTTCACTTTTTCAAAGATCACCCAAGCGATTCCCAGTGAAAGGAGCAATGAAATAGGAACAACTGTAAAAGCAAACAATGCGGTGTTTCTTAATGCTTTGATAAAGACTGGGTCTGACAACACACGCTGATAATTCTCAATTCCTGCAAATTGTTGATTGATTAAGGAGCCTTTTTGAAAGCTCATCGCTAGTGAACGGAACAACGGATAGATACTGAACAAAACAATAATGACCAATGATGGCAGTAAGAAGAACCAAGCTTTCGGTTGATTTTCTGGATCATATGCTTTTTTGAACATTAGTACACCCGCTCCCCTTCTTCATCGAAAAGAAACATTTTATGGTACTGAAAATCAAAAGAGAGTACCGTATCTTCCTCGATGAGCTTTTCAATACTAACGATCGATTTCAGACGTTTCGCAGCGAGCGAAAAATTCAAAATCTGTTCACGTCCGATCAATTCAACTCCAGAAACTTGTACTTCGAACAATCCGTTAGTCGTTGGAAAAACGTCTTCTGGTCGAATCCCTAAGATATATTTTCCATCCACTAATGGTTTTCTTAATTGAGCGGATTCCAGTTTCGTCAGAGGAATTTGAAAATCCGTATGGCTGATTTTCCCTTCACGAACATTGACCTCGACCGGTAACGTATTGATGATCGGGTTACCGATAAAATTGGCAACAAACAGGTTAGCCGGGTCTAAGTATAAATTCTGCGGAATATCATTTTGTTGAATCACACCTTCATTCAGTAAAATGATTTTGTCACTAATCGAAAGTGCTTCTTCTTGATCATGCGTCACAAAAATCGTAGTGATTCCAACTTCTTTTACCAAACGACGGATTTCTTCTCGTATCTTTAATCGCAAGCGTGCATCCAAATTACTTAAGGGCTCGTCTAATAATAAAACTTCTGGTTTCTGGACTAAGGCTCGTGTAATAGCCACACGTTGTTGTTGTCCACCTGATAAAGTCCCTGGTTTTTTATCTTGGAGTTCTTCGATATTCGTTAGTTTCATATATTCCTGTGATATTTTTTTAGCTTCCGCTTTTTTGATTTTATTTTCGCCAACCGTCAATGGAAACATAATATTCTCAACCACAGTCATATGCGGGTATAAAGCATAATTTTGAAATACAAAACCAATATTCCGATCTTTCGGTTCCGTTCGTACCACCGACTCTCCACTAAAACGAATGTCCCCATGACTAGGGCTTAATAACCCCGCAATCAAATTCAAAATCGTTGATTTTCCACAACCACTAGGGCCAAGCAAACAAACCAAATCCCCTTTTTCGATTTGAAAATCAACAGACTTCAGTGCTTCAAACCCATTATCGAATACTTTCTTCAGATTGATAACCTCAATCATTTTTCATAGCCCCTCACGTAATAAAATTTCTTTTTACAGGTGTTAATAATTTCTACCTTATAATCAATGCTAACGCTTCTATGTGTAGATTGATTTAATTCTGTGTAAATATCTTGAAAAGAAAACCATCTGCTCACACTTCCTCCAAAAAAAGATAACGTTCGTATTTTAATCATATAGAAACGGTTACAATTGATAAAAACTAAAAAAATCACTTAAAAAGCATACTTACTTTATAAAGATATCAAATAACATTCTTTATTTATATACATTCAAAAGCGTTTTCATTGTATTCTAATTTTTCAAACAAACAAAAATATTCCTCTTGACCGTTTATTAAACGGATCAAGAGGAACGTTGACTTTTTTATATTGTAAATTGGTTGGTATCAGATAGTTTTTTAAACCAGTGACCAGATTTTTTGATTGTCCGTTTACCATCATTCGCTAAATCAACGGAAATAAATCCATAACGATTTTTGTAAGCATTGGTCCACGACCAGTTATCCATACACGTCCACATATGATACCCCAAGCAATTAGCACCTTCTTCGATTGCTTGGTGAACATATTTTAGATGTTCTTGGACAAATTCAATGCGATAATCATCGTGGATCATCCCATCTTCTTCGATAAAACGTGCTTCATTTTCAACACCCATACCGTTTTCAGAAATGAAACAGTCAATATTACCATAATGGTCTCGAACATTGATTAAGATATCATAAATTCCCTTTTCATAAATTTCCCAACCACGATAAGGATTCATTTTACGATTTGGCATTTCATAATTATCAAAATAATCTTCTGGCATTGGTCCATTTTCATGATCAATCGGTGTTTCTTTTGCTTTGACTCTTCTTGGTTGGTAATAATTGATTCCTAATAAGTCAATGGTATTTTCTTTAATGATCGCTAAGTCATCTTCTTGCATCGCTGGTACCATGTCTAATTCTTTCACAATGGCGATCAATTCTGGTGGGAACTCACCTTTAACTGCTGGATCAAGAAACGAACGATTAAAAAAGGCATCAGCTAATTTAGCTGCTTTGACATCTTCTGGGTTGTTTTCATCCCGAGGATAGCTTGGTGTTAGATTCAAAATGATTCCGATTGAGCCATCTAATGCCATGGAATGATACGCTTTGACGGCTAATGCAGAAGCCAGCGCTTCATGATAGCCTACTTGGATCGCCTTTTTCATATCGGACTCTTCCGGGTAATGCCAACGGTAAAGATACCCAGCTTCAACTGGCACGATTGGCTCATTATGGGTAAACCATTTTTTGATTTTCGTCCCAAATAATTCAAAACAAATCTTAGCATACCTTTCATACGCTTCAACCGTTTCCCGATTGAGCCATCCGCCTTTTTCTTGCAAAGGCATCGGCATATCAAAATGATATAAATTCACAAATGGTTCAATGCCATTAGCGATCAATTCATCGAAATACGAATGGTAAAAATCAACAGCTTGTTGGTTCACTTCGCCAGTCCCTTCAGGAATCAGGCGACTCCATTGGATCGAAGTACGAAAACTATTGTGTCCAGTTTGTTTCATTAATTGAACGTCTTCTTTATACTTCGTGTACACTTGTGATGTCTTTTCAGGACCTACTTGATCAAAGAACTTTTCTGGTTCTTGGCTAAACCAATAATCAAAAATATTCTCTCCTTTACCATCGCCAGCAATACGACCTTCTGTTTGTGGGCCACTTGCGGCTGATCCCCACCAAAAATTACTTGGAAATTGATAATTTGTCATCCACTCACACCTTCTATTAAAGAGTTCAGTTTATTTGCTAAATAATACTTGTTCCCTACTCAATATAGCAAACGTTTACACCAGTTACAAGTTAATTTAGCAAACGTTTTATTTAGTTGAAACGACTCGTACACCCCTACTTCATTTGCTGTACTGAGCAAACCAGTCCTTTTGAAGGGGAGTTGACATCTGTAAAGAAATGAGATTGAATAGAAGAGACATAAACACCTTTTTTCAATGGAATAGACAAAAGCTAGTATTCCTAAATCTTATAATAGAAGCTATACTAATTTATTAGTCACAGTAAACGCAACGACAGAAACCCAGCCAACTTGGTTGACTAGAGGATTCACACCGTTTGTAGTTAAAGCTGTATCATACAATGGAGGAAATATTTTGAAGAAATTAGTCATCATGGTTCTTTCGCTTGTCAGCTGTTTTACTTTATCAGGATGCAGCCTATTCGGTGGATCTGGTAATTCAGCAGACCAAACGACAGATTCATCGACTCTACAAGCTGAAAAAGAGGATATCAGTAACAGTAACTATTCATTAAAAGTCCGCAAAGACATGAATTTAGTCAGTGGGCAAATCATTTTTAGCGATCATAAAATGGAATGGACACGTACCTATACAGGAACTGAAAAAGATACCGCAAGTACTTCTCAAGAAAAAACAGTACTCAATGATATCAAGATCAAGACCGAAGCAGACACTTATACCATCTCTGGTAAAGAAGATGGTAAAGAAGTATCCGTTACCTTCAAAAAGATCGGAAACTACCGAATCGAAGATCAGGATGGAAATATTTATAGTTTGTAAAAGACCTAAAAAGACCGACTTGACCTGATCAGTAAAGGAAAAACTTTTAGAACAGCTTTTATTTTTGAAAAAACTTGCAACTGTTCTGGCTGTTTTCTTGTCACTTCGTACAAAAAAACGAGAGCTGACATGGCTCACTCGCTAGGAATTAACTGAAATTAAGAGAAATTGTTAATTTCTCTTAATTTTTTTGTTTCTGCCATTTCTTTCTGGTATATTGGGTAAGCACAATGTGATAAAGGAGAAAAAAATGAGTATATTTGATAGTCATGATTATTGTACTTGTACAACCAGTAAAAATATTCATACCGAATTTAGTGATCAAGGAAGCTTAAGTATTTGCGATCACTGTCATAAAACTGTAAAAGATTCATTTAAGTCATTTGAATCCTATACGAAAGAAAGACATGCGGATGTTTTAACTGTTAAATAAAGTCTCGGCCTTATTTTGTATAAGTATGGCAGGATACCAATAGGTCAAAAGATTTGAAGATGTCAAAAGACACGTTCAAATCTTTTGATCTATTTTTACTATCTTTTTCACTTAGCCAAAAACAGATTTTTCCTTGATAAATTGATTACTATCGAACTGTGTTCTTTCGAATCATGGCTTTTCAGGAACCGCTCTATCAAAAACAAGCTGGAAAACCTCCAAATCGTTTCGACTATCTTGGAGGTTTTCCAGCTTGTTTCTTAAAATGAACGATGTCATCATCTTTTTAAAATGGAACATTATGACTGTTTACTGACCCAGTCCTTGTCCTTTTGCATGTTGATTCTCAGTAAAGTATTTCCCTGCCTCTACATCGCTTAATTCTGCTAATTTTTGTTGGATTTGTTCAATGACCTCTTTTGCATGTTCTGGCTTTTCAACAAAATCGAAGCGGTCACCATCGATTTGAATCTTCGGACAAACATCAAAATCTTCATACCATTGATCATAACGTTGATTTAAAGAGCGATAATAGTCATAAAGTGTCTCATCACTTTCCAGCTGTTCATAATCACGACCCCGTTTTTTGATGCGATCCAACATTGTATCCAAGGACACTTTGATATGAACCATCAAGTCTGGACGTTTCTTAGGAGCAACATCGTCTAACTCGTTAAGCATCGTATCCAATAAATTATCATATTGTTGCACTTCAATATCGGTCACTCGACCTAGATCTGCATTTAAATGAAATAGCAGGCTATCTTCATAGATCGAACGGTCTAACACGTTA
This sequence comes from Enterococcus sp. DIV1208, assembly GCF_050530455.1. Classification (NCBI taxonomy): domain Bacteria; kingdom Bacillati; phylum Bacillota; class Bacilli; order Lactobacillales; family Enterococcaceae; genus Enterococcus; species Enterococcus sp. DIV1208. The sequence goes on along the minus strand of NZ_CP172887.1, from coordinate 582,308 downwards.
TCATCATCCACTAAAGCATTTTTCATCGCTAAAAATCGTTTATTCAAAAAGAAAATTTGCAATAAAAAAGCATACTGTTCTGGATTTGAATAAAAAAGTGGTAACACTTCATTATCCTCAACACTTTCATAAAATGGTTTTGAGTCGATTTCTTTCGCAAGCATATCTGTCAAACTGCTTTTTCCTGCACCAATCGTTCCTGAAATTAATATCACTGACATGCAATCCTTCCTCTTTCTATTTCTATAAGTACTCGCCTACGTATTTCGTTACTGGTAATGTTTTAAAATCGTAGTCACGTACTTCGTCAACTGTTTTTAAATAAGTATGCAAACTTTGAGTAATCATCAAATTAGTTGGAACAGTCTCTTCTTGGAAAACAATCATTGGTTTTTTCATCATTGTTGCTGCCCCTAATTCATAAGCTGTCCCTGGATCAATGATTTGATGTTCATAATCTAAAATAGCTACTACGTAATCAGCTGCTGTTAGTTCTGCCATATCTTTTTCATAAACTTCTTGTGCCCAACCTGCACTAAACATTTCATAATTACTTTCTTGATGATGTCTTGGTGAATAAAAACCAGTCACCGTTGGATTTTCTTCCAATGCTTTTTCGATACGAGCAACACGCTCAACTTGCTCCTCTGAAAAGAATGGACCTGCTAAATAAATTTGACTCATTAATTTGCCTCCTCTAATAATAGTTGTGTTTCACTTACTTCTGCGCGTAATAAATCGACTAGTTCTAATGGGTTATTTGAAAAAAAGACGTAATCCAGCCATTTGGCATCCATAAATTCTTCTTTGGCAAACGTTTCTAATAACGTCTTTAAACCTTCATAATATCCTCCGATATCTAAAATACCAATCGGTTTCTTCGCTGTTAAATCAATGGCCATCCAAGATAAAAGTTGAGAAAACTCTTCTAAGGTTCCCAATCCTCCAGGAAAGATCAAAACAGCATCTCCTTGTTCAAATAACAATACTTTTCGTTCGTCGATTGTCTCGGTAGGAATAAAAGTTGTTACATTTGTATTCGGTAACTCAGAATCAAAAAGCCCTGTTGGATAGATACCAGTGACTTTCCCATTGTTTTCTAGTAAAGTCTGACTGAAAACTCCCATGATACCCGATTCTGATCCACCATAAACCAGCTCAATCTCTTCTTGAGCCATATATTTTCCTAACGTTTGGGCAATAAATTTATAGCTTTCTTTATTACCAAAACGGGAGCCACAAAAAACTGTTAGTTTCAAAAAAACACATCCCAACTCAAAAGTCTAACTTCATTTTACACTTGTTTTTTTAAAATAAAAGACTAGATTTTGTGATTTTTTAGTGGTATATAAGAAAACAAACACTATATCTAGTGTTTGTTGGCGAAAACTTTTTTAATCTTTTTTATTTTAAAAAAACATTAAATAACATAAATGTTTAAATTTGAAACGACTTTCTTAATTAAGAAAGCTTGCTTTCATCGTGTTCTGACAATAACATTCACTCATTTAACGAGAATCTAGCATCATTCTTTTCTCGAAAAAAATTTGATAAAATAATTGTTATGTTTCATTATCTGTAAATGTTTCGCTAAAAATTTTATGTACATGAACTCCCCAATCAAATGTTTTCTTGAATTGTTCTATTTTCTGATATTCATCACATTTTGACAACCAATAAGAAAGACCAACTTTTTATCTAATAGCAAAAAAATAAGCCAATACTTGAAAGATAATCTGCACTCCTTCAATATATCGGTTTTATCTCATGGTACGACGGCTCACTCAATTATTGTTCTGATCTTGAAAAACGATAGAAACAGCCAAATGCTTTTATTCTAAAACATGTGCTTTTTATGTTCCTTGAAAAAGCCAAAACCAACATTGACACACTTTACTCGCCCAAGTAAACTCTCCCCTATTTGTTGCACTTGCTATCTTCATTTTACTCGTTATCCTCAGGTGTATGTTTTTGGATAAAAAAATGGACTGGACACATCGTATCCAATCCATTTATGGCACAGTAAATAAAACACATGTAATTCATCTATTTTTCTCATCAAAAAAGGTAGATTTCTCCTTTAAGATTCGATACAATAAACGAAGTTGATGGTTTCCATTGACTATGGCAAACTTGATTGGTCAATGTGGTTGACTTTTTCAAGACCTCTGTTTCTGGCTGCCACTAGAAATGGAGGTGCCTTTTTTATTCGGCTGTTTCTATCTGTTCCTTATAATACTGATCGCTTACGTGGTAGTCAAGAGAAAACGAAAACCTACAAAAAACTGTACTGTTTTTCTCCCAGATTTTTGTCAAAAATATTTCTCCTTCTTTTAGACCCTAAAAACAACAGAGAAAGTTAGCGATCTAAAACGACCGCTACAGTTGCAACTCTATTCAATCATTTCTGGATTTTTACCTTCTGCTTGATAAACTCTTGGCTGATCTGCTATCTACTAAAAGCTAACTTTTAATATTTCAGACGATGTCAAAAAGTCTCGAAACACTGATTCCCATTTCAAGACTTTCTTAACGCTCCGATGCATTTTATTTCGTCCATTCATCGCAAGACTATTTCTTAGCGAATCAAATCGACATCTGGCGCATCTAGTAATTGTTGAACCTGTTTTCTAGTTGTGAGCGGAACATCTCCTTGGATTGCGTGAGCCAAACGAGCATTTCCTGTTGCAAACTCGACGGTTCTAGTCAATGACCAGTTTTCCGCATATCCTAATAATATCCCAGCCGCAAAAGCATCCCCTGCACCAATTCGGTCTAAAACAAATAACTCGTAAAAAGGTGTTTCAGCGTCTTCTGTGACGGTGATCAAATATCCTTTTAATTGTTTTCTTCCTTCATGGCTGGTTCGTTTCGTACCAGCAAACCATTCGATGTCATAATAAGCTAAAAAGGATTGGATATAGGCGATAGGATTTTTCGTTGAATCGCTTGTTCGCCATTCTAATAATTCCGTCAAATCACGGATCGAGCCAAATAAAATCGTACAATAAGGTAAAATTTCCTCATAGCGTTGTTTCAAGATGTTTCTTTGATCTTGTTCCTGGTTCAATGTTGGCCGAAAGTTGAAATCAAAACATACTTTTTTCCCTGAACATGTGCTTTCTTGGCAAGAGAAATCGCTGTTTCGGCACACTGATCAGACAAACTCAAACTGATCCCGCAAATATGCACAAGATCTACTGTTTCAATAAACGCCTGTAATTCATAGTCATTTTCTTGAGACAATCCAAAAGAACTATGTTTTCGATTTTGGTAAGTAACTTCAGTAGGACGAACACCATACCCCATTTCTGCGAAATAGGTACCGATATGTTGTTCTTGTTGGATTACATACTTCGTTTCAACACCGATACTTTTTAAGTTAGCTAATGCAGCACTGCCTAAGCGATTATCGGGCAGAGCCGTCAATAGATAACTCTCCATATCAAAATGAGCTAGATTACCAACTAGATTCACACCTGTTCCGGTATATGCCAGTCTTAATGTATGGGTTTGTTCTAGCATCAAGTGTTCTGGAGGTGTCAATCGCAACATCACTTCTCCGAATGCCCCAAATTTCATTTTCTCACCTTTTTTCATCTTAGCTGACAACTTTTTTCATGATTTGTAGTAATGTCCGGACATCCTCTGGCTTCGTATTGCCCGTTTCAGGGTCAATAATCGAGCTGTAGACATGAGGAATAATCTTTTTCACCTTGGCATCGACAGCGATTTGAAGGATCTCTTCAAAGTTGGTTAAATCAATTCCTCCTGTTGGTTCTAATGCAAAATCATAAGTGGCACAAGCTTGCGCTACCGCCTCATACTCTTTTTGATGTGCTAACCCTTTCATTGGAAAATACTTGATTGATGTTCCTCCCATATCTTGCAGTAAGCGAATCGCTGTTTCAATCGTGACTACGCCTGCTGTACCTTGAGAACTTAAAGGACCGGTTGCAATATTGACATACCCTTCTTTACCTGTTGGTGAAACTAATCCATTGACCACTGTTTCATTTTGACCTAACACAGCTCGTGAAGCACCCACTCCAGTAAATACTTGGTTCACATGTTGTGGTTGCAAGACTTTTGCCAAACGAGTCACCATTTGACTCTGGTTTGGATCACCTGCTCCCAAGCCAACTGATAGCGCATTATTCGTTGCTGCTTGATACTTTTTCATGTCAGCAATCGCTGCTTCGTCTGTTTTATAGTTTTTTGAAAGCACCCCTAACAAAATATGTCCTTCAGCTGCTTCATAACACTCCACCGCATTTTCAACAGAATTAGCTAAAACATTCAAACAAACTTGATCGTGTAAATAGTTAGGAATTCGTGACATTTTTTTCTCTCCTTTTTCACTCAAGATAATTTTGTTTCATTCATGATTTCTTGCAGGCGAACAATGATTTTTTGCATTTCTTCTTGATTGACCGAACGTATGTCAAATTCAATGATACCATGATTCGCTTGATAATCTCGTGTATAGACTGCTGGATTTTTTTCTTTTAGTGCCTGAATAACTGAATGTGCAGAACGATCACTGATTTTAACACTCGCTCGATAAATCTCTCGACCAGCTGGATCTTGAACAATAGTTGCTGACAAATGATCAATGTGATTCAACTCTTCAACAAATGGTTGTAAACGGTGCTTCATTGACTCACCAGATTCACTGCCATGTTCAAGATAATCGGTGACCGCTTGAGTAAACCCTAAAATATTCTCTTTACCGATTTTCATCGAACGACCGATCCCTTTTGATTGTAATCGCACCCATGGTATATAAGGATTCTTTCCAATCACCATTCCTGCACTTGGACCTTCGATCGCCTTTGCACCCGAATAGATCACTAGGTCCGCTCCTAGTTTAGTGTATTTGAATAAATCCTCTTCTGCTGCTGCATCAACAATCAACGGGATTTCATGTTTTTGGGCAACTGCTACTGCTTCTTCTACTGACAACATACTTTTTTGAACCGTATGGTGACTTTTGACATAAAGAATCGCTGCGGTATTTTCAGTGATACAGCTTTCAAGATGTTCAGTGCTACACATATTGGCATAACCTGCCTCGATTACTTGCCCCCCACCTTGTTGAATCATTAATTCAACGGATGTGCCGTAATCAACATTGTGTCCTTTGGGTAAAATAATTTCCTTTTTCTTGATAGTTGTTGAATAAGGATGATAAACATGAGTTAGACTTCCTTTGCCAATAACCGCTGCCACTGCTTGAACAATACCTGCAGAAGCACAAGAAACGATCTGAACATCCTCAACTGCTAAGAGATTCGCCAGGTAAGCACCCGTTTTTTCACTCAGGTCTGACATTTCAAAAAAATGTTCGCCGCCAAAGCGTTGCGCTGCCAAAACAGATTCCGATACTTTGGAAACACCTAAAATCGTCATCCGGCCTGAAGCATTGATCACTTCTTTTAAATTGAATTTATCATAACTTACACTCATAACTCTTTCCCCCAATAACTACGCTAACTGGTTTGATTTGTTGATCGATCACTTGCTGTTGCCCATTCGAGTCAGTAATCGTCTTTTCTTGGTCAACAAATTCAAATATTGTAAAATCCGCATCAAAACCTACTTCTATCTGACCTTTCGTTCCTAAATGGAAATTTTCAGCCGGCACACAAGTTACCTTTTCTAAAATTTCTGACCAGGAATAGCCGATAAAATGCAATTTTTCCATCGTTGTCGCTAAATCGTAAACGGGGCCGTTCTTTCGATTACGAATATAGATATCCGTGCTAATAGAGTCCGCTTTGATTCCTTGGTCATAGGCTGCTTTTGCCACCTCAAAATTAAAACTGTCAGTGCCATGACCAATATCGAAAATCACCCCTTTGGCTAAGGCATCTTTGACAAACGGTTTAATCTGATGAGTTTCTTTCTCCATAATCCCGTTATCTTTCCCATTAAAACAATGGGTCAAGATATCGCCTTTTTCCAGAAGCTGCAAAATTTCTTCTAAATGTGGTGGGGCAGAGCCAATATGCACCATCAAAGGAATTTGATGATTCTCTTTTTGAATTTTTTTCGCCCATTCCAGCGGTGTCAATCCATTATTCCCAACCACGGTTTTGCTCATTCTAGCTTTGATTCCCACGATAAATTCTGGAAATTCAGTCAATTTTTCTTTGACCAAATTCGCTTGTGTCTTGGATAAATCAGCTAATTCATCTTGTTCTACGATGCCCCACTTTGAAATATTCAACAAGGCATACACATTGGTTTTGGCTTTTTTTGCTCGTTCATAAAATTGATGGATATTTTCGGCACCTGTTGTTCCTGCATCGATAACCGTTGTTATCCCTTTACTCACACCAATCTGGTCTGGGTAATCATAATATAAAGTCATTTCCTCAAAACAATGGACATGGTCATCGATCCAGCCAGCAGAAAGATAGTGCCCTGCCTGCAACGTTTGTTCTGTTTTTCCTTTTTCTGGGATACTTGTTGCGATTTTCTGGATTTTTCCATCATTGATCCCAATATCCATTGTTTCGCCAGTTAGTGTACGAGCATTTCTGATCACTAAATCGAACATCACAACGCCTACTTTTCTATAAATTTGAACTTCGACCATGGGTGGATAAAATCTAGTAAGAGATGTTCTTCTGGTACAATTGCACCAACTTTATTTTTCCTTGCATCCCGATGGGGTTCTAAAACAATTTGAAGTTCATTTTTGTATTTGCCAAATGTATCATTTCCAATGACTACATCACCAATTTGAAATTCATTTTCATTGTCATGGGCTTCATTTTTTGCATCTTTATATTTTTTTCGAACTTCAGTGGAACGAATAACCTGTTCAGTGATATCCCCTCGACGAACATGTTGTTCTCCTAATACAATTTGTCGTTCTACTTCATGAGCAGCTGTCTGCCACTCGATCGTAAATACTGTTTGATAGCGATCCATTTCCCCTAACATACGCAGCTCTTCTTCAGATGCGTAGGCATTTCCAATAATGACATCATCGATCAACCCAGTAGCAAACAAATGTTTTGCTGCTACATGGACCGGTAAATGACGGTGCATCTCTAACGTAGTCAACCCATCATTGATATCCCACGGTCCGATTGTTCCCACCTGAGAAGAAACAAAAGCAGCCGTTCGTAACCCTTGTTTTTTAAATCGTTGGCTGCAAGACTCAAAAAATCGGTAAGGTAAGCCTGTTCCTTCTTGAGGATAAAAATTATGACACCCATAGAGAAAGGGTTTATTTGCTTGATGAGACAAAATATTATCCAAATAAGCAACATCATCACTCATATTCAACTCAATCGCTAAATGATAAGGGTTATATGACAGCAAAGCTTCTTTTCCGCCGTCAAATCCTAAATCAAGACGGATTCCATCTGCACCAGTTTCGTGGAAAAAACTTAAGTCGTCATACGAAATGTCCAACTGTTCAAAAATGTTGGGAGCAACATCTAAAATCGTTTCAAATCCCAATTCTTTCGCAAAATGAATCAATTTTTGAAACTTTTGTTTTACGATCAGAGGATCTTCCGTTACTTCTAACATACTCATAAAAATACGGGTAAACCCATAACGTTGTGCTAATTGCAAATATTCTTGATCTTTGATTGGATCACTATGATCTGGGTAAAGTGAAATCCCTAGTGCACGTTTCATAGCCACTAACCTCCATTTTTTATTATGCTTGTTCCTCGGTAACGCCCGTCACCATTGGTGCTTCTTATTGCGCTTGTTCTTCTGCTTCACGAGCCAGTTGTTGTTTTTCGAATACTTTGAAGAACGGATAATAAATAGCCAATGTGATCAGGAAGTTAGCAATAACTAACACGCCAGCTGCTACGCTCCAGTTTGTACTCATCCAAGCGGCGATTGGCGAAGGAATAGCAAATGGTAACCGAGCCGTCATCATTGGGATGAGACCACTAACCGTTAAGACATATGACAAAGTAGTCGTTACTAACGGTGCAAGAATGAACGGAATCCCTAATACCGGATTCATTACAATCGGTGCCCCGAAGATCATTGGTTCATTGATGTTGAATAGTCCTGGTAAAATCGATAATCGACCTAAACTCTTTAAATATTTTGATTTGGAGAACATGAATAAAACCACTAAAGCCAAGGTTGTTCCTGCGCCACCAATCCACACGTACCACTGTAAAAACTGTTCTGTAAAAATATTCGGCATATTATGAGCATTCGCACCAGCGTTGAAAGCATCAATGTTTTCAGCAATCGAAATATCCCAAAATGGGCGAATCACTGGGCCCATAATGGCTGGGCCATGAATCCCAAGAACCCAGAAAAAACAAATCAAGAAGACTGTTAATAAACCACCAAACAAACTATTTCCTGCAAGTATGCCTTTTAGCGGCATCAATAACTCACTTAAGAACCCATTCAGATCAAAACCAAGCATATGTCGGATCACCCAGAAGAAAATCAAAATCACCGCTCCAGGAATCAACGCAACAAAAGAGTTTGTCACTTCTGGTGGCACCCCATCAGGCATCTTGATTGTAATTTTCTTTTCAATGAAGAAACGATAAATCTCGACAGAAATAATTGCTGTAACAATGGCACCAAATAATGAACCTGATCCTAGATTCGCAATATTGATATAACGTCCTGCTGTGATTCCTTCCAAGTCTTCTAATACCTGTGTCGGTGGTGCTGCCACGATCAGAAAAGACATCAATGCTAATATACCAGCCGTCAAGGAATCAACTTTATAACTTTTTGCTAATGATGAAGCAATCCCAAATGTTGCGTATAATGCCAAAATCCCTATCGTATAACGAAAAGGAATATCCAAAATTTGCCGATAGGGTTCAATCACTGCTGCCACAGATTCAATCGGAATGTTCAGTAAAATCGTAAAAAATGAACCGACGATCGTTAGTGGCATCGTTGCAATAATTCCTTTTCTAATTGCCGTCATGTGCCTCTGTGTTCCAATTCGGTTAGCTACTGGCATAATCTTTTGTTCAATCAATCCTACAAACTTATCCATTACCGCTCTCTTCTTTTATAACATTATAATGTTTATCAAAGTGATCGTACCATATTATGCTAACTTTGTAAACGATTTCTATAAATAGTAAAAATTTTTCTACTCTCTAAGGAAGCTAATCCTAAAAATACACAATCTTTCCCCCATCACAAGAAACCACCTGCGAATATCTTGACCCATGTATCTGATGGCTTCTGCGGTAATAACGGCGTGCCTTACAAAATATGAAAAGCTATTTTCTGGTAAGCCTTTAACCTCAGGCTTTTACCTCCTGATAGACGGTGTTTAAAAGGTTGCTTCTGCGGTAATAACGAGCGTACTTACAAAATATGAAAAGCTATTTTCTGGTGAGTCTTTAACCTGGGACCTTTACCTCCTGATAGACGGTGTTTGAACGATTGCTTCTGCGGTAATAACGGCGAGCCTTACAAAATATGAAAAGCTATTTTCTAAGGCTCGCCGTTATTACTTGAAGCAGAACATCGTTCAAACAACCTTATGTTTCATAGTCGATATGATAAGGATGCAGATTGGTCTCGTAAATTGCTTCTGAATATTCGATTGTTTTCCCCAAGTGAGTCTTTGATTGTCGCGTTCTTTTAATCGCGATTTCTGAGGTAGTTTTTAAAATTTCCCGTTCATCCTTTGTTAGAAACACAGCGGAAAAATCATCGGCAAAGGAGTCGATGGCATAACCTTTTTGGGTCAATAAACGATATAAAGACTCTTCATCAAATACTTTGCGCTTGATTTCTAACAAATCACTTGGCAGATAATGCGTAAAGTAAATATAAGGACGGTCGTTTAAGTAGTATAATCGCTTAAAACAGACAGCCGTTGAACCAAAAGAGGCAAATAATGGGTGATCTTTTTTTAAAGTGATTTTCTTTAATTCCAACGTTTCTTTGTGAACTGTATGTTGTGAGTTTTCTAGAATCTGTGTAAAACTTGCCGCTTTTGACAAACGATTGTATGGACGATTACTTACTACCGTCGTCCCTCGTCCGCTTTTCTTTTCGACATATTCATCTGTTGCTAATAATTCAATGGCCTTACGAACCGTGATCTTACTTACTTGAAACATTTCTTCTAATTCATTTTCTGTAGGCAACATGGTGCCGACAGGATACTTTCCTGAAAAGATATCTTCTTTGATCTTGTCTGCAACTTCTAGGTATAGTACACGTGTCCTTTTCATAACTTCACCTTTCGATTTTATTACTAGAATCATAGCACATATAAAATAAAAAAAGAATATAAACGCCATGGATTAGCTATGTTGGTGGATTGAGGATTGAGACAATAGTTCTTCTTTTTTATCTATAAAATTATAATAGGAAGAAATTATTTTATCAGTTACAAAAAACACCAAAGTAAGCAAAACGCAAACTTCGATGTTCTTATTAGGCTTCTAACTTATCGTTCAACATGCTTATTTCAATGATGCTTATAGCTTGCATAGTAAAATCCTGATACGAATATTGCACCGCCGACAATATTACCGATATAAACTGGGATAAAATTCAAGAGAAATTCTGTCCAAGTTGCTTGTCCTTCAAAAATTGCGGCTGGGATCACAAAGCAGTTAGCCACACTATGCTGAAAGCCAATGGCAACAAAAATCATTACGGGAAACCAAATAGTCAATACTTTTCCAGCTGCATCTTTTGCTCCATAGGATAGCCATAATGCTAAGCCGACAAACCAGTTACAACCGATTCCCGAACCAAGTGCTTGCCACCAAGAAGCTTCGATCTTATGATCAGCAATATGGATGACTTGGTCCAAATAAACGCCTGAATGAGTCAATCCGACAAAGTGTCCAAAGAAATATGCAACAAAAATGGCACCCACGATATTAGCTAACGTGATAATTGTCCAATTTTTAACTAATTGTGAAAAAGTTACTTTTTTATCCATAAAAGCAATTGCAACCGCCATCATATTTCCAGTAATCAATTCCCCGCCACCAAGCAGGATCACCAATAGTCCGATAGGAAACACAGCCGCCCCTACTAAACTAGTTAAACTCGCCAGTGATTCTGGAATCGAAGCTGAAACTCTGATGTAGGCTAAATAACCTAACGAGATCATTGCTCCTCCGATAAAACCTAGAATCATTTTCGCAAGAATTGGCTTTTGGATCTTTTTCGTTCCAAGATGGATACTGATATCCATAATTTCTTCTGGTGTATACATAGATGTTCAAACCCACACTTCCCATATTTTTTCAAAAACAATAGTGATTTATTTCACATTTTCATTCTAGATTATATCATCTTCCCTTCCTAATCCCTATGATTATTTTAAAATAACCGATATTTTTTTATCATTCTATGACAAATCATACAAGTGAGACTTTCCCACATCTCGTGATTTTTTTCTTTAGAACAACGAGAGTAAAATGAATCGCTCGATCAAATAGAAAAAAAGATCATTTTCGACAGTGATTTGTCAAAAATGACCTTATTTTCTTTATCAGAAATGAACTATTCTTAATTTCTTAGTAAACAACGGTTCTATCATGAATACAAACTTACAGTTCTTCTCCATTGGTGGCAATGACTTTTTGATACCACTCAAAAGATTTTTTCTTTGAACGATTTTTGGTTCCGTTCCCTTCATCATCCAAATCAACATAGATAAATCCATAACGTTTACTCATTTCACCAGTCGAAGCACTTACCAGATCAATACATCCCCATGGCGTATATCCCATGAGTTCTACTCCATCAGCCACAGCTTCTCCCATTGCTTCGATATGCCGACGTAAGTAATCAATACGGTAATCGTCATTGATGCGCCCGTCTTCTTCTACCTTATCAATTGCGCCTAACCCATTTTCAACAATAAACAATGGTTTTTCGTAACGGTTGTACAACTCGTTTAATGCAATCCGTAAACCTTCTGGATCAATCTGCCATCCCCATTCACTGGCTTCTAAGAACGGATTTTTAACTCCACCTAAAAGATTACCGGCTGAGGCCGCTGCATCTGGGTCCGTTTTGTTGACTGCAGTAGACATATAATAGCTGAAACCGATATAGTCGACTGGATATGCTTGCAACAACTCAAAATCTTCAGTCGTTTGTTCTAATTTGGCACTATCTACGCCATATTTTTCATACGTGCGGTTTGTGTATGCCGGGTATTTGCCCCGTACTTGAACATCCGCACAGAAGAAATTAAATTCTTGGTTCTGGATCAATGTAGCTACTTGATTGATTGGATTAGCATCTATGCTATACGTCGTTGCATAGATAATCATACAACCCACTTGGCTATCCTCCCGTAATTCATGAGCGATTTTTACTGCTTTACTACTTGCTACAAATTGGTTATGCCATGCTTGGAAGATATTTTGATAATCAGCTGCACCATTACTTTTTACTAATCCTTGACTCAAAGCTGGAAAATGAAAAGCTGAATTGATCTCATTGAACGTCATCCAATATTTGACTTTATCGCTGAATCGTTCAAGCACCACTTTAGCAAAGCGTTCGTAAAATTCAATCAGTTCTCGGTTTTTCCATCCGCCATATTTTTTTGCTAGATTTAATGGCATCTCGTAATGGGAAATCGTGATCACAGGTTCAATCCCATATTTCAAACATTCATCAATCACTTCTTCATAAAACGTTAAGCCTTTCTCATTCGGTGTTACTTCGTCTCCTTGAGGGAAAATCCGAGTCCAAGCAATGGAGAAACGATAACATTTAAAGCCCATTTCAGCAAAAAGCGCAATGTCTTCTTTAAACCGATAATAATGATCGATCCCTTGATGGTTAGGATAGGTATATTTATCTGGTTGGATCGTCCAATCAAAGTCTTCACTGCCAATAACTGCAAATCGTTGTTTCCCCCCAGGCATCGCATCAGCAACTGAGAGCCCTTTCCCATCTTGATCGTAAGCACCTTCTAATTGATTGGCAGCTGTAGCGCCACCCCATAAAAAATCTTTTGAAAACTTTGTAGTCATCTGCTATTTCCTCCTTATTTGACAATTGCTAGAAAATCTTCACTAGCAATCAGTTCTTCTTGATTTAATTCCAACACATCAGCAAAATGTTCCGTATTTGTAATAACGATTGGCGTGATCACACTGTATCCAGCGGCTTTAATCGCTTCAATATCAAATCGAACCAATAAATCACCAGCTTTTACTTGATCCCCTTGTTTTACAAAAGTCTCAAACCCTTGTCCTTCAAGCTCAACGGTATCCATACCGATATGCATCAAGATTTCAATCCCATCTTTCGTTGTTAAACCAACCGCATGACCTGTTGGGAAAATGGTCGTGATCTCCCCATCTGCTGGCGCAATCAATTCACCTTTTTCCGGATCAATCGCAAGCCCTTTTCCCATCGCTCCAGAAGAGAAAACTTTATCCGGAACATCAGATAATGGCAGGACTTTCCCGCTTAAAGGACTTTTTAGATTATGTCGAGCAGAACTAATCGTGTCACCTGCTGTTGTTTGTTGATTTGTTTCTAGTTTTTCATCTTGGACGGTTTCATCAAATCCAACGATCATCGTACCTACGAATGCTAAGACAAATGAAAGAGCTGTCGCAAGGATTGCCATGGTCACATTGGATTCAACTGCTTGGTTCGTACTAATAAACGTTGGGATCGTTAACAAGCTTACTAACCCGCTAGAGAAAGCTTTCACACCAGCAAAACCAATCATTGCGCCTCCGATACCGGCTGACAGACAAGCAACGACAAACGGTTTCTTTAACGGTAAAGTTACCCCATAAACAGTTGGTTCCGTAATGCCAAAAAGTGAGGTAATTGTAGATGAAATACCTAATGAACGAAGCTTAGTATCTTTGGTCCGAATCGCCACTGCTAAGGCTGCACCACCTTGAGCTAAAACGGCTGGTAAAAGCATTGGAACCATGACGTCAAACCCATATTGTTCAATATTCAAGAACATGATCGGTACAAAGCCCCAGTGCATCCCAAACATTACGAACACTTGCCATAAACTTCCCATAATCAAGCCCGCAACTAATGGACTAAAGCTGTAAATCGAATTAAATAGACTACCTAACCCATTACCGATAACTGTCCCGATTGGACCTAACAGTAAGAAAGTTAATGGCACCATCACCAATAAAACGATCATTGGTACAAAAATCATTTGTAAAAATTGTGGAATCACTTTTTTCACCAGCGGTTCAAATTTGCTTTGGACCCAAACAGCCAAAATGATCGGAATCACTGAAGATGTGTAACCTGATTGAGCTAACACGATTGGTAATCCAAAGAAATCCACTGCCCCTCCAGCTCCAGCTAGTTGCGTGATTGCTGGATAAACTAACGCCATAGCAATTGCCACAGATAAAAATTGGTTCGTTTTGAATTTTTTGGCTGCAGTAAAAGCTAACATCACTGGTAAAAAGGTAAAGACACCATCTGCGGCTGCAAATAGAATTTGGTAAGCCCCAGTATCCGCTGAAAGCCACCCTAACACCGTTGCCAAAGATAAAAATCCTTTTAAGATCCCTGCAGCTGCCATTGCGCCTAAAAATGGCGTGAAAATACTAGAAATAATATCAATCAAGCGATTCAAAGGATTTTTTGACTGATCCTCTGTTCCCGATTGATCTGTCAGACCTTGCTCATCAACGATTGCTTGGTAAACGTCAGCCACATTACTACCGATAACTACTTGGTACTGACCACCACTTTGTACTACTTGAATCACATCTGGATCCTGTTTTAACTTTTGTGTATCTGCGACCGATTCATCTTTTAATTTGAAACGTAAACGTGTCGCACAATGTACTAAACTATTAACGTTCTTTTCGCCTCCGACTGCCTCCCATACTCTTTTACCAACTGCTTGATTATCCATCTTCTTTTCCTTCTTTCTAGTTGATTTAATCAAATAAAAAACCTAGATTGAAAAAACGGTCACGAAAATTCGTGCCCTATTTTTCAATCTAGGTTTTGCCTGCTTTACCAGTAACAATCCTTAAGATTGGGTACTTTGTTTTTCACTCACTACACGTTGGATGTGAATCGTTAAATAGATTTGTTCTGCGACTCCCATTGGTTCCTGTTGTGTTTTTAAGAGATAGTCATTGATCCGTTCCGAACAGCGAAAGGCTTTTGGATATTTCCCTTGAACAAGCGCATAGAGAAATTCATCCTGCTCATCCGAACTTTCGCCCTTTAAATAGCGTTGTGTAAAAAATTGTAAATGGGTAATGATTCGTTGGTAATTCAACGATTCCTCGTCAAATGTCACACCAAAGAACTTACTAATAATGCTGAGAATATCTCTAACGATCGTCGTTGCAGTCATCGTGACTTGCATATCCCCATTTCCTTGTTGGCTATTCACTAAATGAAAAGCGATAAATCCTGCTTCGTCAATCGGCAGACTGACTCCAACTTTTCTCTGGATCAATTGCAATACTTCTTTGGCCACCAAGTATTCTTTCGGATAAAATTTCTTTGTTTCAAAAAGAAGCGGATTTGGTAACTGGATATTTTCGTTCGCTCGACAAATCGCATAATGAATATGATCGGTCAATGTCAAATAAATATTTGACGACAACGAAACGCCTAATCGTTCTTCCGCCACATCAACGATCTGTTTGACTAATTCTACTTCTTCTAATGGGACATCCGCCATCAGCTGTTGAAATTGATTGGTTGCTAAGGAATCTTTTAAAACAAATTCTTTTTGAACTGCTGTTTTATCAATCCTATCACCAGGTCTTTTTTGAAACGCGAGGCCTTTGCCCATACAGATAATCTCTTCACCTCGTTCGTTTTTTGAAATGACGACGTTATTATTTAAGACTTTTTCAATAACCATTTTCCCTCGCCCTCTCATAAAAAAATAAAAAAACCTAGAATCCCCCTGTACTTTAGGTTGAATTCTGGTTTTGCCTGCCGAGCAGTAACAATCCATCGATTATCTGAACCAAGCATAGCACCCTTCTTTTATTTTTTGCAAGCCTTTTCAACTTTTTTTTTTTAGTAATTGTAAAAATGAGAAATTAAAAAACCGACGAAAACTATTAGCTATTCGAGCGAACTAGCAATCGTCGGTTTTTCATTAACTATTTTCGTCTAAAATGTTCGTGTTTCCATATTGAATGCTGCCTTCATTTCTTTCGTCGCTTTTTTCATTGGTGTAACCTTCTCTAATTCTCCTTGAACGACTAATCGAGTCACCGCATTCATATCTCCGCACGTAATCAACGTAACGAGCGATTTTCCTTCTTGGATATTTAACAGCTGGGTCTCCGTCGGTGCCACTTTTTCTTTAAAGGTTGCTTTATACGTATAGACATTTTCCAAATCTACCAAATAGATTTTATCTCCTAATGATAAATTTTCTAGTGGCGTAAATAAT
Organism: Enterococcus sp. DIV1208; assembly: GCF_050530455.1. Lineage (NCBI taxonomy): Bacteria > Bacillati > Bacillota > Bacilli > Lactobacillales > Enterococcaceae > Enterococcus > Enterococcus sp. DIV1208. Next base: position 565,912 of record NZ_CP172887.1, on the reverse strand, counting down.
AGTTGTGGATTGCTCGAACGATGACTCGCTAAAGCATAATTTCCTTTTCCCATTTGCTGATTAGGATCTAATGTCCCCGCACCATAAAGCAAGTTCGCATTATCTAAACCTCTAAAAATCGGGATATTGATTGCCACAGAAGGAACAGCAATACTACCAATAACTGGTAAGTCTGTTCGATTCAGTTGGGCACGCAACACACTTTCCGTACTCATTGACTCCACTGCATCAAAATCAAAACTTGCCTCTTTTTCGTTGTTTTTCTTAATTTCATCTTTTGTCACATTGGCAATTGCGTATTTATCTCCGGTATTTTTAACAAAATAATCTTTGATCTGTTCATTAAAAATTAACGCTAAGCCAACCAATAATAGTAAAAATAAGAAAAAATTGGCGATCCATCTTTTTACTCGACCTTTGCTTGGTTTTTCCTTCATTCACTTGCCTCCCTTATTTAGCTAAAATAAACGCAACCTGTAGTTTCACACTTAAAGTTCTGTATATTTCTTTCGTTGTCCTCGACTTGCTTCTACTGGATATTTCAATTTATTTTTTGCTAATTTTTCTTCAATAATTTCATCAAGATCCAACTGTAAATTGTCAGCCATCATGTAAGAATAGATCAAGACATCTGCCAGTTCTTCTTTGATCCGCTCTAATGATGTTTCCTTCACTTCTTCTGGTTGCTTCCATTGAAAAAGCTCCAGTAATTCAGAAGCTTCTAAGGAAATAGAAATTGCAAGATCTTTTTCGTTATGAAATTGTCGCCAATTTCTTTCGTCTCTAAATTGATTGACTTTCGCCATACTATCCATGAACATTCACCTATTTCTTTATTCGATTACTAATAATCATACCATGTTTTTAATAGAAAATAAGTATATTTACCTAGATAAAATAAAATATACGTATTTATTTAACGATCTTTTTATAAAGCAAAATGATAACGAATGTTACTTATCCACTGATAACTTACACCAATGGATGTTATTCTTGTAAGCTGAATTTTAATTCTTTTACACCAGTAAGTGTCCACAAGACCACTAGACTGACAAGATAAATACTACTTAGAAAAATAATCACAGCAGATAATTGATAATGATCCATCAAAAAGCCAATAATGATCGAAGAAAATCCACCTACAGCTCTACCTAAATTCATAATAAAGTTATTGGCTGTTGCACGGATCTCAGTAGGATACAGGCTACTAATGATTGCACCATAGCCGCCATACATGCCATTGATAAAGTAACCAACAACCACCGCTGCTGCTACTAAACTCCATTGACTACGAGCTAAAACGAGTAAGAAGACCGAGAGCGCTGAACAAATCAAGAATAAAGTAAAGGCTGTTCTGGGACCTAATTTATCCATGATGATCCCAAAAGTCAACATACCTAATGACATCCCCACAATCGTACTCACCATCCATAAAGACGAACCTGAAACGGATAATCCTAGTTGTGCTTGCATGATCGAAGGTAACCAATTCATCAAACCAAAATAACCAGCAATTTGGACAGTCACCATGGTACTCAAGCCAATCGTCTGCCAAGTAAGTTGTTTTGTTTCAAATAGATTACGTAACTTTGTCGCCTTTTTAGTTGCTTTCGCAGCTTGAAATGCCTCCGGTTCTTTTAAACCATGTCGGATGACTAAAACTAATAATACGGGTAATACACCAATCACATATAGCATGCGCCACCCGAGCCATGGAATGACGATTGCCGCCAAAATAGCAGCGAGAGCCGCGCCTACTTGGGCTCCAATACCAGCAATGGACGAAGCTCGTCCAATTTGTTTTTTTGAAAAAGTTTCAGAGATCAAAGACATACAAGCGCCATACTCGCCCCCAGCCCCGATTCCGGCAATAAACCGAAACAAGTAGACTAAATAAATCGTTGAAGAAAAATACATCAATAATGAAGCAATTGAAAATAAGATAACCGTTTGAGAGAACACCTTTACTCGACCATATTTATCCGCCATCAGACCAAAAAAAATACCTCCAACGAGCATCCCCAGATTAGTGATCGTCGCAATCATTCCCGCTTGTGTTCCACTAATATGAAAAGTTGCAATCATTGAAGATAAAGAAAAAGCTAGGAACATGATATCCATATTCTCTAATGCAATCCCTGATGATGTTGCTAATAAAACCTTCCGTTGATACTTCGTCATTTTTGTTACCCCTTTTCTTTCATTTTTACCCTAAATTGTTAAAATCATATATAAAAATCAAGAAAAAAGCAAGAACTTTTGTTTTTTTATGTCAATTCATTCACTCAACTGATCTACGCTGTTTTTGAGAACTATCACTTGCTCAATAATTACGAAATCGCTACACTTATTTTGTAGTCAAAAAATAAAGCGTTTTTCTAAACCGCTTATTTGTTTGAGCAAGCAATTTATCTTAGATGACCGTTATCTAAGTAATCACTTTTTTGCTACCATTCGCATAGCCTTAGCTCTTTGCGAAACGTTTTTGTGAAACTGAGAAAAAACTATAAAGGAGAAAAACAGAATGGACAAACAATTATTCTTAGAAAAAATTGCTGGTGGGCTGATCGTTTCCTGCCAAGCCTTACCTGGAGAACCTTTTTATACAGAAGAAGGTAGTTTGATGCCTTATTTTGCTTTAGCTGCTGAAAAAGCAGGAGCTGTTGGTATCCGTGCGAACTCAGTACGAGATATTATGGCAATCAAAGAAAAAGTTTCCTTGCCGATCATTGGTATCATTAAACGTGATTATCCCCCTGAAGCACCATTTATTACAGCAACCATGCGGGAAGTTGATGAACTAGTAGCCACAGGGGTTGAAGTTATCGCTTTGGATTGTACTTTACGCAAACGCCACGATGGTCTGAACATCAATGAATTCATTGCTAAAGTCAAAGAAAAATATCCACAGCAATTATTGATGGCTGATATCGCCACTTTTGAAGAAGGAAAGAATGCTTACGAAGCAGGAGTTGATTTTGTGGGGACAACTTTAAGCGGCTATACAGAAGAAAGTGTGAAACAAGCTGGTCCTGATCTCCCACTCATCCAAGAACTGATCCAAGCTGATATATGCGTTATTGCAGAAGGTCGGATCCACACGCCACAACAAGCCAAACAAGTCAAAGATTTAGGCGTAGCTGGCATCGTTGTAGGTGGCGCGATCACACGCCCTCAAGAAATTACTCAACGCTTTATCGAAGCATTAGATTAAGAGACTCCTTCATTTTTTCAGGAGAAATGCTTTTTCGTCCTTCTAACTAAATCAGCTAAATAGAACTAACCAAAAACAGCCAGAACGAGACTGAGCCAAACCTTGCCTCAACCTCATCCTGGCTGTTTTTCAGTTTATTATTCCAACTTTATTCACAGCCTCTGTCTCACCAGATTCTCAGATCCGCTTAAAATCGACATCAGATGACAGGGGGACCTACTGTTCAAAACAAAGACTATGACTCAGATCAACAGCTTAGAAAGATGATCCTCCCCCTCGTTTCTCAACAATAAATCATCAGATGTGAAGGAAGAACTTTTAGTGTGACAGGCAGCTTGACACCTTCATCACCATCCACATTTGTTGCCAATTCTTGGTCTTCATTCAAAGCAATCTGGATCGTTTCACAGGTTTGATAAGCCAGATGATCGGTAGAAGAATCAACACCTTTTAACAAATCAGGCAATGTTTTTAACGTATCTAACAATGAAGTGTCTTTTAAATAAACCAAGTGCAATTTGCCATCATTTACTTTAGCATTAGGTATCAACGTTTCAAAACCACCAATTGAATTAGTTAATCCTACCAGCAATGTACTACTTTCAATTTGTTTTTCCTGCCCATCAATGACTAACTGGAATTTATAAGATTGGGTTCCAGCCAATTGCTTGATTCCTGAGATAAAGTAAGCAAACTTACCATATTTTGTTTTCTTTTCTGGATCTACATCATTGATTGACTCAGGAATGGTTCCAATCGCCACGACATTCATAAAATATTGGTCATTGATTTTCCCAATATCTAATGGTTGCAACGCATCCATTGAAAGATGAGCGATAGCTTCTTCGGGTTCTAACGGTATGCCTAAAGCACGGGCTAAGTCGTTGACTGTCCCTAACGGAATAAAACCAAAATTTGGACGATGTGCTTGTTCAGCGATCCCATTGATTCCTTCATTAACAGTACCATCTCCACCCATAACAAACACGCTGTGGTATCTATCCACTGCTGCTTCTCGAGTAAAATTCTTGGCATCTCCAGCTTTTTTCGTATGAAGAACAACGACTTCATCAAACATCGTGGTTAACTTTTGATGGGCCAGTTTTTCATATTCTTGTGCTTGTTCTCCTCCAGAACTTGGATTAACGACCAACAACGCTTTTTTCATCCTGTTTCCCCCTTCGTTTCACAACATGACTTTGACTAAACTATAGCACAAAAAAACTCAGAACATCTAGTTTCAGACATTCTGAGCTACACCAGCTGATTGGCTATCTTATTTTACGAATCAAATAATAACCCACCGATCCGACGATCATCGTTCCCAGAAAGACCAGAATGGATGAGGAATGTTCATTTGTTTTTGGTAACTGTTCCGCTTCAGAATCAGTCGAAGATTCAGAAGCAATCTGGAGCATCGCCTCTTTTTTAGTTGTACTTGGTCCAGAGTTTCTTAAGTCGATGGCGCTTGATTCGGTCATACTTGATTCTGTGGTGCTTGGTTCCGTTGTGCTTGGTTCCGTTGTGCTTGGTTCCGTTGTGCTTGGTTCGGTCGTTTTTTTCGTATTCGTGATCACAAAAGAATTGCCATTATTGGTTACGGTACTCTCAAACTCATCAGGTACATTCACTTCCGCTACTTGATAAGTAAAGTCTTCTCCTTGATTATTGTATTTTGGTAAGACCGCTTTTTCGTTGCCCACTGGCAGTTCCTTGATCGTCGCTTGATAATTATCTTGTTTTCTTAAAGAAAGCACCGCTGAACTTTGCCAACTCGTAGGATCAACGACCGAACTCCTGCTAATCACATAGTCAATAGTCTCTGGGATCTCGGATGCCGCTACATTTTTCCATTTTTTTGCTACTTGGATTGTGGTTGTCGGTGCCTTGATTGAAGGGATTGGAAAATCAAGTAATTCACTTTCATTTGTTGGTGCTAACGTTGTCCGTCCATTACACAAATACCAAGTTTCGCCTTTAAAATGAGTATTTTCAGTGTTTAAACGGACTTGATAGGTACACGTAAGCCGTTCATTTTCCCCTAATGCAATATTTGCAATCGTAATCGTTTGGTTCGCTTCCGATACAACTACATCAGCCACTACATCATTGGCTTGTTCCCAATTTCCTTGTTCATTTTTTCGCCAACCGACTAATTGATAGGAGCGTTCATTAAACTCACCCGCTCCTTGGAGTAAAATGTCTTGCCCCATAGGATCAGTGATCGTACCATTAGGAATCGTTTTATCAATTTGGTTGGCGATCTCTGTTAAGGCAGAACCCAAACCGCTTAGATTTTCATCGGTTGTAAGGTATTGTTGCGGTTTAGAAGCTAAGTTTCGCCCAATATATTCCCCTCGAGCAGAAGGTGCTGTCGCTATCGAATAACAGGTAAAACCCGAATGCTTGAGAGAAACAATCGTTCCTAAGGTCGCATCTGTCACAATTGAACTACTAACAGAAATTGCATTGGGATCAGAAGGGTTACTGTTCGTCGTATAGTATTTGTCAGAATCAGTTTGAAAATCTTGAATATAACGATCGGTATGGTAGCCATTATAATCAATGATCTCTCCCTCATTTGGATACTCTTTCGCTCCTTGTACTGGAAGATAACTACGATTGGCACTGTCATCACCAATATGAATAAATAGTTTTTCCGCTTCTGGCCGACTTTTCTCCAATAATAACCGTTGCCCTGCTAATAATCCTTTTTGCATAAATGTTCCCGAATGTGACTCAGCGGTATATTTCAAGAAGTTCTCTAAGTCATTCATATTACTTGAAAAACCATTTGTTGAATAAACCTCTCGATTGTATGCTACAATCCCCACGCGGATATTCCCATTAGCTAACGAATCCGCTAATTCATTGCCAAATTGTTGTAATCCGATTAAAGCATTGGTTAATTTTTCGCCAGTCATGGAGGAAGAATAATCGATCACCAAAACTAAATCAATCGGTGTTCCGATCTGGTTGCCTTTCACATCTAACGTGACATCAAATAAACCTTGTGTCTCGCTATCTTCTTTGACACTCTTTTTTAAATATGCACGGTCGGCGTAATTAACATAATTTTCTTCGTCAAATACGGCTTCTGGTGCATGGCCATAATCATAATTATAGGTATTCCCTACTGCTGTTCCATTTGTTAAACGTTGTCCCGTAGAATCGGTATAAGCAAAATCAACCGTCTCCGCAAATGATTTTTGCATCCCTATTCCCAGTAAAATACTCATTAATCCTACGAATAAAATCACTATCTTGAAATAGCTGTCTTTTCTCGTTCTCATCATTTCTCTCCTTTTCTACCAACAGATTTCCCCATCCTTATTAAAACCCTAGAATTTTTTCAACAATTGCTAGTATAAATTTTCTGGAATCTTTTCTGAGCTAAAAAAATGTACATTTGGAATACATTAAAATCCTCTTTTTATGATAAGATGGCATCAAGTAACAGCTAAGAATCGAGGGGAATCTTTGGTTAGGAGTTATTTTATGGAAATATTCAATGATTTTTTTGGAAATGATGTCAAAAAAGAAATCGAACTTTTGCATTTTTTATATCATCAAAAGCGCTTTGTAACGATTGAAGAAATGAGCCAAGCCCTCAATATGGATCGGCGTTCGATCTACAAATATTACGATGTTCTAAGCAATCATTCCCTAATGACAGATGAAAGTCGTGAACCAATTTTTCATACAAAACATGGTCTCGGCTATAAATTCACAGGAACCAAAACAGACTATAAAACGTTGATTCGTAAAATATTACAAGAAAATCCTTTTTTCAATTTATTTGAAACTTTATTGTTGGAAAATGAAGTGAATCTAGTCAAATTCGCCTACGAGAATTATTTATCCGAATCTACTGTACGAAAGCGAAGCTATGAACTAGAAACGCTACTACAGCCATTGGGGTTTACCGTAAAAAAAAATAAAGGAACGCTCTATTTAGTCGGCGATGAACCTCGTATTCGCTATTTTATGGTTGCTTTTTTTTGGAAAAATTTTTCTGGTCTTCACTGGCCATTTCCAGGTATTTCTCAACAAAAATGTGAAATGCTCGCCCGACACTTTTATGAAATCAATGAAATTCCTTTCAATGAGATTGAACTAAAAATTACTACTTATGTACTAGCCGTGACGATTATTCGGTTTAGAAAAGGCAAAAAAATAACAGCTGAAATGATCACTTTAGCTCCTGATCTACCGCCTAAAGACCAAGAAATCTTCCAACAATTGACGGACCAGCATTCATCACTCTTAAAAAAACTGACAGATGAGTTGAGTGAACACTTCTTACTCGAAACAAAGGAGAGCCACTTTATTTTCTTGTGGCTACGATCAAATCTGGATCTCACTTTTTCTAAAGAGCAGTTAGCTAATTATTTTACCGCTCAAGAAGAAGGCGTACAAAATCGGTCTTACTTGCAAGCAATCATCCATTTGTTACTGAAAGATACAGACTCTCAACAATTGTCTACCAGAAAAAAGAACTTGATTTTGCGAACGATTCTTTCTGGAATTTTGTCCGTCGAACTATTTGGAGAGACGATCCATACCTTGACCGGCTATAATCTACAGCACTATGTCTCGCAGAATTTCCCCAACCTTTTGATGCGTTCTGAACAATTGTTAGATCAAATTGATCTTTACTCATCCTCAGATAGCAAACGAAAAGGACTTGCGTTACATGTAGCGGTTGCTTGGACCTTGGTTTCACCACCATCCACCTTTATGAAAAAAATCAACCTTAAACTCGAAACAGATTTACCTTTGGCACTTTCTTTAACAATCAAAGAACGTATCGAGTCTTCTTTTCAAAGCTACTACCATCTGGATATTCGCAGCCATTTCGAAAACGAAGACTATGATCTCTGCCTTAGTACCGCTCCTTTAACAGAAAGTTTTGAAACCGTCCCCGTTTTACTGATCAATGCCCAAGTCACATTAGCCGATCTGCTGGCAATCAAACAAGTACTTGAAGAGCTGGTGTAGTAAGAGCAGAAGAAATGGAATGTTCATTAATTGATCGGCGAATAACACTTCTTCGTTCGTATTTATACTTTTTAGATTCATAAAAATAGTCTAAGATTAGCGGAAAATAAAAACAAAAACTGGGACATTCTTCAGATTTATTTCTGATGAATGTCCCAGACTCTTAGTCAGTACTATATTTCTAAAGTTAAAGATCTTATTTTTTTAAAGCCAGACTAGGTGATAGGTTGACCAATCGATAATTAACAAAACCAGTTATGCCAAAAACTAATCCAATATTTACTAACAACAAAAGCATCCCTAGTTGGAAATTAAACTCTAGATTATAACCAAAGTTCTGGCTATATACAGTATTAAAAATAAGAAGCCATATACTACTAAATAAGACGGATAGTAGACAAAATAGAACGGTTTCTCTTCTCAATATCTTAGAGATATTTCTGGTACTATATCCTAAGCAACTTAGTATACCAACTTCAGAATATCTAGTGATAGAAATTCGATAGATTATAATAAAACTAACAGAGATAAATAGGAGTAAAAGTAAATTGGATAATATGGTAAACAACTTTATAGTATCAGCAAAACTATTTTTAAAAGCACGAATGTCTTTTTCCTTAGTGTATATATCGTACCCCTTACTTTTCAGCAGGCGATGAATTTTGGGAATGTCCTCAAAATTTTTCACACTAAACGCTATAGCAGAAGCCTCACCTCTAGCTACTTCTTTATAAATTTTCTTTTCCAGCTTCGTACTCATTGTAAAGTTATCAAACGTATCGTTTGAGATACCACTCACTTTCATTTTTATTTTATGTTTTTGTCCCTCCTTATCAAAGTATTCAAAGTCAACGTACTTTCCAACTAATTGATTAATATTCTTACTCAAAGACGAGGCAACACTTAAAGATAGACTGATTTCATTCCTATTATCTTTAGGCATGTCCCCATAAATCATCGAAAGATTGGAAGAAATCAACGTTGGCGATTTAATATCTAAGTGTTTAGTTGGTTCATCTGCTATGATTATTTCTGGATCTTTTACTAATGCTCTAGCTATCGCTACTCGTTGTTTTTGTTCGCCAGATAATTTTGCCACTTTCATTTTAGCTAATCCAGATATTCCTAGTTCCTCTAATACCTTTGCTACTTTCATTTTTCGTTCTGCTTTATTTAAGTTCGATAGGCTTAGAACTAAATCAATGTTACATTCTACACTTAAGTATTCTATCAATTGGTAATCTTGCCAGATAAAACCGATTGAATTGTAATAATAGTCGGATAGTTCTTTTTTCGTAAAACGTTTCATCGACTGATTGTTAAAATAAACATCTCCTTCAAAATTTTGATCCATACCACTAATGATATTTAATAGCGTTGTCTTCCCACTACCCGATGGACCGTAAATAAAATTGAGGCCTTTTTGGAAATCTCCTGATAAATGATTCAATACTATTTCATTTCCAAATACTTTTTTTATTTCGATTAAACTTAACATAAGAATCTCCTTTTATAACGAATTTGGGTTATTGCTCTGCTAGAATAAACTGTAACGTTACGTTATATTCAAGGAGGTAATTATGAATAATTATTTAACAATCAGTGAATTTGCAAAATACGTCAATTTAAGTAGAAGAACCTTAATTTATTATGATCAAATTGATTTATTCAAACCAAAAAAAATATCTACTCATGGTTATAGATATTATACTTGTGACCAATGCTTTGAATTAGACGTTATACTCACCTTGAAATTTCTTGATGTACCTTTAGAACAGATTAAATATTTTCTCGATAATCGAAACATGGATGACACGCTGACAGAATTTAAAAAGCGAAAAGAAATTTTAGATGAAAAAATCAATGACTTAAAACATATGCAGACGTTTTTAGAAAATTATATCGATCGGTATACAACATTGAAAAATATAAATTTTGATATAATTACTCATTCTTATAGAGAAGAAGAATCTTTTATTTGTTCTGATTTAATGCATTCTCATTACTACGACTCCATCGATTCTTTATCTAGTTATAGTGATTTTTATTTATCCTTAGATCAAAAAGATTTATTTAATGGCTATCCTATAAATTTTTTAGTAGAAGATTCTATTTTTTCTGACATTCAAAAAACTCCTTTTAGGTCACTAATTAAAATAAACAAGGAACAAAGTCATCTTTACGACGCAGAGAAAATTATAACCAGATCGAATGGAACATATGTCTCTTTCTTCATAGAAGATTCAAATTATAATAAGCAAGAAATCAATCAGAAACTACTGAACTATTTTCAAAAAAATAAATTTATTCCAGAAAGATTTTTTTGGAAAATATTATGGCAAGATGAAATTACTACCACGATTCCTGAAAAACGTGTATTTGAAATCTTGATACCTGTAAAAAAGAATTAATTGTTTACTGAAACTAAGAAAGTTCCTTATTTCCCCTTCTTAAAACAACCTCTTAAAAATGATTAAATTTGTATATATATGCATTATTGTTTTAAAATATACTTAAAAGGTACCTAGGAGAGATTTTTATGGGTTTGGGAAAACTATGAAAAGATCTCACCCACATCTGGCTTCCTCTAATGGTTGAATCACCAAGCTGATCGTCAGCTAATGATAGACAATGAAACAAAAAAAAAGAGATTGGGACAAAAGTTGTCTCAGTCTCTTCTAGTATCTCTAAAAACGAATAAACGGCCGTCATTGATCAGGTCAGTAATCGAATTTGCTGCTTTGGGCTTTGGTCAATTGTTCATGAGCAGCGTCGTCTAAAATTCCACCCAATGCGATGACAATTTTTAAGATAAGCCTCTACCTATCTTTGCGGTTGTTGTTGTGTGATACAGTGAATATTTCCACCACCGTATACGATCTCAACTGTATTTACGCCTACGACTTCTTTATCTGGAAAGAATTCTGCTATTTCCTCAAGTGCCAGCTCATCATTTTTATCTCCATACTGAGGAACGATCACACCGTTGTTCGTGATCAGAAAATTCATATAAGAAGCAATACAAATGTCGCCATCTTCACGTGGCATCGTTCCTTCTACGTAATCGATCTTGAAATCCCCATTGATCGTGACATTCTCTACTGGGCAACAAAGCTTATGAACTTTTAATTTGCGACCTTTGGCATCGGTCATTTCATTCAAACGCTTGTAAGCAGCTTGAGCCGCTTCATAAAATGGGCTGTTTTGATCTTCAGTATAGATACAAGCCACTTCTCCGGGACGAACAAAACATGCCACGTCATCCACATGCCCATTGGTTTCTTCCGGATCGATCCCGTCACCTAACCAAAGTACTTTCTCACAGTTTAAGTAGTCGCATAATTTTTGTTCGATCTCTTCTTTTGTCATATGAGGATTCCGACCTTCACTCAATAAACACATCTCAGTCGTTAGAACAGTGCCTTCTCCATCAACATGAAAGGAGCCCCCTTCTAAAATAAAATCCTCCGTTCGATACGAATCCACGTGCTCGATTTCACAGATCTTTTGTGCAATCAAATCGTCTTGATCCCAAGGGAAATACAAGCCATCGACTAATCCGCCCCAAGCATTGAATCCCCAGTCATTGCCTCGTAATTCACCATTGTCGTTGATGACAAATCTAGGACCACAGTCACGAATCCAAGCATCGTTGTTCGACATTTCATAGACAGTGATGTCGGCAGGCAATTGACGACGGCAGTTTTGATATTGCTGTTGCGACACGACCACATTCATTGGCGTGAATTTGCTGATCGCTTTTGCGACTTCGGCAAATGCTTCTTGAGCTGGTTTGCCTCCATCACGCCAGTTATCTGGACGCTCTGGCCAAATCATCCATACTTTCTCTTGTGGTTCAAACTCTCCAGGCATTCTAAACCCGTCTTGTTTCGGTGTGGTCTTTTCGATTCGCTTTGCCATGATACAGTACTCCTTCTTTTTTGATTTTTTTGATCCAGATAATGATTTCACCAACGAGGGCAAATATAATTGCTCCAATCGTGATTGGTAATTGCTGACTCAGCGATTCAGCATCAAACTGCAAAGGAATCGCTGTGAAAATCAATGAGATCACGATCATGATCATCGGTAGTGCGACTAATACCTTCAAGAACAAGTCGCTGCCGCTCACCTTGAAAGGTCGAGGTGTTTCTGGATCGATTTTGCGCAATTTATAAAACGCAGGAAAAACAGGTACATATGATAGTAGGAACATTACTAGATTCAACGAGAAAAATGCCCAAAATAAATCTTGATTTGGTAAAATTGGTGCGATGATGACAACGATAGAAGCAACAATACCATTCATAATCGCCGCACCAGTAGGCATGCCGTTTTTTTGCTGCGTTTGGCAAATACTTTCGGCATATCGTCATTTTCGGCTGCATAACAAGCAGTATTGTTAACCCCTAACGACCAAGAAATCATATTGCCAAACAATGTCAGTAAGAATAAAAAGGCCATCGAAATAATGAACCAGCCGCCTGTTGATCCTGTCAATAACTTAAAACTATCCATCAATCCGCTGCCTGTACTAATCTGATCCGTAGGAATTGCTACACCGATCCCGAATGCAGAAAAAATGTAAATGGCTGCAATCACCAGTCCACCGGCAATGATCGATTGAGGGATTTGCTTTTTAGGATTTTCCATATCATTCGCGAATGTACAAATCACTTCGAATCCTAATAAGTTAAAAATGATTACTGAAATAAAGGACAAACTATTTAAATTGAAACTTGGCAGCATGGAAGAAAGAGTAAACTCATTCGCCACACCTTTAGTAAGCGCAGTATAGAGACCTAAGCCACCGATCAAGATTGCCAGCAGCATTTTGATGACAGCTGCTCCATTCAAAATCCACACGCTGTCACTGACCGGATAAAAACTAATCCAAACGATGATCCATATAAAGATCAGTTCGATCACGATAGCAGCCGCTGTTGAAAATTCGCTGCCTGTGATCGTCATCAATAAATCAGGGCAGACTACTGCTAGAGAAGCTAACCACAGTGGATAATTGATCCAGTAATACCAAGAAACGCGAGATCCCCAGCGATGTCCGAAGGCTTGTGTCACCCAATCATAGATACCGCCATCACCGATATAAGTTGTTCCTAACTCTGACGAGATCAATCCATAGGGCAAAAGGAATGCAATCAATAAAAAGATCCACCAAAAAAATTGTGAATTTCCGATTGCTGCTACCGGTGCAGCCGCTTCTGCCACAAATACAACACAAATAACAGATAATATAGCACTCATCAAACTAAATTTTTTCTTTTCTCCCATTGTTTTCTTCCTTTCCGGTACAAGGAAATAAGGTTGGACCAACGATTGAACGATTCTTGTAACCTGCGGACTCACCTCGTATGATTCCTAGTGCGGCATAAAAGCTGCATTAGTGTGAGATCAAGATTCTGCTAGAAAGAATCGATTTTCAGATCGTTAGCCCCTCCTCTAGAACAGAGACAATCCTCACGCATCGTCATGATACGCAGATTATTTCCTTTCCTCATCTCTTGCGTCTAAAATGTTTCACCTAGCAAAGCTTCCAAGTCTTTTTTAGCCGCTGCTTTTTTGGTCTCATCGATTGGATTTTTTTCCGCATAATCCCGCATCAAGTACACTAAGAGACCGCGAATCGAAGTCAACCGATTTTCTGCTTCATCAAAACAGATCGAGTTCGGTCCATCCATGACTTCATCTGTGACTTCTTCCCCACGAGTGGCAGGCAAGCAGTGCATAAATTTCGCTTGTTCCCCAGCACGTTTCATCAAGTCCGTATTCACTTGGTATTTAGGATAAAAAATACGCATGCGTTCCTCTTCTGATAATTCAGCTTCATACAGTCCATACCAAACATCTGTATAAACAAAATCCGAACCTTCGATAACATCGATTTGATCGGATATCGTATAGGAGCCGCCAGAATCTTTGCAAATTGCGTCTAGTCGTGCGCGATGGTCTTCGTTTAACTGGAACCCTTCTGGTCCAAATTGAACGAATTCCATTCCCATTTTTGTTGCAATCAATCCTAAAGAGAAACAGACTTGTGTGGCATCTCCAATAAAGGAAACCTTGCAGTCTTCAATTTTTTTGCCTGCTGGAAGATGTTCGATCATGGTGCAAAGATCGCCAATTTCTTGCGTTGGGTGGTTGAAGTCAGACATCCCGTTAATAACTGGGATCGTGGCATTCGTTGCTAAGTCATACACACTATGATGACGTTCCACACGAGCCATCAAAATATCAACTAAACGAGAAAGAACTCGGCTCGTGTCTTCTATCGTTTCATGACCACCCAATTGAATTTGCCCTGGTGCTAGATATTCTGCGTGCCCCCCTAATTGTGTCATTGCTGTTTCAAACGAAACCCGCGTTCTGGTAGAAGACTGTTGGAAGATCATCCCTAACACTTTGTTCTTTAGCAAAGGAGGATAAAAACCATTCTTGATGGCCGCTTTGATTTTCAATGACAGGTCAACAATTTGTTGGATCTCTTCCTTCGTGTAATTTTCAGTTGTAATAAAATCTTTTTTTCCCATAATGAAACCTCCTAAGTAATTTGTTTGCTTTGCATCTTCACTTTAGGAAAAAAAGTGAGAGTTTACGATAAGCTATAAGTTGTAAACGTTATCATTATCATTTTATATGTGATACAGGCTGGTTTATTTTTGGATATAAACCATTTATTTTCCAAGGGTTTACAAAAGTTTAGAAGGAAGTTTATAGGAATTAAAAGTAAAGATAAAAAAAACGGTGTTATAATTAAGATAAGAAATTTAAGGTAAGGAAAAAAATGAAAGGGGATTCAATATGATAGCTATTTTTGTTTACAACATTCTATTGATCATTTTATATTCAATCACGATGACTTTTGCTATTTATGCTTATTTAAAAGAAAAAAACAACTTATTTCTCTGGATCAGTTTGTATTTGGCATTCTTCATTTTTGATAACACGATTATTTATATGACGGAGTTCCTCAATTCCTTTGCACAAAGTTATGATCAAGCATTTATGAGTGCGTCAGCAGTTAAAACGATTATTTTTATGGGAAACGCCTTTTTTTCCATTTCTATTCTTGCCGAACTACAAAAAGAAAAACTTTCCCCTCTCCATTATGCTTTACTGCTTGCTTTGGCTGCATGGATGATTACCATCCCATTGATGGATAATTCAGCCTTTAAAGTCTGGCTCTATTATCTGGGCAATCAACTCTTCCTGTTTTACCTAGGAATTTATTGTTGGCGAGGAACAAAAAAGGATGTACCTTTGCTGAACAAACACTATTTAAAGCAATTGATGTTCATCAATCTCTTCTTTAGTATTTTGATCATTATTGAAGATAGTTTCGTGATTTTCAATGTCGATCAATATAGCTCCTTAGTAACAAAAATTTATAATCGTAGTGTCTCAGAGGATATTTTTTCGATTGTTATATGTGTTTTATTACTGCACTTCTTTATCAAAAAATATCAACCTCAGAAAGAAAAAACACAAAATCAAGACACCTCTCTCTTGATTCAAGACTTTTGTCAGGATCACCAGTTTACTCAACGAGAAACGGAAATTTTTATATTGCTACTGTCACATCGAACCAATCAGGAAATTGCTGACCAGCTCTTTCTCTCATTAGGAACGGTTAAAACTCATGTCCACAATATTTTTATTAAACTTGACATTAAAAAGCGCACGCAAATTATCCCCCTTTTTTGAGAAGTATAAAGAAGCCATTGAGTCAACCGTTTAAAAAAGTCCTGGAAGTATCCCTTCCAAGTTCTCAGTCTGTAGACGAGTCTGGGACATTAATCAGAAAAAATCTAATGAATGTCCCACTTTTTTATGAGGTTAATCATAAAATAAAAAAATGGAGAATGAGACAAAAGCGGCATCCTCAAAAATTCGCTGAAATTTATAAAAAATTTGAGACACACCAAGTAGATAATAATCAACACCAAAAACAAGTATTTATGTTTCTTGTCAAATTTCGAAAATTCCTTCTTATTCCTTGATGCTGAACACTTTTTTCTCAATCTTTCACCAATCATTCTAGAATTTCTCTTTACCAACATCATTGGACAAAGGGTCTCTTTTTTGTCCAAAATTTTGAACAAAACTAGATAAAAAGACATTCCAAACTCAAATTACAAGTTTGAAATGTCTTTTATCTATAGTCTGATCAGAGAAATATTTCTTTGGCTTCATCACTCATATATTTTATCTTACTCATCTTCATCATCGTCATCACTGAAAATCCGTCCATTCACATAACAAATGTTACTTGTAGCAGATTCGATTAATGAAAGTTCTGTTCCAATTAATTGACTGTTAATGAAGTCAATCACCATTGGCATGTTCATGCCTGCGTATAAGTCAATTACTTGACCCTCGAGAATTATTTTTGAAACTACATTACACGGAGTGCCACCCATTAAATCTGCTAATACTACGAAATCATCTAAATTGGCAATTACTGTTTCAAACTTTTCACGAAAATCTTCCGCTGATTCAGAAGGAAGAAGGCTTACTGTGTGAATACTTTCCTGAGGCCCCATTATCATTTCTGTACTTTTTTTCAATTCTTCACAGAAAAGTCCATGACTAATTAAAACTAATTGTTTTCCCATTGAACCACTCCTCATCACTAATTGGAATCAGCCTGACTTATTTTGAAATCACGCCTAAAGCTGATAATGCTACACAAACCACTAAT
Organism: Enterococcus sp. DIV1208; assembly: GCF_050530455.1. Classification (NCBI taxonomy): domain Bacteria; kingdom Bacillati; phylum Bacillota; class Bacilli; order Lactobacillales; family Enterococcaceae; genus Enterococcus; species Enterococcus sp. DIV1208. The sequence goes on along the minus strand of NZ_CP172887.1, from coordinate 548,978 downwards.
ACTATGAAAATTGCCTTAGTAGAAGTCATATTCTTTTTGCCAAGCATCCAATAAATTGCTGCAACGATACCGGCTGGTAATAATCGTGGTAAAATCATATCCAGGTTGTTTTGCATGTTTAACGTCACATCACCAATACTTGGTGCCCAAGACAATTTTACATTAATCATGGTAGCGACCAACGCTCCAACCATGAAGACCCCTAACAAAGTTGCAGCATCTGTCAAGGCAGTTAAGCGATGTTGCATCGTGGTAACTAAAGAGATTCCTTCACGATAAGCAAATTCTAATTGTTTCCAACGGAAAATCATAACAGCGATTTGTGCGATAATCCAAATAAAAATTCCAGTTGGGTTGCCATTAATTGCCATATTGGCTGCTAAGGCTCCAAAAATTGTTGGAATTAACGCTGCGAAAATCGAATCCCCAATTGCTGCAAAAGGCCCCATCAACCCAGCTTTTAAACCTGAGACAGTGTCTTTACCATCAATACCTTCCTTTTCCTCAATAGCCAAGTCAATCCCGGTAACGATAGTATTGAAGAAGTTTGATGTATTAAAGAATTGTGTATGAGTTTTCATCATTTCTTTTAATTCAGGAGAATTATCACCATAAAGCTTGCGTAATTGCGGCAGAATTGTATAAAGATAGCCTGATCCTTGCATCCGTTCATAGTTCCAGCCTAATTGGAAAGTAAACAAGCTTCTGCGATTGATCTGCTTAAAGTCTTCCTTCGTTAACTTATAATTAGATTTCGTCATCTTCAATCTCTCCTTCATCTGAATCATTCGATGTAACATCTTTAGGGGCTGGCGAATGTGGTATCAGCTGTCCATTTTTGTAACTGATGGCTGCTAAAGAAAATCCAACTAGGGCAATTGCTAACATTGGAAGTGAATTAAATATTCCTTCGAAATTCTTCACAACTCCTGCAACACCCGTTCCTAAAACCTGCATGTTAGTAAAGACGGTTCCTAGTAATGCCGTTAATGTAAATCCTAAAATTAGGTAAGGGAAATGCTTTTTAACTGGCAAGTAACGTAGTAGAATAGCAAAACCGACAGCTGGTAAAACTGCTCCAGCTACTGATAATCCATCGCCTAACCACTTCAAATCACCATTTAGCACGGCTACCACTTGTTCTACTAGTCCTCCTCCAAATGCTAATGCTAGAAAAACGGGAATCATACGAGAAAGTGACCAAGAGAGGGCTCCCATTAAGAAATTACGTTCGATCCCTTTATAGTTCATATCTTCAACTAATTTATCAATGCGATGCGCAAAATACGTATTCGCAAAACGGGCTAATATATCTAATTGAATCATCAAGCTAGCTACTGGTACCGCAATTACGGCAATTGCTTGCTCTGGGTTCATTCCTAGCGCTACTGAGAAAGCTGTCGCTAAAATCGTTCCAGAGTTGGCATCAATTTTTGATGCCCCCCCAAAGGTACCAACACCAAGTACAGTCAATTGCATACTACCACCAATAATAAGTCCTGCTTTTAGATCTCCCATCACTAGACCAGCAAATAATCCGGCAAAAACGGGTGCACTCAACGATGAATAAATTTGTAACTCATCTAAAATTTGATACCCTGCGTATAATGTTAATAATAAGATCTGCCACCATAAGATATCCATTTATTTATCCTCCTATTTCGCTAATAAAGCCATAAAATTTTCTGCTTTATCACTTGGAACCATCTGCGCTACTAAGCGAACACCTTTAGCCTGTAATTTGTTAAATACTTCTACATCTTGATCAACCACATTGATTGATTTAGTAATGGACCGTGTTTCATTTGTCTGTGACATATTCCCAACATTAATTTCTTCAATTGGGACTCCTAATTCTACCAACTTCAATAAACGATCCGGCTCCCGAGCAATAATCAATAATCGTTGAGAATCATATTTTCCTGCTAAAATATTATTAGCAGCTTTTTCAATCGGCAATACACTTAATTTAACTCCTGGTGGAGTTGCCAGCTTTAATCCACTTTTTTCAATATCATTTTTTGCAACTTCATCATCTACAACCATAATCCGTGTGATGTTCAACTTGGTTGTCCATAAGTTGGCTACTTGTCCATGAATTAAACGTCCATCAATTCTTACTCCGATAATACTCATTGTTTATCCTTCTTTCATTTCTTTATATAGTGGTGCTTTTACTAATTGGATCTCTGGTTGGAAAGTTCCTTCTGTTTCAAAAATCACTATTTCATTGTTTCCTTTTTTAAATAAGCTTTTCGGAATATATAGCGAAAGTGTTGGCCCAACTTCCCAAAAACGTCCAATATTGGTCTGATTAACAAATACGACACCTTTCCCAAATTTTGATAGATCAATGAAGCTATCCTCCACTTCATCAAGTGTTACTTCATAGCGATAAAAACTTGGCTGGTTAGGATGCCATTCCTTTGAAAAATCAACTTTCTCACATGACTCTAGTGGTAAACAATACTGATTCCAATCAGTGATAAAATGTAGATCAGCCATGACCCCTGTACGAATTCCCTTTTTTTGTGTATCGGCTAATAATTTATGACCATAATTAACACGCCCCATATTTTCAATTAGAATATCTAATTGATTGTCTTCCTGAGGCATTGGAACAATGATATCTTCACCAATTTCTGTCTGATATTGTGTAGCTTGCAGTTTTTGATTTAAAAATAGTTGGCTACGGTCTCTTCCATCGATTACTCTCAGTCTTTCATGTTCTGCATCTTTTTTTATTGAGGTGCGATACAGAATATAACCTGTATTTTGTCCTAACATTTCCATCGTTTCTGGATATTTCATTTTTACTGATTGACTAATTGTATCTAATGTTGAAAATAAACTGACTTTATCAATTAATGGAATATCTTTCATTTCCATTGTGTCTTTTGTCAAAGGTTCCATTTGTTGGATATCAGGGAACGTTTCATGAATCATTGTCTGGATTGCATAATATTTTTCGGTTGGATTTCCTTGCTCGTCTAAGGGTGCTCCGTAATCATAAGAAGTAATCTGTGGCAAATCAATCACTCCTCTAGCTGAGCAACCATTCATAAATCCAAAATTTGTTCCTCCATGGAACATATACAGGTTAATACTTCCTCTCAGCACGACCTCTTTGATTGCCTCAGCTAATTCTTTTGCATCACGTTGTACAATCGGTTCCTTCCAACGATTAAACCAACCATCCCAAAATTCCATACACATTAAAGGCCATTTTTTCCCATGCTCATTGAAGAAAGCTTCCATTGAAGAAAAATTTTCTTCAGCCTTTGAACCAAAATTTCCAGTAACTAAAATATCTTCATCAATCATGCTGCCTGCTCTGAGTGTCGCACGCCATGGTCCATCCGAAGTGAAAAATGGCACTGTTATTCCTCTGTCCAACATTAAATCACGTATCGAACGTAAATAGTCTTTTTCTTCTCCATAAGAACCGTATTCATTCTCAATTTGAATCATTAAAATATTTCCACCATTTGTCAGCTGATGCGGCACGATTTTTTTTATTAAAACATCATAATAATCTGCCACATGGTTCAAATAAACGGTTTCATTTGTTCGGATCCGAGTTCCCTCATTAAGTAACCAAGCAGGAAAACCACCAAACTCCCATTCTGCACAAATATATGGAGATGGTCTAACAATCGCGTATAGTCCTAATTCCTCAGCAATGGACAAAAAATGTTCTAAGTCCAAAATTCCCTCAAAATGGAAATCTCCTTTTTTAGGTTCATGTAGATTCCATGGTACATAAGTTTCAACTGTATTAAATCCCAATGCTTTCAGATTATATAACGAGTGATACCAATCGGCTGAATCCACTCTAAAATAGTGGATAGCTCCTGAGAGTATCTTAAAGGGCTTACCGTTTAGAAGAAAATCTTCTTTAATCTCAAATGTGTTCAAAAGCTCCCTCCTTTAATAAAAGCGTTTTCAATATATTGATATATCAAATAATTTGAAATAGAAAGTCAACCCTATCCAACATAACAGAACGTGTTAAAATCAAATTATACATACAAAACCAAAGACTCTAACGAAAAGTTTAATTCTTTGATGTTGTTTGAAGGGTTAATTTAGACATCCCAAAATGGCAATAAACTTTATACAGAAGCAGAATTAATATAAATTTTTAACGTAAGCTCTATTACAGTCATTCGCTCCCTGAATGAATAAAGGATGGATTCATAATTCGTCATCAAGGTCGTGACTCATTTGTTTCACGTAAAGAAAAACTGGTCTGGTTTTCTGACATTGAATTATTCACTATCAGTAATGATCAAGTCCAAGTTTTATCAATCGCTCGAGGGAATGATCCACACTATTTAAACAAGCTTAAACTGCCAGCCTTAGCATTTTATGATTACATCAGACATTTACGAAAAACTAAAAAACTGCATATATCTATCAGCAAACTTATTTGCCCGAACAATATGTGGATCCTAATTCTCAAGAATTGTGTTATTACAATTCCAGCTGTCAGCGCTTTAAACAAGACTACAATATCCACATGAATGAGGAATATTTTACGGAAACAAATAAAATTATATTTCCAACTCCTTTAAATGTTGCGAAATTATTAAAGATTCTTACCGATGAAACGACCGTTCTGCAAGTCCGAGTGACGAAACGTAGAGGTTCACAACAACTACTGGAGTACGTTGAATCCTACAAAAAATGGAACTTCTACCAAATTGAGTTGGTCTCAAAAAATCATTGATTTTATCTAGATCGATTTTTTCACTCAATCTTTTTTACAGTTATTTTTTCAATATGCGATTGAATATTCACCGGTGAAACATGACCTGTTTGTCCTTCTTGTGCATTAGCCATACCAGTAGCCATACAAAACTTCAAAAGTTCTATTTCATCCATTTCTTGTGATAGGCCGTAGGCAAATCCAGCGACTGTAGCATCTCCTGAACCAACTGGGTTGACTGCTTTTATCGTAGGGAGCGTAACTCGATAAAAACAATCTTTATGTTTTGCGAGAGCTCCAGCTTTTCCTAGAGAAACAATGATCCATTCAATACCTGCGAAGATAGGTTGAATCAATTCTTCCTGGACTTCTTCTAATCGATCAATCGAAAATGAATGTCTCAGTAGTGTCGATAATTCCTCAAGATTTGGTTTGATTAAAAATGGCTTCTGTTTGCCAGCTAAAACCTGATGCAATCTTTCCCCAGAGGTATCGACAAGAACCTTTGCGGACTGCTCTTCTGTCAATTGGACCAACGTTTGGTAAAAATTTGATGGCAATCCTTTTGCAAGACTACCTGAGATTGTGACAATCTTTGCTTTTTTTATTAGCTCCTTGAAGTTTTCTAGGAAATTCTGCTGTTCTTCATAGGAAACTGTTGGTCCCGCTTCCAAAATCTCAGTTTGATTTCCTTCATGCAAAATAGCGATTGAATCCCGGCTTTCTTCTTTGATCTCTGTAAATTTCTGCTTAATACCGGCATGCTTTAATTCATCTGCAATAAACGCCCCATGATACCCACCGAGAACTCCTGTAGCGAGTACATTCCCCTTTAGTTCATGGATTACTCGGGTTACATTAAGTCCTTTTCCACCTGCTGTTTTACTAACTTGATCTGTTCGATTGACAGTATCCACATTCAAGGAAGCAAGCGGATAGGAAATATCAATTGACGGGTTCATCGTTACAGTTACTATCACGAGCTCTCCTCCTAGTTCACAGCTACTTCTTTTTCAACTTGGACTTTGTCATACCAAGAACTGGCTGTTTGTGCCAAAACGTTGTTCAAGCTTTCGATATTTTCACGACCTTCACTTTTCAGCCAGGCACGAGCAGATTCCTCACCTGATTTGATAAACGGCTTCACACCATTTTTCCAAGTAGCTCTGCCACAAAGCACACCATTAAAGGTCGAACCTGAATCTTTAGCAAAAAACAATGTTTGTTGGAATAGCTTCGTAGAAACACCGGCACTCAAGAAAATAAAAGGCAAATCTGTCGCTTGACTTTGTTCCAAGAAGTACTTTGCCGCCTCCTCTTTGGTATACGCTACTTCATCTGTACTGAAACCCTCTACAAAATTCATATTGACAGGAACTTCTACCTTTAAAACATCTACTTTGTACTGTGGTTTCGAAAATTCCTTCATCATGCTATTGACTTTATGCGGTTTTACTTTGGCATATTCAAGTGAATGAACATCTGAAATTTGGGTATCATATGATAGCAATTCTAAATAGAATGGCAAATCTTCTTCGGCACACTCGCTACCTAAACGTTCTACGAAGACATGCTTCTGATGATTGATTTCCGGATCTTCATCTACGTCATAATAAAGTAGAAACTTAATCGAATCGGCTCCTTGCTCTTTTAATCGTAAAACTGACCAATCTGCTAATAAATCAGGCAAGCGTCCTGGTGTTGTTACATCATAGCCGGTTTTTTCATAGGCCAACAACAAACCAGCATCTTCATGTCGTGCACTTGCAGCAGGAAGACCATATTCTGGGTCCAATAAAATAGAAGATGCATAAGGGGTTAATTCACTAGAAACTAACTCCTTGAAACGCTCAATCTGTTCATCATTTAATTCTACATTTAAGGCTTTGATCATTTTTTTTAATGCTCCGCGTTGATCAATCGCTAAGGCACTGATAATACCATCTTTTGTCGATAAACGATCCATTGCTGCTTTTTTTCCTCTGGTTAATGTAATCATGGTTCTTCCTCCCAGTTTATTTTTACTTATATTTGTGAATCGTTACACCTTTTACAACTCGGTTAACTGTTCCTGTTGGTGACGGTGTATCTGGTTTATTATTCACTTTAATCGATGATAACAAAGCGACTATTTGGGCAACCATGATATAGCTTAGTGCTAAATAGCCATCTGGCAGTAATTCGGCCTCAGTTGTAAACTCGAATTTATCGCCAGTGAAATTCCGTTGCCCTGGTTGAGTAATGGCGAACACTCCGGAAGCGATTTCATCTCCACGCACTTCTTCTAAGACATCCAAGTCGTAATCACGCGTGTAAGGATTATTATTAACAAAACCGAACATGATTGTTTTTTGATTAATAAACGACTTTGGACCATGGCGAAAGCCCATTGATGAATCAAAGATGGTAGCAATTTTTCCGGCTGTCAATTCCAGAATCTTCAATTGCGCTTCCCTTGTTAATCCAGCTAGACTTCCTGAACCAACATAAACAATGCGTTCAAAATCAAGCTGAACGATTTTTTCAATTTCATTTACTCGGGTAATTACTTCATTTCCTAAATTATTTAAAACCTTCAGGTATTGTTGTTTCTTCACTAATACTGTTTGATCGAATGTCAACAAAGCTCCTAAAGTCATGCAGGAAAAGCTACCAGTCATAGCAAAGCCACTATCATTGGAACGTGCTGGCATCAAGAATAAAAAACTATTGGAATCGGATTGACTAATTTGAGCTAGTTTTCCTTCTACAGCACACGTAATTGATAAATGATAGATCGTATCAACCACCTGATTTGCAATTTCAACTGCTGCCAAGCTTTCAGGACTGTTTCCACTCCTCGCAAATGATACAAGTAAAGTTGGTTCTTCTTTAATTAAATACTCTTCAGGTTCTGCGACAATATCAGTCGTTCCAATACTTTCAAAGCTAAATGCTTGGCGATCACCGTTCTTGCGCAAATAAGGAACTAATGTGTCTCCTACATATTGAGATGTTCCTGCACCAGTGAAGATTACACGTGTTCGCTGACCATTTGCCTTTTCTTTAACTATTGCAAGAAAATTATCTAATTCCTTTTGAACTGTTTGATAGTGATCAAGGGTTTCTTCCCAAAGTTCAGGCTGTTGGCGTATTTCGCGAGTCGTGATCTCAGCACCCAGCTGATCCAGTTTTTCTTTTCCTACTGTAAACATGTTTCGATTCTCCTAACTATTTCGAATATGGCGGATCTGATAATGAAATTGATCCGCACGGGCGACACTTAAAGTAAATTCGATAATTTCATTTTTCATATTATAGGTTTGACGTGCTAAATGAAGGACAGGTGCTCCTTCTGAGATTATCAGCTGTTTCGCATCTTCCTTTGAGGCAACACTTGCATATAGCTCTTCATCTGCCAATCGAACGGTCTGATTAAAATCCTCGGAAAAAAGATCATATAGAGGTTTGCTTCTTAAAAGCTGATCATTTAATGATAAGAAAAATTTGACTGGCAAATAGGTATCTTCGATCATAAGCGGTTCCCGATCAGCTATCCGCAATCGACTTAATTTGAAGACTACTTCTCCTAATGAAAGATTCAATTGTTTTGCAATAAATTTGTCCGCTTCAATTTTTTCAAAAGCTAAGATCCGCGTCTCAGCAGTTCTACCTAAACTTTTCATTTGTTCAGTAAAGCTATAGGTTCCTGCTAAATCTGCTACGTTCTTTTTGATATCGGATACAAATGTTCCTTTTCCATGTCTCCGATAAATATAACCTGTATTTTCCAACTCTTTCAAAGCTAATCGAACCGTTGTCCGACTAACTCCGTATTGAGCAGTTAATTCTCGTTCAGAGGGTAATTTATCATGGGGTATCATGTTACTTTCCATCTGATTTTTAAGTAAATCTACCAACTGATGATACAAAGCTTTGTTTTTAAAAGAATTTCCCATAGGTTTCTCCTTCTTTTAAACTGGTTATAACCACAAACTAATGGTAAGATGGTTTTTTTATTTTTGTCAACAAACAATCTGAAAAAAATTCTACAACCGTCTTAAATCGTTGATTTAGCAATAATTATTTTATTGAAATAATAAAACTATCCATTTTTAAGAAATTGTTCCTAGCGAAAATAACAGTCATAAGTGCTGAAATCTGATACCAGTTGAAAAAAATAGGAAATAGAAACCTACTAATCTTAGTATGTTTATTTGCTTAAAAAAGTTTTATCGTGACGAATCATGATTCGCCGTTTGAAATGATAAAAATTTCGTTTAAATACTTTGATAGGCTTGTTTAAACATTCTAGTAATCCGTTTGAGTAATTGTAGCGGAGGGCATTTCGGATCTGTGTCAGAAACTTTCTAAATGTTCGCAAAGTTGTCGTATAGGTTTCGGTTTCTCTGGTTAAATAGCCCCCAAATAGTGAATGATGTCTTTTCTATACCGTTTAAATCATAAAAAAATGTTGGCGAATTTCGCCAATATCAAAAAGTGTAGAATCTAAAAAAGTTTCTGCTTTCGTATAGGTAGTACAACTCTCCATCCAATCTATATATTCTTCCTATCTGTATTTAATCTAGAAAAAAAGAATCAATCCCTTATTCGTTGGGATTGATTCTCTATCCGTCTCTTTTTTAACTTCTGTAGGCAATTTTTGTTTTATACTCTGAATCTTTCAGCTAACCTCACATCAAAGAGCTCCCTTTTTCACTTTTTCTGACTAACTAAATTTGTTACAATTGATTCTCTGTATAATTCATTTCGATAAAATTAGCATTATGGTAGTTGGCATCTAATTTTCTTTGACATAAGTCAAAAAACTGGCGGTTATGGGTGGAAAAGATGATCTGTGTTCCTAGCTTAAATGCAAGGATTCTTAATAGATCAATAAAGGATAATTCATTAAGACTATCTAAGTGTTGGATTGGATCATCCATGAAAATCGTATTCACTTTGTCTGTATTCTCTAGAGCGGTTCCTAGAAAAATACTTAAAGACAATATATTTACTTGGGCAGAACTTAGATATAAAATCGGGGCATCCTCTTCGTCCTCTGTTCGTTTGCACATAATATCCAGTCCTAATTTATCGGGATTTGCTTCATTGATTTTAAAACTAATCTTACGAAAATCAGGGTGAGGTTCGATCATTTGAAAAATCTGATTGACGGTATCTAAGTTAAATGTACTTTTGATTTGCTTTTTGATCTCGGTTAATTTACTGTCTTTTAATTCTTTTAGTTCTTGTACTTTTCTACTTAAGTGGTCATAGATTTTTTTTACTTTTGCTTGTTCGCTTCTTTTCTCTTCGATACCTGTTTCAGAGATAAAATCACTGGTAAGCCCAGATAGTTGACCCAACAGTTGATTTTTTTCATTTAATTTGTAAATAGCTGTAGTCAACTTTTGCTTATTTTTTTCCAATTCTTCTGGTGCAATGATTACTTGGTCAAACAGTTGATAAGATATCTTTTCGATATATTTCCTCCGTACAACGAGCTGCCGAATCTGCTCTGCTTGGATTCGTTGTTCTTCTACTAATTCTGTTTTACTTTTCCCATTTACTTGTTCTAGTCGTTGGTTTTTTTCAGCAATAAGCTTGGTTTCTTGTTCATTGATTTTTTCTAACTCGCGTTTACATTGCCTTTTAAAATCAGAGATAGCAGAAATACCAAGCGCTTCATAAAACGCCTGTTCTTGCTGATAATATTGATACTGTTCGTTTCCTTTTAGATCATTTAAGCTTTTTTTCGCTTGTTGATAATGTAATTCGATCGTTTTGAGCGTATGAGTATTCTTGACATTCAGCTGTTCATTTTGATTGATTTTTTCTTTGATATTTTGGTACTCATTCGTTAATTTTACCAATTCCTCCTGTAGTGACTTTACTCTTTTCTGGGTTTCTTCAGCAATTTTTTCACCGTCAATCCCATATTTTTGGCTGTATTCATTTAACTTGTGCCAGTGTTTCTCATTGGTTAAATACGCTTCTTCTTGTTGTTTTAATTTTAAGGTTACTTGTAACAGATCTTGGTCAAGTTGGTTGATTTCAGTTTCCTTAATCGTTATTTGTATCTGAATCTGTTGTTTTACTCCAGAAACTACATCAGTTAACCGCCTAGTTGATTCATCGATCATTCCTTCTAAGTGGCTGATTTCCTTCGTCAGTTGCTCAATCGGTAAAAGATCTGTCGTACTAGCTTCAATTTTTTGGATGATATGTTGAAATTCTTGATGATCATGGAGACATAATGGACAGACAGACGAAGACGTATCCGTTACGATAGAATAACCTAATTATGATAGATGCCAAATATTCACTAAAATCATTCAAGCAACGAGGTAACAGCATGATGTCAAACTCTTCTAAAAAGAAAGCGGCAATATGTGCGATATGAATCCCTTCAACAATCCCTTGTCGCCCTTCTGACTGAAGTTTCGTAATAATCCCGATCAAAGAACACTTCTCTTCATCTTTACTTTCAACATACACACCTGATCCTGAGCAACCTCGTATGTTCTCATACTCCGTGTTGTTAGACGATCCTATTTCATTGTCCAGTACCAATTTAAAAATATCTGGCTTACTGATTTGAGTTGCCTTTCCTCGATAGTCTGCATCCTTTAGACTTAAATTGTAAGCGAAAACGTTTACGACTATATTATATTAACAGGAGGAATATCATGAAAAAAAAATCATCACTGGTCAGTTTATTAATAGGAATGGTCGCTTTAGCCATCTTTTTAATACCGACCAAAGCAGCACATGCTGACGTCACTGTAACAAACGATTGTACGGACTTTTCAAGTATTCAGGTTTCAGTTAGTGCAAATTCTACAGGAAAGGGTAACACCGACTACTTCAATATCACACCTGGTCAATCAGACTCTTGGAGCAGACTTTCTCGTAGTGGATTTATCTTGGCGATTGTCCATAACGGAATGCTTAGAACCTATTATACGCCAACAAGTGCTTCTTACTCTTATAAAGATGGTAGCCTTTATCAACGAAACAGCTCAACTGAAATCACACCACTGAAAAAAGTAGTCTACTCTGATACAAAAGGAACTAAAATTGTAAATATGGTCAATCTCTCTGATGGAACTGTTCAGGTTGCATTAAGCAAATGGAAAACTGGCGGATATGCAGATTACTTTGAACTTGCTCGTCCAGCTGTAGAGAGCTGGAGCAGAAACAATGATCCAAGAGGCTTTTTAGTTTCAATGAAAGCCAAAAGTGAAATGAATGAATACATATATTATTTACCTAGCATTGAAAATATCGGTGGAAATTATTTAACTATTAAAAACCAAGCAATCCTTGATTGGGATGAAAGAACTCCATTAAAACTTGTAAATGTTATTAAATATTAATTTATAAGCAAATAAACCAAAAGAGACTTAGCCAAAAATTGACGGCTCTATAATTTATGGGACTGAAGAATCAATTTTGATTCTTCAGTCCCATTTTCATTTTTGCTATTAAAAAACATATCGTTCTCTAGTATGATTAAATCATCATAACATAAACAACTGAGAGAACGATATGTTCTATGAATGATTTCAACAAAAAAATGCTAAAATTAATAGATAAAAATTTAACAAAATTCAAATAAAAACTGAGCTAGAATGATGGTCCTTTTGATCCAGATTTGATTTTGTATCATTCATAGTTTTTAAATAAAGAGTAAAAAAAAGCCAGTAAAACCTGCCATTAGATATTTCTAGCTAAAAAATTTTAATTTTTGCAGATTATTCCACATTAAAATACCTTCTCAATCAGTCTCATTAACCATCAAATCAAGTAATTAAGAGTCCATATAGTAGTTTAACGAGTTAATGGTTATCAAATTAAAATGATCAAAATCTGGTCATTTTAGATATGTTATTAGGAACAATACTTAATGTAAAAGTCTACTAAAATTGATCTTTTTTATTAACTTGAAGGTCTTTCCCCATATAAATTTTTGGTGTGAAATTATTTTCTAATATTGAACTATACCAATCAACAATCTTTAATTTTAATAGAATTGAACCTATTTGATTGAAGTTAAATTTCTTTTCTTCTGTCATCTTTACATATTTTTTTGTACTTTGTAACCACAACACTGAGGAAATCCTAGAATTTAAAATTTTCTCAATATTTTTTTCTGAATATGAGGAAATTTACCTTTATCTTCATCTGTAGATGCTTTTCTATCATTATATTTTAATAACTCTTCTTCTACATTAAACTCAGTAATATTTCTTAATAATTGAAGTGATAATATAGATTGCTCAAAGCTATACATACTATTTGATGTATCCATTCCTCTTTTGATTGCTATTAACTCCTTGGTATCCTTTTTGTATACATCTGCTATTTCTATTGGAACTCCGTTGTAATTAATGTTTCTTTGATGTAACTTTATATAATTTTTATTCTCACTTAGTTTTTCAATATACCCACCTTCTCCTTTTAGCCTTCCTTCACCAGAAGAATAGTATATATTAAACTCTTCATTATACTCAATAACTCTATTTATCTCTTCTAATTGTTTTTTTAATAACTCTGAAAATTTATCGTTAAAGTATCCCCAAAATCCTGAATCCAAAGTATATAACATATTATTATATTCTAATTCACAATAAATCCATTCTTTTAATAGACGATTTTCAATTACATGATGTTCATGATTAGTCACTCTAATTTTCAGATCTGTTAAAGAAGTTATTTTTTCATTGTATTTACGAATGTATTCCAGTATAGAACTGTCGTAAGGTTCTATCTCTTCTTTCGTTTCTTTCAAATGCTTACTAACATATATCTCTAAATGGTTATTCTCCGAATATATATTAATCGAATTATTTACTAAGTGTATTTTACTCACGTCCAAAGCTATACCAATTTCATTGACATCATTTACTATTCTTTCTATAACTTCTTCATCCAATGATCCTGATAATTGAGAACTTTTCGCAATCCTTTTCTTTCTAGGTAAAATCGATTTATTTTCTTTTAAAGTTAAAGCTTTATCTACATTTTTTAATAATTCAGATAATTGATCAAATCCTTCTTTACTATTTATATCAAAATTTTTCGGAAAAGATACACCAGTTCCACAGTCAATAGAATTTCCATAAAAACTAAAATCTGGTTTTCCACTTATATAAGCATAGCTTTCACTTGCTTTAGGAAATTCTCCTTGATCTTTCTTATAATTAGTGATACCTTTCATTTTATTTTTTTGAATATAACTCACATTTTTTAAAGTAATATGCTCATTTTTGATGGTCTTTTCAGCAAACTTCAAGCCAAATTCTTCGTCAATAAACTTTTCAAGAACTCTAAATCCTTGACTTAACGAATGTGCATATAAGTTATTCGGAGTTTTTAGTATAATAACTGCATTATATTGATATAAAGTATCATCTATAATATTATGCTCTTTATAGTCTGCTTTACCAACATTAAAGAAACGTAATAATTCAGAAAGCCATTCTATCTGTTTCTTTTCATGACTCTCAAAGAAAAAAAACAATTCTAAATTATTTTTTGGCTCAGTTCTACTTTCTCCTATTTGTATATAACCATTTTCATTAAGTATCCTAGAAACCTCAGAAAAATTATTTGTTCTACATTTAGATAGTATAAGCTTCATTTTTTCATTTCCTTACATCACTTTATTTATAAATATTAATTCCTATTTTTTAATACAAATATTTCCTTCCCCGAGGAACATCAAATTTCTTTCTTATATAACCCAATGTATTCTTGTAATATTCCATATTTCTTTCCTTTTCTATATTTTTTAAGATTTTTAATTCCAACTGCAGTAATGCTGACAAGTCTTCTTTATTTGATACACCGTAAAACCTCGAATTGACCAATTTCTTTCTCTAATCGGATTCGTCTTATATTGCTAACGATTACATTTTCTTTATAAATAATTTTCCCATAAACTGAGCAACTACTCATTTCAAATTAGGCACCACTCTTATTCATACACTCGTTTAAAAACTTTTTTGTTTTTCTCTCAATGTTTCCTTCAGTTGTCTTCAACCTAAGCAAAGGAATTTCAGCTTTTTCTAAAATAATATTTTTAAGCCTGTCACGTTCTTGCTGCACCTTATCATCATGACTACTTCCATCCACTTCAATCACTCCAATCGGAATCTTGCCGATCTTATAATAAATGACAAAATCACAGCTCGATTTTTGCTTCATGAATTCTATCTCTCTATCAGTAAATGAATTATTTTTAATGGAGACAAGTTGGATTAAATTGATCTGCATATGAAACGTCAAAGAAGCAAATTCATCTGTCCTTAAAATATCCCTCAACAAGGCAGCCATAATCCGCTCAGATTTGAAATATGAGTCCTTTAAATTTAATTGAGTATTTAATTTTTCCAGAGAACGATCATATTCCTTATATAATAAATCGAATGCAGAAATTACTGGACTATCATAGATGTATTGATCAGAGGCATAGTACTTAATATATCTAACTAAAGCTGCCAAACTTTTATTATTCTTTGTAAACACTTGATTACCAGTTACTAAAGTGAATTTATTGATGGCTCTAGAAACAGCTACATTCACCAAATGCGGATTATCAACAAAATCAATCGATGCTTGACTGCTTTTTTTCTTATCCAAAACTGTTGAAAAAATAATTTCTTTACATTCTCTTCCTTGAAATTTATGAATAGTTGCTCTAGCAAACTCTTCTGGTAGATACTTCCCAGCTAAATTCACTTGATTGTTATAAGGAGCAATAAATCCGATGTCTTTCTCATCTGACCAGCCAACTTCCACTAAAGACTCAATTTCCCGCAAATTAGCTCGTTTTCTTGTATGGTTTCCTTTAGATGTGATAATTAGTTCAATGGATGCTTCTCCTTCATCGATAGTCATAGGGATTAATTGATTATTGTAAAATTGCTGATTGCAAAATTGGATAATTTTAGGATGGCATCTATAGTGCTCTTTCAGCAAAGTAATCGGCACTTTCTCTTTAAATACATTGATAAAAGAATCCAGTAAACTATATTTTGTACATTCGTAATCATTAGAAGGCGCCTTGATTTCTGTCTTTTCAGGTATGTGAGGAAGTTGTTTGCGATCACCCACCACAATAATATTCTTTGCACAGCCCAGACTCAAAATCCCCGGAACGATATCTTGCTGTGATGCTTCGTCGATAATGATATAGTCTAATATCGCTCCCTCTGCTATAGAATTAATAATCGAATGTGCACTACTGCCAATCACTGGAAAACGTTTAATAAAATTACTGAACTCCTTTTTATAGCTATCTGCGGTAAAATTTGAATTAGATGGAATTGATTTTGATAATTGTTGCTTGAGAAATTGCATTGATTTATTCGTTAACTCTTCTAATAATTTTTCGAAATTATCCCTATTCAAATCGTTCTTATATTTTTGTAATTGCTGCTCTTTTTGTTGTAACGTTTTTTCATAATAATGAAATTGTAGAGAATAAATAAAATTTATTCGTTCAGTATAAGTATTTAAAAACTTAGTTCTAAATATTCTAAACCCTAGCAATAAGCGGAATCTCTCTTTAAAAGAAAATTTTATTTGAGAAAGATAATTCATATATGCAAGTAAATCAGAAG
Organism: Enterococcus sp. DIV1208; assembly: GCF_050530455.1. Lineage (NCBI taxonomy): Bacteria > Bacillati > Bacillota > Bacilli > Lactobacillales > Enterococcaceae > Enterococcus > Enterococcus sp. DIV1208. The sequence continues at coordinate 532,655 of NZ_CP172887.1, read as the reverse complement.
TTTTCTCTGGACTTAATTTGTATCTTTCGACATCCATTAACTCTACAAGTGTATTTTCTTCATGCCATTCTTCTAAGTACTTTTTCTCAACAAGCAGCTCGCTGATTTCTGCGGTCAATTGCGCTACTTTATTTTGTGTAGCCAGACTTGCTTTCACCTTCGCTAAAATATCATCAATTTCCTTTATAGGAGTAGCTGCAGAATTTGAATTATAACGAGGAACTTCTTTTACCCCTGCAAAGAATTCTGTCCTATTAGTTGAACACCCTAATTTCGCAATAAGGTAGTCTAGTTCTTTTTTAGCCATCTTCTCATACACATTTTCAACTGCTGGATTGTTATTTGAAACAATTGCAACAGATTTTTTATTTATTAAAATATTTGCAATGATATTTAAAATAGTTTGTGTCTTCCCTGTACCAGGAGGACCTTCAATAATACTAATTTGAGAGGAAAAAGCATTTTCAACAGCTTTTAATTGACTCTCATTCAATCCCAAGGGAAAAATCAAATGTTTCAAAGAATTTCTAGCCTCATTTTTACCATAGCAATACGAATGCAACGCTGTTCCTTTGTAAGGAGTGATTTTTTCCAATTGCCTTTCTATATTTTTGGTCATAGTTTTATTTTCTGGACTAGCATTACGAACACGCTCTTTTACAATTTCAGTAAAATAAGAAAATATATCCTCATTTTTCAAATCAGAACTCGAAATAATACTTACTTTTTCTGACTTCATGACATACTTTTTTTGGTCATTTGGATAGTTTACAACAATATACTTATTCCCGTATTCAGTGGCTTTATCTATTTGTTGATAAACATTTTCTTCTTTAGATAAAAGACCTGCATGTATCTCTTTTTGTGGTGTAATTTTACATAAATCTAATGGCTTCCAAAACGATTTACCTGACGGGAAATAAACAGTTACCATTAGTTTATTGTCTTTTTCCCAGAGCTTCCAATCAATTATTTGATTCGTTTTGTCTTGTCCATTCATAGATATGGAAAACATTTAGATCATACCACCTCAATTTCAGACTATATGCTTATTCTAGATTATTGGAAATAAAAGATTTAACTGGAATTCAGAGCCACTCAACTTTTCTGATAACCTATTCTATGGAACTTGAACTATATTTCATTTTTTCAAGTTCAAATGCTTCCATCTCTTGTGCATGTTGTTCTGCTAGACATTTTATACTAATAATAATTGCATTTATTTCATTAATATCTTCTAAACTGATTGAATTTACTATCAATCGTTCATAGGACATCTGGCTTAACGCTGAAAGACAGCTACTTAAACTATATGAATCAGCTACTAATTTATCGAGATCTACATTTTTTTCCATGAGAAATACTCTCCATTCTTTTATCTAGTTAAGGAACGAAACATCATTATAAATTTATATTAGAGCTGTTGCTTATCTTAATTAACTAATTCGGTATTAAAGCTATTGAATTAAATCTTTACTATTAAATAACTGTATAAGCTATCAACTTACGTTTATATAAATGATTAACGTAAGTTGATACTAGTTCGTATTAAGTGACTTTCTCGTAGAATTCAGAAATATTAAGTTATATGGATACTTTTCGTTCATGTTAGCATATTCCCCTCAATTATTTTCCTCTTTTTTCAGCTTATTTCATTCAATTTTCTATTTTATCTTGCAAATAATTGATAAAATATTTCATTTTTTCTATAGCATTTACCTTTTAAATCTATCTTCTTTGCAAAGATGACTGAACAAACAAAAAAGCTAGAAACACCCTAAAAAGGTATTTCTAGCTTATGGTATTCATTTAACCCACGGAACCTTCCATCTCATAACTAATCAAACGGTTGAGTTCGACTGCGTATTCCATTGGGAGTTCTTTGGTGAATGGTTCGACGAAGCCCATGACGATCATTTCGGTGGCTTCGGATTCGGTTAGGCCTCGGCTCATAAGATAATAGAGTTGTTCTTCTGAGATTTTTGAGACTTTGGCTTCGTGTTCCAAAGAGACTTGGCTGTTGTGGATCTCGTTGAATGGGATCGTATCGGATTTTGAGTATTCGTCCATGATGATCGTGTCGCATTCAATGTGAGAGATGGAACCGGCGCTGTTTTTAGCAAAGGTTACTTGTCCTCGATAATTAACTTCTCCACCGTCTTTTGAGATTGATTTGGAGACGATGGAGCTTGACGTGTTTGGTGCGTTATGGATCATTTTTGCCCCAGTATCTTGGATTTGGTTTGCGCCAGCAAATGCAATGGAAAGCATCGTGCCACGCGCACCTTTGCCGTCTAGGTAAACACTTGGATATTTCATCGTTGTTTTAGCTCCTAGGTTGCCGTCGATCCATTCGACTGTGGCACCTTCGTAAGCTTTGGCTCTTTTGGTTACTAAGTTATAGACATTGTCTGACCAGTTTTGAATCGTGGTATAGCGACAATAGGCGTCTTTTCGGGTGAAGATTTCAACGATTGCTGCATGAAGACTGTTACTTGAATACGTTGGTGCTGTACAGCCTTCGACATAATGGATGCTGGCTCCTTCGTCAACGATGATCAATGTTCGTTCAAATTGTCCGGTATTTTCGGCATTGATCCTAAAGTATGTTTGTAATGGAACGTCGACTTTTACCCCTTTAGGTACATAAATAAATGTTCCTCCTGACCAAACAGCTGAATTTAAAGCAGCAAGTTTGTTGTCAGTGGGTGGGACTAATTTGGAAAAGTATTCTTTGAATAACTCAGGATATTCTTTCAATGCAGAATCAGTATCGGTGAAGACGATCCCTAATTTTTCAAATTCGTCTTTCATGTTGTGGTAAACGACTTCTGATTCATATTGAGCAGAAGCACCTGCGAGGTATGCACGTTCTGCTTCAGGAATCCCGATTTTTTCAAAGGTTTCTTTGATTTTATCAGGTACATCTTCCCAATCTCGGGCAGGTTTATCACTTGGTTTTTGGTAATATTTTATGGCATTGAAGTCGATGTCTGACAGGTCTGGTCCCCATTTTTGCATGGGCATTTTATTGAATGTTTCTAAGGATTTCAAACGAAAATCTAACATCCATTCAGGTTCACCTTTGATTCGAGACATTTCTCGAACGACTTCTTCAGTTAAGCCTTCTCCTGTACTGAAAACTGGTTCCACATCATCGTGAAAACCAAATTTATATTCTTCTAATTCTGGTACACCCATGTTCTCACTCCTCTTCCTGATGCACGTGATGGAAGGTTGCAGTGCCGTTTTCTTCCATTGCTTTTTCTAAGGCTTTCCAGCCTAATGTGGCACATTTGATTCTTGCGGGAAATTTGGCTACGCCACTGAGCATTGCTGCATCGCCTAATTGGTCGATGGCTTTGACATCTTTTCCTTGGACTAATTGCGAGAAATCAGTGATCAATTGTTGTGCTTCTTCAACAGATTTTCCCATGACAGCATCGGTCATCATGGATGCACTGGCTGTACTGATGGAACAACCGTTACCGTTGAATGCGATATTCTTGATGATTCCTTCTTTGACTTCGACTTGTAATTCGATGACATCGCCACAGGTCGGATTATTCAATTCGATTCGACTGGTTGATTCAGTCAACGTGCCTCGATGATGAGGATGCGAAGAATGATCAAGTATGACCTGGCGATAGAGATTATCTAGTTTAGAGAGTGCCATGTTGGAAAAACTCCTTCGTTGCAAGAATTGCTTCGACTAAACGATCTGCATCTTGTTTCGTATTATAAAAATAAAAGCTTGCTCGTGCGGTCGCTGAGACTTCTAAATAGTTCAATAAAGGTTGGGCACAATGATGACCTGCACGAACAGCGACACCTTCCATATCTAAAGCAGTGGCTACATCATGAGGATGCAAGCCATCTAGATTAAAGGCGATGACCCCTGTACGAGTAGCGGGATCTTGTGGACCATAAATGGTCAACCCATCGATTTGTTGTAGTTTAGGTAAGACATAGGCAATTAATTCTTTTTCATGATCATGGATATTGTCCAACCCAACATTTTCGAGATAATCAATTGCTTGACCTAGTGCGATGGCTCCAGCGATATTAGGTGTGCCGGCTTCGAATTTCCATGGAAGTTCTTTCCAAGTACTATCGTACAAGTCGACAAAGTCGATCATTTCGCCACCAAATTCGACTGGTTCCATTTGTTCTAACCATTTTCGTTTGCCATATAAGACTCCGATCCCAGTCGGTCCACACATTTTGTGTCCGCTAAACGCAAAGAAATCACAGTCTAATTCTTGGACGTTGATTGGCATATGAGGAGCGGATTGTGCGCCATCTACGACTAGTACCCCACCTTGCTCATGGACAAGTTTTCCTAGTTCTTTGACGGGATTGATCACACCTAAGACATTTGAAACATGAGCAATCGATACGATTTTTGTTTTGTTAGTGATCAATTGTTTTGCTTGTGCCATGTCTAAAAATCCGTCGGTAGTCAAGTCAATATATTTTAATGTTGCTCCTGTCTTTTTGGCTAATTGTTGCCAAGGAATGACATTGGAATGGTGTTCCATGTAAGAAATTAAGATTTCATCCCCTGCTTGCAGAAACTGTTCACCAAAACTGCGAGCGACCCAATTCAAACTCGTAGTAGTGCCACGAGTAAATAGGACTTCAGCAGTTTCAGCTGCATGGATAAACTTTCTGACCTTTTCCCGAGCGCCTTCATAGGCAAATGTTGCTCGTTCGGCTAAGGTGTGGACTCCTCGATGCACATTGGCATTATCTTGTTCGTAGTATTTTTTTATTGCTTCAATTACTGCTATTGGCTTTTGCGTAGTGGCTGCATTGTCTAAATAAACGAGCGGTTCATCATTGACTTCTTGAAATAATATTGGAAAATCTTCGCGAATGGTTTCTTTCAGAATCATACATTCAACTTCCCTTCAATAACCTCCACTAACTCTTTTCGGACTGCTTCTACTGGAATTGCTGTTAACACAGAGCCAAGGAAGCCTCGAATAACCAATCGTTCTGCTTCTTCTTTATGAAGACCACGGCTCATCAAATAATACATTTCTTCAGGATCGACCCGACCAACACTGGCAGCGTGTCCTGCAGTGACTTCATTTTCATCAATGAGTAAGATCGGATTGGCATCTCCTCTTGCTTTATCTGAAAGCATCAATACTCGACTTTCTTGTTGGGCATCGGCTCCTTTTGCGCCTTTTAAAATATGTCCGATCCCGTTGAAAGTCAACGTCCCTTTTTCTCGGATCACACCATGTTGTAAGATATGTCCGATCGTATGAGGCGCTTTGTTCGTGACACGCGTATCAATTCCTTGGATTTGTTTTCCTGAGCTAATGGCAACGATTTTCACTTCTGCATGGGCGCCTTCGCCAACTAAATCAGAATCAAAATCAGCAATTACATGTCCATCATTCATCACGCCGATTGCCCAATCTACAGAAGCATCACGTAAAATATGACCTCGACGATTGATATAAGAAGTGATATTTTCTCCTAATTGATCGACAGCTGAATATTTGATTTTTGCTCCAGCTTTAGCGATCACTTCGACAATGATATTACCAGAAGCTTTTTGGATTTTCTCTTTGGTCGATTGGAATCGTTCCAAGTAAGAAAACTCACTATGTTCCTCTGCGACGATCAAGACATGTTTAAAGAAATGCTGTGCTAACTTGCCATCTTGGATGAATAAGCTCTCAATTGGCTCATTGATCACGACATTTTTAGGAACATATAAAAACACTCCGCTGTTCATGAAAGCAGCATGTAAAGCGGTCAATTGATCTTCATCCATTTTCACTGCTTTTTCCATATAGTATGGTTTGATTAAATCTGGATGCTCTTGGAGCGCTGTGAAGATATCTGTAAAGATCACGCCTTTTTCCATGAGTTCCACTGGTAATTGTTCAAAGATCGTATTTGTTCCTTCTTGCACCAACACAGGGTTATCTTTCATTACGTCAAACCCAGCTACATTTCCTGTTTCACTAAAGTGGTCTGTGAACTCATGGATATCGAATAATGGCCAGCGATGGAATTTTACACGATCGATCTGAGGAAGTGGTAATTGATTGGCTTTTTCTAACGCTGCTTGACGTAATTGGGTCATCCATTCAGGTTCCCCTTTGCTTAAAGAAAAATTGGTAACTGCGTCAAGTTGGTCGAGCCAGTTCGTTTCTTTCATTTTCCGCTCCTCCTTACGCTTCTTCTTCTTTATAGTCGATTCCTAGTTCTTTGCTGATACCAGCATACCCTTCTGCTTCAAGTCGTTTTGCTAGATCTGCATTCCCAGTCATCACGACACGTCCTTCCATCATGATGTGGACGACATCCGGAGTGATATAATTCAATAATCGTTGGTAGTGGGTGATGATCAATGCGCCAAAGTTTTCGCTACGCATTTCATTGACCCCTTTTGCTACGACTTTCAATGCATCGATATCTAATCCAGAATCAATTTCATCTAAAATGGCAAAAGTTGGTTCTAACATCAATAATTGTAAGATTTCATTTCGTTTCTTTTCGCCACCAGAAAAGCCTTCATTCAAGTAACGTTCGGCCATTTCTTCTGGCATATTTAACAGCGCCATTTTTTCATCTAATTTTTTCAAGAAAGTCAAAACAGACATTTTATCGTCTTCATCACGTTTGGCATTGATCGCTGCACGCATAAATTCTGCATTCGTGATCCCAGGAATTTCGCTTGGGTATTGCATCGCTAAAAATAATCCTAGACGTGCCCGCTCATCGACCTCTAAATCTAAGATATTTTTTCCGTCAAATAGGATCTCGCCTTCAGTGACTTCATAGTTTGGATTCCCCATAATAGCGGCTGACAGCGTCGATTTCCCTGTTCCATTTGGTCCCATAATGGCATGGATCTCGCCTGTTTTCATCGTTAAGTTTACGCCTTTAAGAATTTCTTTCTCTTCAATTGAGACGTGTAAATTTTTTATTTCTAAGACAGACATGCAAATTCCCTCCAGATTCTGTTTCGTTCTCACTTATTTTAGACTAATTGAGAATAGAGCGCAATGTTATAACCCACTAAAATCAAAACTTTTTTCACGAGTTATCATTAAATCAATATTACTAGATAATAATATTTATAAAGAAACTTCTGTTTTTAGCATTCATAGATCACTGGTTATGTTGATTTGTTTTATGTAAAACGATAGGTAAACGTTGGCTTGCAGAATGATGTCAGTACGCATCTCTTGATTACCGCTTATCTGTTCTTAATAAATGCTTCTTGAAAAATGCCATAATAAAGAGAGTTCTCTATTGGTTACATAGCTAATTTATTCACTATTCACTCTACAAAAAAACATCAAAGCTAGTAAAATCAACTAACTTTGATGTTTTTGATGACTTGATTATTTTTTAGATGAACATTTGATTTTGTTCAACTCTATTTTTTGAAGTGCTTATTTGGCATCAGCTGCGACAGGTTTGACTGAACCGCCCCATTTGTCTTCGATCCATTTTTGAACGTCTTCACGGTGTAAGACTTCAAGTAATTTTTCGATTTTTTCGCTATTTTCATCACCTTTACGTGTGGCAATGATATTCACATATGGTGAGTTGTCTTCTTCTAATAAGACAGAATCTTTCAATGGATTCAAACCAGCACCATAAGCAAAGTTTGCATTGATCGCTACTAAGTCACCTTCATCATTTTGATAAGTAGAAGCTAATAAAGAAGGATCAATCGAATGATTGAATTTTAAGTTTTTAGGGTTTTCAGCGATGTCATCAAACGTAGCTGTTTCTAGATCTACGCCATCTTTTACCTTAACTAAGCCAGCATTTTGTAAAATAGTGATGATTCGTCCCCAGTCAGATTCTGAATTTGAAGTAATCACTGTTGCGCCGTCTTTTAAATCAGCAATGTCTTTGATTTTCTTTGAGTACAAGCCCATTGGTTCAATATGGACAGCACCCGCATTGACAAAATCATAGCCTTTTTCTTTGATTTCTTTATTTAGATAAGGAATATGTTGAAAATAATTGGCATCGATATCGCCTTCTGCTAAAGATTGATTTGGTAAAATGTAGTCATCGAATTTCACGATCTCTAAATTAATGCCTTCGTCTTTCAATAGCGGTTGGACGTGTTCCAAGATTTCTGCATGAGGTGTTGGTGATGCGCCTACTTTTAAAGTTGTATCGTCACTTTTTGATGAAGCACCTTTACTATCGCTATTATTGCCACAAGCTGCTAACCCTACAGTCAGCAAGACCGCTGCTGCAAATCCAAAAATTTTCTTTTTCATATCCTTTATCCTCCTATTTCTTCTTATCTTTTATCTGTTTTCTTTGTTAAAAAGTCCCCGATTCCTTGAACAATAAATACAATGACTAGTATCACTAACGTTGCCACAAATGTCACGGTCAGATTACCACGTTGGTAACCTTCTTGCCAAGCAAGACCTCCCAAACCACCAGCTCCGATCGCACCCGCCATCGCAGTAAAGCCGATCATCGAAATGGTAGTAACTGTCAATCCGGAGATCAGTGCAGGCACGCTTTCTGGTATCAAGACTTTCCAAATGATTTCCCAGTAGCTGGCACCCATCGCATCCGCCGCTTCTAAAACTCCAGGACTAACTTCACGAAAAGCAATTTCAACTAGACGAGCATAAAATGGGGCAGCTGAAAGTACCAAGGCAGGAATAGCAGCTTGCGCCCCTAGCATGGTTCCGACGATTGCTTTCGTGAAAGGAATGATCAAGACCATCAAGATCATAAATGGCGTAGATCGAAAGATATTACTAATAATCGAAACAATGCCATAAATGATTCGTGCATAAGGTTTATTTTTTCGTCCAATCGAATACAGGATCAAACCTAGTACCAAACCAATGATGGTCACTAATACCATGGACACCAACGTCATATACAGCGTATCGATGAATGCTTGTTTCATCGTTTCCATGTTGATTTGACTAAAATCTAAATACGTTTCTGCAAAGCTTTTATCCACGGTGGATCACCTCCACTCCAACACCTTGTTCTTTAATAAACCGCTCTGCTTGATCCAATTCGTTCTCTGACCCAGTCATCAGTGTCGTTAAGGAACCAAAAGAACCTTCTGCTGTTTGTTTGATTTTACCGTAAACGACATTGATGTCGACGTTATACTGACGAATGGCTTGAGAGATGACTGGCTCGTTAGCATTTTTTTCGTTGAACACTAATGTCACTAATCGACCTTTTGGATTTTCTTTGATCAATTCAGCCAATAATTCTTTTGAGTCTGCTTCTGGTTCGATATCTTGTTGCACGAAACGTTTTGTTACTTCTTGTTTTGGATTTTTGAAGACTGTCAAAACATCGCCTTCTTCCACAACTTTTCCTCGTTCCATCACAGCTACCTTGTTACAGATTTTACGAATCACGTTCATTTCGTGCGTGATCAATACGATCGTTAAATGTAATTTCTTATTGATAGCTAATAAAAGATCCAATACTTCTTCAGTGGTTTGTGGATCTAGCGCACTGGTTGCTTCGTCACAAAGTAAGATCTCGGGATCGTTTGCTAACGCTCGAGCTATTCCAACTCTTTGTTTTTGTCCTCCTGAAAGTTGAGAAGGATAGGCATTTCCTCTACCCTCTAATCCGACTAATCCAAGCAATTCTTCCGCCCGTTCTTTGCGTTGGGCTTTAGGTACGCCTGCTAATTCTAATGGTAGTTGGATATTTTCTAAAACTGTCCGTGACCATAACAAATTGAAATGTTGGAAAATCATACCGATTTTTTTACGAAATGTTCTCAGTTCTTTATTTTTTAGTTTGGTAATCTCTTGGTCATTCACAACAACCGTTCCGCTAGTAGGTAGCTCTAATCCGTTCAATAAACGGACAAGTGTACTTTTACCTGCTCCAGAATAGCCAACGATGCCGTAAATATCACCCTTTTCAACAGTTAATGAAACATCATTTACCGCTTGGATCGTTCCATTTCTGCCACCAAATGTTTTCTCAACATTGGTTAATTGGATCAATGACATATTGCTCACATCTTTCTTTTATTTTTTACATGGAGATCAAGTAGGAAACAAAAAAGCTTCCGCCCCCTTGCTTTAGCAAAAGGACGAAAGCTGAAACTTCCGTGTTACCACCTTGATTTGCTGCTATCTCACAATAACAACCTTTACCAGTACTTGGGTCATCGTTCTTTCATCATAATCCTGCCCGTATACCGTTGTGCTGTAACGGGCACCCCCGTAGTAAGTTTGCAAGGCTCACCTACTCTGCTCTAAGACCATCTTCCATCTCATTTCCGTTACCCTTTTTCAGCAATCAGGGCTCTCTTTGAACGTCTGTGACATGTACTCTTCTTTTCAAAGCTTTATTTATGATTGTTCTGATTATAGCAGTTGGAAAATAACGTGTCAACATTTTACCGGTTACTTCTTTAAAATTTTCTGAAAATTGCTAACTCTTATAATTTCTCAAATTCTGTTGGATCGACTTCTTTAAAGCTTAAAAGCCAAGCATTCATTTCATCTTGATCATTTAAGACATTGATATCTTCATTGATTTTTTCATTCACGGAAGAAACCGTACCGCTTAACGGGCTAGCAAATTCACTGACCGCTTTTTCAGCTTCCACTTCGATCAAAGGCTCCCCAATTTGATAAGACTGACCAGCTTTTGGCAAATTGGCAAATGTGATATCACCTAATTCTTTTTGTGCTTCATTAGTTAAACCGACACAATATTCTTTCCCATTAAATAAGATCCAAAGGTTATCTTTTTTCTTCAAGTGTTTCCCAGCCATTTTATATCAATACTCCTTCGTATATTTTTTCATTAAAACCGATTGCGACGAGTTGTTTGCCTTTGACGATCAGGGGACGTTTGATTAACATCCCATCACTTGAAAGAATGCGACTAGCTTCATTGATCGAAAAATCAGCCACTTGGTCTTTTAGCCCCATTTCCCGATACTTCATGCCACTCGTATTGAACAGACGACGTAATGGAATCTCATTATGTTCCAACCAGTCTGTGATCATTTCTTCCGATGGTGGACTAGCAATCATATCAATTACTTGATAATCAACATGATGCGCATCCAACCAAGCTTTCGCTTTTTTGCAAGTGGAACATTTCGGATACCAATAAAAACGATACAACAGTGTTACCTCCTAGAAGTTTTCGCAGGCGCCTCATTTTGATACCTCATGGATAATATCAAACCGATACCGATCATATTTCCAAGGATCGATGATCCACCTTGACTAATGAATGGCAGGGGAATCCCTGTTAATGGTAAGAGTCCAATATTAGCACCAATATTTTCAAATACATGGAACAAGAGCATCATGATCAAGCCGCTGGCGATATAAGCATAAAATTCATTGTTCGTATCAAAGCAGACACGAATCATACGATAAATCAAAATAAAATACAAGAAGATGACGAATGCGCCACCGATAAATCCAAAATTCTCACCAATCACGGTGAAAATCATATCTGATTCACGAACAGGTACATAGATATTACTTACATTAAATCCTTTACCTAATAATCCACCAGTTCCTATTGCAAGCAACCCTTGTGCTGGCTGATAGCTCATCCCAGTCGTGTCATGGAATGGATCAAGCCAAGAATCGATACGAGCAAACTGGTAAGATTTAAACCCGATTTTATATAATAAATCTCTTCCGCCTTCTGTGGTAACTAAAAAGATCGTCCCAGCACCGACAATCACTGCCAAAGCAATTACGGGCACGATAATGCGCCAAGAGATACCAGACATTAAGAAAACTCCACCAAAAATTGCTAAGAATACCAGCATGGTCCCAAAATCATCTTGTGCCATAATCAAGGCTAAAACCGGGAGCGTCACAATCAACATCTTGGCGATCAACCAAAAATCTGATTTGAGCGTTCGTTCCTTCATCTGAGTATTATGTTTTGTCACGATCAACGCCATCATTAAAATATAAGCAATTTTCATTAACTCTGCTGGCTGAAACGTCAAGGAACCAAAACTAAACCAGTTTTTGGAACCGGTCGACTGGGCGAGGTTGCGGTCATAAAACTTTAACAAGAGTCCCATTACAATTAGACCAAAACCATAGAGATAAGGTGTTAATTTCCAGATCCATTTGGAATTCAAATGCATAATCACGACAATAGCAATTGAGCCCACGATATACCAAATCGCTTGCATCCCAACACCTCTTACTACCGAAGGGTGGTTAGGATCATGACTCAGCGCGACATATAAAGAAAGCAATCCAATCAAACATAATAAGAAGACTGGTAATATGACGCCATAATCAATGCGATTATCACGATTATTATTAGAAGCTTTTATTTTTTTTTCCATGTTTCATCCCTTTTCTTAAAAACCATACTGTTCTATATTATAGCGGTCTAGCGGCATAATTGAAAGCCAAAGCAAATACATTTGGGAAAACTTAAAATTATTCTTATCTAATCATCTGCCTTGCTGCTCTTCAGTCAGACCCATCATCGAGATAACAGATAACGTTCTGACGAATCATTTTTGATAGCGTTCATTATATCTCAAGATCTCTTTACCAATCGCTTGTAAATTCTCTGAAACTAAATTTGTTCGCTGGATCAAATAAAAATTTCGATGATACGCTAATTTCTCGGTTGGTACTTCTGGTGGCACCGCACGTTTTGATAAAATCGAACGTCCTACTCCTTCCTTTAAAAGAGCGACAATGACTTCGTTGCTTTTTACTAACAACTTTTTCCCATGGATATTTTTTTCTTCAAAATACCGTTGCGTATAATGAAAAACTCCAGAAGTTGTTTCTCGAACTAACCATAACTGACTGTCAGGATCCCCCGCGATCACTAGTTCATCCTCCATCAATGAAAATCTTTGAACACCAGAAGTTTCTAAAGGTTTTTCGATAAAACCAAAGTCAGCCTCGTGTTTTGCTACTTGTTCCAACGCATCATGAGAATTGGCATAGGCAATCACAAAATTAATTTTAGGATATTTCAAAAGCAAATCTTTCAACAATTTTGGTAACAGATAGACGGCAAAAGTGTGAGAAGCAACGATTCGGCAAACTTCTTCTTCATTTTGTTCATCTAGTAATTGTTGTTGTGTTTCTTGCCACTCCTCTAATAAAACTAACGCTCGTTCGTAGAGTAGATCTGCTTGTTTTGTCGGCTTCATTTCTTTCCGACCATTTCGCTCAAAGAGAATCACTCCTAATTCTCTTTCCAGCTGTTTGATTTGATTGGAGACAGCAGGTTGAGATAAGAAAAGTAATTCGGCTGTTCGAGAAAAATTTCTTGTTTCGTATACGACACGAAAAGTTGTTAACAATTTCAGCATGCGATCACTTCCATAATTTTTTATTATAGTAACTATATCAACTATTTGATTTAAATATACCACGAAATGACTATAATAGTAAATGTAACGCACAATATATGAGATTGAAAAGCAACGAATGTTTCAATCTCGCTCAGACATAAAAAGATCGTTACTTGTATTCTTAATGATCAGTCAGGGCTACCGATTTGTTTATTTCCCAATAAATAGTCATTCATAATTATTTATGCAACCTACTATCAACCTTTCCACCTGACTGATCATTTTGTTCTGAGCTTTAGACAACACACTCATCTTATGAAAAGGAGAATTCAATTAATGAAGAATTTTTTAAAACTTATTCCTGTCCCGATTTGTGGGCTCATTCTAGGTTTAGCTTCGCTAGGTAATCTGTTTAAAGAATATCATTGGATTCATCTAGGGAATATCATTGGTGGGATTAGTATGATTCTCATGATCCTAATGTTTAGCAAATTGTTCCTATTATTTGAACATACGAGACAAACATTACATGATCCAATCATTGCCTCGGTTTCACCGACTTTTACGATGTCATTAATGGTTATTTGTACTTACTTTGTACCATTTACGCACCTTTTACCAATCGTTCGGATCATCTGGCTTGGCGCTGTCCTGCTACAAGTGATTTTAGTTGTTTACTTTACTTACCATCATGTAATCAAAGCAGACTTATCACTGGAAGTCATTTATCCAAGTTGGTTCATTATTTATGTTGGTTTCGGGGTAATTACAGTAACTGCTGGAAACTTTTTCCCATTCATTGGCCAACTATTCTTTTGGTTATCTCTAGCTTGTTACGTTTTCTTATTGCCAATCATCATCCATCGGGTGTTTTTCGTGAAAAACATGGCACATCCTACACTACCATTGATCACAATCGTTGCAGCTCCGGGATCGCTTTGTTTAACTGGCTATTTGAAAAACTTTGCGCAACCTTCCTTTTATTTAGTCGTTGCCTTATTTATCCTTTCGCAAACTTTATATTTTATCGTGCTATCTCTTTTACCACGATTACTTAAACTACATTTTTATCCAAGCTACGCTGCTTTTACCTTTCCACTAGTTATTTCTGCAACTGCTATGTTTTGTGCTGTAAATTACTTTCATTCATTAGGGATCGCTACTGGCTTTTTAACGGTCTTGAAACTGGCTGAATTAGTAATCGCTACTGGAATGGTGCTTTATGTATTAGGTCATTATATCCGCTTCTTGTTCAAAGAACATGGAAACACAAATAAATATGTCCCTAAAGAAATTTAATTAAGATGTTATTCTTCTGTCTTTTTCAAATTTAGAAAAAGGCAGAAGATTTTTTGCGTTTTTAAACTTTGTCAATCAAAACGAATAGTGCTACTATTATCAAGGATATTCTTGAGTTCAGAGTCGTCGTCCTCTAAATACGAGTACCCGTTTTTCAACTCTGAAACATGCGCACAGATAATGAAAGGAATTTTTAGAACATGAATCTACAAGTAACCATTAATCAATTTAAAAATCAAGGCTCACGAAGAATCTTGCCTGGATTACTTCTTGCTTTTTCAGTAGCAGTCATGAGCAAACTTCTCGCATTGTTGCTCCCACAGCTTGGTGCTGCCACGATCGCCATTTTATTAGGGATCTTGTTAGGTAATACTTTTTTCAAACAACCTTCTTTAGCCATTGGAACGAAATTCGCTGAAAGCAAATTATTGGAATGCTCCGTTTTCTTATTGGGAGCAACGGTTACGGCTCAAACGATTGCTCAAATCGGCATTAAAGGGATTGCCTTCGTCTTGTTGCAAATGAGTGTGACGATCGTCGGTGCCTATTGGATCGGCAAAAAATTGTTGTTTAGTGATACAGCTTCCTTGATGATGGCAGGAGGAAATGCTGTTTGCGGTTCTTCGGCTATTGCAGCGATCGCTCCAGTGATCCATGCTGAAGAGGAAGAAAAAGGACAGATCATTACATTAGTTAATTTATTAGGAACGATCATGATGCTTTCTTTACCTTTTCTTGGCTTACACTTATACGGAGATCACTTAATTGAAAAAAGTGCCCTTTTAGGTGGAACACTTCAATCTGTTGGACAAGTAGTCGCTGGCGCCAGTTTGCTTGATGCTTCAGTTGTTCAATTTGCCATGCTCTTTAAAATTTTAAGGATCATGATGTTAGTTGCTGTTGTCTATTTATTTGAAAAATTTATCCAAAAAAAGACAGCTTCTGCTGAAACGATTTCGTCTGACAGTCCCAAGAAAAGAAGATTCCCATTACCATGGTATGTTTTAGGCTTTTTAGTTTTCTGCTTGCTCAACAGCCTATTTACGCTCCCAACTTTTATCGACAAAGGGGCTCACTTTATTAGTAATTGGTTTGAAATCACTGCTTTAGCCGCAATTGGTTTACGTTTAGATTTCGCTAAATTCATGAAAGAAGGACCTCGATTCTTATCTTATGGTCTAGCAGTTGGTTTACTGCAAACTGTTGCTGCGCTGCTATTCATTTGGTTAACAACACTATAACTACCGGATTCCACTGGTATAAGCGGTCTGCCTTTGTTGGCTTCATAAAATCCCCAGACTTAAAACCACCTCTTCGTCCCAAAATAGTCACTTCTATTTCAGGGCGAAGGGGTGGTTTTTAGGTCAAATAATTCCAGTTCTTTTTTATTCAGATAGTGCTTTTTCTAATACAAGTAGTTGACGTTTGATCAATAAGCCAGCTTCCGCATTTCCCATATAACCGGTTAATTGACCGTTTTGTCCAATCACTCGATGACATGGAATCACGATTGGTAATGGATTCATGCGATTCGCTTGTCCGATTGCTCGGACCGCTTTGGGATGATCAATGGTTTCTGCTATTTTTTTATATGTGCGTATTTCTCCATAAGGAATCTCTTGTAATGCTTGCCAAACCTTTTGTTGAAAAATCGTGCCTGTGTTTATTGATAACGGAAGTTGAAAGTCCTGCCGGTTTCCCTCAAAGTACTCAGCCAATTGACGTTCTGTTTCAAGTAGGATTTCTTGTTTCTTTCCTTGATCCTGTGCACCATTTACCGCCATTTCTTCAATCGGATGAAACGAAACCTTCGTCAACCCATTCTGATCTGCATCTAACCATAGTTCTCCAATTGGCGTATTTATTTTCATTTTCATCGTCTAATCCTGAATGAACTAGACTTGCCCTCCTCTACCGTTCTACTATTTTATTTATCTTGTATTATTTTAGCTAAAAATGCAATTTAAAGTTTTATTAAGTGTCAGCTTAATGATAAACTAAAAATGATGATTACTTAAGTAACAGAAAATACAGTTTATTTACTATTCTGTTCGAACAAATAATATTTGCTTGAAAGGATTTATCATATGAAAATATCAATTGTTGTCCCTTGCTATAACGAAGAAAAGACTGTACCGCTTTTTTTCGATGAAGTAGAAAAATTCAAAGACGGACACGAGTTTGAATACTTGTTTATTGATGATGGCTCCTCAGATGGTACGCTACAAGCCATTAAAGCATTAGCGAGAAAATATAAATATGTGAGATTCGTTTCTTTTTCTCGAAATTTCGGAAAAGAAGCTGCCCTCTATGCGGGTTTACAAGCTTCGACTGGGGAGCTAATCACAGTAATGGACGTTGATTTACAAGATCCTCCAGAATTACTACCACTCATGATTGAAAAAATCACGACAACTGACATTGATTGCGTAGGAACGAGACGCTCAACAAGAGAAGGAGAACCAGTGATTCGGAGTTTCTTCGCTAAACGGTTCTATCAGTTGATCAATAAAATCAGTGACACAGAAATGGTAGATGGTGCAAGAGATTTCCGTTTGATGACTCGACAGATGGTTGATGCTGTTTTAGAGTTAACCGAGTACAATCGTTTTTCAAAAGGATTATTTAGTTGGGTCGGTTTCAAAACAGAGTATCTTTCTTTTGAAAACCGTGAACGAGTGGCTGGTGAAACCTCTTGGTCCTTTTGGAAATTATTCAATTATTCGATTGATGGAATCGTCAATTTTTCAGATGCACCACTAACGATCGCCTCTTTCACTGGCGCTCTTTCTTGTATTGGTTCGGGAATTGCTATTTTATTTATCATTGCACGAGCCTTATTATTTGGTGACCCGACAGCCGGCTGGCCTTCAATGGTATCGATCTTTTTATTTATCGGCGGCATCCAATTACTATGCCTAGGGATCATTGGCAAATACATTGGTAAAATTTTCCTTGAAACCAAACAACGCCCCGTTTATATCATACGTGAAACAGAACAAACCATCGTTTCTCGTGAAAAAGAATAAGTCGTGAGAATAACTATTTCTATTTCGAGATTTTCTCCCTTCGTGCCAAGGTTTTCTCTATAAAAAAACACCTGAAATGAGCGTTTGATTTCAGGTGTTTTTTTATTTTTCTAGTTAGCAAATACATTACTTCTAAACATAACAATAACATTCCGATAAAGCTATTGAATGAATCTCTGTCACATTATAGGCAGGTAAAGAAAAAAGACTAGCTGGTAGAGGAAACATTGGACGTTTCCTTTTGATTTACGACATTTTTTTCGCTGATGCATTGTTTAATTTGTTTAATTAGTTCTTGCCAATTATGATTGTTGGGCAATCGTTGCCATAAGATATGGGTACATTGAAGGTTTCCTAAATGAAAGTCAGAAATATAGATATCCATTTTCGAAGAAATAACTTTTTCAATGACTATTTTTCCAGCTAAGGAATATTGGAGATGTTCTGCAATAAACTCTTCATACGCTTTTCCATAAGAAAAATCCAACGTAATATAAACAGCTTCTTCAACTGCTTCTAAGGGAAAATTTTCAATCAATTCCATCATATAGTACATGTATAAATCTGCTTTTTCTTCTTCATTAAGTAAAATAGAACGAGCTGTTTCCATAATGGTTTCATTGACTTTCTGATCAAATAAAGGATATTCTTCTCTTAAAAATTGAAAATTATGGATATTTCCAAAACGATGATGGATATCGGGCATAAATAACAACCGTTCATGTAGCGGTTGCACATTTTTCAATAACACTTTAAACAGACGTTGATCAACAAAAGTTGAATCAGCAATACCTTTTAGCATACTTGAATAATTATTGTTAAAAATTGACAGTGTCGGATCTAGTTCAGAAAAATCTAGACAAGACTTCTTATCAATGATCCGATTAACATATAAATAGGCATACAAGACTGAAGCTTCTTTTACTGCTACTGTATCTGATATTTGGTACTCTGTCTTCAATTTTCCTGCAAGTTTTTGAACCAATATTGAGGTCTGATCAACTTTGATCGTCAGATGTGCTTCATCCAAATACGCTTTTCTCTGAATCCGAAGCGCACTGATTGATAGAAATAAAGATAATTTATAACGTAAACTATTACGGATTCTAATCCTAAAAAATTGTTCGATCCAAAATACAAGCCGGTCACTTTGATTTTTTTGTTGCTCAGTAAAAGGGGAATCAATCCCATTCAAATTATGGAGAATGCCATATCCTACCGAGCGAATCTTCCATTCATTCCCTACTATCTTATTTTTCTTAATAATGAGATGATCTTTTTCTAACAATTTATTGATTCGTTTTTTATAAAGATATAAAGAAGAATTTGAAATGTAATGATCGGTCGTAAATTTATTAATCGGTCGGTTTGAAAACAGCAGGAAAATAAGCAGCTGATAAGTTAGCGAACTATTTAAATAGTGCTGACGTAATTTAAGAATGTTCTCATCACAAATAAAAGAATATACTTGAACAACGCCCCGCTTTACGACAAAAAAATCATTTAAGCATAATTTCTGTTCTAGCTCCATTTTCAACTCATGAATTAATTTACTTAATTTAAATTTAGATATACCTGTTTTCTGCGCTAAAAAAGAGATTTCTACTCTTTCACCAAGTTTTGTCTGAATAAGTTCCAGAAGTTTAATTTTCATTTTTGAGTTTTCATCTAGCAACTGAACGATATCCATTTCGCCATTCCTTTCCCTAATTACTTCCAGTAGATGAATTCAATACACTAGAAGTATGTTAATTATTCAGTTTTGCTCTTTTTCCAAAAGACCTGATAGTTTTCAAGAGCATTGAATCCTATTCCAAACATTTCGAATCAGAGGCTAGAAAGGTTCTTTTCGTTCGTTTTTGACAAACTTCGTTGTTTTATTTGTTGCTGTGTAGTTGGTTTTATTTGTTGTTTTATTTGCTGTTTTATTTGCTGATGAACTTGATAAACGATCTGTTTTACTTCATTTTTATTTATATTTTGAGTTTCAACAAGCTCTTTATTTTGAAGTTGACTAGGAATTTTAGGCGCTTCATTTATCGTTATTTTATGGTAAACATAAGTAACTGGTTGATACTGATCATTCAATGCATCCATACGCTCATCTGAAAACTTGCTCTCATCCAAAAGATTTCTTTCAAGTGTCGCTGCGTAAGCAAATGTTGTCCCGTTAGTAAGAACCTGACCAACAACTAACCCCATCACCAATACCTGATAATTTTTTTTCTTTTTCATTTTTCCCTCCTAATTTAAAATAAATTCAAATATATAATTAGAATAGAGTGTTTTTTATTGAATAAACACCAATTTTTTCCGTTTTTTTCTATTTTTTTCACTTTTAAAATAAAAAATAATAGTATTATGAAGGTTTGCTGATGTTTGCATATAAATATGAAAAATAAATAACTAATTTCAAGTGAATTTTTTTTGATCGTCAAATTTCTTCAACTTTTAAATCAGAAGGTCATGAAGCAAGATCATACAGACCATCGTTTATTTCAATATAAAAATACAACTACAGAACTAGTTTGCTATCATTAATAACGACAAATAAATAACCAATAAAAAAATCGGTATAACATTTTAAAAATTAGCAATCTATATTTACAGTGAAAAAAAAGGCGACTTAGATAGCAAAAAAAGGAATAATGTGCCAAATAATTGACTTGATTTAAGAAAAAAATCATTTCCTATCCGCTTTTTTCCTATCCATAATTTTACATTTATTAGAAATCCCACTTAGTTTTTTTATAAAAAAGAACGAAACCTCTAGTTGTGCCAAACTCCTTTAATTTTCAACAGTTTTATGATTCCATCTGTTTTAGCACTTGATGGCTGTCATTTGTTCAACAAAAAAACATCAAAACTAGTAGAATCTACTAATTTTGATGTTTAAAAAATTGGTTGAAGAACCAGATCTTGATGCTTCTTCGCAGTTATTGAATAGTAAAACAGATCCAGAATCGACATCCCCGTATCCGCTATTTTTAATGATGTTCCTTCCTCTTCTTTTCAAATTCCTTACGAAAAAAAGCAACGATCTCAAAATAAAAAATCTTTGAGATCGTTGCTTTTATAAATGATGCCAGCTGCAGGGATCGAACCTGTGACCTACGCGTTACGAGTGCGTTGCTCTACCAACTGAGCTAAGCTGGCGTTTCCATATGAAATTATATACGTATTTTAAAAATTTGTAAAGGCACAAGTGTAAATTTCGTTCTATTTCATGATTTTTTTCATAAAACGTGGTATAATTGATATGAAAGGCAGGTTTTATGAAAATGGCAACGTTTGGAAAATTTGATACAACTATCGTACCGTCAGAATTTGGGGAAAAATTTACGATCGACACTCACGTGACATTTATGATTCATGGAACACCGCAAACTGGAACAATTTCAAAACAACTGAAAAACTCGGCTGTGGTTGAAATTGACAAAACAGATGAAAATGCCAATTTAATGACACAAAGCAAAGGTGTAATCATCATCAATTACAAAGAATTGAAGAAAATTTAACACTGACCATCTCTGCGTTTTTTGGGATGGTTTTTTTATTTGAAAAATTTCATCAACTATCTAGGATCACTTATTCCATTCATGGCATCATAAACGTGCCTATTGTTCTCTCTAACTTAAAAATAGTTTTTTTTCTCACATCAATAAAGACTTATGAGATGTCAAAAACTATCCTCTATTCTTTTGCTGTTCCTCTTGTTCACTTAAGATTCTGCAAGACTCCATCCGTTTTTTCAAATTCCGTATATTCTTTGATCCATCTTCTTGCAGCTATTCTTTGAATAAACTACTTTCTATCAAAACCATGATAAATTACTAGAATTAATAACAAACAAAAAACCATAATAGAATAAGAAATCCTACTATGGTTTGGTGCCTTAGCGTTTATTATTTTTATTTCGTACCAAATAAACGGTCCCCTGCATCGCCTAGACCTGGAACGATGTAGCCGTGTTCATTCAATTTTTCATCTAATGCAGCTGTGTAGATGTCAATATCTGGATGTGCTTCTTGTAAAGCTTTTACACCCTCTGGAGCAGCTACTAGACAAACAAATTTGATATTTGAAGCGCCACGTTCTTTTAATGCATCGATCGCCATGATCGCTGAGCCACCTGTCGCTAACATTGGGTCAACAACAAATAATTGTCGTGCATCGATATCTTCAGGTAATTTTACGAAATATTCATGAGGTTCAAATGTTTCTTCGTCACGGTATAACCCGATATGTCCGACTTTCGCAGCTGGGATCAATTCTAAAATACCGTCAACCATCCCAATACCTGCTCGTAGAATCGGAATGATCGCTACTTTTTTACCAGATAACGTTTTTTGAGTTGTTTCTGTAATCGGTGTTTCGATTACGATATCTTCTAATGGCATGTCACGTGATACTTCATATGCCATCAACATAGCAATTTCGTCGACAACCTCACGGAAAACTTTTGTTCCACAGTCTTTGTCACGAATAATAGTTAGTTTATGTTGGATCAATGGATGGTCGATTACTTGGAATTTGCCCATTTTTCTGGTCTCCTTTGTTCTGTCGTTTCTTTTTAATTGTAAAACAAAAAGACCCAATTGACTAGTCAAACCAACAACTTTTCAAAAGAAAATAAAATAAATAAAACAACAGTAATCAAAAATAAAAAAAAGCAGTAAAAAATAACAAAAAAGCTTTGAACAATGAGTTTTTTTGTTATTTTTACTGTCTTTTAGTCAGATTAATATTACATATATCTGGTTATATAAATAGGATCATCGATCCTGCTGTAACCACTGAGTCGCTAAAAGCATCGCTGCTCTGGTAGCATTGGTTTGGTCCAATGAATTGACCATCACAAAATCGTGGATCATCCCTTGAAAACGAACCTGGGTGACTGCCACACCTACATCACGTAACTTCCGAGCATAAGCTTCTCCTTCGTCTCTTAAAACATCCGCTTCACCAGTTAAAATCAAAGCTGGTGGTAAGTCTGCCAAGTCTTCAGAAGTCGCTCGTAATGGTGATGCGGTGATTTCTGACCGCTCTGAATCATCAGTTGTATATTGGTCCCAAAACCATTTCATTCCTTCTTTTGTTAAAAAATAGTTTTCGGCAAATTCTTGATAAGAATCAGTAGTGAAATTGGCATCCGTCACCGGATAAAACAAAAGTTGTTTTTGGATCGGCAACCCTTGGCGTTCTTTGGTTAAAATAGTCATTACAGTTGCCATATTACCTCCAACTGAATCGCCCGCTACCGCTAATTCAGTTAAATCTAACCCTTTTGATTCCGCTAGTTCACTTAGCTTTTGTAAGACTGCATAGCTTTGTTCGATCGCTGTTGGATATTTTGCTTCCGGCGAACGGCTGTACTCTGGAAAAACGACGACCGAGTTCGTGCGAACGGCTAATTCACGAATCAACTTGTCATGAGTTTGTGCGCTACCAAAAACCCAACCAGCTCCATGAATATAGAAAATCACTGGTAATTTATCAGTATTTCCTTCTGGACGGACAAAACGAACGTTGATGGACCCCCATTGACCAGTATCAACCTTTAAATCTTCAATGTCGACTGGTAGTTTATCAACGGGCGATTCTTGGACTTTTTCTAATAGCGCTCGTCCTTCTTCAGGTGGTAATTCGTAGATTCTTGGGTGGGGAGCATTTGCATCACTAAATTCGATTGCTGATTTTTCTAATGAGATTCGTTCGGTCATCATGGTTCCTCCCTAGATTATAATAAAAAGCCAAATTACACCTCATATACTAGTGAGCCCCAATGAAAAAGTCAAAAAATCAGTTTGTTTGTTTTCTCTCAAACTCAGTCAACATAAGCATTCCCCATACTTCCCCCAGTACCTCCGTCTTAGTTTATCCCTTCATTAAAACAAAACCTCAACACTTCCATACCTAATCCATCTCAGTCCTATATCTCAGGCTATTTTAAATAGATTTCACCAATGTATTCGTGCTGCATCGATAGAAGAAAACTTTTGCCTAAATAAAACTAAAACACCCAAAAGAAGCGATTCCAACAACTTTCCCTTGAAAAAGTGTCCACACACAATAAGCCATTTCAAAAAATAATCCAAAGAATTCCAAAAACAGGAGAAGCGATTTTGGATTCTTCGGATTATTTTTAATATACAATAAATTTTAGCAAACTAAGAATTTTGAAACAGTTGCTTTTTTATGTCTGCTGATGGTACTTCTTGCGTTAAGCGACTCGTTTTGTAGTGATTATTCCTTTTATTTATTATATAAAGGATATTTTTCAGTCAATTCACGCACACCAGCTTTGACTTCAGCTAATTCGGCTTCATTCTCTTTGGCTTGTAAAGCTTTGACGATCAATTCCGCCACCTTCACAGCATCTTCTTCTTTGAAGCCTCTTGTAGTAATTGCTGGAGTACCGATACGGATCCCGCTAGTCTTGAACGGGCTAAGTGTTTCAAATGGAATTGAATTTTTGTTAACCGTAATATTCACACTATCTAAAATACTTTCGGCTTCTTTCCCGTTTAACTCTAATCCACGGACATCGATTAAAACTAAATGATTATCCGTTGCGCCAGAGACCACTCTTGTACCGATTGCTTGATTGAAGACTTTTGCCATCGCTTTGGCATTAGCAATAATCTGTTCACTGTATTCTTTAAATTCAGGTGTCAAAGCTTCTTTGAATGCTGCTGCTTTCCCTGCAATGACATGCTCTAGTGGTCCACCTTGGATGCCAGGGAAAACTGCACTATTGATTTTTTTCGCTAATTCTTCATTATTGGTCAAAATCATACCACCACGTGGTCCACGTAATGTTTTATGAGTGGTTGTCGTAGTAATGTCCGCATAAGGGATTGGACTTGGATGGACACCAGCTGCAACTAAGCCAGCGATATGTGCCATATCAACCATTAATTTCGCACCTACTTCATCAGCGATTTCTCTAAATTTTTCAAAATCAATGATTCTACCATAGGCACTTGCTCCGGCAACGATCAATTTTGGTTGATGTTTTCTAGCTAAAATCCGCACAACATTGTAATCAATGACTTCTGTTGTTGGATCAACACCATAGGCTACAAAATGGTACGTTTTTCCACTAAAGTTCACAGGAGAACCATGAGTCAAATGTCCACCTGCTGAAAGATCCATCCCTAAAATCGTGTCACCAGGTTCTACTAAAGCAAGATATGCTGCCGTGTTCGCTTGTGAACCAGAATGAGGTTGAACATTGACAAATTTTGCACCGAATAATTCTTTTGCACGATCGATCGCTAAACTTTCGACGATATCGACAAATTCACAGCCACCATAATAACGATGCCCAGGGTAACCTTCTGCATATTTATTTGTCAAGATACTTCCTTGAGCCGCCATCACTGCTTCAGAGACAAAATTTTCGGAAGCGATAAGTTCCAAATTATTTTCTTGTCTTTCTTCTTCTTTTGCGATTGCTGCCCATAAATCTGGGTCAAACGTTTTGTAGTCTACCACACACAACAGCTCCTTCTTATTGTTTACTAAGAAATCATGAATCAACTAGCAATCTATGCACGATCAGCTAAAATCCTTAACTGGTCATTCAGATCGCTGTAAAAAGCTACATCTCACGAATGATTGCTGATTCTTTCTCTTTTGAACATGATCTCTCAGTTTTATTCAAGTTTATTCAAGTAGAGTTTACTTTATTGCATTGTATCATAATAAAGTATGGGTACAAGCTACCTACGTTCTTTTTTCAAAATATTTTTGTCCCGCTGATTTTTTTAAGCGATTCATATAAGCATTTCCCAGACCTTCTTCTGGAAATACTGCAACAAAGATCATATCAAGTCCAAGGTTCTTCTCATCTAACCCACGTAATCCTGCAAATAATCCTTTCGTAGCGGCTTCTACTGAATCATCAAAATACATGTAGACTGCTGCTACATCAAAACGAACAGCTTCAGCAATTTTAGGACCTGCAATTACTCCAACACGCAAATGTTCTTCTTTCGCCCATTTTACAGCGCCTTCCCAATCATTTTCTTGGACCATCATGACTTGCGTATCAGGCGAATAGTGCTTATATTTCATTCCTGGTGATTTAGGTGTTTCAGTGCTTTGGACTAAATGACGATCAACGGCCACCTTTCCACCGATCACTTTTTCAAGCTGTTCTTTGGTCACCGCTCCTGGACGTAAAATCATGGGTTCACGATCCGGATCACTGAGATCGATCACGGTTGATTCCACACCAATTCGGGTTGCACCATCATCAATGATCCCATTGATTTTTCCTTTTAAATCATGGTAGACATGTTCCGCAGTCGTTGGACTAGGTTTTCCCGAAGTATTCGCACTAGGACCAACAATTGGTATACCAGCTAATTGGATGACTTCAAGCGTTTTTTTGTTATCTGGCATACGAAAAGCAGCTGTGGATAACCCACCTGTTACAATAGGTGGTAAAGACCCTTTTTTGATCTCAAAAATAAGTGTTAAGGGACCTGGCCAGAAATGATTGACGATTTTTTCCGTTAAAGGATGAAAGTTATCCACAAATTGTTTTACTTGCTCAAACGATGAAACATGGACAATCAAAGGATTATCTTGTGGACGACCTTTGACCGAAAACACTTCGGTTACCGCTTCAGGCAAAAGTGCATTAGCGCCTAGTCCATAGACAGTTTCAGTTGGAAAAGCAACGAGTTCGCCACTTTTTAATGCTTGTGCTGCTTCTGATAATTGTTCTTCATGATAATAGTTTGTTTCCACAGTCTATCCACACCCTCATTTTTCAATATGCTTGATTTATTCTACTTTATCCTCATGTTATCAACAGAGTGTTGATAACTATTTTGTCAATAGTGGATAAGTATGTTGATAAGTCAATAACTCGTTTTCATCCTTGTAAAATCAATGTTTTTTTATGATAAAAAAACATAAAAAATATTTTTCATCCACAATCAGCTCATCACAGAAACTATTCGTTCATTTCCAAATAAATCTTTATGAATACTTACTTGTTTATTGGGGAATGCCGTTTGAAAGATTTGTTTCACGATCTCCCCTTGGCTAAATCCTATTTCCAAAAATAGTTTTCCCTCTGGTTTCAAATATTGTTTTGCTTCTTTTGCTATTTTTTTATAGATGGCTAATCCTTCATCTTCGGCAAATAATGCCATTTTAGGTTCAAATGTCCGAACACTTTCATCCATCAATTCCCATTCATCGAAACGAATATACGGCGGGTTGGAAATAATGACGTCAAAGGTTTGATCACTGACCGGTGCCAGTGTATCTCCATGATAAAAATGGATCGCCAGTCCAGCTTGTTGCGCATTCTCTTTCGCTACTGAGAGAGCTGCTGGAGATAGGTCCACAGCCGAAACGTCCCAGTTCTTTCTTGCAGCTTTTAAACTGATCGCAATTGCCCCTGTTCCTGTTCCAATATCTATGACCTTCAAGTTTTGTTCTGACGTTTCTTGCAAACATCGTTCAACTAATTCTTCTGTTTCCGGTCTAGGGATCAAAGTGTCCTCTGTCACTTTTAGGCGGTGACCATAAAAGTCAGCATACCCCAACAAATATTGAGGCGGATAATTGTTCATCAAATGCTCCAGATCTTGTTCGATCATCTGTTGATCTTCGCTAGAAATGGGCTCATTCATCTGCAACAACCAATCAAGTTTTTGCCAACCTTTACGTTCAAGAAAAAGAAATTGGATACTATGTCCTTCTTTTCCATGATCTTCTAAAAAAGAAGAAGCCCGTGATAGGACTTCTAAATACGTGGTCTTACCCATTTTGCATTTCTTCCAATTTTGATGTTTGGTCATACATGATCAACGCATCCACGATCTCATCCATTTTTCCAGCAAGGATTTGATCTAATTTTTGGATAGTTAAACCAATACGATGGTCAGTCACACGGTTTTGCGGGAAATTATACGTACGGATCCGCTCAGAGCGATCACCCGTTCCAACGGCTGATTTACGGTTTGCATCGTATTCACTTTGTGCTTCTTGTTGGATTTTATCATAGACACGGGCCCGTAAAATCTTCATGGCTTTTTCACGGTTTTTCAGCTGTGAACGTTCATCTTGCATTGCTACCACGATTCCAGTAGGTAAATGAGTTAGACGAACTGCCGATGCTGTTTTATTGACGTGCTGACCGCCAGCCCCTGATGCATGATAGATATCTGTTCTGATATCTTTATCTTCAATATCGATTTCTACTTCTTCTGCTTCTGGCATGACCACAACGGTTGCTGTTGATGTGTGGATTCGTCCTTGTGATTCTGTAGATGGCACTCGTTGTACACGATGCGCACCACTTTCATATTTTAATTTTGAATAGACATTTTCTCCAGAGATCATCATGATGACTTCTTTATAGCCACCGATACCAGTAATACTTGCCTCCATCACTTCCGTTTTCCAACCTTGTGATTCTGCATATTTCTGATACATGTTGAATAAGTCACCAGCAAATAACGCTGCTTCATCTCCACCTGCTGCCCCACGAATTTCCATGATGATGTTTTTATCATCGTTCGGGTCCTTTGGTAGTAATAAGATTTTGATTTTTTCTTCTAATTCTTCTTTTTCTTTTTTCAAATCAGATAATTCTTCTTTGGCCATTTCAGCCATTTCATCATCCAACTTTTCACCTAACAGCTCTTCTGTATCTTTGATCCCTTGTACGACATCTTTGTAACGACGGTAGACATCAACAGTTTCACGAGTGTTTGCTTCTTCTTTTGATAATTGCATAAAACGTTTCGTATCTGAAATTACTTCTGGATCGCTTAGTAGCTCGCCCAGTTCTTCATAACGGTCTTCAATTGCTTGTAATTGATCGTACATCTTTATTCTCCTTCTGTCATAATTGATGGTTCAAAATAGTGTTTCCGACAAACGGGGTAATAGGCTTCATTTCCACCAATTTGTACCTGATCCCCCTCGTAAACTGGTTGACCATCGATATAATGTAAATTCATGATTGCTTTCTTATGGCAGAACCAGCAGATCGTTTTCATCTCTTCGATTTTGTCTGCATAAAGCAATAGATATTTTGATCCTTCAAATAACTCATTTCTAAAATCATTCTTCAAACCAAATGCCATCACCGGAATGTTTAATTCATCAACAATTTTCGTAAACGCAATTACGTGTTTTTTCTTTAAAAATTGCGCCTCGTCGATCAATATACAATATGGCTTATCCTCCATTTGAAAAATGACATCAAAGACATCTGTTTCTTCAAAAATCGGCGTGGCTTCTCTTTTTAACCCAATACGACTAGAGACAACACCAACACCATCTCTGGTATCGATCCCACTTGTCATCAAGACAACTGGTTTATTCTGTTCTTCATAATTATGTGCGACTTTTAAGATCTCAATTGTCTTGCCGCTATTCATTGCGCCATACTTAAAAAATAGTTGTGCCATTTACTTGCTCACCTTCCAGTTTGTTCCTATGGTATTATACTTGATTTTCATTATTTTTTACAGTGAGAATTTTTCATCTGGTAAAAACGTTACTTTAGATTAAAACACTCATACATTTAAAACAATAGCTGCGTGTCTTTCAATCCTTCAAAATCAACTAGTGGTTTGGGAAAACAGTTTTTTTTGCTATACTTAACAAAATTCATCTAACTTATGAAGTCAGGAGTGACCTTATGTCAGAAATCTTCAATCAAATCGCAAACCATTATGATACTCCCGAAAGAAAAGCACTAGCAAAAATTATTCAAGACGAACTAATTTCTCAACTACCTTCTTCCACCAAAGAACTGACTTTTATGGATTATGGCGGAGGTACCGGTTTGGTTTCGTTAGCTTTAGCTGACCGATTCAAGCAACTTCTTCTAGTTGATTCCTCTGATGCGATGCTAACAATTGCTGAAGACAAAATTAAGACTAGCGGATTAACAAACGTCTCTTCGGCAACGTTCGATGCCACAACCGAATCCATCGATCAAAAAATCGATCAAAAAGTAGATCTTATTTTGATGTCATTAGTCCTACTGCATATTCCTGACACACGTTTGATCTTAGAAAAACTCTACCACATGCTTACGCCAAACGGTCAACTTTTGATCATTGATTTTGATCACAATGATGCGATCAACCATCCAAAAGTCCATAATGGGTTTGACCATGAAGCACTTATGGCTCTACTTGAACAAATTGGGTTTCATTCCACGAATATCCACACTTTTCACTCTGGTAAAAATTTATTCATGAACCAAGATGCCTCTTTGTTTTTTGCTAGCGGAAAAAAATAAAAAATAAGCCACAGAATCCTTAAAATAGGAAAAACTATTTCGGATTCTGTGGCTTATTTTCTGGGCTAGACAACTTGGTCATGACCACTGTTGCCTGCTTTTTGCTCATGCTCTTTCTGATACCTGCTCAGAAAGAGACTTAAAAGATTTTGATTTCGTTCAAAGGCCAGTAACGGAAAACTACTTTTCCTTGAATCATGTCTGCATCCACCAAGCCAAATATTCGGCTATCTTTAGAGATCAAACGATTATCTCCCAAAACTAAATATTTTCCTTTGGGCACAACATATTCAAAATCACTTGTGAAATGCTGCGAATTTTCAGCCTGTGCTTGGAAAGCTTCACTGTAAGAATATTCATTCTGCAATTTATCTTTCGCAAAATCTTTTTTAAACTCATTTAAATAAGACTCATTATATTTTTTACCATTAATCGTCAATTGATCATTTTCCATTTTCACGGTATCGCCCGGCATGCCAATGATTCGTTTAACGATCATTCGTTCTTCATCTCCAGGTTCTTTCGTCGTGATAATATCAAAGCGTTCATACTTTGAGATTTTCGACGAGATCAATCGTTGACCATCACTCAACGTCGGATCCATTGAATGTCCGTTAACGGTAACTGGCGTAAATACATAGACCCGAGCTAATAAAATAGCTGCTAGTACTACGATCAAAATACCCCAATTTTTAAAAAATTCTTTCACAACATACCTCCCGCTTTACTTTTGTTTTCTCTTCGTATTATTCAATTGATTTTTTTATTGTTCTTTTTTATTTTACCTTTTTTAGAAAGTAAAGGAAAGAATAAGAATACATCACGTATAACCCTATTTTTTTCTTTTATTATTCAAAGGGAGATTCTGTCATTTTTCATCCACAATTTTCCAACCTGTCTTGATCAACGTGATCCATTAACTTCGTGAATGCTTTCTTCGTTGACTTCTACTGTAAACCATTGCTTCATTTTCTGGTTGTTCTTTTTTCACGATAAGTTTTAAACGATAAGGCTCATGATACCTTAAGCCTTCTTTGACGAAGTCACCACCTACAATAAACAACCCAACTGGTTCGAGCTTTTCATCCGCCGAATCCATAAGAATCGTTCCAACAGGGGCTAAATCCGAGTAGCTGCGCCCAATACTCAACTGATATTCTTTTTCTGCTACTTTTTTAACGTAATAATAAGGATAAAGTGTGTTACGATCCACAAGATAGCCATCCATTCTTCCTAGATCATTTGTTTTAATCTCACCATTCCCGATTAAATAACGCATGTTTTCAGCTAATCGCAATTGATAATCTTCATCATAAGAAACACTGACTTCTTTCGTGTTCACTTTGTCGATTGCACCGCTATTCAGCATCGCTTCTTCTGTTTGAATATTGAATGCTTCTTCCGGTAAATATTTGACAAACAATTGTGTCACATCCGCTTTGGTATTCTTATCCAGAAAGTAATAAAATACATTCAAAATGATAAAATACACTAACACTAAAAAGCCGATTCCATACAAGAAAAATTGTAAGTAATTTTGGTTTTGCCAAAGTCCATAAATAATCCGTAAAAGATACATCGTTGGGATTACACTTAAAATCGTATAGCCTCGATTTAAATATTTAGGACTAATATCTAAATAACCTAAAAACTTATGCACGCTATTGATAATATCTAATAAAATTGTCATTGTGAATCACCTGCTTGCTGATTATACACTTGTTTTCCATCTGTATTTTGGGTTGGCGTTACATTTTTCACGGTAGCCTCTCCACTATCCTGTCCTTCAGTACTTGGTGTCGTATTACTTGGTACTGTTGACGAACTTGAGCTTGGTTCTGTATGATTTCCTCCATTGATCGCATTCGTATCACTGGTTTCGGATGAACTGCTTCCTTGCTTGTCAGACTTTTCTTTCGAACTACTTGGTTGCTCTGTAGAATACGTATTTTCGTTGGTTGAACTCGTATTTTCTTCCCATGTGCTCGATGAATCATTCGTCTGATCCAGTGTTGTCGACGTTTCATTAGATGTGGTCTCTGGTGTTGATGTTGGTGTTGTTTCTTCCACCGAACTTGAACTAGGGGTACGATAACTTGAGCTGTTGACAACACCGGTCGCAGTAGCAACGATTGTTGAAATAGTTAAGACTGCTATTGGTTTCAAAATAGGTGCTACTTTTCGCATCATATCTCTTCCTTTATGTTTTATTTTTCATCACTATTATTTTTTATGCTTGGTCTAAAATTCATTTTTCCACCAAACTGAATATTCGTTTTCAATCGAATCAATCGCTTTTATTTTGACACTTAATTATACTTAACATAAATTTCTTATTTTTTTCTTACGTTTTCTTGAAAATTTTATAATAGAGCTAATTAATTGAAATTTTTGAACTTGCTAAATAATCCTTTGCTTCTTGGTTTATTTTCTTTAAATCACAACCTTGCTGTTTAGCTGCAAAGACACAGCCACAGTAACACTGACGAAAAATGTCATACTCTTTACACATCTGGATCGATCGCTCGTATCCTTTATTTTTCTTAAAATCACTTGGTAAGTAATGAGTTCCATAAATTTTTTGGATATCCATCCCGATTTGGTTGATCAGAGTAGCATTTTTCTTGGGTGAGATCGTTAATGCACTCCCAAAATAATCATAACCAAGTTCTTGGGCTTTTTGTGCTACCAGGTCTAAACGCATATTAAAACAGGCACTACATCTTGCGCCACCTTCTTTTTCTTCCGTAAGGCCTTGCGTAATGACCATTTTATTAAACTCGCTGGGGCGGTACTCATCAACGATCAGCTGAACATGATGATTGGTTTGCTCGTTAAACTGATTAACAAATCGCTTTTGTTCATGGAGTCTTCTTAAATATTCATTTTTAGGATGGATATTAGAATTTGAAAAAAATAAAGTAACCTCTGCAAATTGGCACATAAATTCTAACGTATGTGTGCTGCAAGGAGCACAACAAGTATGGATTAATATTTTTGGTCGAGTTTCTTCTTGTTGCCATTGTTGGATCATTTTTTGTAGTACTCGATCATAATTTATTTTCTGGTTTTTCATTTTTTCAACAATTACCTTTGCATCAATCATTGGGAGACCTCGCTATTCTTCAATTCTTCCATAATTATATGCTATTTGATAGCAAATCAAAAGAAAACGTACATTTTGTTTAAGATTTCTTTGAGTATTATTTATAACCTCGGTATACTGAAAGAAACAACTTTTAAAAAGGAGGATAGTTTCTTGAAATTAACCCTTTTCATGCGGAAATTAAGACGTCGAAGCGAACGTTACGCTTCTAGTCATTTTTCTTCAATCCAAGTCATTGTTTTTTACTATCTTATTATGACCATTGTCTCTTTAGGATTGTTTTACATTCCTTTTTTTCGTGAACCAGATAGTCACGTACCTTTTATCGATATGCTTTTCATGGCGATCAGTACAATCAGTGTAACGGGATTGTCCACATTTGATATTAATTCGGCTTTTAATGATAACGGGGTAATCTTACTTGAAATACTATTCCAAGTAGGTGGATTAGGGATTATGATGATCTCTACTGCTTTTATTATCTTTTCTAAACGAAGAATCACGTTACGACAGCGACAACTGATCATGACGGATATGAATCAGCCACGCTTATCTGGTATTGTTCGTTTGATTCGTATCACCTTTGTAATTTTGTTGTGGTTCCAAGTCCTTTTTGGCGCTTTCTTTTCCATTTATTTCTATTATCGAGGCTACTTTGATCATTGGCGGGATGCACTTTTCTATGGATTTTACCAATCGATTTCTGCTGTGACCAATTCGGGTTTCGATGTCACAGGAAACTCAATCGAGCCGTTTGCACATGACTATCTGTTCCTATTTGTTATCATGTTTTTGATTTTTATTGGTGGGATAGGATTTCCTGTTTTGATGGAATTTCGTGAATGGATTTTGTATAAACGCTCAAAAGCAAAATTACCGTTTCGCTTTTCCTTATTTACAAAATTAGCGGTTTTAGCCTTTATCATCTTATTTGTTGGTGGGACGCTGTTAATTTTTTTACTTGAAAAAGACCATCTTTTTCAAGATTCTAGTTTAAGTGTCAAGTGGATCAATTCTATGTTTTACTCTATGACTACTCGTAATGCTGGCTTACAAATCCATGATTTGGGTAATTTCCAAATCACTACATTGATCGTTTTTTCTTTATTGATGTTCATTGGATGTAGCCCCAGTTCGGTAGGTGGTGGGATTCGTACAACGACCGTAGCAATTATTGGTCTTTATCTCTACTCTTTCCTTAAAAGCGAAGACAACATCAATATTTTTGGTCGTCGAATCGATAATGATGATGTGCGTAAGTCAGTCGTTGTATTTATGTTATCTCTTGGTATGTGTTTTTTCTGTATCGTCTTTTTATCAGCTACAGAAAATCAGCCTTTAATTGCAATTATCGTTGAAGTAACTTCAGCCTTCGGAACCACTGGCTTATCCCTGGGAATTACTGGGAACTTGTCAGTAATTGGGAAAATCACGATCGCAGCTTTAATGTTTATCGGTCGTATCGGTATGTTGTATACTTTGATGTTATTTGTTCCAAAAGAAACACGAGATTTAGGCTACGAATACCCTACTGAAAAAATCATCATTGGGTAAAATTTCAGACAATCGACAAACCTTGAAAGGCTGAATCTGTATTTA
Source organism: Enterococcus sp. DIV1208 (assembly GCF_050530455.1). Taxonomy (NCBI): domain Bacteria; kingdom Bacillati; phylum Bacillota; class Bacilli; order Lactobacillales; family Enterococcaceae; genus Enterococcus; species Enterococcus sp. DIV1208. The sequence goes on along the minus strand of NZ_CP172887.1, from coordinate 498,012 downwards.
GTATACAAAAATGCATCCTGTGTCGCTCTAATAAAAATAACCCAAAGTAGTCAGAAAATAGAAAAGCTATTTTCGGCCACTTCGGGTTATTTATTTGTACTGAAAACTTTGCTCTTATTTGTCTAAGAGGATAATAAACTTCCTAAAACAAAAGCAATTAAATCAAAAGCATAATGCACTGCCCAACTAGTATTCAATGACTTTGTTTTTAAATAGGCTTGGTTAAACCAAAGTCTAATTCCTCCTTGAACTAAGATGACTTGCACAATCGTGAACAACGCTGAACTTCCTAGATAAGTTTCAAAATGAATCAGTCCAAAAATAATTGCTGTGAGCAATGATGCCACCTTAGTATTGATCCTCATTTTTTTACGTAAAGTATCAAAAATAGTGATCGAAAATAGTTCTTCTCCCAGTAAAGCAATTGGTAAAATAAATACAAAAAACCACCAAGGATTATCTTGCGCACTATTTGCTTTCGTCTGAATATCTAACAACTGTGCCAGTATTCCCATGATCATCGAAGCCAACATACCATAAATTTGTGAACCAACTAAAATCAGCAAGAATGTTTTTATCAATCGTTTAGGTGTACTAAATAATTGCCTCACACCAACAAAACCAAATACCAGTAAATAGCTTACTAAACCACTAATAACAAGAAAACTAAACTGAATATAATAAAAGTCAACCTGGGTCAACCCATAGAACCCTACCCCTAACACTCCAAAAGCAATCATTATTCTAAGGACTTGATTATTTGGTTCTGTAATTCTTTTTGTCATATTTCTTGTTCCTCTTCCGTTAAATAATTATCATTTGTTCATTGATTAGTCGCTGACGACCCTTCACATGAGTATTGTTTACGTGTCTTTTATACTGCCCCATCTCCTCAAACAAGCCTTCATCATTGACAGATTTCCAATGATTTATCATGAATGTTTTCCTTTAATTTTCCATAGTATAATCATCTACGAATGAAAATTCTTTTATAGTCCTATATTTAAGACTTTTGGTACTTTGTATCTAAAAATAATCTGACCATAAATACAATAAATATGCGAATAATTAGTTTTTTTGAACTCCACTTGACCTTCATTCGTACTTATTTGTTATAAGAAACGTGCGGATAACACCCCTCGTCTAACTCTACTAAATTCTCTTTCTTTCAGTCGCTTTTCTGGTCACTTTTCCAAAAGTATCTTTCTTAGAATTTTGACAATTTTTTTGCTACTATTACTTCATTACATAAACACATAAAATAATTTTGATGGAGAGATACTATGGAGTATGGTCAGTTAGTACGAAAAATCCGATTAGATAAAGGTTTTTCTCAAAAGGAAATCTATTCAGGAATCGTAACAAAATCTTATTGCATTGAATTTGAAAAAGGAAACCATGACTTGTCTTTCCGACTTTTAGCTCAAGTGTTGGAGCGATTGCTGGTAGATGTGGAAGAATTTATCTTTTTATATGACTATTATCACTCTTCTTCACAAAATTTATGGAAACAATATGAATTGGCTTCTAATACAAAGGACTTAGAAAAGCTCTTTGAGATCTATCAAACGACAACCGCTTCAAAAGATAAAAAAATTCAGCTTCTAAACGCTTTAACTAAAATTGGCCATGATCAATTGAGCGACCATCAAATAGACAATGAGACCTTGGAGTTCCTTGTTGATTATTTAAAATCCATCGAAACATGGACACTACAAGAAATCAAAATTTATACCAACACCTTGAATTACTTTTCAGAAGAACAGCAACAAATTTTCTATAAAAATTCATTAAAAAAAATTCAGATCTATCAAGAATATCCCGCTGGTAAAAAAATTTATTTGACGTTGCTTCTTAATAGTTGCGGTCATTTTATTTCCTATGGGAATTTCTTTTTAGCAAAAGATGCGCTTAGTCATTTAAAGGAATTAACTACCGGAACTGAAGATACAATCTTTAAATTATATCGTATTTATTTTGAGAACATTCTGATTTACTGTACAGAAGAAAAAAGCACAAGTGAAACAATGATCCACTTTATTATCGAAACCTTAGACAAACTGGAGTATTCTTTTTTAAGCGAACAATGTACACTCTTTTTTCAGACGATCAAAAACAACTATTAATTCACTATAGTTATTCCTAAAAAATCAACTGTTATCCGCTGGGGCTATTCTTAGACTAAACGAAACTTCAAATAAAAAATCAAGCCTAGTACCAATCGTTGTTAGACAAGAGAATCGCAACCATTTCTAAAAAAAAAGAAAAGCAATTTAACCTTTTTTTGAACATATGGTATGATTAATTGAATTTACTCGTCGTTAAGACGTTTTATGGAGGTTACATAATGGGAGTACGCAGTCAATTTGCGATTGCTGTTGGTAAAACATCACAATGGGCATTAAAAACCTTCTTTAAAGGAGGATCAAGTTTACCGGGTAAACTTGCACTTAAAATCGACCCACACATTTTAGACAGTCTTGCAAAAGATTATCAAGTGGTTGTCGTTACTGGAACAAACGGAAAGACATTGACAACTGCTTTGACAGTTAATATATTACGGCAACAATTTGATGAAGTATTAACCAACCCAACTGGGGCAAATATGGTTCAAGGAATCGTTTCTACTTTTTTGCAAGCCAAACCTAAAAAAGGGCAAAAAAAATTCGCTGTTTTAGAAATCGATGAAGCAAGTTTGAGTAAAGTAACTGAATACATGAAGCCTGAACTATTTTTATTTACAAACATTTTCCGTGATCAAATGGATCGTTATGGAGAAATCTATACCACCTACAAAATGATTGTAGACGGAGCAGCGAAATCACCTGATGCCACAATTATCAGTAACGGAGATTCGCCAATCTTCAACTCTGTGGAAACAATCAATCCTCGCCAATATTATGGGTTTGATCATGAAGAAGACCATGAACAAATGGCTCATTATAATACGGATGGTGTGCTCTGTCCTAAATGTCATCATATTTTACATTACAAGATGATCACGTATGCAAATTTAGGGAAATACTATTGTCCAAACTGTGACTTTAAACGTCCTGAACTTGATTATCGTCTAACGGATATGTTGCGCATGGACAATGTCTCAGCTGATTTTACGATTGATGGTCATAACTATGGAATTGAAGTTGGCGGGATGTACAATGTCTACAACGCGTTAGCTGCCACAGCGGTAGCTGAATATTTTGGGGTAACCCCTGAAAAAATCAAGCAAGGCCTAGGATACGACGAAAAAATATTTGGTCGTCAAGAAATCATTGATATCAATGGTAAAAAATGTACACTCGTACTTGTTAAAAATCCTGTTGGAATCAATCAGGTCATCGATATGATCGGCTTAGCCCCTTATCCATTCTCACTAGTTGCTTTATTAAATGCAAACTATGCAGATGGAATTGACGTTAGTTGGATCTGGGACGGAAATTTTGAACATTTTGCTGATATGGATATTCCTGCAGTGATCGCTGGTGGGGATCGTCATACCGATATGTCGTTACGTCTAAAAGTTGCAGGAATCCCTGAAGATAAGATCATCGAAACAAAGGAACTGAATGAAGTCATTAAAAATATCAAACAATTACCGACCGAACACGTCTACATCCTAGCTACCTATACAGCAGTTCTTCAATTACGAAAAGAATTAGCGAATCAAGGATTTATCAAAGGAGGGATGAATCATGCCTAATTATGAACTGAATATCGCCCATCTTTACGGTAATTTGATGAATACTTACGGAGACAACGGCAATCTATTGATGCTTAAATATGTCGCTAAAAAATTCGGTGTGACCTGTCATACCGAAATTGTCAGTCTGCATGAACCATTTGAAGCAGATAAATATGATTTAGTCTTTTTTGGTGGCGGACAAGATTATGAGCAACTGATCATTTCAAAAGATATCCAAGAAAAAAAAGCAGCACTAACAAACTACATTGAAAATGATGGTGTGATGTTAGCTATCTGTGGCGGGTACCAATTCCTTGGACACTATTATGTGGGTGCCAATGGAGAAAAAATCCAAGGAATCAGTGCCTTAGACCATTACACCTTAAGTCAAGAAAATAATCGTTTTATCGGCGATATCGTTATCTATAATGAAGAGTTTAATGAAACCTATTATGGTTTTGAAAACCACAATGGGCGGACATTCTTAGGGGAAGGCGAACGACCTTTAGGAAAAGTCGTTCAAGGTCACGGAAATAATGGTGAAGACCAATCCGAAGGCGTCATTTATAAAAATGTTTTTGGCTCTTATTTCCACGGACCGATTCTTGCCCGAAATGAGAATCTTGCGGAACGATTGATTCGTTTAGCACTTAAACAACGTTATGGAACAGAACTTGATTTACCAGTCGAATCTTTAGCATAAAACATAACTTTTGTTACCATTAATATTTGCTGGATTGTGATTGTAAATAAATCAATAGTAACAAGCGCAACACCACAACAGAAATAGCAAACTTTAATAATTGAGCCAAAGAATACGAAAATCACTGCTCTGATTTCTGGTATTCTTTGGCCTATTTTTGATCAAGTAATGATTATTACCTTGGGATACGATTGGAAAAGCAAATGACTTCACTGACGATAAGAAAGAATCGTTTGAAAAAGCGAACTAACTTTTCTGCCGTTACCTCTTTTCATTAACACTTCAACACTATCTTTTAACTAATAATTTTAGCTAATTTGCCAATCAGTTTTTCTTTTTTATTATTCTATTCCCCTTAATTAGTTACCCTTCGACAAATAACAACTGAATCCAAGACCACTCATTCCCTATCATTGATATCTGATTGACCAATCATTTCTAATCATTGTTCCCACAATAATTGATTTCCCGGATCTTCATTTTGCTGGTATAACTCAATAAAATCAATAATGATGGAAGCTTGTTCGATATAAGTTTGTAATATTTTTTTCACTTCTTCCTCTTGGATCAATTCTAAATGTTTCGTTGTTTCTGCAATCTTCTTCTGTTTTAAAAAAACAACCCTTTCTGTAAATAATTTTGGTCTAACTTTCTTGATAATTCTTCACTTTCTAAATATTTATTTAATATCTCTGCTTCGGCCAATTGTTCTAATTCAATGTAAGCAAATGCAAGCATCACTTTTCTTTTGTCAGATAAATTTTCTGGGGACGTTTCAATAACTACTTCCCAATTTTTTTCAAAAAAAGCTAAATCAAATTGTGCATCTGCGGTGGGATAATATTCATTGATCTCTTTCAACCATGTAAATTCTTGTTGCTCTGTCAAATAGTCGATCAATTCATGACGCTTTTCTGGATATTCCGTTGCCGCTTGAAGATAGGCTTGCGCTTCGATTAATTTTGCCCACTCCTGCTCCTCTGTCGTGGTAATTTCTTTTTGATCTACTTTCGTAATAAAGTGTGGCCACATTACGCTAATGCCTATGAAAAGACTGAAAACAATCACCACAATAAACCAGACCCTTTTGATCGTGGGAATCAAAGATAGTAATTTTCCTTTGGTTGATCTGCTAGGTTCACCATACTTAATTGCTTTTTTCGTGCGTATCGCTGCTTTACTTTTTGTCGTCTTCTTTTTACTTCGGACTATCTGATATTGCCCACTGATTATTTCTTCTATGGCATCCTTTAACGGAAATTGTAATTCCATTGAATGAAGAAGGTGATTTTTATGATTGTAAATCCGAATACGACAACTACCTATGCTTTTATTAAGGATCGTTTGTTTATTGACCTCTTCTAATAAAATGAGGGCCTCGAAAATCGGTAGACGCTCTTCTTCGATTTCTAGCCTTTTGACATGATCAATCAGTACAGTTTCTCTTGCCATAGATAGACATCCTTTTCATTTACCAAAAGTGATGGACAAAACCGGTATTTTCATTCTGCGTATTCTTTCGATTCCTTTTCAGCTATCTCTATTGGTTGATACCTTTCCACCAAAAAGTGTTTTGTAGCTGAATCAAACACATACCAAATTTGAAACAGCCCTTCATTCTCAAGTGTTTTAGTAGACTTACCTTCTTGATTCAAACTATCAATCGTCCTTGTGACGTTGGCAATCACTTCAATTTGTTGGTCATTCACGTGACGTATAAAATTCTTACTTTTTATAAAACGAGAATGTCCAAAAAATTGTGGAAAAAAAACGCTTTGCTTTCTGCTTTCTTCTTCAGCAATTTTCGCTTGTTTTGCTAAAAATTTCTCATAATTCAAATAATTATCCCCGTACTCTGTGAAAGTAAAATACGAGCGTAAAAAATCATTGACCTGTTGTTCCGAGAAATGAGCAACAGGTATACGGTTATTTGCTTCTTGCTGTGTGTTCTTTTTACCAAAAGTATATCCAATACTTACGGCTATACTGCTACTGATAACCAAACAAGCAATCGTTGTAAATAATTGATGTTTATTTCTGATTTTTACCCGCTCCCTACGATTCGATAAAAGTAAACTGGTGCCAGTTGTGGATCACCATAATACCCTGCAAATGGAGTAATGACGACATCACCATTTTGACTAAATCCTTTTTTCGTAGCGGGTGTACAGTGAATAATCGTTTTTCCACCAGCATCTAAAAAGAATCCTGTATGCCCAAAATCGCCCGACGAATTACCTTTTTCTCCCCAAATAAATAAGTCACCTGCTTGTACTTCGGAATAGTTGATCGGATAGAGAAGTTGTCCTTCCAAACCATAAAGTGTTTCTGTATTTCCCAACGGTACATTTAGTCCCATTTCATTCAACACCCAAATTACGTAAGACGAGCAATCGTGATAAGGAAATACGCCTCTTTGGTTTCCCTGAGAATAATACACACCTTTTTGATGAAGACTTTGTGCTTTAGCTAAAAGAGCCTCATGAAAGTCAGAGAATCGCTCCCACAGCAATCCCATCTCTTGCTTTCCACCCAATTGCACCATTAATTGTTTGATCGCAGGCACCCAATAACGATTGAGCCCCATGGGATCATTTGTCGCATCAATCGGACAATAGACCGCTCCTAATTGTTCGATAGTTACTCGTTGCTGGTCAATAATCAGCTTTTTAAGTGTTCGACCAGTTGCTTCGATTCCTTCGTCTAACGTACGATATGAAATTAAACCTTGATCATTCATTAGACCAGCTGGGTTATTTTTTTCTAAGATTCCTTTACTAGTTCCCCAGGCACTTTCATGAATCATGATCGCCGCTAAGATCACCGGTGAGATGCCGTTTCTTTTTGCTTCTTGTAAAATTTTATCTGCTCGATCGCTAAACGCATGACACTTAAGCAGAATTAATTGCCGAAATGTCCATTCATCAAATGACGTGTTTTGATTACCAGAGTCTAATTGGAATGTTTCCGAATATGCTACTTCTTCAAAATAAAAACTTGGATTTACTGATTGTCCATTTTTGGAATATTCAATGGTTACTTCATTTTCTTTCGCTACAGTTCCAATCAATTCTCCCGAAACGACTTCTTGGTCATGATTGACTAATGGTGAAACATTCTTTAAGACAAGCTGTCGATTATTGAATTGGATCACGATTGACAGATCAGTCACAGTCGTTTTCCCAGCCATCGGAGCATATAATTCTATATTTTTCTCAGCTTGTAATTGGATTCCCTGAAATAGCTTTTTTTCTTGGCCATCGAGAAAGTAACCATATCTTTGATTGACCATTAATCGATGATCTTCCTTAAATGGCGATTGTAGTTCCATCAATTGACGATAACGACCAATCGTTGAACCAACATTCAATCGTTCTTTCAATTCTTCTGTCCATTCAATAATCTGAGTAAAATATTTTGTTGTTAATGTTGCTTCGTTCCCTTTTGTATGAAGGGACCATAAGTTATCATGGATCTCATGGATTTTCGCTTTGATTACTGGATTTTCGAGTTCCACATTCTCATAACAAATACCCAAATAAGACAATAATTCATCAATATTAGAAACCAAATTCGTGTCTTGTGTCATCCCTATCTGTCCGTTGATTTTAATAATGTTATGCTGCTGACGAAGCACTCGATTTTTTTCAACATCCAAATGAGTCATGTACGTCCAAATATTTGTTAATTCAAATTCATTGATATTGGGTACACTCGAATAAATGACACTGGTTATCCCTATCGTCAGTAAGAATAGTAATACACAACTAAGAACCATGAGTGATCTAAAAAAATGCTATTTATTGGGCTGAACAGCTAAGAACTTACGACGCTTTTTTCTGAAGGGAACTAACATTTTATTTGTAACGCTCCGTTTTATCGATTGATTCAAGCTACTTGATAGAAAAATTTTCCGATACTCGTTGTCTCGTTTGTTCCAATTAGATTTATTCATCGGATTGTTCCTGTTTTCTTTTTATCCGTTCCTCGGGATCAGTCGTGATTAATTCATATAATCTTGTGGTTGAATCAACGGTATTAGAAAAAGGCACGATTGCATGACCTGCACGTATCAACCCTGCACCTTTTGGCGGATGGATCAAGTGTTTTTGTTGTTGAGTAGAAAGACGAAAAAGAGTAGAAAGTTCGTCCAGATCACTTTTAGCCTGTTTTAGCATAATGATAAATTCAGTGTTGCTTAGCATCCTCCGTGCTTTATCTGAAAGCAGTAACGTCTCCACATTTTGCGTGATCCCTGTAGGAATTGCTCCCCACTTTCGGATACGACTCCATAATTCAAAAAAATAATTTTCACAGTAAGGATCATTTAGCATCAACTGCATTTCATCAATGTAAATCCACGTAGTGATCCCTCGATCCCGATTACGTACCACCCGATTCCATACTTGCTCTAAAACCACCATCATCCCAAATGTTTTTAACTGACTTCCTAACTCTTTGGTGTTGTAGATGATAAAACGCTTATTTAACTCAATATTTGTCGTATGGGAAAAAATCGCTAAAGAACCTTCAATATATAATTCTAAGTCTAATACTAGTGCCTGCGCTTCTTTTTCCGGCTGTTCTTTGAGCAACGTAAACCATTCCTTCGCTAATGTTGGCATTTGCTTGTCCTGAGAATGAAAATAGTTAAAATAAGTCAAGCGAGTCACACGATCAATGATGGAACGTTGTGCGGAATTCAAACCCGATTGTCCACCGATCAAAGCTTCAAATGCTGTTAACAAAAAGTCGGATTTTAATTTTACTGGATCAACTTCCCCACTTAAATCATCTGTGATATCCAATAGATTGATAAATGTATCGGTATTTGGTGCAATTTTAACAATTTGCGCATCAAAAGTTTGCCCAATTAATGTATCTTCATCTTCAGGATCAATCGAGATGATTTCGTCTGTTGGATTTTTTAGTAGTGTAGTAATTTCTTCATATTTTTTGGCTACCCCTTTTCCTGAGCCTGAACTACCTAAAATCATTCCACTTGGGGTATTCAACCGTTTCCGATTGATCCGAACTACATTTTTCGTTAGCTTATTCATTCCATAGTATTTACCCTCCTCGTGGTCAAGTTCTTGCGCAGTAAATGGAATAAAAATAGCTGCACTTGCTGTAGTCAATGTTCGGCGGGTTGTTATCCAATTTTTTCCAAATGGAAGGACGGAGTTCATCCCTTCTAGTTGTAGATAATCCAAATAATGAAAGCCACAACCATTTTTTCTGGCAATACTCAAAACTCGTTCGGCTATATCAGTCAATTTTTCTTTTGTGTTTGTTCTGAAATAGACAAAAACCGAAACGAAAAATAAATTCTGTCCTTCTTTTAACAAATCATCTAATAATAAATTAGCTTCATTGATACTATTGGTTAATTCATATGGAATACTTGTATAAGGATCGTAGCCTTTTTGAGTTGCTTTTCTTTGAGCAGCGACTTTGTCTCCTTCCATATAGGCTTTTTTTATTTGAACCAGATGATTGGCTTGCTCAGCCCCGACTGGATCAATGTGGATCGATAACGTGATTTCTTCGGGTATTTCCATCAATTCTGCCATGAGTTTATCTGACAATCTAGCTGGATAGTCTTTTAGGTAAAGAATCTGGGCATATTCCTCATTGATTTCAAAATAGTTTTTCTTTTTAAAATTAAAACTGGAAGGAGCAATCACAGCTTTTGTTGAAAGATGATTAAAGACTAAATCGGAATAGTTAAATTGAAAGTGTTCCGATGATTTCAACAACTGATTGACCAATTTTAGACGCTTTAAACCGTCTAATGGGTCAACCGTTGAGCCAATTTCTTCCAAATTTCCGATTAAATTCTTTTCGATTCGTCCCAATAATTGTTTTGCCTGCTCTAAGTGATTGGCTGGAGTACTGAAAGTCAAATAGTTTTCTTTTGTAAAACGATTCTCCCCTTCATTGATTTTTTGAAGAAGCATCTGATTGACTTCTTCACGATAGCTATCATGTTGATCGCCTTTACTCTCATAAAAAAGCTTATCCGTCATCTCATCAAGCTCAACTCTTTTTTTTAAGATCGTGATTGTTAGATGGATCGTATCATCAAGACTGTTCAATAGTTCACCGTACCTTTGGAATATCAGCAATTGTTCATCTTGTTGAGCAATTTGATAATTCACATCTGAAAATCGAACACTTTTGGAATAATAATTAGGTACAATTTCACAAATGCCACTTTCAAACATTTTTTCATAACGCAACAAATCTTGGACATTACGCTTTGGCGCTAACTTTTTTTGATATTGCCCTCTTTTTTTCTTTTGTTTTTGCATCAAACGAATAAATTTTTTATTATTAGTTTCCGTACTCAACTTGTTTTCTTTCGGCACGCTTACTCCTTTGACCCACCATGGCATTTGAATACAACTCCTCTACAATAGGATAAGTATAATAATTCGCCAATTGAAAATAATTCCATCGAATCTGCACATACTTTTCTAAAGGTAAGTGATTAGGTGTCAGCCAGCCCACTGACAAGATAGGGGCACTGAGTACCATAAAAACGATCCCGATATCATCAATCGGATACTTCCAACTGACATAATTTAAAATGCCCAGAGGAACGATCAAAAGCAACGTTACAACAGCAGAGATAAATTGTCTTAACGAAACGCCAAAAAACAATTTTTCTTGGTAGGTTAAAATTTCTTTTCGAATTGGTACTTCAATCATCGATTTTATTTCCCTCCAGTTAAAAATGATTCTCTAGGCAGTTGCAAGAATGATTTTTGCCCATTTATTGGTATAAAATAAACTAGCACATAATGTTAGACAATTCCCTGATATCCCACTGATCACTGCAATCATTCCCTGTTTTTCATCAATTGAAAACACAGAATGTACGAGCAGTGGATAAAAACTTAATATAATAAATAAGAGGATCCCTTGCAGGGAGGAAGCACAAACTAATTTCAAAAAATTTTTACCAATCGAACTAACTTCTTCATTAAGAAACGTCACAAGAGGTAATGGAGAAATGCTAAAATACAAATAAATTTCAAAAAAACGCATGAAAATAACCAGTTTTGTTAGCACACTTGTTAGTACGGATAAAATCAACGGGATCAACAAAATAATTAACAACGTAAGTTTTTCAAAAAAGCCCCAATGATAGATTCCCTCAATCAATGAAAGAACATCAACAGCCTTACTTCCACCTTCTCGAATCCCAATTTGACTGATACCATTACTGATTGTTGTACTAATTTCAACGATCATATGGATAAATATTGTTAAATGGCGCATGATCAACAGGCTTACTCCTAATTTAAGAAAGAGCGGGAGGAACAACTCCATGCCACCAAAACCGGAATAATTTCCATAAATCTTTTGTGCCATTTGTTGAAACTCCAGCAATAGTAAAAAGCCTAGTACAGAATAAGCAATTGGTTTGATTACTCCATTCATAATTAACTCACTGTATTGATAGATATCAGGTAGATAGGTTTCTAGATTTTGTAGTAGCATATTTTTAGGGTCGTTTGAAAAATTTAATTGATCAGCAATTGTTTGCAGTAAAAATTTGATTGCACCGTTCAGCTTAGCCACTTCCTTAGATTGAAATAGTTGCTACCCAAGCGCCAGCTGCAACGATAACAGCCCCACCAACGATCTGAAAAAGAGCATTTTGCATTCCGGGACCATTATGTTCTTTGATAGCCGCGCCGAGTTGAATAATCCCCCATACAGTGAGCAGACTGCCAGAAGCAAGTACTCCTTTTGAAAACAACGACATCGCTTGCTCAAAATAGTCCATATTATTCTTTCTCCTTTTCTATCGCTTGTTGATTCATAATGGTTACTTGGTAACTAGCATGTACCCGCTCAAAAGAATCACTGATACTCAAACTGACAGTGTAAGTTCCTGGTTTGTTGACATCGACGTTTTCAGTCACTTCGACATCTGTTAAAGATAATGTTTCTTCTTTGTCGTAAACCTCAATTCCTGCTAGCGGATCAAATGCCTCTCCAATAGCTAGCACCTTATCGGCTATGCCTATAAATCGTGGTGGTTCATTGATGACCGTGATTTTCCCATAACCACTGGTTGTTTTGCCATTTGTATCAGTGACTTTAAGAGGAAGCAAATATTTTCTTAATTTAGATGTATCGATCCGATTCCATGCTGCTTCATCTATTTCAATATTTAATCGTTCTAACGGATCTTCTCGATCTGAAACAACCAGTTGTGCAAAATAATCTTCTTTCTTCAAAGCAGAGAAAACATTGACTTGAAGATCCGCCTGGATGATTTTAGGGGCTTCATTCGTTACTTGTACGAGAAGTCGCCTCTCCTCTGCATATTTTCCATATCGATCTTGCACATTGCCAATCCTAAAGAAATATTTTCCTTCTTTATTGGAATCAAAATTAGTTTCTAAGATATTGGTTTTAGTTAATGAGATATCTCCGTCTTCCCTATCCCAAGCTTTCACATAGTCGAAAATATTCAACTCTTGATTTATCTGATGGTCAATCCATTCGGGTATATGGATTACCGGTGCATCATTTTCAATTTTGATAAACGCTTTCGTTTTCGCTTGAGCCCCATGTCGATCATTGACAGAATAAAGCACCTCATAGCTTCCTTCTTTGTTGATATCTAGATTTGTTTCGACTTCAATCTTTGCGGTTAAATCCCCATCTTCTTGGTCCATTGCGGATACTCCTGCTAACAAATCAACTGGTACACCGATCTGCTGGTACATTGTCGTCTGCTTCAAGTTGATTTTCGGTAAGCTATTAACAAAAAAGTAGATGGTGGCATCTGTAAACATTCCTGCCGAGTCGGTGACACGGATCGTAAATTTTTGCTCGCCCAGCTTCGACGTGTCAATAAAATTATGTTTGACTGTGGGAAGAGCGTCGTTACCCATGAGAATCTCAAAATAGTCTGCTGGTTCAAATTTACTATATTGCTCAATGACCATGTAAGTGGATGCTAGTGAAATTTGTGGTTTCTGCCAAGTCGTTTGGTCACTCTCACGATTCTTTTCTTTTTCAATAGAAACTGGAGGGGCCTCATAGACTGGGGCTTGTTTACTATCCGCTCTTTCTTTTGAAGTTTCTAAAGTTGTGACTTCTGTTTTCTTTTTTTCTTTAGCAAAGGCAACGACTAATTGCGCTACCTCATGCTCTAGTTGTTGAAGTGGCAATTCCGTTCCCTCAGTTTTAGAACTAAAATAGTCAAATTGTTCCATGACTGCGATTGCCGGATCATGATCCTCTTCAAGAAAATAATGAGTGGGTATTTCTTCTTTTTCTAAGTTTTTTGTATCAATGATATTTGCTACTTGTTTTTGTTTACTTGCTACTGTTTTTTCCTGATTGTGACTTAGGTAGATGCTAGTAATTCCTGTGATACTTCCACTGATAAAAAGGAACAAAAGTCCATATTTTATCCTGCCTAGATTCTTTTTCGATAACTGATCTACAACGATTGAACGTTTCACCATTCTTTAGACCATCCTTTCTTTTATCTTCTAAACACTTTGATCATACTTTTAGTAAAAATAAGCGAAATCAATTTTTTCACAACTTTACATGTTTCTGCTTTTTTTGAAGATAAAGATAACTGCTAACGATAATAATCAAGCTCAATCCAAGAAGAACCATCTCCAGCGAACGTCGTTCATTCGTTTTTGGCAATATGCTTTGCTTTAATAATAATTTTTCTTTTTTTAATGTAATTGTCTGATCTTTGTTCCTTAAATCATCCTCACGTCCTACTTCATTTTTTTGCTCTTCTTCGTAATATAAGACGTGGGTCGCTGTTAATTGATCGCTATCTTTGAGGATATTTGCCTTCAACTCAAGAAATACTTCAAATGTATCTTCTTTGTTCTTTGGAGTGTAAGTTGATGTCGCTTCACTGACCACTTCTCCTGTTTTCGTATTCTTATATTGCGTAAAAACAGTATAAGTGTGTCCGATTTCGATTGCCTCGCCTTTGACCCACACCACATCTTTCAACTGATTATCTACTGTTGGGTCAAGTGTTTTTTCGCCAGCAATATCGGTAAATAAAGAGGTCAACTCTAATGGTTCCCGTTCATTGTAGGCTTCAAGAACAAGTAGTTCGCCATCCTTTTCAACCGTGACAGAAAAATCCATTGGTTCTTCTAATGGTAAATAGCCTGCCAAAGGTTCCACTTCAACAAATTTATAGTTGCCATAAGGTAGTGCCTCTACATTGATTTTCCCTTCTTTATCAGTCAAATATTTTTCAATTAAGGTTTCAGTCAATTCTCCATTTTCATCCGTTGCTATGTTGTATAAATGAAATGGGACATTTTCTAATGGTTGTTCATTCAACCGATCTCGTTTGATCAATTGGATATCTTGTCGAGCTAAGCGATTCGGAATTTCTAAACGAATCAAGGCATCCGCATTCTCTTCTGTGACACTAAAAATGAGTGGTTCTTCTAGTGGTACATATCCTTCTGGTGCTTTGATCTCATGGAGTTCATAGCGATCCACACCCCAAGGCAAACTTTCTGTGGTAATGATTTCGCCTTTGTCATTAGTTTCAAAAATCTCGGTCTGTTCCGTGTCAGTTGGTCGCACCATCGAAACAAATTCGCCTTCTCCTTCATTTGCCCAAGTATCAAAAATTTTGAACTGAGCGCCTGCGTAAGGTATGTTCTCGCCTGTTTCTTCATCCACTTTGATGATATGCAATCGAGATTCAATCACTTTATCTTCCAATAAAAAGAAATGGGTATAACCGTCTTCCGTGATCGTCACTTCAAATGGTTCGATCAATAAATAGCCATCCACACCTTGGGTTTCTTCAATGGTATAAGTGTCATAAGGTAGATTCTCAAACTTGAAATACCCGTTCTTACCAGTGACTTGGACATATTCTTGTCCAGTGGTGTGGGAAGTAGCTGTCAGTTCAACGCCTTCTAAAGGTGGCTTTACCCCCTGTTGCTCTTTCGCCAGTCTGGCAATTACTTCAAAAACGGTTTGAGGAATCAAGGGGCGTGAACCAAACTTATAGCCTTCTACATTTCCTTTGATGACTCGATCAGTCACCGTTTTACTGTGAAGCGCTACGGTTTCATTTTGTCCAGCATACGTGAGGTTAACGGTATGTTTTGTATCATCCAAATTGTAGCCTTCTGGCGGTTCGATTTCTTGGAGATAATAGGTTCCTAACTTTAATCCTTTCACCTCTGCTTGTGCTATGCCATTGACATCTTGCATCGTTAGTTTACTAATAGAAGTCCCATTCTTATCGGTTAATTCGTAAACAGCTCCTACCAATTGAGAAGCCCCTTGTGGTTTACTGCCTGTTTCTTCATCTTCTTTGATCACTTTGAGATTTGCTAGTTGCTCTTTATTATCTAAACTGATCGTGGTGGTCTCATTGGCTTTGATGGTCACTGTCTGAGGTGTGGCATTGAGGACATAGCCATTCGGTGCTTTGATTTCTTGTACCGTGACTTTTGTGTCGACTAACAAATCATTCCAGGTAGCATAGCCATCAGAATCTGTAGTGATTTCTTTGGTTTTTCCATCAGACGTAGTAAAACGAAAAACGGCACCTGCCAATGGTTGCTTGGTCGTTTCATCTACTTTGCGTACACGGGCATTGCCGTTTTTTAAAACAGTTATGGTTAAAGAAATTTTTTTACGTTCATTTAATCTGCCAACCATCATATTTTGGGTATATGGGTGTTGATAAATTAGCGGAACACCTTGAAAAGTAGAGGCAATATCATAGTCAAATTCAACTCGACTAGTCGCTTCTGCATTTTTGTTGGCAAGAATCGTTAATTGATTTCCTTTTTTAGAAATACTTAGTCCTTGTGAGACGAAAGATGGTAATGACTGATAATTACTAAAGGCATGGGTCGTGTCAGTTAAGGTGATACTTTCTCCAACTTTTAAGTTTATCGTTTGTTTGTCAAAAGAAGGTGATGTATAGAAATAATTGACATTTTTCATGACAGCAGATTTAAAGGTTTGATAGTCCGTCATCGAAAATACCCCTGAAATACTCAACGGTGTAATCCCTTGTTGTTCCCATGCCAAAATTTGAGTCATCAATTCTTTTTTCAACGTGTGGCCCGAAACCATCAGCCCGTAATACTTAATCAAAGAAATTTTTTTCATCTGTTCAGTATTTCGCTCAGCGACTGTATAGCCAGAGTTATTTCCAAGATTAAGTGCAGCACCTGGTTCTATGCACAAGGCAATTTCATTGTTGATCCGTTTACCGTACCAGCCATATTCACGTACACCGTTCGATAAGCGAATATCAATATTGGAGATATGAGCATTGGGGTCAACATAAATCGTTTGATTGTTTCGTTGGTGGGTTTGAGTTTCTCCTAAAGCAGCATGAATCGAGTGAGTGATGTAATTCGAAAGAGTTGTCGTATATAATTTGCCGTCTTCAGTTTGAATCAACTGATTCTCTTGAAGAAAACTTATCTTACGATCGTCTTGATCTGTATTTTCTAAATTTCCTGCTAAAACAACAAGTGGTCGGCAAAACGAAACGGATAATAAATGAATGATCAAAAATATGCGTACAATTAACTGGTATTTTTTCATCGAAATTCTCCTGTTTTTTGATAATAAACCTGCTTATCTACAAAAGTTCTCTCATAAACATAGAATTACTACTGACACTAAAAATCAAAATATTCGCTACTGAATCAAGCGAATCACATATTCATTTTTAGTGCGGTCATACCTTAAAACGCCACTTTTTTGTATCTGATTGATCAATTTTGCTTTGTCTCCATTTGTCCATCCATCTTGATGAACAAGTTGTTCATATTCACGCAAAGTAATCTGTTTTCTTTTACTACTACGCATAACAGTTAATAATCGCTGGAGTTCTGTCATCAAGTTGTCACTCCTTAAAAATTTTAAGGCCACACCATTTTTAGGATAAATGGAAACCTGACTTTTTTAGGAAAAAGCCAACCCATATCCTCACGGTCCTCGGAAAAAACATTACGTAAGAAATTTTTCTTCAAACCATTAATCACAGTTATCGGTTCCGTCCTCCGTGAGAGATTCTAGTCATACTTTTGCTGTTAGCATGCCAACACTAACAGGACTGTCATTTAGTTGAGCATCGATAAAGATTGACAGCAAATCATCGTTATCAGTTAGATTGCTAACCAGTAATGATGCTCACATATAACGTTTTCAACGAACAAATATGTTTTTTTGCAACGACTAAACTTGCCAAGCTTTTACTTTCATTGGTCGTTCCACGTACTGTAAGTTTTGTTTTGTGTTCCTTCGTTTAGCAAAGATAAGACCGCCAGAAGAAACGGCTGTTTTTATTTGTGGATAAATCTTGTAGTCAGGTAATTCTTTTTTTGTCTCTTGATTGATAAACTGTCCATTCCCTAAATTAGCCCACGTAGAACCATCAAATAATCGAATCGTTAGTGCTTTACTTCGAATTGCTTTTTTTGAACAGATTCGTAACACGTAAATCCCTCCTCACTCTATAATTACGATTTATTTGCGATTCTTCCAAAAAAAATAAAAGACATTGATCAACTTAAGTCAATCAATGTCTTTCAGTTCAGCTTATTTTGTTTTGGGGAAGAGTTAGATCATTACAGTGATCGTAGCAGCAGCTAAAATCAAGACTAGTCCAATAACTGTAACAGTCATTTCTTTCTTGGTTTTCTTTTGTCCTAGGAACCAAATACCAGTCAGTGTCGCTAATACTACGGATGTTTGAGAAAGAATAAACCCTGTTGCTAACCCATTCATATCTGGTTGAGCTGAAATTAAATAAGTTAAAGCAGCGAAGGCAAAGAAAAATCCTGAAAAAATATGTTTATAAGAGACCACTTCGACAAACGCTGATTTTTCTTTAAAACTTAAAACAGCTGAATAAACAACAGCAACGATTACCATACCAATTGCTTGAGGTAAAAAGGCATGCATTCCATCAATTGAAGTTGCTTGAGGAGCTGCGGAATAAGCCCAGTAGCCGATTTCACCTACTGCTAACAAAAGGACCGCTTTTTTCAATAAGTTACTGCCTTCTGTATTTTTCTTTTCAGTCCAAACAGTCATCCAAGCACCTAAAATAATCAAAACTAAAGCAAAGGCACCCAAGACTTTCGCAGTAGCGCCTGGCCAATTTCCTAAAGCAAACACGCCCCACAATGAAGCCCCTAATAATTGAAAAGCAGTAGTAATAGGCATTGCACGAGAAGAACCAATCAAGGTAAAGGATTGGAATGTAATGATTTGGGCGATTGCCCAACCAACACCAGATAAGATTGAAAAAGTCAGGTCAGATCCTGTTGGTAACTCCATTCCTTTATATAAAGCAAAAACAATTGCAAAAATCAATGTTCCTAATGTTGAACCTAAAATTTGATTGACCGGACGTCCCCCGATCTTAGATGCGATCGTAGGATATAACCCCCAACCAAGTAGTGGGCCTAAGCCAATTAAAAGCGCGGTAGTATTCATGGTAGACTATTCCTCCTTCTTTTTTAAAAAACGACGCCGCTTTCTAAAATAATATTAGCATAAGGTGTCATTTCCCCTGTGCGAATAAACGCATGACACTGATTCAAATCAGCTTTCATTTTACTATGAGGGATAAAAGTAATAGGTGTTTCAGGTAGCCGTTGTTGAATTTCCGATAATACTTTAGGGTTTTCTGACTTGATTTCTTCAGCTAAATAAATACGTTGAACTTCTAACTCTTCAAGCACATTGTTCAAGACTTCCATAAAGCTTGGAATACCATTATCCACAGCCAAATCGATTTTTTCAGTTGTCATCGGCACGGGCATACCTGCATCACCGATACTTAATGTGTCAAAATGTCCCATTTGTGCGATTACACGAGAGATATCTGAATTGATTACTTTTGATTTTTTCATAATAAAAACGTCCTTTCTTAATTCAATTCTTGTTTATATGGAATAGAAGGTTGTGCGCCAAAACGTTGAACAGTCAAAGAAGAAGCTTTATTTCCATAGGTAATTGCTTCCTCTAAATTACTAAAATCAGTTGCTAACATGCTACTCATCGCACCAATGAATGTATCACCTGCAGCTGTCGTATCGACTGCATTCACTTTGAACGCTGGCACGATCCCATTTTTGCTGTTTTTAATCGAGTAAAATGCGCCTTTACTTCCGATCGTGATAATTACAACTTCGATTCCTAATTGATGTAAGTGAGCTGCAGCCTGTTTTAAGCTTTCTTCGTCCGTAATCGAAATCCCTGTTAAAATTTCTGTTTCTGTTTCATTAGGAATAATCATATCTGTTACTTTCAATAACTCTTCAGGCACATTTTCTAATGCTGGGGCAGGATTCAAAATTGTTTTTACTCCAACCTCTTTTGCTAGGTTAAAAGCTTCAATCGTACTTTCTATAGCGCTTTCAAACTGTGCAATGATAAAATCACTTTTTTCGATGATCGCTTTGTTTTGTCTAACTTGTTCTGGTGTAAACGCATTGTTCGCTCCGGCATGGATCATAATACTATTTTCCCCAGCATCATCAACAATGATGTAAGCTTGACCAGTCGCTTGGTTTTCAAGAGTTGCTACACCTTGTAAATTGATTTCTTCTTGTTCTAAAAGCTCAGCCATTGTTTTGCCAGCTTCATCGGTACCAATCGCTCCAATAAAATGAGTAGTAGCTTCTGAACGTCTTGCAGCAACTGCTTGGTTTGCTCCTTTTCCTCCGCCAGCTGAAAATGTTTCTTTCGTGTGGATCGTTTCTCCTGGCTTAGGCATATGTTTGACTCGGATGGTCCGATCTAAATTAATGCTACCGATAACTGTTACAGTGTTCATTCCTTCATCACTCCATATTACATATTAATTGAATCAAACGCCATTCATCAATAATTAAAACGTTTTAACTCTACACCGAAAATATACCACAGATTGAAAGCTATTTCAAGAACCTATTTTTCCTAATTTTTTATTAGCAATCAGCAGCTTCATTTTTACCAGCATTCTAAAACAAAAAAGCTGAACACTTGTGCTGACTTGCTTCAGTTAGATCTTGGTCTAACTTAAGACATTCACAACACAAAGCTCAGTTTTTTTTTATTTCACAACACTAATCAGAAAAAATAACCATCTGCAAAGTTAACTAATAAATCACTGATTCTTTATTTCGATGTTTTACCTGGTTCAGAGGCAATGATTGATAACTCTCCTTGAACCGTCCATTCTGTCACATCATTTGGTAAAATAAAACTTGCCCCTTTAGTTAATGGGTAAATTTTTTCATTAACAACTAACTCTCCTGCTCCATCGATTACTGTCGCTAATGTATAAGGTGCTTGTTTTTTAAATGATGTGATTCCTTTGATATCCCATTCATAAACATTAAAAAACTCGGTCTCTAAATACGTAACGATCGAAGAATTCCCTTTACGTACTTCTTTCATTTGAATCTGTGGCGTAATAGCTGGAACAGTTGTCACATCAATTGATTGTTGGATATGCAATTCACGCGTATTGCCATTTGCATCTTTACGGTCATAATCATATACACGATAAGTCGTGTCCGAGCTTTGTTGCGTTTCTAAAATCATGATCCCTTTACCAATTGCATGGATCGTTCCACTAGGGACATAGAAAAAGTCGCCTTTTTTAACTGGGACTTTTTTCAATAAGTCATCCCAACGACCCTCTTGGATCATCTCAGCAAGTTCTTCTCTTGTTTTTGCATGATGGCCATAAATGATTTCTGCTCCAGGTTCAGCATCAATGATATACCAACATTCTGTTTTTCCTAACTCACCTTCGTGCTTCATTCCATAAGCATCATCTGGATGGACTTGTACTGATAATTCATCTTCTGCATCTAAGATTTTAATTAATAATGGAAAGACAGGCTCAGTTGGGTTGCCAAACAATTCCTTGTGGTTTTGCCATAACTCGTCTAATTTTTGTCCTTGGTATTCACCGTTTTCAACGACACTTACACCATGTGGATGTGCGCTGATCGCCCAATCTTCACCGATTTTATCATTAGGTATATCAAATCCAAATACTGATCTTAAACGGCTGCCTCCCCAAATCTTTTCTTGAAAAACTGGTTTTAAAAACATAGGTTCTTGCATAGTTCAAACTCCTCTCAATGTTCATAGTTATTATAGCATCATTTTTTTAATAACGCTTTCTCTTTCAAAAATTTTTCAACAATTTCATCACGACAACGAATATAAGCTTCACGATGATCCGTTGGATGGATACGGTTTGATAAGAAAATAAATGCTTCTTGTTCAATAATGTCAATTAGTAAGAACGTGCCCGTATAACCAGTATGAAAAAGAATTGGTTGCTGTTGTTCTAATCCTTTTTTTAAATCCCATCCTAAGGAACGATTGCCTTTTTTCGTTGGCGTATGATCTTGTAAAAGCGAGCGAATCGTTTGTTCTTCTAAAAAACGCCCATTTTCAGCTTTCCCTAAATTCAAATACATTTTTACAAAGGTAATACTGTCCTCTAAATCAAGAAACAACCCAGCATTTCCTGCATGCTCAGCGAGTACTCTCGCTTTAGGATCATGTGTAACTCCCCGCAAAACCTCACCTGAAGCGAGTTGTTGTGTGGGAACAATTCTTTTAGAAGGATAAGGTAAAAACGTACTGTGCATCATCCCTAAAGGCGCTAATACTTGTTCTTCAAATAATTCTGTGGCTGGCTCTTGGAAAATCTCTTCAAGCATCAATCCTAATAAAATCGTGCCTGCATCTGTATATTTCACTAATTTCCCTAACTGATCACCAGGTTGAAGCTTTAAATAGGCTTCGATCAGCTGTTCTTGAGAGAGTTGATCTCGATTAGGAATCCAAGTTTCAATATTTGATGTATGAGTCAGTAAATGTCGTATCGTGATTGTTTCATTTTCAAAAGCCGGTAAATAATGGTGTAACGGTTTGTCTAAGTCGACTTTACCATCTTCCCACAAGCGTAACACTAGACTGGTGGTAGCGATCACTTTTGTTAAAGAAGCCACATCAAATAATAGATCTGCTGTCATTGGTTGGGTTTCAGGTACGATCTGTGCATGACCTGCTGAAAAAGTTTCAACATGCTTATGCTTAATAAACGCACCAACAACACCAGGATAATGACCTTCTTCAAGTTTATTTAAAATCAACTGTTTCGTTTCTGGGTACATTTTATTCTCCTTCTCTGTCGAAGAAATCAATTTTTGTTCATCATGCTAAGTCAAATCATATAGCTTTCTCCAAGAGGATGCAAGTAGATAAAGGTCGTGAAAACATCGGGTAGCTCCGATGACAATAAAAAAATTTTTTAAATCAACTTTTCTTCCATCATCTTATATCTTAGAGAAACTTCTTTAGTTGAAGAGTTGTTTCTGGTATCTCTTTATATATTGAACAAAAAATCAGCTTTCGATTTCCGTTGTTGCTTGTGATGCGCTTTGCCAACAATGAACAAAAGCAAAAGCCCCTAAACATCAAATCGTTAGGAGCTATTTCTACCTATTCAATTATTTGTCTTCGCTTTATTTTTTGGCTTTTTTGGTATCGATCACAAACCACCATTCGATACCAATCGCATCATAAATTGCTAACACAGTATGTCTTTGATCGATAAAGAAGTCAACTGCAGTTTCATTTAAATGCTGAATCAACTGTTCCATGCTTTCTTGATCAATCACGAATTTCAAGAAATCTAAACCTAATACTTCATGAGTCGGCAATGCTAATGCCTCACTATTTGCTTCTGAGATTCCTACATGGAAGTTCCCTTCATTTAAAACATGTAATCCGTTCTTTTCTTCCCGAACTTTTAGTCCCAGTAAATCACTTAAAAAACGGCGTTCTTCTTCGCTATCAAAAACGTTTAAATGGATTTTTTCAAAGTAAGAATTAGCGGATAATTTTTTGTAACGCTCTTCTGACTTACGTAATAATGACTCTTGATCCATTGCTTCTGGTTGATTTCGTTCTTGAACATTGTCCTCTTCGTGATAAATTTCTAATTCGTTACCTTCTGGATCCTTAAGTAAGATCCCCATGCGCCCTTGATCTTCTAACGCATCTTCAATTGGATAGTTTGTTTTACGGATACGGGAAAGGATATCAGCCATTTCTGCTACCGTTGGAATAATCAATGAAAAACGTTTCAGTTTTTTGATTTCCCCAATGTAATCATGCGCTCTAGGACTTTCTTCTAGCAATAGCATCTCACTATTTTGCTCTTGTGTCCCTAAAATAGCTAATTCATTTTCTTCCCGTTTCAAATCAAAACCGATCGTATTTTTGTAAAAATCAATCATTTTATCTCTATCTTTAACCCGGATTGCTACACTTTTTAGGTAAGTAGTAGACCCCAATTTAAATTCTTTCATTTTTCTTGCTCCCCTCTACGTCCAGCTTTATTTTAACGATGCTTCACATTTCTTTCAAGCAATAAATGGGTTTTTATTAAAAAAAATGTGAGAATTTTCGCATTTTCCACGCAATACTGCAATTATTTTTAAATAACATTCATTATAATAAATAAAACGCATGGAACGCTTCAGATGCTCTTTCCATGCGTTTTACTATTAATGAATTGTTAAGAAACAGCTTCTTCGGAAAACTGGCTATTATATAAATCAGCATAAAATCCATCTTTTTCCATCAATTGATCATGATTTCCCGTTTCAACAATTGAACCATGGTTCATGACAATAATGTTATCAGCATCTCGAATGGTTGACAGACGGTGAGCTACTACAAAGCTTGTTCGATTTTCTAATAAACGATTCATCGCTTTTTGGATCAAAATCTCTGTCCGAGTATCCACACTAGAAGTTGCTTCATCAAGTATCAATACATCCGGATTAGCTAAAAATGCCCGAGCAATCGTGATTAACTGTCGTTGCCCTTGGGAGATGTTGCTGGCATCTTCATTTAATACCGTTTGATAACCTTCAGGCAGTTTGCGAACAAAGTCATCAACATGGGCAGCTTTGGCTGCTTCAATCACTTGTTCGTCAGTTGCATCATCGTTTCCGTATTTGATATTGTCGTAGATGCTACCTGTAAATAGCCATGTATCTTGCAGAACCATTGAAAATTGAGCACGTAAGTTATCTCGAGATAAATCTCTCGTATCTACCCCGTCATAACGGATACTTCCGCCAGAAACATCATAGAAACGTTCTAACAAGTTGATCAAGGTCGTTTTACCAGCACCAGTTGGACCAACAATTGCCACCATTTCTCCAGGTTTCACATCCAGATTAAAATCTGTCATCAATAGTTGATCTTTGGTATAACCGAATTGAACATTTTCAAAACGAACTTTATATGGTGTGTTCTCTTCAACAGGTAACCCAGATTTTTTATCAGACATTTCCTCTTCATCCAGCACTTCAAAAACCCGTTCCGCAGATGCAACAGTTGACTGGATCGTATTCATTAAACTTGCAAGTTGAGTAATCGGCTGTGAGAATTGTGTCGTATATTGTAAGAACGCTTGAACGTCCCCAAGTGTCATATTCCCATTTGCAACTTTGACCCCACCTAATACAGCAACAAATACATAGCCAAGATTTTTAACGAAGTTCATCAAAGGCATAATGATGGCAGAGATAAACTGCGCTTTCCACCCAGCAGCATATAACTTGTCGTTTTCTTCTTCAAAAACTTCTTGGTCTTTGGCTGTATGATTGAAAGTTTTGACGATCGTATGACCACCATAGGTTTCTTCTACTTGGTTGTTTAAGAGACCTAAACTTTTTTGTTGATCTGCAAAAAAGACTTGGGATTTTGGTGCAATGATCATCACGACGATCAAACTCAATGGAATCATCAGTAAAGCCACTAACGTCAATTGCCAACTAATAGAAAGCATCATAACGATGACACCGATCAAAGTAACTGCACTTGTTACAAACTGTGTTAAGTTTTGTTGAAGGGTACTGGCAATATTATCCATATCATTGATTGCACGAGACATGATGTCTCCATTTGTATGTGTATCATAATAAGAAATCGGTACTCGATTCATTTTTGCTTCTAGATCATGACGTAACTCATAAACTGTTCGTTGTGATACTCGTGTCATAATAAATTGTTGCAAGAAATTGAATACTGCAGAAATCAAATACATCACAATAACCGTGGCGATGATTTGAGCAATTTTATCAAAATCAATTGGAAATTTAGAAATTTGTTGCCCCGCTTGCATTTGTTTTGCACCAGCCATCACCCCATTAAAAATCTCAGTAGTTGCTCTCCCTAATACTTTTGGTGTTTGGATCTGGAAAATGACTGCTGCGATCGCTAATACAAATACAGCAATGATCGCAACCGAGCGTTTTGACATATAGCCAAATAAACGTTTCACTGTGCCCCAAAAATTCTTTGGTTTTTCTCCTTTTGCCCCAATGTTTCGACCGGGTCCGTGACCGCCGCCAGGCATTGGTCGTTGAGAAGGTTTGGTCGTTCCTTTACTCATGCTAGATCCTCCTCTCTTAATTGTGAATGAACGATTTCCTGATAGGTTTCATTCGTTTTAAGAAGTTCATCGTGTGTGCCTTTGCCAACTAGTTTTCCTTTATCAAGGACTAAGATCATATCCGCATCCATTACTGTACTTACTCGTTGTGCAACTAAAACCGTAATACTTTCTTTCATATTTTGTTTTAAAGCTTGACGTAATTTTGCATCTGTTTTAAAGTCCAAAGCCGAGAAAGAATCATCAAATACATAAATGTCAGCTGGTTTGACTAATGCTCGAGCAATCGCCAAACGTTGTCTTTGCCCACCAGAAAAATTTCCTCCGCTTTGTTCAACATGACTGTCTAAGCCCTCTTCCATTTCTGAAACGAAGTCTTTGGCTTGGGCGATTTCTAACGCTTTCCAAATCATTTCATCAGTAGCATCTGCTTTGCCGTACTGCATGTTTTCTCTGATCGTGCCAGAGAACAACATGGCTTTTTGTGGAACAAAGCCCATCAATTCACGCAAATTATACTGAGTCATATCGGTAATACTTACACCATCAATCTTGATTGTTCCTGATTCGACATCGTATAGTCGTGGGATAAGATTGACCAAAGTAGATTTACCCGAACCAGTTCCACCAATAATCGCAACAGTTTCGCCTGATTTTGCTGAAAAGTCAATATCTTCTAACGCCAGTTTCTCAGCTCCATGGTACCGGTAGTTGACATGTTCAAATGAGATTGTGGCAGCTTTACCTGCAGGAGTCACCTCAGTTGGGTTCTCAGGATCTGAGATACCTACTTTTTCATCTAATACTTCATTGATCCGATCAGCAGAAGCTTGCGCTCGAGGGACCATGATAAAAATAGCTGAAAGCATCATAAAGCTAATTAAAATTTGCATAGCATACGTCATAAATGCAATTAGGTTTCCGACTTCTAACGTCATATCTGCTATGTAGTGTCCACCAAACCAAGTAATTGCTACGTTTGTTCCACTCATAATCAAAGTCATCATCGGCATCATCAATGCAACGATCGTGTTGACTTTAATTGCTGTATTTGTATAATCTTTGTTTGCTAAATCAAATCGATTTTCTTCAAAACGTGTCTTATCAAACGCTCGGATTACCCTTACCCCTGTTAATCCTTCACGAAACACTAGGTTCAAACGGTCTGTCTTCTTTTGCATGCTCTTGAATAGTGGTACCGCAAAAAACATGATTCCGCCGATCACCACTAGCATGATTGGAATAACTACTAAAAAAATTTTGGTTAATTGATGATCTTTTTGATAAGCAAGAAAACTTGCGCCAACCAATGTGATCGGTGCATTGATCATCATTCTTAAAAACATTTGCGTAACCATCTGGATTTGTGTCACGTCATTAGTTGTACGGGTAATCAAGGATGCTGTACCATATTTGTCAAATGCATCTTTTGTTAAACTTTCAGATTTTTTATAAACATCGGTACGTAATTGCTTTCCTAATTTTTGTGACTCACGTGTAGCAAAAAAGGTATTTGCGATCGCTGCGATGATACTAATCAAAGAAAAACCAATCATAACAAAACCTGTTTGCCAAATATAATCAACATCACCTCGTGCTACACCTTTATCAATGATATTTGATGTGAGCGTCGGCAAATAAAGATCTGATAAAACTTGGATAACCATGAACAACGTGGCTGCAATAGCTGAAGTCAGTGAAATCCGTTTGACGATTTTTAGCATGTAATTCCCCTCTTTCTATTGATATACGCCGTCTTTCAACCATGATAGTTTTAATTTAAATTCTTTAATGGCATGATCCACGGAGTAATTTTCGTTTTTTGAAAATGATTTATAGGCATGAGCAATCGTAGTAAAGACGATATTCATGATCAATTGGATCAGTAGTTCCAGTTCATGATCATCGTTTACTTTCAGTGTCGTTCGATCAATCAATCCAATTAATTCTTTCGCCTCTTTTTGATGCTTTTCATGTGAATGACGCTGATCATCTTTTGTATGTGGCACGACTTTACGAGAAGCACGATAGTCCAAGTTCATGAAAAGATTACGATAAAAAGAAGCATTTTCCCCGACTAAAATCTCCCGAATGATTTTAGTAAAATAAAGCTCGAATCCTTCGAATAAATCCCCATCGACATCTTTTATCAGTTGGAATATATCTTTTGAACTATCACGTCGAACAGTTTCAAAATAATAATAGTAAAGATCCTCTTTGTCTTCAAAATACTGATAAAAACTACCTCTAGGGATTTCTGCGATTTTCACGATATTTGCGATGGAAGCATCTTTTAATGGTACTCTGGAAAATTCAATCCTAGCTGCTTCTAATAAACGTTTCTGCTTTTCCTCTGGTAGATGAAAAAAAGTTTTCGTAGGCATCTTTTTCCTCCTTCCTAAAATGACACACTGTCACATGACACTATGTCATTATAACACCAAGAAGATGTTTTGCAATGCTTTTCCATATTTTTTTCATGAAAAGACTAAAAAAATTCATAATTAAAAATCGAACCTTAAAAAAACTTGATAGCCTTTTCGCTTTCAAGTAAACTAGCTATGTTAGTCAGATAACAAGTCAGCTTAAAGGAGAGAATATTATGGCATCAGTTTTAGTAGTAAAAGGGCACCCATTAACTGCACAGGAATCACGTTCAGTTAAAGCATTAACAACTTTTTTAACTAGTTACAAAGAAAATCATCCGGAAGATGAAGTGACTGTTTTAGAGCTTTATCGTGATGATATCCCAGAAATCGATGAAGAATTACTTTCAGGATGGGAAGCACTTCGGGCAGGTGCTGAGTTCTCTACTTTGTCTGAAAGTCAACAACAAAAAATTGCTCGTTTCAATGAATTGACCGACCAATTTCTTGCTGCAGACAAGATCGTTATTGCAAATGCTTTATGGAACTTGAATATCCCAACAAAATTAAAAGCTTGGTTTGACACCGTCAATGTCGCTGGCAAGACATTCCGTTATACTGAAAACGGACCAGAAGGATTAGTTTCTGGTAAAAAAGCTTTGCACATCCAATCCAACGGAGGCATTTATAACGGTCAAGACTTCGCTTCTCAATATGTCAAAGGCATCTTGAACTTTGTCGGTATCGATCAAGTGGATCAATTATTTATTGAAGGTATCGACTATACCCCTGACCGTGCAGAAGAATTGATGCAATCAGCTTTAGATAAAGCTGCAGCATTTGGTCAAACGTTCTAATAAAAGCTACTTGCAGGTTTACTATAAAGTTAGTCCCTTACTAACTTTGATTGTTGCATAGCGAGTACCTAAAAATTTATTAAAAAAAATTAAAAAAAACGAAGAATCTCGAAAATATTTAAACTATTTTCGCTTTCTTCGTTTTTTAGTCATGTGTTTTTAGTGCACAGTTGGTTAGTCACTTTGTTTTTCTTCATATAAACTAGAGATAGTTGTATACCATTCAAAAACATGTGAGATAACCACTTTTGCTGCAGCATATACTGGAATACCTAAAATCACACCGACGATTCCAAACAGCTTCCCAGAAGTTAATAAAACTAATAAGATCGTGACCGGATGGATCGCCAATTGATTCCCTAAGACTAATGGAGAAATCAATCGTCCTTCAATCGTTTGTTCTAAAGCAAATACGATCAATACTTTGATCAACATGATCGGTCCCGCCACGATTCCTAAGAATACGGCCGGAATCATTGCTAAAAATGAGCCTAGATAGGGAATCAAATTTAAAAAACCGGCAATGATCCCTAAGGTGACTGCATAATCGAGTCCAATGATCGCAAATCCAATCATAAACATGATCGCTACTGCAAAAGCCACCGTCAATTGTCCACGGATATAAGAAGAAACTTGATCGTTCATTTCACTTAATACTTTCAAAGTTGGTTTTCGCATACGTGTTGGTAGGAAATTCACAAAATAAGGGGCAAGTTGCTTGCCATCTTTCAATAAATAGAAAAGGATAAACGGCATAGTTAGCAAAGCAACAATAATCGTAGCAACTGCTCCCACAAAACTTCCTAAACTTTGAACCGTACTTTTTGAAATATCTTGGAGCATATCACCTGCTGAACTCATGAACTTATCGCCAGTAGCTTCCAATTGTTCCCTAAATTGGTTGAATAGAGGATCTCTTAGTATTTCTGTCAATTTATTATCGATCGTATCCACATATTGAGGAAAATGATTGATAAAACTCACGGTTTGCTCTTGGATTTTAGGAATGATTACCACTGTTCCCCAAGCAATCAGTGCCACGACTAATACAAATAACCCGATGATGCTATAGAGCCTTGGAACTTGGCGCTTTTCCAAATAGTCAACAACTGGATTCATCAAATAATACAAAATTGCCGCTAAAATAATGGGTAAGCCAACGATCGCCAGGAATTGCCAGATCGGGGCAAATAGATAGGACACCTTAGTAAATAAAAAAACGATCAATAAGATCAAAAGTACTACTAATAACGCAGTAACGACTTGATTATTTAAAAACCATCGCCAAAACCAAGAGACTGGTTTTGATCGCTTGTTTTTTCCTTCCATAATCTCACCTACTTGTATTTGATTTGTGTACCGACATGAATCTCAGGTAACTGATGTGGTGTTAAGTAAAGACCGTTCACAATACTATTTTCCTCAGAATAATAATCAAAAATCAGCGTAACATGTCCTACTGTGTTTAAATTTTCATTTGCCAATCTTCCCACATGTTCAATCTGATATTCTTGTTGATCAAAAAAAAGTGAATCCCCTTTTTTTAATGAAAATTTTTCGGTAGAAGTAATCTTTTGGATCACTGAATAGTTACGTAGTGTAGTTGTTGCTGTTCGATCAAATAAAATCAAGATCGGTTCTTGTTCACTTACTGCATTTTCTCCGATTTCTTTGATGGTTGCATGAATCATTTTATTCTCTCCTTTGTTACAAATTCTGTCGCTCACTCTATATTCAGTATAACATATTCTCATTGTTTAACTCTCCTGTTTGAAATGTGCTAAAATAAACAAGGAACCTATTTCATACATTCTAGGAGGGATAAAATGAAAGAAAAAATCATTTTAGGGACGTACACAAGACGTGTGAGTGAAGGAATTTATACCATTGAATTAGATACAGAAAAAGCAGAAGTCTCAGGATTGAAGCTAGCTGTAAAAGAAAATAGTCCAACTTACTTAGCAAAAAGTGAAGCTGGTAATCTTTATAACGTCACAAGTCTGGACGGTTTAGGTGGGATCGGGGCTTACGATCAAGAATTCCATTTTTTGAATGCGGTAACAGAATCAGGCGCTCCTTTATGTTACGTTGCAGTTGATGAATCTCGTCAATTAGTATATGGTGCTAATTATCATAAAGGTGAAGTCAATGTTTATCGTATTCTAGACGATGGAGGTCTCGAAGCAACTGATGCCGTTTTTCATCAAGAAGCAACTGGTCCTCATAAAAATCAAGACCATGCACATGTCCATTATACTGATTTAACTCCAGACAACCGCTTAGTGGTTTGTGACCTAGGAACGGATCGGGTCTATACGTACGATGTATCTGATCAAGGAAAATTAACTATAGTTTCTGAATTTGTGGCAGAACCTGGAACTGGTCCCCGCCACCTTGTCTTCCATCCTGCAAATGAAACCATTGCTTACCTATTTGGTGAACTTGATAGTACTGTTCGTGTGCTTTCGTATAATAAATCCCAAGGCAGCTTTGAAGAAAAACAAAAAATTAGTACACTACCAGATGATTTTCAAGGAGAAAATGGTGGTGCTGCAATTCGTATTTCAGATGATGGTCGATTTGTATATGCTTCCAATCGTGGCCATAACTCAATTGCAGTCTTTGCAGTTTCCGAAAAGGATCAACTGTTGGAATGTATCCAAATTATTTCTACTGAAGGCGATTTCCCTAGAGATTTCGCTTTAGATCCTACGAACGACTATGTCTTATCTGCCAATCAAAATACCGATAATCTTACGCTTTTTGCGCGAAATAAAGAGACTGGTTTACTAGAATTACGCCAAAAAGACATCTATGCACCAGAATGTGTCTGTGTTTATTTTGAAAAGGAGCAGTAACATGAACAAAGATGAAGTATTGGATCGATTACGGGAAGAGTTAGAAATCCCTTTTTTCCAAGGAAAGTTAGAAGAAAAAGAATATAGTGAAGCAGATTATCAAAAATTAAAACAAGATTTACTTCAATATTTTGATGATTATGTCAGAAATGTTGAAAATTAAATAAATGATCGGAAAAGTACTACTTGATTTGATCATGAAGAAAAAACTCGAAACAACTTTTTCACGTTTCGAGTTTTTTGGCTTAGTGTTGAAACTCCGCTGGGTATATTATTTGTTCATCTGAACTACATTGTTTTCGGTGAACGATTTGTTGAGAGCATCCTCTATAAGTTGAATTTGAATATGGAGGGATTGAGTTGAACTGAG
The DNA here is from genome assembly GCF_050530455.1 of Enterococcus sp. DIV1208. Taxonomy (NCBI): domain Bacteria; kingdom Bacillati; phylum Bacillota; class Bacilli; order Lactobacillales; family Enterococcaceae; genus Enterococcus; species Enterococcus sp. DIV1208. Next base: position 465,677 of record NZ_CP172887.1, on the reverse strand, counting down.
ACAAACGATCGGTAAATAGCAAAAACCGTCAAGTTGGTTAGGCTTGACGGTAAAAGTGAATTATTCGATCGAGTAATTCAAAATTGTTGTTGGTATAGGTTACTTTCATATAATAAGTGATTGACTAATTTTTATCATAAAAAACATATGATAATTAAATTAAAACACTCTATTTTTCAACGAAACTTTATACTGTTTTATTTTTTCAACAATAAATTTGTCATTTTTTGGATGGCTGAAGAAATATTTTCTGTCGCTTGATCCTGTTTTTCTTCAGAAGCATCAAATAAATCATGGTCAACTCCAGACTCTGGTTGGATACTTTGAGTCATTTCTTCACAACCAGCCACGTAGGAAGTATAGGCTTTTTCAAAACTTTTATGAATACCCATTACTTTTGCTGGTGGTCGCAACTGACTGATTTTTTTCAATATCACACGATATTTTTTTGTTCCTTCTTCAAACAAATGAACGATTTCAGCTAACTCTTCTGGAGACAAGTCTTCTGTTTTTTTCTGATCAATCGCTTCTCTGATCACTTGATATTTTGGATGCATCTGTTCACCGATCTCTTCCGTCTCTTTGACCATTCGATCGACTGATTGTACATAATAACCAATATTTGGTAACATTCTTTCTCCTACTTTCGATTTTATTTCTCTTTTATTTTACCTTTTTTTAGCACAATTGAATAGGCTTTCTACCCAGAGTAATAAAGTCATATGTTATTTTTCAAAAAAATTTGTTTGTAAACTGTATTTTTCTCCAGAAACAATATCATATTGAATCATCTCATAAGCTTGATAAAGTTCTGCTTGTTTTTTGTTTAATTGTGCTTCTCGCTGCCATTGCCCCTCTTGGTAGTATAGTTCTCGCTCAAACGCTGGTAATTCATTTTGAAGTGCCAACAATAATTGATAAAAACCAGTTGTCTGTTGATTAGTCTGATTCATCAAGTCAGCAGCAAAATAAAAGGGACTTGTAACAGGAGCTTCGGTTTTTTCTAATTCTCCTTGACTATCAAACATCAAAAACTGTGTTTCGTGTAAGGTGTGTTTCTCATTACTATTTTGAATGGTGTCAGAATAGATCCCTGGTAAATGATCTCCCCAGAAAACAACTAGCGTTCTTCTTGATAACTTCTTCAGTTCTTCCGTGAACGCTTTTAAGGATTGGCTACTATACGAAATATCTTGAAGATAATTTTCTAAACTACTTATCCCACTATTATCCTCGGTTTTGGCTGTATATTCGAGCTGCTGATATTTTCCATCATAAGGCATATGGGTTTGCATCGTCACAAGATGGATAAATTGGGGTGTATCGTCCTCTTTTAAAAGATCCATCACTTCTTGATAAGCAGAAGCATCAGAAATGTAGGGATTATCTTCAATGGTGTCTGTATACGTCATCGTATTTTCACTAATAAATTCATCAAAACCTAAAACCTCATAAACATCTTTTCTTTTGTACATCGAGGTGTTATAAGGATGGATCGCAGTCGTATGATAATTTTGATCTTTCAATGTTGAAACGATCGAAGGTAATTGATTCATTTTGGGTACTAACATTGTGTAGGGTGTTGTTAATTGGGCATTGAATAGTCCCATTGAAAAACCAGTTAATGCTTCAAATTCGATATTGGCTGTTCCCCCACCATAATTTTGAGAAAGCATCTGACCACTATAAGTCTGATCAGCCACCGCATAATAATCTGCCAAAGGATCACCGGTAATTTCCACCCCATTCAAACGACTAGGATCTGAAAAACTTTCGCTCATCACATAAATGATATTCGGTTGTTCTTCTGAGGCAGTTTTATTTTTTTCATCTGCCAGCTTTTGATAGTGTGATGTAATTTCCTTGATTTTTTCTTCAGAGTACCCTTTTGGCTTTTCCATTGGATCGATTTTTAAATTGTATAAGAAACCACCAATAAAACCAGTATTATAATAATTCATCTTTTGACTATAAGGAATCCACAAAGCCGTTTTGTTATATGCTTTACGTAATAAATTATTTGGGTTATTGAAATGACTAATATAAATAAGCGCAAAGATCGTAGTAAATAATGTGATCACTCGGATGGCTTGAAATTTCTTGTCTTTCTTAAAACTCCGATAGATAGCCCAGCAACCACCTGCTACCACCAATAGGATCATTCCTGCTAATAGATAAAACGAGGTTGTGCCTGTCATATCTTTTAATAAACCAAACTCTTTGATCATCTTTAGGTCGTCGGGATAAATCGGTTCTTGTCGATAGGTCATTTTTAAATAGTTTGCGTAACCTAATATTCCAATGCCAACAAGATAAAAGAATGTTCCAAAGAGAAAAGAACCTAATACTGCCACTAAAAAAAGGAAGATCATTAATAACACTAAACAAGCTAATAAAAATTTTTCCGTATGCCACGAGAAAGCAAATTTTACAGCTAGATCAAAAGAAAGATCGTTTTGACACCATTGTAAATACAAATTGCTTAGTCCAACGACAAAAACGATACTTATCGCCACTAATGTATATTTTAACCAATTTTTCTGTTTGACAGACAATTGATTGAGAATATCTTTTATATGTCTTTTCAAATGGATACTCCTTTAATTCATTTATTATTCGATACCGCTTTCCTTATTTTAATGATTTCCAGATAACAAGTAAAGAACTGTCTGCAAACCCTTATCTTTTTTTATTCGTTGTCCGATTTGATTGCTCACAAATTGTCGACTGCTCAATATCGTATTGTAAAAGCATAACAATAGTATGCAAGTAGCGACTTATAAAAAAGGCGTTAAAAAATCCTCCATGCGTTTATAATCTTAATTAATAGTACTTCATTGACGTACTACTACAGAATAGAACTGAAACCCAATGAATAGCTATTTTTAATCTTTTGTCTTAAATCTTGAAAAAGAACATGCGGTTCATATTCTCTTGATAATAGAAATAACCCGCTATATCCAGAAAGTGCGAGAAGCTGTTTTCGGATATAGCAGGTTATTTTTCCATCTGAACTTTACTATGACAACCTTATTTTTTACTAAATGACGAGTTCATTAAAAACAAGCAATGCTACTTCATTCATTGGTGTGATCTTCAACAAAGTTTTTAGGCTTATTTCCAAAAATCATCTAACACTGAGATAGGTAAGTGTCGTTTATGCTGCGTTTTGTTCCACCAAGCTTCAATTTTTTGTTTGGCATCTGTTGGAACTTCTTTACCTTCTAAATAATCATCAATCTCAGTGTAAGTAACACCTAAAGCAACCTCATCGGCGATCAACGGCTTGCCATCTTCCAAATCAGCTGTTGGGATTTTGGTATAAAGTTTCTCAGGTGCCCCTAGTTCTTGTAATAATTGTTTTCCTTGACGTTTGTCCAAGCGGAATAATGGTAATAAATCGGCGCCACCGTCGCCATACTTTGTAAAGAAACCAGTAATGTTTTCAGCTGCATGATCCGTTCCCAGGACTGCTCCTGCATGCCCACCTGCAATTGCATACTGTGTAATCATCCGTTGACGAGCTTTGATATTTCCTTTATTGAAGTCACTGACTTCGATCCCTGCAGCGACTAATTCAGCAACTTGCGCATCGACAGCAGGTTTGATATTCACTCGTAGGCGAACGTCAGGCTGGATAAATTCAACTGCAGCTTTCGCATCCTCTTCGTCTACTTGTTCGCCATAAGGTAAGCGTACAGCGATAAATTGATAACGATCGTCTTGTGTTTCTTCACGCATTTCTTCCATTGCTAATTGAGCCAAACGTCCCGCTAACGTAGAATCTTGTCCCCCACTGATTCCTAAAACAAAAGTTTTTAAGAAAGGATATTTCTTCAAATAAGCTTTCATGAAATCAATACTAGTTCGAATCTCACCTTGTGGATCAATGGTTGGTTTGACACCTAATTCTTGGATAATCTCTTCTTGTAAGCTCATTCTTTTTCCTCCTTAATATTCATTGTATAAAGTAGCTACGTTTTTCTTCATCCGTTCCATCGTAGCCATTTTATGATTCCAACAATCTGTTGATAAATCAACTGGGTATTTTTGTGGATTAAGGTCACGTTTGTACTCTTCCCACAGTGAATCAAGGTTATCACGTGTATATGCTTTGATTTCATCTAAAGTTGGTAATTCATAGACCCGTTCGCCCTTCACGAAAATATCTTGTAAGATAGGTCGAGCTGTAAAGTCACGCACCGTTTTATTGATAAAGGTATGCACAGGATGAAACATAAAAATCTCTGCTTCCTCTCTAGGATCTTCATCCCAAAGCGTAACGTAGTCTCCTTCTGATTTGCCATCAAAATTGCGAGTGATTCGCCACACTTGTTTCTTGCCAGGAGTTGTTACTTTTTCTGCATTGCTGGAAAGCTTGATTGTATCGATCATTTTGCCCTCTTTATCTTCAATTGAAACCAATTTGAAGACTGCACCAAGCGCAGGTTGGTCATAGGCTGTAATCAATTTCGTTCCTACACCCCAAACGTCGATTTTAGCTTTTTGCATTTTTAAATTTAAAATCGTTGCTTCATCTAAATCATTTGAAGCATAAATTTTAGCCTCAGTGAAACCAGCAGCATCTAATTGTTCACGAACACGCTTCGAAATATACGCCATGTCGCCACTATCGATACGAACCCCAAGGAAATTGATTTTATTGCCTAATTCTTTTGCTACACGGATCGCACTAGGCACACCAGATTTCAAGGTATCGTAAGTATCAACTAAGAACACGCAGTCTTTATGAGTTTTCGCATAAGCCATAAACGCTTCATAATCATTTCCATAAGATTGAACAAGTGCATGCGCATGCGTCCCACTTGCAGGAATCCCAAAGATTTTCCCAGCTCTGACATTACTGGTAGCATCTGCTCCACCGATGTAAGCAGCTCGAGTCCCCCAAACAGCAGCATCCAATTCTTGCGCTCTTCTAGTACCAAATTCTAACAATGGATCATCGCCGATCACTGATTTGATTCTTGCTGCCTTCGTAGCGATCAACGTTTGAAAGTTCACCATATTCAGTAGGGCTGTTTCAATCAATTGACAATGTGCTAACGGACCTTCCACTTGGATCAATGGTTCATTGGCAAACACTAATTCACCTTCACGCGCCGAGCGGACAGTAGCTTTAAATTTAAATTCTTTTAAATATGTTAAAAAACCTTCTGGGTAGATGTCCATTTTGCGTAAGTATTCGATGTCTGACTCACTAAACGTCAAATTTTCTAAGTATTCAACAAGACGTTCTAATCCTGCAAACACGGCATACCCATGGTTAAATGGCATATCACGGAAATAGCATTCAAAAACAGCGTGGAGATCCGCACGACCTAATTCCCAGTACGTTTGCATCATGTTGATTTGGTATAAATCAGTATGCAACGTCAAACTGTCATCTGGGTAAATTTTATTCATCTTTATATTACTCCTCTTGGCAAGTTTTCATTTCTTATCCATTATAACAAAAAAACGCTGGAGTAGAAGAAATCTTGATTATTTTCTGAAAAAGGACAAATGAAAATAAATTTATAACCCAGAACAATAATGAACCAACCTCAAAAAATTTAGACTAAAAAGTGACCTTTTTTGGGGTCGACTTTTTTATGGTTACAGACAATTTTGAAGTGAAATTAAAAGTTGTCCAATCTTCCATGATTTTTCCGAAAAAACTGAATTTAATCACCGCTTCTCTCATAAAAGACTACAGACATTAGGCTGTTCGCCCTCCGTACAGTGCAGAGGACAAACAGCCTATGTCAATTTTTTTACTTCCCACTTTTAGGTGTCGTGCCTATAGGAATATTTAAAGAAGTGAAAGGTTATAAATTTTCTATTTTTTATAAATGAACAGATAGTGCTAATAAACTTTCCGCCTTCTTGCATAAATTACTTAAATGAACGATGTCGCATTTTCCTACAGCCTTAAGAATCAGCGTTCTAGCTTCTTTGATTGTTTCAGTTGTTGTGTTTGGAGATAATGTGGTATATGTATTGTCGGTAAATAAATTGTTTACAGCCTCTACAGCATTTTGGACAGCTGAATCTACTGAATTGGTACTTTCTAATAACAATTTTTCCGCCTTCTTGCATAAATTACTTAAATGAACGATGTCACATTTTCCTACGGCCTTAAGAATCAACGTTCTAGCTTCTTTGATCGTTTCAGTTGTTGTGTTTGGAGATAATGTGGTGTATGTATTGTCGGTAAATAAATTGTTTACAGCCTCTACAGCATTTTGGACAGCTGAATCTACTGAATTGGTACTTTCTAATAACAAGCTTTCCGCCTTCTTGCATAAATTACTTAAATGAACGATGTCTCATTTTCCTGCGGCCTTAAGAATCAGCGTTCTAGCTTCTTTGATCGTTTCAGTTGTTGTGTTTGGAGATAATGTGGTATATGTATTGTCGGTAAATAAATTGTTTACAGCCTCTACAGCATTTCGGACAGTTGAATCTGAGACAGTTACTTGTTGAGCTGCGTTAACGGTCATGGTATTTATTGTCCCAGCACTAATGCACAAAAACGAGGTAAATAATAATAGTTTACTATATTTCATCAAATCAATCCTTTTATATTTTATTTTTTATCATGACATCCTAAAGTTCATATTCTCTAACCATTAATAAATGTCGGTATTGATTTTTCTCCAAGTAATCGGATGATTATGTTTATTCTATAATAGATGTCTGAATGGGTTTAAATTTGATTATCATCTAAATAAATCATCCTTGGATTCAATAGAGATCTAATAATACATAGTTACATAAACTTAATTTTCTTTTCCTAAATAAAAATATTACACTTTGCGCTTTCTTATATATTTAACTACCTCCCTTTATCTATAGTAATAAGATTTATGTAACATATCTCCCGACACTTAGCATTATATACTGATAAAGAGGTACCATCATAAATTTTTTTTATATTTTAATAAGTATTAGGAAAGAGTTATAGTTTGATGTTGGAATTGTTGTAATAAACTAGATAAAAAGTGAAGGAAAATCGAGGATTTCTATTATGCCAAGAGATTCAGTTGATAAAGTAAGTAAAATTGTTGCCGTCAACCTAATGATCGAAGAATAATTTTTTGTGAAAGAAGTTAGCCTGTAGCTAAAAAAACAGGCTCACCGCTTGTATCGTTGGATTCAAGAAGTTAAAAAATATAAAGCAAGTGCGTTTCTTAGAAAAGGGAACGCACTTTTTGATGCTCATGATGACATGAAGAAGTTAGAACAAGAAAAGCATTACTTAAGAGAGGAACGAGGCTTATAAAAAAGTTCCTAGTTTTTTTGAAGTCAAACAAGCGTCCGATTTCCAGTTCAAAAAAACAGAAAGAAGTTTTCTTCTTTCTGTTGAATTTATCCTAAGATTTCTCGTTACCAACCTCGTGGGACAAAGAGACTCAATTCAGAGACATCACCTCAAACTCAGATGGAAATATTTAAATGTATTAAAACTTACTACAATACTAAAGGGATGCATTTTGCCCTTAGTCATCCATCCCTAGAGACCTGGAAAAAAATTTTTCTCTTATTCTCTGAACCAAGTATCTAGTTTTTCTTAACAGCTCCAATTTTGAGACCGGTACACAACTTACTCATTTGCAGAAGACTGTTTTATTTTTCCTCCAGTGAACAACCTACTTTCTGTTCAACAATCACGATATCTTTATTTGGTCGTTTGAATTGGACACCTGCTCGTTCTAAGTCTTGTTTTACACCAATATGGACCTTGACGTCTTCACGTTCTGCTTTCAAAATACGACGGATTGCAAAATCAATTTCTTGCTTGGTGATTTTTTTCTTCGTATTAATCATCAATAATTGGGATTTTTCATACGTATCAATGTATAAAATCTGTGTTCGATCAAGCGAATAAAGTTTATAGTATTTGATGGCTTTACTACTAAAGAAAAAATCTACTACTTTAGGATAAAACGTCTTAATATTTAAATTACTTGTAACTGGCGTTTCGATTAATTTCATCTTATTCCTCTTTTCTATTATTATTTATAACAAGCGCTCAACAAAGGAATCGCTTTCAACATGACATATTTAAAGCAGAAAAATTCGTTTTTCTACTTTACTTATTATAACATAAAAATAAACACAAAAAAATATTCAAAATTTCTTGACCTTCTAGTTACGTCAAGGAATAAGATCATTCTATAAGGAGGTTAAGCATGGAATATACTATAAAAAAAATGGCAGAAATTTCTGGTGTTAGTCCTCGTACCCTGCGTTTTTACGATCAGATTCACTTACTGAAACCATCACGGGTGACTGAGTCTGGCTATCGGATCTACACTAGCCAAGAAGTTGACCGACTACAACAGATTTTGTTTTATCGCTCCCTTGATTTTAAGTTAGAACAAATTGCAGAAATTTTAGATAATCCAGCTTTCGATCATCGACAAGCGTTGATCCAACATCAAGAAATGTTACAAGAAAAAAGAAAACAGCTCGACACACTATTAATGACTATTCAACATACATTGGAGAGTTACGAAGGAGGAAAACCGATGAAAGATCATGAGAAATTTGAAGGATTTAAAAAACAAAAAATAATGGAAAATGAAACAAACTATGGACAAGAAATACGAGAAAAATATGGAGACGACACCGTTGAGAAAGCAAATAAAAAATGGCAAAATATGTCTGAAGAAAAATTTGAAGAAATGCAGTCTTTAGAAAAACAACTCTTAGCTGATTTGACAGCTTATTTACAATCAGACTCTGATCAAAAACTAGCATTGAAACTATTTGAAGAACACAAAAAATGGCTTACTTTTAGCTGGCCTTCTTATAGTTCCGAAGCTCATCGTGGCTTAGGCTTATTGTATATCTCTGATGAACGATTCACCGCTTACTATGATGAGCGTTGTGGAAACGGAGCTGCCCAAGCATTGAATACGATCATTCAAACATACGCGGTTGAATAAGTTGTCTTTGAGTGGACGTTCATTTTAGGAAATAAGTAGCGAAGATCTCACTTTATGATCCATCCTGTCAGAATGCAGATACTACATTCTTTCATAATCCATTGGCGTCAAAAAGAAACCGAAGCAATCACAAAAATAGGAGAAACTATTTTTGGCTATTCGGTTTCTTTTTTAGGTTTTTGCGTTACTTCGATCTACTTTTGATTCCGCATTAAAACCATTTCGACTATCGCACAATAAATCGATAAGGAATTTTGATTTGATCTTTTTTTTCTTCGATAAAAAGTAGAAAGGCCGTTTCTCCACACTCTCTTAAGCCATGGTCAATCGTAGAAAAAGACATTAGCTCACTGATCAACAGATTATCACGACCAACAAGACGGTTTTTACTTTCTAAGATGGAGCTTTGCAATATACCGGCAGCAACTGTATCTGAATTAGTGAAGACACCATCTACCTTTTTTTCTTTAAAATACGTCGCTGCATTCACCCCTTGTTCATAGTCAATACAGTTCCAAAAAACATTTTCCTCTTTGAAATCGGGAAATATTTTTTTACAAAGTTCCAACGTCACTTTTGTATTAAAACTAAGACGACCACTTCTTCCTAAAGTAACGCCAAGCTTTTCCACGCCTTGTTTTTTTAAATACAATAATGCTTCAGTAATAGATTGTTCACGATCGATAAACACGCAACCAGCTTCTGTTTCTTTTATTTCTTCACAAAAAATGATTGGCCCATACTTTTGATAAGAGAGCAATACATCTAAATTGTTGGCACGAGAAGTAACGATCAAACCATCAAATCGTTTACCTGCAAATTCTTCTAAATACATTCTCTCTCTTTCTGCCTGATAATTTGTTGGTAACAAGGTCACCTGATAATCTTCGTTGAAGGCGACTTCAATGATCCCACTAAGCAATTGATCGAAATAAGGATGATCCGTATAAGGCAGAATAACACCAATATTTTTTGTTTTTCCATAACTGAGCTGTCTGGCACTTGCATTAGGAACATACGATAACTCATTAATGACGGATAGAATCTTGGCACGTTTTGTTTCGTCAACATAAGGATGATTATTGATCACCCGTGAAACGGTAGAGACAGAATAGCCCGTCAGTTTTGCAATATCTCTGATGTTTGTCATGCTTTACTAAAACCACCTATACAAAAAGATTTTCCTGTAAATAGTCTACCACAGCATGCCCACATTCAAAAAATTGATAGAACGTTCCATCATATTCAAAGCTAATACGTTGCCCACCCAGATACGTATCTTTTGCCAATCCACTAATTTCATCTAAAGGAATTTTTTTCATTACCGTTTTATTTAACCCTTGAGGACTAGACAATTCAAGCATTGTTTCTTTAAATTCAACAAAAGCATAAAAATAGTCATTCGTAGCGCCATTGGTCGTTTTGATATAAGTATTCATCAGTAATTCCTCCTTTTTGATGAATTGAGTATAGCTTATGAAACGCGTCTCATAGCAAGATCTTTGCTTCACCTTCTAAAAAAACGAGCAATACGATACATACTTTTGTCTTCGAATCTTTAAACTTGTCTTTGAATTTTTAAAAAGTAGAACTTTATTTTAATTATCTAGAAAAATAAGTTCAAGTACCTCATTCAAACTCTGCTACTATGCATTTAAAACAGTAACTGAGAGGAGTTTTTCAATTGTATAAAAAGACGAAAAAAGCAGGTATACTGAAAAGAATACTGAGACTAATAAAGTATAAAATAAAGACCATACTACAACGCAGAAGATTATTAAAAATAATGAGAAGAAAACATCGAATAAACGAACGAATGTCTAACCTAGTAAACATTAACGAATACTGCCTAGTAGAGAAACCTATGCCATTAAAAAGTACAAAGGAAAATAATCACTCCTTGTTGTCTAAGAATGAGAATCTGAAAAATATGAAGAATATAAAGAAGAAAAAGAAAAAAAAAGACAAAAATAGTAGCACATCAAGATCCTCTAGCTTCACGTATATAGGTCGTTCTAGACCATAAGCAACTATCCGCATCGAATGATTGATTAACTAAATATCTCTTAATTTTTTGCCCTTTTACTTAAAACAAAAAAAAGAAGAAAGAACCCTTTTATATCAGGGTTCTTTCTTAATGACTACATCATGCCGCCCATCATTGATGGATCCATTGCTGGCGCTGCAGGTGCTGCTGGTTCTGGTTTGTCAGCAACTACTGCTTCAGTTGTTAATAATAGAGCTGAAACAGATGCAGCATTTTGTAATGCTGAACGAGTAACTTTGGTTGGATCAACAATCCCTGCTTCAACCATATTTACCCATTCGCCTGTTGCAGCATTGAAACCTGTTCCTAATTCAACATTTTTCAATTTGTCAACGATGACTGAACCTTCATATCCCGCATTTTCTGCGATTTGACGAATTGGTTCTTCTAAGGCACGAACAACGATTTTCACACCTGTTGCAACGTCCCCTTGAGCTTCAACTGCTGAAACTTTGTTGATGACATTCACTAATGCTGTACCACCACCTGAAACCATACCTTCTTCAACGGCTGCACGAGTTGCATTCAATGCATCTTCAATTCGTAATTTCAATTCTTTTAATTCTGTTTCAGTTGCTGCACCAACTTTGACCACTGCAACCCCACCAGCAAGTTTTGCTAAGCGTTCTTGTAATTTTTCACGGTCAAAATCTGATGTTGTTTCAGCAATTTGGTTTTTGATCAATTGAACACGTGCTTCAATGGCTGTTTTATCGCCAGTGCCTTCAACGATTGTTGTGTTATCTTTGTCTACCACAACTTTTGAAGCATTTCCTAGGTTTTCGATTGTTGCATCTTTCAATTCTAATCCTAAGTCGTCCGTAATCACTGTTCCGCCTGTTAGGATAGCGATATCTTCAAGCATTGCTTTACGACGATCACCGAAACCAGGTGCTTTCACTGCAACAACGTTAAATGTCCCACGGATTTTGTTCAAGACTAATGTTGGTAAAGCTTCTCCATCCACATCGTCAGCGATGATCAATAGCGGACGAGATTGTTGTAAGATTTGTTCTAATAAAGGCAAGATGTCTTGGATATTAGAAATTTTCTTATCTGTGATCAAAATGTATGGATTTTCTAAAACAGCTTCCATTTTGTCATTGTCAGTTACCATGTATTGTGACAAGTAACCACGATCAAATTGCATACCTTCTACAACATCTAATTCGGTTTCGATTCCTTTTGATTCTTCAATAGTAATAACACCATCATTACCGACTTTTTCCATTGCATCAGCAATCAAATGTCCCACTTTTTCTGAACCAGAAGAAACAGCTGCAACTTGAGCAATTGCTTCTTTAGAATCTACGACTGTTGAAATGTTGTGTAATTCTTCAACTGCTGCTTTTGTTGCCAATTCGATCCCACGACGAATACCTAAAGGATTTGCTCCAGCTGTTACGTTTTTTAATCCTTCACGAACAATTGCTTGGGTTAACACAGTAGCGGTTGTTGTTCCGTCACCTGCGATATCATTGGTTTTTGAAGCCACTTCAGAAACTAATTTTGCACCCATGTTTTCAAAGTGATCTTCCAATTCGATTTCCTTTGCAATCGTTACGCCATCATTAGTAATCAATGGTGAACCGTATGATTTTTCTAATACAACATTACGACCTTTTGGACCTAACGTTACTTTTACTGTATCAGCTAATTTATCAACTCCACGTAGCATTGCTGCGCGTGCATCTTCTGCAAATTTCAATTCTTTTGCCATGTCTATTCACCTCATCAAATTTTTTTCGTACTTTTTTATTTATTCAACGATCGCCATGATATCTTTTCCTGCAACGATCAAATATTCTTTTCCTTCAAATTTTACTTCTGTACCGGCATATTTTTCAAACATCACTTGGTCGCCCGCTTTTACAGCAGCAGGAACTTTTTCTCCGTTTTCCAATAAACGGCCTTCACCGACTGCAACAACTGTTCCTGTTTGTGGTTTTTCTTTAGCGGATGAAGCTAAAACAATTCCTCCAACAGTTGTTTCTTCTTCTTTTGCGACTTCGATAATGACGCGATCACCTAATGGTTTTAACACGATAAATCCCTCCGATAACTCTTTTTTTGGATTCGTTAGCACTCTTGCACATCGAGTGCTAACCTACATTTTTAATAATACTCATACTTTGATTTTTTTGCAAGCTTTTTAAATGAAAGTACACTAATTTTATCCGTAACCGTTAGAAGTCCCTTAGTAATAGCCTCTAAATTGATCTATGTTATAATTAATTTCTATTCTTGCAGTCTACTTCTGCCTATCTTTAAGGAGGTATTTTATGTCATTAAAAAAATATAGTTTCGCTAGTATCTTTTGCTATGGACTCATTTTTCTTTCCCCATTGATCCTTTCATCTATCGGAATCGTCCATACTGTTACTGACGTGATTACAGCAACGACGATTGCCTATATCCTAGGAGCAATTGTTTTAGCTTTCTTTTATTTCAAGCAAAATGAACCACTACCACTAGAAGCAGCCATTCCTAGTGCTTCGACACCAAAAATCATCTTATATGGGTTTGTTGGGATTTTCATTGCTTTGATCTTACAGGCACTTGCAGTGACGTTGGAAACTCTTTTATTTGGTAACAGCGCTCCTTCTGAGAATACACAAAATATTATTCAAATGATTCTTGAAGCTCCAGCCTTTTTAATAGCTACCACAGTTGCTGGTCCAGTCATGGAAGAATTCGTCTTTCGTCGCAGCATCTTAGGTATCGTTGGCAAATATACAAACTTTTGGATCGGGGCAATCGTTAGTTCCTTATTGTTTGCTTTTGCCCATAACGATGGCCACTTACTGATCTACTTTTTCTTAGGTTTTTTCTTTAGTCTACAATACAAAGCAACGGGAAGAATCTGGACCTCGATGATCACACATGTGGGAATGAATACATTGGTGGTAGTGGTGCAGATCGCCGTACAAAAGGGCTGGATCGCTGCTTCATGAGCTGCCAACTAACACCAATCTAAAGACTCGCCTTATCCTATCTACTGACCAGCAAATCTTAGTCGCTGGTCTTTTTTTGCGTTCTTTCCGATCCTAGCTCATTCTCTTAACAAATTTTTCCTTCGTAGTTATGAAAAAGATCGATTTATTTAGAGCTATTCATTATGTTTTATCCGCTAGCTACTAGCAGTTTCCATTTATCGTGACACTCACCATTTCCTTTTTAACCTTCTCAAAACACTTTGATGTTCTTCTCTAATAGCACACTTATTTTAAATACGACAGAAAACAGCAGTCATTGCCATTTGGATTATTTTCAGATCCTATTAAAATCATGTTCATCTAGGAGGTTGAGACAAAAGTGTTCAGCATCAAGAAATAAGAAGGAATTTCCGAAAATTGCTTCTCAAATTTTTGGTAAATTTCGGCTTATTTCCGAAGATGCTACTTTTGTCTCACCGTTTATTCGTTTTTAGAGATACTAGAAGAGACTGAGACAACTTTTGTCCCAGTCCCTAGTTCATAGAAAAAATTTAACCACATCGACATCGTCTTATGGGCGCCCACAAGAGTTATCAACTTTGCACTAAACCAACTCGTTCCCCTTCTCATCCAACTAAAGTGTCTTTGCTTTCGTTTTACAAAAATACGCAGTATGAGAGAAAAACAGCCTAACAAAAATGCGATTAAAAAACACTTTATTTATAAAAAGATAAATACAAAAGTGATTTTAAAACAATTAATATTGTTTTATTTTTGTTATTAAATGAGGAACTTGCTAATTCATTACATACTTTAATTAATTTTATCAATCATTACTACTTACGAATGCACCATCTCTTAGAAAAATCATTTAAAAAAAGACATCTCCTTTATATCGGACTGACTGCTGTCATTCACGATTTTATAAAGAATAAAACAAAAATAAAATTTTTTATTAAAAAACCGCTGTTTTTATTATATATCTATCAGACTATCATTTATTTAACTTTTACAAAAAAGTTATTTTATATGTCACAAAATAACATTTTTAGGAACGTATCTTTCAAAAAATAAAGGTAGTGTGTTGCGAAATGAATATCTGGCAAATGATTGATGACTTATTGAAGAAATATTATCTGACGAATGATAAAGATATCTTAGATTTAATCATTTTAGATTTAGACCCTTATATAAAATCTTGTGCGCATCGTTTTGTATTTAAAGCACAATCTAACGGAGTATTTATTCCTTTTGAAGACTTCTACAGTAACCTTTGTTTAGCAATTTGGGAAGGCATTGAAGATTTCAAGAGTATCTCAGGCTCCACGTTTAAAAATGTTACGTTGCGAAGGATTTATATTGCTGAAAAGAAGACTTGGAAACAATATAAAAAATCCGGAAGCAAGGTCTTCAATAAAGATGGGATTACTTATGACGTGACAAGATGGGAAAACATCGAATCGCTACATCATTCTAAAAATTGCACAGTTAAAAGTGCAGAACGTTCGATCGAGGAAAAACTTCTAATAGAAAATTTTAAAAAACAGGACTTTTTTAGAGGTACCTTCATTGAACTGCTTTATCACGGTTATTCTTGTAAAGAAATTTGTCTCCTTTTAGGAATCAGTAAGACTTACGATGCAAAAACCAGAAAAAAATGTCAACGAATCAAAGAATCATTCTGGAAATATATTGCCTAATCACTATGTTTTTCTTTCCCTATTCATCTACTTTGAAAAATAGCAAAGCATTTCAATGGTATGTCTATCGTCAATGTGGATCACATCTGATTATGTTTCCAACTTTGAGTGTTATCGGTATCTCGCATGGAGAGTGCAAAACAGCGAAACATTTGATATGTTCTAATCATTTTTCTAAAAATTTTTAGCTGGTTTCAACTTTTTGATTATGTAAAAGTAATTGATACACCTATTAGGCGTAATAAAAATTTTCATCCTTTTCACTAATACAATAATAATAGGAAGCTAGTTTCACTTTGTATCTGTCTGTTTTGAGCAATGTCCCTCTTGCCTAGTCTTCTCTATTATATTTTTCATTTACGGTCTAACTATACTTGATCTTTGAATAGCTGTTTCAGCATTTGTCAAAAAATGCCGAAGGGACTGGGAAAAAACTTGTCTCAACCTCCTTCGGCTAATTTTTTCGGAAAGGATCCTGTTAATCACAACTATTTTTCCTTATTTATTATTGACCATTCAGCACTTGTTTTAAACTAGTTTGGATCAACTGAGTATCTGCTGGATTGTCCAATTCCAATTGGCTAGCTTTGGCGTTTGCGGCAGCAGACGGTGTTTGAACAGATTGTTTCACCTTAGGATCTGTTAACGAGTTGATATATTCAGATTGTTCTTGCCACGCCTGCTTGATTAAACGATAGTATTCATCTGTTTTCTCGCTTTCATTAGCAATCGTTTCAGTAGTAGTTGAAGAATCCTTTATTTCTTGCACATTTGAATCTTCTGCAGGATTATTTCCCGTCGATTCTACATTACTAATAGGTTGATTCTCTTTTTCCTTGGTGGTACTATTTTGTGAATTTTCTGTAGAAGTCTTGGTGATCTGCGTGGAAGTCTGATCCGTGCTGGAAGAGGTACGATCAACTCCTGAGTTTGAACATCCCGCCAACAATAACAACCCTAAAATAATAAAATAACTATTTTTCATAAGCACGCCTCTATTAAACAAACATTTATATTTAATTAAATATAATAAAAAATCACTATCAATAACCAATGAACAATATATCTTATCTAAAATTTAAACTATTATAGGCTTATTGAAAGTACACCCCGTTGTTAATAAAACGTAACTGAATGAGACAAAAATCCTCTCTGCTTTAAATGAACAAAAAAAACACTCAAAACAAGTTGTTTGAGCGTTTTTTGGGTTATATAGTTGACTACGGCTAAATCGAAAATAACTCCGTTGCTTCTGAGGGATCGGTATCATAAATATCAAATTCATAACCGACACCTAGATCTTTTTCTTTTAGGACATTCTCCATCGTCAAGTGAGCTAGTTCTTTTAGATTGTTTTCTTTACTCAAGTGACCAAGGTAGATACGTTTGGTACGATCACCAATAACATCTGTCATGACTAAGGCGCCATCTTCATTGGATAAGTGCCCCCGATCACCTAAGATCCGTTGCTTTAAATTCCAAGGATAAGGTCCCATCCGCAACATCTCTAAATCATGGTTACTTTCCATCAAATAGCCATCTGCATTTTTGATGATTCCTCGCATATGATCACTGCAATAACCTGTATCAGTTAACATCACAAATGAACGGTTTTCTTTATGGAAACGATAAAATTGCGGAGCTGCAGCATCGTGAGAAACGCCAAAGCTTTCAATATCTAGATCCCCAAATGTTTGCACCTTCCCCATTTCAAACAAATGCTTTTGTTCAATAGGAACATTCCCAATTAATGGAGACATTGCTTCCCATGTTTTTTCATTGGCAAACACATCTAAATGATATTTCCTTGCAAGTACCCCTACCCCATGAATATGATCTCGATGTTCGTGAGTGACTAAAATCCCGTCTAATTGGTCAGGTGTCCGATCAATTTGAGCCAACAAAGAAGTAATTTTTTTCCCGCTGAGACCAGCATCTACCAAGAGCCTTTTTTTATCACTTTCGATATAAAGTGAATTTCCAGAGCTTCCACTGGCTAGGATACTGATTTTAAAAGCTGGTTTTTCTTCAGCCATTTGACTACTTCCCTTCTTACTTTGTAAACTTTTTTCATTATACTACTTTTTTAATGATCTTCCACCTTTGGAATCGTATTATTTGTTACAATCGTATTACTAAATGCATTGACCGACTCTACTTGGATCGATTTATCAGGTGTTTCTATCGCCACATACCAGACTGGAACATACACATTCTTTTCTCGCACTTTCAAAATACAAGAGTAAGCAAGCTGCCTCCAAAGGATTTTTGAACCTCGAGAAATCTTATTATTTACATACAATGTTTTGATTGCATCTTCTTCTGTGTGTAATTCTGTTTTTTCCCGTAATTGTTCAATATCGGATAAATGTGTCTGCGTGTACTTCGTGACAGCATAACTTTTATCTTGTTTATTCAGTGAAAACACAATTTTAGCTGTGTCATCATAAAAAGGTAGACCATCATATTTCTGACTCGCTTGTACTTCCGGCGTTGCACTGTCTAGATCAGAAAAATTCTTCATATAAACATAATCGCTACCAAAGAGTACATTGTTTTTTTTGTTTAAAAAGCTATTCACTGAACTTCCCATTTTATCAGGATCAAAAATACTATTTTCTGATTCTGTCTCAGATAAAGTTTTTGTTAAAACATTGTCATTGAAAACAATCCCACTACTCAACAGTCCTTTTTTACTTGTCCCATGACGTTGACTGTCCAGTTCCTTACTAAGGTCCGTTTCCTCCGCACTTAAATAATACCCTTGTCTACTTTCTGAAGAGATTTTACCAGTATAAGAAATGTCATCACTAGAAAGTCGTTGTTGAATGGATTCGGTTTGTCCTGATCGGATCACATTATTTTCTTGACTGATCGTTTCTTGATAACTTCTAAATAAAAAAACATTTAACCCTAAAAAAGCAACGAAAAAAATCCATTCAATTTTTTTGAAATCCATTTAATTCGCCTCCGTTTCAGGTAATCGTCCAAGCAAATCATTGACAGCGTACCATTGACCTTGGTATTTTACATACCACTCAGGTAATAAATCGACGACTCGATTCGTTTCCTTGATATTTTGCCACGTGTAGCCAACAATCAACGACTCGATTTTTTCTTTGTCTGCCCCTTTATCCAAAAGACTCTGGATGACTTTTTCTGTTTGTGGCAATTCAACTTCTTCATCAGATGGAATCGGTACTTGGATCGTATTCAAGCTGGTTTGGATCTTCACTTGTGAATCTACTTGATCCGCTCCAATTTCAATCTCAACTTTCCCTTTACTGTCTGAACCAAATACAGGAAATCCTTCTACAAATATTCGATAATCGATCTGATTGTTCTCTCGATCAAAATAACGCATATTTCCTAATGAATTGCCTAATTTACTAATATATGGAAAACTTTGTGAGAAAATATTCGCTGTGACGTTGTCTTGTCCGATTTCTCCCCGAAAATCAACGATTTGTGTTTCTGAATGGATCCTCATCGTCTCATTTCCATCATAAAAAAGCAGTTCATTGCTCTCATTATTTGTTTTGACCTCATCTGGTTTTTGGAAAAAGGCATTTCTAAACAAAGTATATGGTTGTTGTGACAGGATATAACTATATTTTTTTAATTTGATTTTATCTTTCGTTTCATATTGTGTCTCAACAATCGAAGGCGTTTTTTCCATCTCTGTCCACGTACTATCGGTTGCCTTTAATTCTTTTTCCAACTCTTTCCAATCAACTGAAAGATTCGATTCGTAAATGGAATCCGTCTCAAAATCAAGGAATCGCACTTTGTTCTCATTTTTATCAAACTGGATACGCATAAAGTAAATAGAATCTGTCCGATTAGGAAGCGCTGAAAAATCCAAACTTAGATGAAAGGCTTCTTTATACTCACTAAGTAGCAGCGGCGCATTATAAGTAAGCTCAATGCCTTCTTGAATAGTTTTTAACTTGTCAAATTTCTCTTTATCGCCATTGACGATTTCTGTTACTCTGCCAAATCGAGCGCCCTCGATGACTGTTTGGAGGCGAGAAACAAGATTTTCACTATTTGTTTCCTTTATTTGTCCTGAATGCAACCAAGTCACATGTAATGGAAGAAAAACTTCAGATGCTTTTCGGTAGTTTTGTGAATCGATCATCTGTGAATTGGATTCGTCAAAATTAACCGAGGTTTTACCTGCTGGACTTAGCCAAATGGCATATGAGAGGTAGATACTTAAAGCAATCATTAGGAGTAATCCTATTCGAATAACTTTTTCAGAAATTTTCATTCCCACCATTCCTCCTCATATGGTTCATATGGCAACGAGATATAGAAGGTTGATCCTTTTCCTTCTTTACTCTCTGCCCAGATTGCGCCACGGTGGGCTTTGACTACTTCTCTAGAGATAGCCAATCCTAACCCCGTTCCACCTTGGGCTCTCGCACGCGCTTTATCCACGCGGTAAAATCGTTCAAATACCCGATTCAAATCTTTTTTAGGAATCCCAAGTCCTTGGTCAGTAATACTTAAAATCACATTATTGTGTGTTTCCAACAAACGACATGTGATCATTCCACCGTCTGGAGAATATTTGATCGCATTATTCATAATATTATCAATCACTTGGATTACTTTATCGGTATCAATCTCTACCCAAAGATCTCTTTGGGTAAATTCCCGTTTAATCGTATAGTTCTTTTCTTGGTTACCCACCATCATATCAAAGCGGTCAAGAACAAAATTGACTAATTCATTAAAATTGACGTACTCTAACTGTAATTGTGTATTTCCTGTATCCATTCGCGAAAGATTCAACAGGTCATTGATCATGCGGATCATTCGATCTGTTTCATCTAACGTTACTTTTAGGAAATTAGGAGCAACTTCTTCATCTTTCCAAGCTCCCTCACTTAAAGCTTCAATATAACTACGCATACTTGTCAACGGTGTGCGAAGTTCATGAGACACGTTCGAGACAAATTCACGACGTTCTCTTTCTGTTTTTTCTTGTTCTGTTACATCATGCAATACGGCTACCAATCCACTAATAAAACCTGATTCTCTGCGGATCATGGAGAAATCTACTCGTAAAATCATTTGGTCGCTTTCCATTAATCCAGTTGAACGATCAAGTACCATTTCATTTGGGTCTTCTAGCAGTTTACGTAATGTATATTCTTCTTCAATATCTAACAAAGTCAAAATCGACTGACCGATTGCATCTTCATTTTTGACATCCAATAAAGAAACAGCCATATCGTTGATCGTAATGACTTTACCTCTTCGATCGGTCGCAATGACACCATCTGTCATATGTGACAGGACGCTATCTAAACGATTCCTTTCCGCTTCCATCGTGTCTTGAGCTTCTTCGATTCTTTCAGCCAGCTGGTTGAATGTATCCGCCAGTTGCCCTAATTCATCTTGTCCATGGACTTTAACTTTACGACTATAATCTCCCCGAGCAATCCTAATCGCTTGCTCTCGCATCTCGCCAATTGGCTGAGTGATCGACCGTGCGACTAAGACTGATACGACCATGGAGATCAGGGCTGCGATCAACGAAGCTGTGAAGAATATAATCGCAGTATTATTGATTTCAGAATATTTTTGCTCAATATTACTTTTGACGTAAAGAGCCCCGATAACGGCATCGCCGGTCGGGGACAGGATCGGTTGAATATTGATATTCACTCGCTTATCGTCACTATCTAATGCGACATACCTTTTTGTTGTGAAATCATTGATATCTACATAATCGTTTTTCTTACCGATTGAGCTTTGATCACTAACATCCGTTGTCCCACGTATAATCCCTTTTTCATCAATAACTCGAATCTCTAAAATGTCACTCGAGGCATTGTTTTCAATGAATCGTTTGATATTGGCATTGACTTCTTCAATGTCTGCGTTGTCTTTACGATTTAATTCGGGACTGATCGTGGTCGCTAAAGATTCAACTGTTTGATTCATATCTTTGATAAATGTATTGATTGTTGAACGCTCTAACCCTCGGATAAAGTAGGCACCAATAATCTCAATCGAAATCAATAAGATCAAAATAAACGTGATCGCAATTTTGAAATTGACTGATCGAAAAAATCGCACTTTTCCTTTCATCAATTACTCCTGTTCCTGGTTACGTAAATAGTAACCAACACCTCGCCGTGTCACTAAATAATTAGGATGACTTGGATTATCTTCAATTTTTTCGCGTAGACGTCTCACGGTTACATCTACAGTTCGCACATCACCAAAGTAATCATAGCCCCACACGGTTTGCAGCAAATGCTCTCGTGTCATCACTTGTCCGATGTGTTTTGCTAAGTAAAAAAGCAATTCAAATTCACGATGCGTTAATTCAATTGTTTCGCCTCGTTTTGTTACCATATAAGCATCCGGATGAATCGTCAGGTCACCAATCACGAGTTCAGAAGGGGCAATTTCTTCTACTTCTTTGGTAGCAGTTGCGCCACGACGAAGATTGGCTTTCACTCGAGCCACTAGTTCACGATTAGAAAAAGGCTTCGTCACGTAATCATCAGCACCTAATTCCAGTCCTAATACCTTATCGATTTCAGAATCTTTTGCAGTCACCATAATGATCGGCATGTCGTAGGTTTTCCGTACTTCACGCGCGACTTCTAAGCCATCCATTTTTGGTAACATCAAATCTAGCAAGATCAAATCAGGTTCCACCTCAGTGACTTTTTCTAAGGCTTCTTCCCCGTCATATGCAGTATAAACATCATAGCCTTCCTTGGCTAAATTGAATTTGACGATATCCGAAATCGGCTTTTCGTCATCGACAACTAAAATCTTTTTCATTAAAGAGCCACCTCTTTTTTATTATTGTCATACTCTCCCATTATAACGTATTTTCCAAGATGTTTCATCTTTGTAAAAAAAGCCTTACAGAAAACATACACTTCTCACTTGAATCCTCATTTTGTTTATCCTTTATTTGTTTTTGGTGACAAAAAATAAACGAATCAAAAAATAGCAATTTTTCGATTCGTTTTACTGATTGATAGGGCTATTTTATTTTTTATAGAAAACGACGGTATTCATCAGTTATCTACAACTTGTACCGTAATTAATTCTTTGACATCTTCAGGATTGCCAGTCGGGATCGAAACAATCGTTGCTTGATCAAGGATTTCTTGTTCCTGCTTTTTCACTGCTGCTTGATCTCTTGGATCACCTTGAAAATGACTCGGAACAGGATAACAAGTGATCGTACCGTTATGATTGCTTGAATAAACAACTAAACTTTGATAACCATATTCTCCTGAAAGAGTGACCGTTTCAGTTGGAAAAGTCAAACTCGTGCTATCATAAGGATTGACTGCTGCTCCAGCAGCTGAATGTGACACATGAAGTTTAAAATTCCCACTGGCTAAATCGGTTTTGTAATGTGTACCCATAACCGCTAACCAGACACGGGCATATTCAATTTGGTCGTTTGTATAGCCACTTAGCGGATTGGGAGTGACCATTGTTTCGGTGGTGCTGCTGATTGTCGTTGATGCGCTCGTTGTTTCATTTTGCGTAGTATTCGTATTTTTCGCGACAGACTGGGAGTTAGTCGTAGTAGATTGGGTTTGTGATGATGCTTGTTTGGCTGAACTTGAAGAGTTAGTCATTGTTTGAGTTTCACTGGATGAAGCAGCCTTTGATTCTTCTGCTTTATTTCCTTTTGTGCCACAACCAACAAGAAGAAAAGCTGAAATAACCATTACAAATCCTACTTTTTTCATTTATACCACCTCTTTTTATTAATAGTTCGTATTATAACATTTTACGCTGCCAAATACATCGCTACTTAAGCTATATAATATTTATCTTTTTTTGTTTAAGTTGTAAGATGTTGATTTTTATCTTTCCTATCGCTCAGAGTCATTCTTAGCTAAACGATCAAAAACGATCAAAAAGAGACTAAGGCAAAACTTGCCTCAGTCTCTTCTAGTATCTCTAAAAACGAATAAACGGTGAGACAAAAGCAGCATCTTCGGAAATAAGCCGAAATTAACCAATAATTTGGGAAGTGCCAAGTAGATAACAATTAACAGCAACACTAGTATTTATACTTCTTTTCAATTTCCGAAAATCCCTTCTTATTTCTCGATGCTAAACACTTTTATTTCAACCTCTTCTTTGCTATTTTAAGCTGTTTGACTTTGTTGAATAGCTATTTTTCTGATTACTTTTCTAATACTTGAACCCCGACGCCTAACAAACCAGGACCTGTATGAACAACAAGTGCAGGGGATATTTGACCAAAATAGATTTGTTGCGCTTGTGGAAATTCTTCTTTCAATCTAGCCATCATCTCAGTTGCTTCTTCTTTGGCGTCTCCATGCGCAACGGCTAAGTTAAAGACTTTAGCTGTTCCAACTCGTTCTTTCACATAGGAAACAGTTCGATCTAGACTTTTTTTACGACCTCTTGCTTTGCCCACTGTATAGTAAATGCCTTCATCATTACAAGAAATGATTGGATTTAATTTTAAAGCCGTTCCTAATATAGAAGCAACTAACCCAATCCTTCCCCCTTTTTGTAAATATTCAAGGGTTGCCACGTTAAAGAATACTTTGGTCTGTTTGACTAATTCATTGAGTCTTTCAATCAATAATGACCATTCCATTCCTTCTTCTAACCATTTAGCTGCTTGAATTGCTGAAAAGCCTGCTCCGATCCCAATGTTCTTAGTATCTAGTACATACGCTTCCAATTCTTCTTGTTGTTGGGCAATCAACCGAACGATGTTATACGTACCACTTAATCCACTTGAGATTGTTACTGCTAAGATTTTTTCATAGCCGTCCTGTTTGATCTGTTCAAAAATTTTGGTAATTGTTTCGCCATCAGGTAAAGATGTTCCTGGAATCTCTTGAGGTAATCTTTGATAGATTTCTTCCGGAGTAATATCAACTTTATCAGTATATACTCGATCTTTATAAATAATCTTTAATGGAATCACATACATTTGATATTTTTCAATTAGCTCTTGTGGAACGTCTGTCCCAGAGTCTACTAAAATCGCCACTTTATTTTTCATTTTTTTTCTCCTCAATTAAATACTCAGTTTCTAGACTAATCGTTTTTTCTGCCAACAATTTCATCGCAAATGACAAGGTCGCCGATCGAACTGCGATATATTCTACGGGTATCTCTTGCTCCAATATCTGTGGATAGACTTCTCCTTGAGCCAATTGGCTAACCATTTTGATGGCTTTTTCTTGTTCGTGACAAAATAGATTGTAGGCTTCACGGATACCAACCGTTTTCCCTTGAAAGAGGATTCCTTCTTTAATTTCCGGAATCGTTAGAACTTGCTTCAATGATGTAATTGCAATTAAAAATGCAACATGCTCTTTGTTGTATCGTTTTTTGATGGGCGCTGGAACTAGCCCTAATTTCACATAGTTATTTACCATTGAAGAGGTCAACAATGGATGTTTCTCACCTCGGATAACAGGAGAAAGATAGCGATCAACTAACGTTCTGACCTGATCCATATAAAGTTCTAAATCAGGAAGTTCATCCCACTGAGGTAAATGATAATTTTCCAGTTCTTTTCCCCATTCAATTAATTGTTGTCGCATTTTTTCCATTGCTTGTTCTCCTTTGTTGTTTTCACAAACATCTTATTAGAGTTATTAAAAACATCCAATCTAGTTTTTTTAACTAGGTAATTCAATTATAATAAATTTCTCGAGAAAATAAAACAATTTTACTTGCGAATACCTAAAATAAAACAATCTTTCCCTCCTTAAATAGATATCTTGGTTCTTTGTTTGCTATTTTTTCTTACTTTTCTGATTCCTTAAGACCTACGGATAGTAACTTGCTTACTTCTAAGCTTATTTGAAACCTTCAGTCCATTCGGCATGGTACACTGAATAAGAGTGAATGGAGGGAAATAAAGATGATTCCAACAGATAAATTTTTTCAAGGAGAAAACAAAACCCACCCTTTTTTTGAAGGATGGTATTTTAAACATCAAATCGGAAATAACGTTTATGCTTTCATTCCTGGCTATTCGATTGCGGAAAATGGCGAAAAGTCTCCCTTTATACAAGTAATCAGTCATGAACATTCCGAGATTTTTTATTTTGATAGTGCGCAACTCTTTATCGAAAAAGAACATTTATTCATAAAAATTGGTGAAAATATCTTTAGTGAAAAGGGTATTTCTCTTTCGTTAACCAATGGCAATCTGTCGATTCATGGAACGATTGATTATGGCGATTTTACACCTATCCATCGGACCTACTATGCTCCTAGTATCATGGGCCCTTTTTCTTATTTCGCTTTTATGGAATGTTACCATGGGATATTAAGCATGAAACATTCACTACAGGGAGAATTAGTCTGGAATGATCAACCCATTGATTTTGATCAGGGGATTGGTTATATAGAAAAAGATTGGGGCTCTTCTTTTCCTGCAACTTATGTATGGGCCCAGTGTAATCAATTTGAGACGTCCGATGCACGTTTTTTCTTTTCTGCAGCAGAAATTCCATTTCTTGGTGGACGTTTTTTGGGAATCATCGCAGTTTTGCAGATCCAGAGCGAAGAATATCGCTTTGCTACTTACTACGGAGCTAAAATTTTATCGATCGTCCAAGAAAAAGACTATTTAGTTATCACGATCAAACAACAACAGCTTAAATTAACACTGGCAGTCCTGCAAAAAGACGGACATCTATTAATGGCGCCTCACAAAGGATTGATGAATCGAGTGATTCGTGAAAAAGCCAGTACAGAAATCTATGTAACGTTACAAAAAAATAATGAAACGCTTTTGGAACAAAAAGGGATCGCAGCAGGATTTGAGGAAGTGGATCATTTGCATGGTTTTACCTACTAAAATAGGAGACCCGCCATTAAAAATGGCGGGAAGGAGTAAAAATGAAAAAGTGTTAGGGTTCGTTCTTTTGCAAGAACTTTTGTTGGTTGGTATGGTTATATCATACTGAGCATTTGTGAATAAACTATGAATGAATTTCTATAAAGACGTAAAGTTTTTTATGATTTTTTTTAAGCTAGTCTTGCATTTTAAAATCTACAGTGCTACTATTATTAAGTAATATTCAGTAAATATTTCATAAATTTATTGGGCCGTTAGCTCAGTTGGTAGAGCAGCTGACTCTTAATCAGCGGGTCGCGGGTTCGAGCCCCTCACGGCCCATTGGGTGCCAAACCCACGTCATCAGTACATTCTTGGCTACTTCGGTAGTTTCGAAAAGAGTGTACGTGATGACATTTTTTGTTTTTCGGATATATTTTTTTGATTGATCACTTAGTATTGTCCGGGGGAAAACTACGAATGAATGAACTCCGCCAAACCGTCAATTAATTAAACCACATTGCTTCCTCTAACAGATCTCTTCATCGCAACTAAATGATAGCGTTCACTTTACTAATAAAGCATTTATCGTTACAATCTAATTAAAGTTTCAATGAAACAAAGTAAGTCTAGCCCTTTTGACGTATTACCAAAGAAGTTCGTACACCTTGGGATCCTATTTAGTTGATGAGACAGCCTTTTGCCAACCATTAACTAACTATTGGATCGTTTTATCAACTAGTAATTGGAGGAAAAAATTATGTGTGGACGTTATTTTTTTGATTTAGCATCCGATGAGCTGAAAAAATATTATGAACAAGTAAAGCCACAGGCGGAAAGTCGGCAAATCCACATTGGAAAAAATGAAATTTTTCCATCGAACCATGTAGTAACATTAGGTCTTAATCAAGAATCCGTTGTTGTGCCAGGTATCACTCGTTGGGGCTTTACCGGTTTTAAAAAAGGACAGCTAATGATCAATGCTCGAGCAGAAACTGTGGAAGAAAAAAAGACATTCTCTCACCCTTTCAAAGAGACTCGTTGTGTTTTCCCAATGTCGGGTTTTTATGAATGGGATTCTGATAAACACAAAGTAATGTTCACTGACAGTCAAACGTCCGTCCTTTATGTCGGTGGTTTTTATCGAATCCATAAAAATGAAGCTGGATTTGAAACCGAATCAATCATTTTGACCACTCAACCAAGTCAATCAGTGCTTCCCGTTCATGATCGCATGCCCTTAATCCTAGCAAAAGAACAGATTAAAGACTGGCTTAATGATTTAGATTTTGCAAGGAGTCAACTGACAGCGAAGATGCCTGAGTTAAGTCGACGAAATGTAGACGAAAACCATATATAACCAAAAACAAACATGTACTGAAAAATACAATGAGCAAAATGCTTCTCAGATACTTCGGTTTGTTTTGAAGTGTTGAAGCATCATAACATTATTCAAATATTTACAAAAAATTGAACGAACACCTCAATACTAGCTGTCTTGCACAAAAACTTCTAATATATTGGTACAAAAAATGAAGCGTTCCAAAAATAGTAAAGACTATTTTCAGAACGCTTCATTATGATTTACTAGAGTTTGATCGAACTTTTCGTGATCAGTTACCTAAACATTATTCTTTCCAGCTATCGACTGTTTTTTGATTTTCTTTGATCCAGTCTTGCGCTGCTTGTTGTGGATCTTTTCCGTTATTGATTTCTAACATGACTTTTTCCATATCTTTTTCTGACCAGTGGAAATTATCTAAGACCTTATATGCTTCTGGTTGGTCTTCTTTTAATCCTTTGCGGACGATCGTATGGATTTCTTCAGCACTTCCCATAGCTTTTTTAGGATCTTCAAGATACTTCAAGTCATATTTAGCAAACATCCAATGTGGAGTCCAACCAGTAATAACGATTGGTTCTTTCTTTTTGATGGCTTGACCTAATGCCACTGTCATCGCACCTGAAGAAGAAGTTTCTACGGTCCAATCTTTTAAGTTGTCATATTGCTTGATTGTATTTTCAGCAGCATTGACGACTCCGGCACCAGGTTCAATACCGGTGATTTTCTTACCTGCTTGATTGGTTAATTCTTCAATCGAGTTGACATCCATATAGCTTGGAACAGCTAAGCCAACTTTAGCACCAGTTAAATTAGCACCTAGATCATTTATTTGGTCTTTGTACTGTGCATATTGAGAACCATGGGTTTTTGGTAACCAAGCAGCTACCATCCCATCTGATTCTCCTTTAGAAACAGATTCCCACATGATGGAATTATCTAATGGTGTGATCGACACATCATAGCCCATTCCTTTAAGTACTTCAGCAACTACATTCGTTGAAGCTACTTCAGTATCCCATTCTACATATGAAAGATTGATTTTTTTTGTTTCTTTGTTATTAGCTAAACTACCTAAGCCAATGGCACCTAAAATCACAACCACTACAGCTCCAATAATGATTCCTTGGCGTTTTTTACTTTTTTGTTTGTTCGCACCTGTCGCTTTTTTATTATTTGGTTGATTCAAATGTTGCGTAAAACGGTCAATGATGATCGCCAAGATAACTAAAGCTACCCCGTTAACAAATCCATTTCCGACTTGTGCACGTTGTAATGCTGACAAGACGCCACGACCTAATCCTGGCGCTCCAATCATTGAAGCAATCACGACCATTGAAAGTGACAACATGGTGGTTTGGTTGATCCCCGCCATGATCGTACTTTTAGCCAATGGCAATTCTAACTTGAACAGTTTTTGCCAACTGGTACTACCAAATGAATCAGATGCTTCCACCAATTCTTTTGGTACTTGGCGAATACCTAGATTTGTGAAACGAACAGTTGGTGGTAACGCAAAGATAACTGAGGCGAATACCCCTGGAACCATCCCAATCCCAAAGAATGCAACTGCTGGGATCAAGTAAACAAATCCTGGCATAGTTTGCATAAAGTCAAGGATCGGTTTGATGATACTTTGCGCTTTGCTGCTTTTTGCCATTAAGATTCCTAATGGTACACCAATAATGATGGAGATCATACTAGACAATAAGACAAGTGTCACAGTATTCATCAAATCAGACCATAACCCTTGATTGTAAATAAACCATAGACCGATCAACGTAAACAAGGTCAGTCCTGGACGTTTCTTAGAGATAAAGAATGCAACGACTGTTAATAAAAGGATGAACACTGGTGCTGGAATAACTAATAATAAATTAGTGATCCCAGACATCACTGCTTGCCCGATCGTTTGTAGAAAAGCAAATAATCCTGCAAACGTAGTCGTAAACCATTCTGTCAATTTTTCAACCCAATCTGCTACGGGTAATTGATAGTTTAATAAATTATTCATGTTCATTCACCTCACCTGATTCTGCTAATGCTTCAATCACACTTCCTCGAATGACAACCCCTTTAAGTTTACCGTTGTCAACGACTGCTAGTGGCGTAGGTGAATCATAAATAATATTGAAGATATCACTGACAATCATGTCTTTCCCAATGACAGTGACATTTTCATCTAAGAAATCAATTAACGGCCGTTTTTGGCGTCTGGCTTCTAGCGCTTGATCAGCTGTAATGATTCCTTTTAAGTTTCGTTTTCTATCGACTGCCATCAACATACTTACTTCTTCGTTGCGCATTCGAGTCAATGCAACATTCGGACCATCTGATTCAATATTGGTAGTCAACGCTGGAACCATGATATTTTGAGCTGTTAAGACTTTGGAGCGATCCACTTCCTCCACAAATTCTCGAACATAATCGTTAGCAGGATTCGTTAAGATTTCTTCCCCTGTGCCGATTTGCATGATTTCACCATCTTTCATCAATGCAATACGGTCACCGATTCGCAACGCTTCGTTTAGATCATGGGTGATGAAAATGATTGTTTTTTGGACATTTGATTGTAATTCGAGTAGTTCATCTTGCATTTCACGGCGAATCAACGGATCAAGAGCAGAAAAAGCTTCATCCATCAATAAAATCTCTGGATCGTTGGCTAATGCTCGAGCTAGCCCCACACGTTGTTGCATCCCACCAGATAATTGATTTGGATATTGATCTTTAAATGAAAGCAAACTTGAGTTTTCAAGTGCTTGTTCTGCTTTTTGTTGGCGTTCTTCTTTCGGAACTCCTCGAACTTCTAAACCATATTCCGTATTTTCTAAGATCGTACGATGTGGAAATAACCCAAAGTTTTGGAAAACCATATTGATCTTGTGACGACGAACTTCACGAAGTTCTTCTTTACTCAATTTTGAGATGTCTTCTCCATCGATATAGATGTTTCCTGCTGTTGGTTCGATCAAACGATTCAATAATCGAATCAAGGTTGATTTCCCACTACCGGAAAGACCCATGATAACGAATATTTCGCCTTCTTGAACATCAAAGCTAGCATCGTAAACACCGACCGTTGCGCCGGTTTTTTTCAATATATCTGTCTTCGGTTGATGATTCTTCATCATTTCTAAAGCTATTTGTGTCTTTTTACCAAATATTTTTGTTAAATTTTTTACTTCTACCTTTACCAAACAAATTTCTCCTTTTTTATGTTTATGTAAATTCATTTTACTTTCTGAAAAAAGTGACCACACTATACTAACATCGTGTAGTCACTTTGTCAAAAAGGAGACTTTTTTGTTTGCTTCCAAAATAAAAAAAACTTGAATAAAGCCCTAGCGGTTAGGCTTATTCAAGATTAAAATTTGATGATAAAAAATAATTGAAGGACTAGTTTTCTGGATAGAAGAAATTAGTCATTCTTTGTAAGGTAAATTCGTTTCCAATGAAATGTACAGTGTCACCCGCTGTGAATTTAGCATACGGTCCAGGTGAAACGAGCAACTCTTCTTTATGGGAAATCGCAATCACTGTCGCTCCTGTTGCTTGCCAAATATTCAACTCGCTGATGGAGCGGTCAAGATGGGTCGCTTCTTTCGTCAACGTTAATTCAAATGGCAATAAAGGATTCATCTTATGTATCCGTTTCGTTTGACTGACTAATTGATCTAATAATTGTGAAAAATGATCCAATTCTTCTTGTTGCTTTTCTACACTTGCCATAATTTCAGCTTTTGTTTCTTGGATCGATTGAACATCTTGGTATTGCAATAAAAAATCTTTGGCTTTCTCTTTTGAGGCAACGAATGCCCCACTGCCATGGCGAACCTCCATGATCCCTAGATCAACTAGCACATTGATTGCTTTTCTTGTAGTTTCAGGAGAAGCATTATATGTACTTGCTAAAGTGGATCTCGCATGGATCTTCTCCCCTACCTGATAACGGTTTTCCACGATTCGTTCAGCCAGATCAACTGCGATTTGTTGGTATCTTGGACGAACAATTTTTTTCTTTCCTGCCATTTATTCTCCTCTTCCTTCTCTTTTTCAGTTACATCTTACTATGGGAAATCAAAATAAGCAAAAAATCTTAAAAAGGTTTTAAGTCTGTTCCTTGGAGAAAAATCAAAAGAAGCAGAATCAACCACTCAAAAAAACAACGAACGATGAACTGTTTTTCGATCATCACTCGTTGTTTTTATCATCTCACATCCGTTAGATTTTCTTTACTGGGCAAGCACTTTTACAGTCATCACACGTTTTTCCTGATTTGATACGTGAAAATATAATATAACCAGCACTGCCAAAGATCAATACACTTAATAAAAAAGTCGCCATTTAATTTCCACCTTCTAATGATAACGTCAAAATTTCTTGTTTCTTCTGCTGCTTTTTCAATAAAGCGTAACCTAATCCAATCAGGACCATACCTGCTAAATAAGTCGAAAATACGATAGAGCCGCCTTCTAATAAATGAGCGAACTGATAAATCATGAAGCTTACCAAGTAAGCAAACCCACATTGATAACCAACTGCGATCAGTGTCCATTTCCTTGAATTCATTTCACGATGGATCGCACCGATTGCTGCAAAACAAGGGGCACAAAGCAGATTGAACGACAACAAGGAATAAGCAGCAGCGGAAGTATACGTACCTTGTAATGCTTGCCAAATCTCTCGACCATTTTCCGCTACTTCTTTGTGCCCAAACAAAATACCAAAAGTCCCAATGACATTTTCTTTGGCCACTAATCCAGTGATCGTAGCTACTGTTCCTTGCCAATTCCCCCATCCTAGTGGTTGGAAAAGAGGAGCCACAATCCGTCCAACACTTGCTAGAATACTTTGATCTTCTGTAACAGGTTGACCAAAAAAGTTATACGAAGAAGTAAACCAAATCAAAATACTTGAAACAAAGATGATCGTTCCTGCTTTTTTGACGAATGATTTACTGCGGTCATAGGTTTGGCGTAAAATCGTTGTTCCTTGTGGAAAATGATACGCTGGTAGTTCCATAATAAATGGTGCGGTATCGCCAGCAAATAACTTCGTCTTCTTCAACATGATCCCTGATAAAACGATGGAAGACATACCTAGAAAATAAGCAGAGGGTGCTACCCAAGAAGTATGGGGGAAAAAAGCTCCTGCAATCAAAGCAATGATTGGTAATTTAGCAGAACATGGCATAAACGTCGTGACCATAATCGTCAAGCGCCGATCTTGCTCATTTTCAATGGTTCGGCTAGCCATCACCCCTGGAACGCCACAACCTGTAGCAATCAACATAGGAATAAACGATTTTCCTGACAAACCAAATTTCCGAAATAAACGATCCATCACAAAAGCGATCCGTGACATGTAGCCACAATCTTCCAAGAAACTTAAACACAAGAACAAGACGATCAGCTGAGGTAGAAAGCCCAACACTGCGCCTACCCCTGCTATGATTCCATTGAGGATCAATTGTTGCATCCACTGTGCCACTTGCCAGTTGACCAGTACCTGTTCGACGTGTTGTGGCAACCAGCTGCCAAATAACGTGTCATTGATCCAATCAGTTCCCATTGTTCCGATTGTTTGAATCGCTAAATAATAGATCAGCCACATGACAAAAGCAAAAATTGGTAAAGCGAACCAGCGATTAGTAACGATTCGATCGATTTTATCACTGATGGACAAGCGAAATGAATCCGTAGACACGACACAAAGTTCAGTAAGTTGCGTTAGCCATTCATATCGTTCATTAATAACTATTGTTTCGCTATCTTCATCAAATAGTCTCTCTGTCAGACGAATCAGCTGCTCAATTTCTTTTTCTTGTTTTGTCGTTATTGTTTGTTTTTCCCATAACTGTGGATCACGCTCAAAATATTTGATGGCAGACCAGCGTTGAAAAGGCTGATCTTTTCCTAATATCTCTTCGATTTCATGGATTGCAGCTTCTAGTCGATCGTCATAATTAGTTAGTAAGGATACCTTCTGTTCTTTTGGCTGCTTGGAGGCATCAATGATTTTCTTCGTGAGTTTATCCAATCCTTCTTTTTTCAATACACTGATAGGAATCACAGATATGCCTAAACCATAACTTAATTTTTCGACATTGATTTTTTTGCCATTTTTTTTAATGATATCCATCATATTCAGTCCGATAATGATGGGGATTCCTAGATCTAATAATTGTGAAGTCAGATAAAGATTTCTTTCTAAATTTGTGGCATCGACAATATTGATGATCAGATCAGGACATTCGTTGGTCAAATAATCTCTCGCAATTACTTCTTCAGGTGTATAAGGTGACAGGGAATAGATTCCAGGTAAATCTTGAATCTTGATTATCGGATTCTTCTTCATTTTTCCTTCTTTTTTTTCCACCGTTACCCCTGGCCAATTCCCTACGTATTGTTTAGCACCAGTTAAGGCATTGAATAAACTACTCTTTCCACTATTAGGGTTACCGACTAAAGCTACCTTCATTTTTTACACCTCTTTTTGCACAAGGATCAACATTGCTTCTTCTTTACGAAGCGTTAACTCATACCCTCGCAAGGTAATTTCTAACGGGTCTCCTAGTGGTGCTAATTTTCTTACGGTCAAAGGAACATTTTTCGTTACACCCATATCCATCAAACGCCGTTTAACAGCGCCTTTTCCATGTATCCCTACAACGATTCCTCGTTCTCCAACAGTCAGTTGATCTAATGAAGTCCAGTTATCCTTAGAAAGTTCGTTCTTTTTCACTAAAATTTGTTTAAACAACTCTCGATCGATCGCGATCCGATTATTTTTTAGCAGGACGATTCCATTACTTCCTGATCGATTGATAACAACGAGTTTACTTCCAACGATTATACCGAGATTTTGCAAATGTTTTTTGACTGCTTCACTCGTTTGCAATTTTTCAATTTGGTAAACAAGATTTAGCTTCGCTTCTTCTAAAGGGACAGTGGCATCTAAAGATAAAGTAGCATTCAAATTCATAAATCGATTTTCATCTCCTTCTTGTGAAAAACATCATGATAGTTCTTTCTATTTTTTTTCCCTATTATTTACTTCATTTATCAACATACATTGAGAATCATTCTCAATAAGAATACTCTCGTTACTTGATAAAGTCAACGAACGTTGTGATTTTATGAGCGAACTTTCATTTAACCATTTAATAAGGAGATAAAAAAATCTTTTCGGGGATTTTTCCACAACCTTCACTGTACTAAAACAAGTATTTTTTCCCCTGTTACTTGTTTTCAGCTGTTTTTCAAAAACCACAAAACATAGTATTCCACAGTTTCCACAACACAAGATGTAGTGTTTGTTGTTTGACTTTTTTACTAATAGTTTTATACTATTCATTATAGATAAACAAGAGCTGTGGAGGAGGCAATACACATGAATGTCAAAATATTTTCTAAAAATAATTGTATGCAATGCAAGATGGTCAAACGCTTTTTAACTGACAACCAAATCGATTTTGAAGAAGTTAATATCGACGAACAACCAGATGCAATTGAATGGTTAAAAGCTCAAGGATTCCAAAGTGTTCCTGTCATTACGTCAGATGCACAAACGGTGATCGGGTTTCGACCAGATCAACTTCGCAAACTTGCTAGTTAGTCACCAGTCAATCGAAATGGAAAAGAACGTAGAATTGGATTTGATGGAATTGAGGCACTTGTTTTTGCCGTAAACTCCCCAAATCCTTTTTTACAGCACGAAACAATATTCACTATCAAAATATGGAATGAAGGTTGGGCGTACTTATGAGTCTTAAGCAGTTAAAAGATGTTAGTTACTTTAAATTAAACAATGAAATCAATCGACCAGTAAATGGTCAGATCCCGCTAAATAAAGATAAAGAAGCGCTAACCGCTTTTTTTGAAGAAAATGTCAAACCAAACACGATGACGTTTGCAACAGCAATGGATAAAATCAATTATTTGATTGAAAACGACTATTTAGAGTCAGAATTTATCCAACTGTACTCTGCTGAATTTATTGAATCACTTTATCAATTTTTAGCAGAACAACACTTTACCTTTAAATCATTTATGGCTGCCTACAAATTTTATTCACAATATGCGTTAAAAACGAATGATGGTACTGCTTATCTTGAATCTTATGAAGATCGAGTAGCTTTCAACGCACTTTATTTTGCTAATGGTGATGAACAATTAGCGTTGTCTTTAGCAGATGAAATGATCCACCAACGTTACCAACCTGCTACCCCTTCTTTCTTGAATGCCGGTCGGAAACGTCGTGGGGAACTCGTTTCTTGTTTCTTGACACAAGTAACTGATGATATGAACTCTATCGGTCGTTCGATCAACTCTGCTTTACAACTATCACGTATCGGTGGTGGTGTTGGGATCACTCTTTCAAACCTACGTGAAGCGGGGGCACCGATCAAAGGTTATGAAGGAGCAGCAAGTGGTGTTGTCCCTGTTATGAAATTATTTGAAGATAGTTTTAGCTATTCAAACCAATTAGGTCAACGTCAAGGTGCTGGTGTCGTTTATTTGAACGTCTTCCACCCAGATATCATTGCTTTTCTTTCTGCCAAGAAAGAAAATGCAGATGAAAAGATCCGAGTAAAGACACTTTCACTTGGTGTAATCGTTCCTGATAAATTTTACGAGTTAGCTCGTAAAAATGAAGAAATGTATCTTTTCAGTCCTTATAGTGTGGAAAAAGAATATGGCGTGCCATTTTCTTATGTCGACATCACTGCTGAGTATGATCATTTAGTAGCGAATCCTAATATTCGGAAACAAAAAATCAAAGCACGTGAACTTGAAAATGAAATTTCGAAATTACAACAAGAATCCGGTTATCCTTATATCATCAATATTGATACAGCTAATCGTGAAAATCCAGTTGACGGAAAGATCATCATGAGTAACTTGTGTTCGGAAATCCTACAAGTTCAAACACCTTCTGTTATCAATGGAAAACAAGAATATGAAGTATTAGGAACGGACATCTCATGTAATCTCGGTTCGACTAACATCGTTAACTTGATGGACAGCCCTGATTTTGGTCAGTCTGTGCGTACGATGACACGGGCATTGACTTACATCACAGATGCTTCCGATATCGATGTTGTCCCTCCAATCCAAAATGGAAACAAATTGAATCATACGATCGGACTAGGAGCAATGGGCTTACACACTTTCTTTGCGAAGGAACAAATGGCGTATGGCTCTGAAGAATCCTTAGATTTCACAAATATTTACTTTATGCTTTTAAATTACTGGACATTAGTTGAAAGTAATACGATTGCTCGTGAAAGAAAACAAGTCTTCCATAACTTTGAAAAATCTGCTTATGCAGATGGAAGCTATTTTGATAAATATGTTACTGGAGAATTCCAACCAAAATCTGATAAAGTAAAAGCTTTATTTGAAGGAATCTTTATTCCAACTGCTGAAGATTGGGAAAACTTAAAACAAGCGATCATGACCGATGGTTTATACCATCAAAATCGTCTAGCTGTAGCACCGAATGGTTCGATTTCTTATATCAATGACACTAGTGCAAGTATTCATCCGATTACACGCATGATCGAAGAGCGTCAAGAAAAGAAAATCGGGAAAATCTATTACCCAGCGCCTTATCTGTCAAATGAAACAATTCCTTACTATACTTCAGCTTATGACATGGACATGCGAAAAGTCATTGACATTTACGCAACTGCTCAACAACATGTAGATCAAGGAATGAGTTTAACCCTATTTATGCGTTCTGAAATCCCAGAAGGTCTATATGAATGGAAAACAACGACTAAACAAACAACACGTGATTTGAATATCTTACGTCACTACGCTTTCCATAAAGGAATCAAATCAATTTATTACGTTCGGACGTTTACTGATGATGCAGAAGAAATCGGCAGCAATCAATGTGAAAGTTGTGTCATCTAAAACAAGTAAGCAAAAAAAATGAACAGACAGGTAATTTAAATAAAGGAGCATTTCTCATGTCAGAAACTTACTATGAAGCAATAAACTGGAATGAAATTGAAGATATCATTGATAAATCTACGTGGGAGAAACTAACTGAACAATTTTGGTTAGATACCCGTATTCCTTTGTCTAATGATTTAGATGACTGGCGGACACTGTCACAGTTAGAAAAAGATACGGTTGGCCATGTCTTCGGTGGACTGACTTTACTCGATACTGTCCAATCAGAAAGCGGAATGGATCAGCTGCGTAAGGATGTCCGTACGCCGCATGAAGAGGCTGTATTGAACAATATCCAATTTATGGAATCGGTCCATGCAAAAAGTTATTCTTCCATTTTTAGTACATTGAATACAAAAAAAGAAATCGAAGAAATCTTTGAATGGACGAATACAAATCCTTATTTACAAAAAAAAGCGGAACGTATCAATGAAATCTACAAAAATGGCACAGCTTTAGAAAAGAAAATCGCTAGTGTGTTCTTAGAAACATTCTTATTTTATTCCGGCTTTTATACTCCTCTTTATTATTTAGGAAATAATAAGTTAGCGAATGTAGCAGAAATCATCAAATTGATTATTCGAGATGAATCTGTTCATGGGACTTACATTGGCTACAAATTCCAATTAGGTTACAATGAACTATCAGAAGAAGCACAAGAACAGCTAAAAGACTGGATGTATAATTTATTATATGAATTGTACGAAAATGAAGAACGTTATACCGAGGAACTGTATGATCCAATCGGTTGGACGGAAGAAGTAAAAACATTCTTGCGCTACAATGCCAATAAAGCATTGATGAACCTGGGAATGGATCCACTTTTTCCAGATACAGCGAATGATGTCAATCCAATCGTGATGAACGGTATCTCTACCGGTACCAGCAACCATGATTTCTTCTCACAAGTGGGAAATGGCTACCTCTTAGGGCATGTGGAAGCAATGCAAGATGACGATTATTTGATTGGTTTAGATGACTAAATAGGAAAAGAACGTTTAAGCGTTGGGTTGTCCCCACCTTAAACGTTCTTTTTTATGTGCTTTTTCTCAGTCAATCATTTGATATGTTCATGAAACTAAATATGGAAAATTCTCTCTGCATACTGGTCTTCGATTTTTAGGTTTCGTTCGTGTCCCCCATCGATATTCGCACTTAAATAAACTGGCGGTTCAAAACCTTGAGCAACCATTCGCTCAATGGCTTCTAACATCGTTTGTTGGAGTAACAATGTAGCCGCATATGTCGAAGTCCCGCAGACTTTGGTCTCTAATCCATCAACAGGTAATACCGCATCACCATAAACAGAGTGGTTATCTAAAACAACATCCGCAAATTCATACAATAACTTTCCACTTTCATTTCGTGAAGTGGATGCTTTAGAGGCAGCCAATGCCGTGACCACGATCAATTTATTTCCACGCTTTTTGATTTCCTCAGCCATTTCAATTGCCATGGGTTTTTCCCAGAATTAGAAATCAGGAAAAAGACATCATTGGGATGGATGGATACTTTGTGCATGAGCGTTCGTCCGACACCAGCATGTTGTTCGTACATGCCCCCCGCAGGATCTAAAATCAGTTTTGACGGTATCAATCCACCTGCACGCCCACTGATTTCTAGCGCTGCTGCATGGGAATGTCCGCTACCAAAAGCCTGCGTAATCCCACCGTTCATAATTCCATCGGCTACGATTTGGGCTGCTTTCGTTATATTTTCTGTTTCATACTTCTCTAATGTTTCAGTTAATTTTTTACATTCTTCAAAAAATGCGAGTGTCATAAGGCTCTCTCCTTTTTATGATTATTCCTCATTTAGTTAGAAAATCACATGATTCCGAATACTCTTAATAAGATCGATAACACCATGATCGCTAAAATCGCTCTTGTTGAATTAAAGTATTTTTTGCCTAACAACCAATAAATGACACCCACTAAAAGGGCTGGAATCATCATCGGCATGATCTGATCTAGTGTTTCTTGAAGGTTAAGTTCGACATCTCCCGTTTTAAAGGTCCAAGTAATTTGGGCATTGATCACCGATGGAATCATGGCAC
Source organism: Enterococcus sp. DIV1208 (assembly GCF_050530455.1). Lineage (NCBI taxonomy): Bacteria > Bacillati > Bacillota > Bacilli > Lactobacillales > Enterococcaceae > Enterococcus > Enterococcus sp. DIV1208. The sequence continues at coordinate 425,834 of NZ_CP172887.1, read as the reverse complement.
CAATCACCGTGACCCCTAATAAAGTAGCAGCATTGGTCAACGCATTCAAATGTCCGGACATACTAGTCACTAATTTCACGCCTTGAGTATAACCTATTCTTACAGAGAAAAATCGAAAGACTAAAATCGCCAGATTTACTAATACCCAAACAGCAACTCCGATCGCGTTTCCTTGTAGAGCTAAATAGGAAGCCACTGAACCAAAAACAGTTGGGAACAATACTCCAAAAATCGTATCCCCGACACCAGCAAATGAACCCATTAATCCAGTTTTCAAACTAGACACCGTATCTTTTGATTGTTTGCCTTCCGCTTCTTCAGTAGCGATATCGATTCCCAAAATAAAACCGCCCATATGTGGTGTTGTATTAAAAAATTGACTTTGCATGTTCATCATGGCAATCTTGGTTTCTTCATCGTCGCCGTAGAGTTTTTCGATGATCGGTAACATGGAGTACAAATAGCCCCCACCCATCATTCGCTCATAGTTCCAAGACAATTGGCTACCATACAACCAATTGATACTTACTTTATCTAGGTCTTTTTGATTAATCTTCGTACTCATCAGCACTTAATCCTCCTTTTCCATTTGCATCAGCTTGAGCCACTTGTGTCAGATTGTTTTGCTTTCCAATCAAATTCTTAAATTGTAAAATGGCTAAAGCCAATCCTAATAAAGCCACGCCAAACATAGGCATCTTTAAGTAAGCAACTGCCAAAAACCCAATCATCAAGTACGTAATGAAATTTTTAACTGGTAAAAATCTTAATAAAATGGCGATACCGACTGCTGGTAACATGCCTCCTGCAACTGCCAACCCGCCAGTCAACCATTCTGGAATTACATCTGAAACAATTTGAATCACTCGGTCACCAAAACTAAAGACGATAAAAATAGGAACGCCTCGTGATAATCCCCAACTCATTGCTCCCAACAAGTGATAAATTCTTATTTTTTTAGTATCAGCTAAACGAATATTTTTATCGATTCTCTTTTGAAAGAACACATTGCAAAAACGAGCAAAAATATCTAACTGGATCATCAACAATGCTACTGGTACAGCTAATCCGATACCAAATTCCACACCTCTTCCACTCGTAATCGCAAAAACAGTTCCCACGATCGAAGCGGTCATATAATCTGGGACACTTGCTCCTCCATAAGCTTGAATACCCAATCCCATTAATTGCAATGTCGCACCTACTGCCAATCCAGTGGTCAGATCCCCCATTACTAAACCTGTAATGGTACCTACGATCAGTGCTTGGTTAGCAATCACATTGATCCCTAGATTTTCGATGATGACATAAAATCCTAACAGTGATAATACGATGATTTGCCAAATTTCTATATTCATTCGTTCCCCCTACTTTCCGTAAAATTGTGAAAATCGTTTTTCTTCTTCCATTGGTACCATTTGTGCCGTCACAACTATTCCTGCTTTTTCCAACTCTAAAATCTTCGCAATTTCTGCTTCGGTTAAAAAGACGGATTTTTTGATTTGAAGGGTTCCTTCTCTCGAACTGGCATTGCCTAAATTAAATGATTCAATTGGTACACCCGCATCGATCAAATCAAAGATCGTTTGAATCTTTTTGGTAAGCAACATGATTTTTTGATCTTGATAAATCCCTTCTTTTAACCGTTTCGCAGCGGTAACCGTTTTCAATATACTCAATTTGATACCACCTGGAACAGCAGCTTTTAAAGAGGCCTTAGCAATTGGATCATTGACCACTCCATCATCAACGATCATAACTCTTGTCGTTCCCATTTTCCCTAACCAAAGTGTCGCTACTTGACCATGGATCAACCGTTCATCCAATCGGACATGGCTGATCCCCAATTCACTCATTTTGTTGGAAACGGAAGCCACAACTGATGGCTCAGTCTCTGCTGTGTTCGATGGTAAATCCGCTGCGGTGCTTCCAAGGGACGTTTTAATCCCTTGAACACCGACGGTCGAAATGGTCTGAACGATTTCATTCAGCGAAGCCTTAGGATTAAAGCGTTCGCTATAAGCTTGAAGCAGCATCGGAATATTCAAACCAGAAACAATTTCGATTTTTCTGCTTCCTTCTTCTTTCAGCTGGTTCAGCTGATTAAAAGGTGTCCCACTCCATAGATCAACTAAACACAACAGTTCATCATCAACGGAATACTTCGCTAACACCTGTTCCACTTGGTGGCGAAACTCTTCTGGACTATTTTCAGGCATCAATACACACACATCTACCTGTTCTTGTTCTCCAAAGATCATGTCTCCCGTTTGCTTTACGCCTAAAGCGAACTCGCCATGGCTTGCAAGAATAATGCCGATACTCATTTTTCTTCCTCCTTTAGTGTTAATTCAATCACTGGGATCAATTCATTTGGTTCTTTAATCGGAATGTTTAGCATCAACATGCTCGGGTCAAGCGCCTCCTTCACATGAACTTCAGTAATCTCTTTGTATAAATTAGTTGTCGCTTTTCTTTCTCCTCCTAAATGCTTCGTATCGACAAAACGAATCTCGGAACCATCATTGAGTAGTTTTGCAAACTTCACTTTCCCACCTAATTCTGGTAATAAAATCGTTCGATAAGGCCAACTAAAAATGTGAAGATATAATTTATTTCCTTTTTGAGTGTATCGACAATCTTGAGGTGGTGTAAAACTAGATAACCCCGCACCGTAAATCGCTTTTCCATATTTTCGTAGCCATTGACCAACAGAACTTAAAATGCTATCGCTGTTGTCATCCCACTCTCCTCGTGCGTTTGGTCCAATATTCATCGTGAAATTCCCACCTTTGGAGACAGTATCCACTAGTTGTTTCGCTACCATTTCACTCGTTTTGAAATTAAGGTTATCCCGATCGTAACCCCAACTATTATTTAAGGTTTGAACGGTTTCCCATACCTCTTCTTCGTTGTCCATTGCCTTACTTCTAGCAAATTGTTCTGGGGTAAGTACACCACGATGTAAGTCTAACCGGTCATTAATCAAAATATTGGGTTGAATCTCATGGATCATTTTTTCTAATTCAACACTACCCCAATCTTGCGCCCCTTTACCGACCGAAGTCCCCCAATCTCTGCTTTTATAAGAAAAATCAAACCATAGATAGTCAATCGTACCGTAACTTGTCAATAATTCTCTGACTTGATTCGCCATAAATTGGCGATAATTTTCCATGTTGCCAGGATGTTGTTCGATATAGGTTGGATTATTTCTCATTGGATGATAGCCATCTACTAAGAAATCTGGATGATGCCAGTCTAATAGAGAATAATAAAGACCGATCTTGATTCCAACTTGACGAAATGCTTCAATCAATTCTCCTAACAAATCTCTCTGATATGGTGTTTTTCCTATATGATATTCTGTTTCTTTCGTATGCCATAAACAAAAGCCATCATGATGTTTTGCTGTAATAATGACATACTTAAAACCTGCTTCTTTGGCTTTTTGAGCCCATTCATGTGGATCTAATAAATCAGGATCGAATTGATCCAGATATTTTTGGTAATCTGCTACACTGATTTCTTCTAAAGTCTGGACCCATTCATGTCTTCCTGCCACTGAATACAATCCGAAATGAATAAATAAACCATATCGACTCTCAGAAAACCATTTTCGTTCACTATTTACACTCATTTTTTTCCTCCGTTAACATTTCTATTTGATTTAACCAAAGTATAACGAGCAATTTAAAACGTTTCCATACTTGAATAATTTGTTGACATTTATTCAAAAAATGATTCACGCGAAAATATGTAAGCGTTCTATTGTATGATTATAACCGAAGCAGATTTGCTATCCACTTAGAAAAGGAGGAAAAATCTATGAGTACGATCTTAGCCTTTGATTTAGGTGCTACCAGTGCGCGAGGTATCGTTTTTTCCTTAATGAATGGTCAAATCAAGGAAGAAAAAGTTTATCGTTTCACTGATTACCAAGTGATTGACCCCAACAAAGATGAAATCCATTGGAATATTGAGAAAATCATGACGAATATCAAGGAAATCATTACTTTAGCAACTACAGAATATGTCATTGAAAGTATCGGCATCGATACATGGGGCTGTGATTTTGGTTTGATAGATAAAAAAGGACAGCTAGTGCTACCACCACTTTGCTATCAAACTATGCTGAAAGAACCTAATTTACATTATGGTGGGGATTTACCAACTCACTTTCACGAACGTACAGGGATTCCAAATGCATCGATCAATACCAGTTCCCAACTACTCTACTTGAAAGAACATTATCCTGAGCAGCTAAATAAAGCAAGTACTCTTTTGATGATGCCTGATCTGATCCATTTTTTATTAACAGGTACGATCTTAACAGAATCTTCGATCGCCTCAACGAGTCAATTATTCGATATCGATAAACATCAATGGGCATCCGACCTTATTGAACAATTAGGGATTTCCCCTTCCTTGTTCTCAACGATCGTTCTTCCATATACAAAAATCGGTTTGATAAATCTAGCCGAAAAACAACTTCCGATTCATTCGGTGATGTCCCATGATACTGCTAGTGCGATCTTTGCTTTACCAACCAACGATCACTCTTGTTTCTTTTTATCCTCTGGCACCTGGTCTGTTCTAGGAGAAAAATCAGAAAGAGGAATTTTGGTCAATCACCCATTAGATACGAACTATTCTTATGAACAAGCCGGTGATGGAAAAATATTAAAACTCAAAAACATGTTAGGAATGTGGTTCATTGAGGAAGCTTTAGCGTTCAGCAATCAAACCCAGTCAATCACGATCCAACAGATCCAAGACATGCTACTTACTGCTGAGCCGATTCATTTTTTCTTTGATAACGAACATCCTGAATTTTTGAGTAAAGGTCAATTTGTAAAAAAATTGCAGCAATACGGAAACCAACATCATTTTTCATCAATTGAAGAGCCACAACAATTGTTTTTAGCCATCTATCAAAATCTAGCATTTAAATACGCTGAAACGTTCGATAAATTAGCAGGTTCCGCTCCTTTCACTAAGCTATATTTATTTGGTGGTGGGAGTAAATCACACTTTTTGACTCAACTAACAGCCAATTTAACGCAAACGACGATAGAGGTCTGCTATTCTGAAAATTCAGCTTTAGGTAATGCGTTAGCCCAATTTTTAGCGATCAAAGCAATCAAAAATAGAGAGGAATTGGTGACACTCGTCACAGAAAATTATCAACCAATTTCTTTTTTCCCAGAAGTTTCGACACCCTTTGAACAAACGTACATCAACTATAAACAATTTATGAGGAGGAATATCAATGAATTATCCTAAAATCGGCATTAGACCTACGATCGATGGCAGACAAGGAGGCGTCCGTGAATCATTAGAACAACAAACGCTGGACATGGCGCGTCGAGCAAAAGAATTGATCGAATCATCCCTTTATTACATGGACGGCACTCCAGTACAGTGCGTTTTACCAGAACAAACGATTGGCGGTTACGCCGATGCCAGCTTTGTTGACGATGATTTTGCCCGTCAAGATGTGGTCGCTACCTTAACGGTGACACCTTGCTGGTGCTATGGCACAGAAACGATCGATTTACGACCAGATACCTTTAAGGCGATTTGGGGATTTAATGGTACAGAACGACCAGGAGCTGTTTACTTAGCTGCCGCTATGAGTGGCTATGCGCAAAAAGGAATCCCTGCCTATAAGATCTATGGTGAACAAGTCCAAGATAGTGACGACAAGTCGATTCCAGCTGACGTCCAAGAAAAAATCTTACTCTTTGCACGTGCGAGTGTGGCGGCTGGGGAAATGAAAAACAAATCTTATGTGAACATTGGTGCTTCTTCGATGGGAATTGCCGGTAGTCAAATCAATCAAACCTTTTTTGAAAAATATCTAGGAATGCAAGTTGAATATGTGGATATGACTGAAGTCTTACGTCGAATCGAACTAAATATCTTTGATCCGAAAGAATATGACACCATTAGAACTTGGATCAAACAATATTGTCAGGAAGGAATCGATATCAATGCAGGCAAGTCATTCCCTGAAGTCATTACAAAATCACGCTATATCGCTGAAGAAGATCAGTGGGACTTTATTGCCAAACAAACCCTAATCGTTCGTGATCTTTTATTTGGCAACCCTGAACTAGCAAAATTGGGTTGGCTGGAAGAAGCAAAAGGCAGAAATGCCATTGCTGGAGGGTTCCAAGGACAACGACAATGGACCGACTGGCTACCCAATGGTGATTTTATGGAATCTATTTTAACCAGTACTTTTGACTGGAACGGCCCTAAACAACCCGTCTCATTCGCTACTGAAAATGATACCTGTAACGCTGCTGCTATGTTATTTGGCTCTTTATTGACTAATAAAGCACCGATTTTTTCCGATGTCAGAACCTATTGGAGTGCGGAGTCAGTAGAAAGAATCACTGGGCACAAATTAACGGGTAAAGCACAACACGGCTTGATCCATCTACTGAATTCAGGTGCGAGTGCTTTAGATGGCAGTGGTGGAAGTATCGATCACGAAGGTAATCCAACGATGAAAGAATTTTGGAATATGACAAAAACCGATATCCAAGCCTGCTTAGAAAAAACAAAATGGTGTCGTGCTAATTATGAATACTTTAGAGGTGGTGGTTTCTCCAGTCAATACCATCTACAAGCAGAATTACCTTTAACGCTCATTCGTTTGAATATCGTTGAGGGTGTGGGACCAACTTTACAAGTAGCAGAGGGTTATTCCTGTGCATTACCTGATGAAGTCCATGACATCTTAAACGAACGAACCGATCAAACATGGCCAACACTCTGGTTTGCACCAAACTTAGGTGAAAAAGGCTTTGAAGATGTGTATACGATGATGAACCACTGGGGAAGCAACCATGGCGCTAGTGTCCACGGTCACGTAGGCGCAGAACTACTGACATTAGCCAGTATGCTTCGCATTCCCGTTTCACTTCACAACGTACCTAGTGAAAAAATCTTTAGACCCCACGCCTTTTCTGGTTTCGGAACAAAAGATTTAGAAGCAGCTGATTTCAATGCTTGCCAATCATTTGGCCCCTTTTATAAATAAGATGATGGAAGAAGGATTATGATGTATTCAATACAAAAACAAGAATTGATCGATTATGGAAATAAATTAATAGCAGATGGCTATACCTTAGGAACAGGCGGAAATTTAAGTACGTATATCCGACAAGATGAAGTGATGCTCATCACGCCTTCTGGAATCCCATTTGATAAAATCGAATTACCTGACATCGTGACTATGCGATTAGATGGAACGATCGTTCAAGGTCATCGTCGCCCTTCCAGTGAATGGCGAATGCACGGGATCATGTATGAAAAGCGGGAAGATCTAGACTATATCATCCATGGTCACACGATTTATTCCACTGCGCTAGCGGTCCTCAGACAACCATTGCCTGCATCACATTACATGATTGCTGTTGCCGGTAAGGATGTTCGTTGTGCAGACTATGCTTCATTTGGCACGGAAGAATTATCTCTAAATGCCTATGAAGCCATGAAAGATCGAAAAGCCGTTTTATTAGCAAATCATGGCGTTTTGACTGGTGGAAAGACAATGACTGAAGCCTTTGCCGTTTTAGAAGAATTAGAATATTGTTCAAAAGTCCATATCATAGCTTCAAGTGTTGGCAAACCAACCTTGATGTCCGAAGAAGAAATGGCAAATATGGCGATTCGTTTTAAAACATACGGACAAAAATAAGTTTCTTGTGGTACACTTTAGTCATGTTAGACCAGTGGTTAAGGAGGGATAGCCATGACTGAGTCACGAAAAGAACAAATCTTAACTTTGCTAAAAAAATATAAAAAATTAGATAACTCAGAACTGCAAAAACAGTTGTTTTGCTCTCCTTCGACTTTAAGGCGTGAATTAGTCGCACTTGAAAAAGATGGGATCATCCGTCGTTACCGTGGTGGTGTCGTTTTAGAAGTCGAACGAAATCACGTCATCTCAACAAATTATCGTGAAAATGTCATGGTTCAAGAAAAAGAAAAAATTGCGGAGATCGCTAGCACATTTATCGGACCAGGAATGAGTCTTTTTATTGACTCAAGTTCAACTGTGAAACAGCTGCTTCCCTATTTAGTTAAACTGTCAAATCTCGTTGTCATAACAAATGGCTTGAAAATCGCCTATGAGCTTTCCCAAGCTTGTACGGAAGATTCCAAAGTTTTTATGCTGGCGGGTGAAGTAATCAAGGATGCCGAGAGCGTTGTTGGGGACTATGGGAATTCTTTCTTAGACCTTTTTCAAATCGATTTATGTATTTTTAGTTCGACAGGAATTGATTTATCAGGGATCTATGAAGCTAATTTTGCTCAAGCCTTAGTGAAAAAGAAGGTAATGTCTAGAGGAGATAAAAGTTTGTTATTAGTCGACTATACAAAATTTGATAAAAAACATGCGTATAAATTTTCTGATTGGACCTCTTTTGAATACATCGTCACGGATCAACAACCAGCAGATGATTACTTACAACTTGCATTGAAACACGATACCGAATTTCTCTATTGATCGATCATTTTTGAGAGATCGTGACAGAGGTACCTAAACCTAAGTACGCAAAATAAACCAAAGAATCCAAAAAATAGATTTCCCTATTTTTGAAGTTCTTTGGTTTATTTTTTGTTTATATTCTCAGCATTCCTTACACGGGTATTGCAAGAAAAGCGTATTTATTCCCTAAAAGTAATTTTTGATTCTTGTATAGCTATAGACTGTACGCATTTATACTATTTGATTCGACTGTTTTTCCAGTCATCTCTTCAAAATCTTTTTTCATGATCTCCCAAGAAGTTTTGATATCCTCATCTAAGCCGAATAATCCGCTACGCCCAATAATATAAATATCTGGATTGGCTTGATCAATTCGCTTAAATGATTGACGGTTAGACGAACCATCCATTTCGATCAAATAATGATATCCTTTTTCTTGCCGTAATTGTCGTAATGCGGTGATTTTATCTAATGTACTTTCGATAAATCGTTGACCAGCAAATCCTGGATCAACTGTCATGATCGTTACTTTATCAACTAATTCGATATAAGGAAAAATCGTTTCAATTGGTGTTTCAGGGTTTAAGACTACTCCAGCTTTTAAGCCAGCATCATGGATTTGATCAATCAAACGAAAAGCTAAACCGTCAAGTAATTCAGCATGCATACAAATCCACTCACATTTTTGTTGGATTAGTTGATTTACCCAAAAACTTTGATCGCTGACCATTAAATGAGCAGACATAGGTAATTGACTGATTTTACGTACTTCATCGATGAACCATGGCGATAATGTAATGTTCGGAACGTAATGGCCGTCCATGATATCGATATGGTAAGAATCAACATGTTCATTCAAAAATTCGATTTGTTCTTTGAATTTATCTAAGTCCATCGTCATTAAGGATGGTGAAAAAGCTACTTTGCTCATTGAAAAAACTCCTTTATTCTATAATTTATCTACACTATAGCGACACCTTTTAACTAATTTGCTTTATCGCTTAAAAGATTTGAATGTCATCTAAACGAATGTCTTCCTCTTCTTTTTCTGGGACTGTTGTGACTTCCTCACCAACATCTTTCTTAATGATGGCTAAAACAACCGCTGTCACGATCACATTGACTAAAATGGCGATAACGCCTGCCCAAGGACGTGACATCGTTGGGATCATTAAAACGCCTCCAAAAGGAACCGTTGCATCTGCACCTAAGATCATAGTAGTCGCACCACCAGCAAAGCCCCCGATTGCAGTTGCTACAACCCCACGAACAATATCATTCATCACTAGCGGGATGACCCCTTCAACGATATTGATCACACCCATAGGAACTGCTGACTTTAAGGTTTCCACTTCAACCTTTGTATAAATGTTTTTGCGGAAAAGTTTAGCTATGAAATAAGCCAAGCCAAAACCGATTGGTGTAGCGGTATTCACAAGTTGTAAAGCTGTAATAGGACCGTTCACGCCTTCTGCTTGCATTGTTAACACAAAAGCAAAAACCGTCTTGTTGATTGGTCCACCATAGTCAACACCGCTTAGTAAACCGATCACTCCCCCAAAGATCAACAAGGAAGAGTTTCCTAATCCATCCAAGAAGTTCGTTAGCAAAGAAGTGAATGCTGCGACTGGAGCTCCAATCACATAGACCATCACTAATCCACCAATAAATGAAGCAACAAAAGGAATAATCAATGTTGGCATCAAGCCTTTTGCCCAATTTGGTACTTTGAAATATTTTAAAATTGCTAAAACAAGATAACCAGCTAGATAACCACCTAATATTCCACCAATAAACCCTGCACCGATCGCATTAGCTGTTAAACCAATAATAAAGCCAGGAGCAATACCAGGTTTTCCAGCAATGGAGTAAGAGATCCCCGTAGCAATCACGACTGGTAATAAGCCTAAACCAGCACCACCCATCGTTGCTAAGGCATCAAAAAATGAAAATTCGCCTTGCACCAAAGTTCCTTGGCTCGTTCCACCAAATGCCATCCCAATCGCAATCAGAAATCCCGCACCACACACAATGGGAATTAAATAAGAGATGGCAGTTAACAAATGCCCTTTCAGATTCAGCTTCTTTATCTTTTCCATCAGTCTTCCTCCTTATTTTTATGAAATACTTTGCTGTACTAACACTTCTTGCGCTTTTTCAATCAATTTATTGGGTGATTTCACCGCAATCTCAGTTGGTACTTGGATGATTCTTTTCCCTTCAAAGCGTTCTCGACCACTGATTTTCACGTCAACTGCTAAGATTACCAAATCTGCTTCCTTGATTTGTTCGGGCGTTAATTCATTTTCGATCCCGATGGTTCCTTGAGTTTCTACGTGCATCTCATGTCCTGCTTTTTTTGCCGCATTTTCTAGTTTCTCTTGGGCAATATAGGTGTGGGCAATCCCCACGGTACAAGCTGCTACTCCAACGATTTTCATCTTTTTATCCTCCTTTGATTTTTAGCTGAATGCTGCGACCACTTCATCTGCATCTTTTGCTTGGATCAATTGCTCGATTACTTCATCATTCCCTAGTTTCCTAGCAAATAGCGAAAGTAACTTCAAGTGTTCTTGTGCCCCTTCATTATCATCCCCCACTGCAAATAAAATAATTCCTTTGACTCCCTTACCATCTAATGATTCCCAAGGGATCTCATTTTCTGTAACACCGATTGCCACACCAATTCTATCTACATAAGGACTTTTCCCATGAGGAATGGCAATATAATTGCCGATCCCAGTTTGTCCTTCTTCTTCTCGCGCATAGATATCTGCCATGAAGCCATCTACATCTGTAATATAATGATTTTGCAATAACACCGTTGCCAATTCTTTGAGTACTTCATCTTTCGTTTCCCCCACTAAATTGGTCTTAATATTATTTGGATCAATGATTTTTGCTACTTCTACCATCAAATTTCACTCCTATTCTTTACTGTTTTACGACTTCCATGGCTTTCTCAATCAACTTATTTGGTGATTTGATCGCAATTTCAGTCGGTACTTGGATGATCCGCTTTCCTTCAAACCGTTCTCGACCACTGATTTTTACATCCACTGCTAAGATCACCAAATCTGCTTCTTTGATTTGTGCAGGCGTTAGTTCATTCTCGATCCCGATGGTTCCTTGGGTTTCTACGTGTATCTCATGCCTTGCTTTTTTAGCTGCATTTTCTAATTTTTCTTGAGCAATGTAGGTGTGGGCAATCCCCACGGTACAAGCTGCTACTCCAATGATTTTCATTTGTCATTTCTCCTTTCGTTTCCATCGATTGTTTCCAGTCTTTTTCCTTCTTTTAAAGTTTTGATTACTTGTTCATCTGCTAGTAGGCGCATGAAGTTTGCTATTTGACGCTTGGTTTCGATTTTTTCTTGCGGTGCCAGAAATACCGCAAGAATCAACTCGACTTGTTGGATTGCTGGGTTCCAGTTCGCAATTCTTTGTTCTAATGGCAAAATAATGACTTTTGTTGCTTTGACTAATTGATTTTCAATATGAGGTAGAAGTACCCCTTCATCAATTTGAATATCTCCAGTTTCCTCGCGTTCCAACAACGCTTGTACGATTTGTTCTTTTTTTATTCCCATTTCTGAATCGACTTGCTGTGCTAGCCATTCATAGACTTCATTTCGTGAATGGAATACTGTGGGAGGAACATATTCGAGCCAATCATCTTTCATTGTATATTTCCTCAATCTTTCGTTGGATTCTTAACTGATCATCTGCTGTTAACATGCCGCTAACAAGTAATGTACGTGCAGGCAGCGGATCTTTGATTCCAATGGTGGTTAAAATCAATTCAATTCCGGGATTTTTTTCTAATGCTGATTGGTAATTCTTGGTGGCAATCACATCAACGACCGCCAGTTCAGGAAACTTCTTATTGATTTTTGCTCTTAATAATTCTGAAGTACCGATCCCTGTAGTACACATGATCAGTGTTTGAATCGGTAGTTGCTGTGTTTCCAACATCCGTGCAAAATATAATGTGATAAAACCGATTTCATCTTGATTGATCAAAGGCAGCTGATACTTTTTGCTAACATCTTTAGAAACAACTGATACATTTTTATAAATCTCTTCATAGGTCAATTGAATTTGTTCTAACAATCCGTTTTTGACATGGATATGATTTTTTAACCGATTGAGCATTGGTTTGATGTGATTTGCTAGATCAACAAAAATCGCTTCATTCGCCACCTTCAGATTGATTTTATCGCCCACCTCTTTCAGGTAATAAGAGGTAATTTCTGATACTTTATCTGGAAAAACCTGTTTCTTTTGCGTTGTTTTTTCCATCCGTGAGGATACCAGATATTGATACAAATAATAGACTTCGTTCATCGGTAAGCGAGTAACGAGATAACGTTCCACGTTTTGGATCACGATCATCGCCATCTCATAAATTGGACTTTCGTGGTCTAACGATTGAAGTTGCTCGGTAGATAACTCGATTTCTTTGATTTGGTAATTCGTCTTTCTGGAACGGCTGATCATGATGTACAGATGTGAAAAAATATTGACGTTATAAGGATAAGGGATTCCACCGCCTAATGTTTTTTCAATCAATTTCAATTGTTCTGATACAAACAACACATCGTAACGATTAAAATTCAACTCTTTTGTTCGATTGATTTCATCAATATCAAGAATATTCATCCGCCAGATGACTTCGGCGATCCCTCGCCGAATATTTGTTTCTGATCCTTGGATCGCAAGCGTGCGATTTTTACGGATCAGTTCAAGATCAAACTTTTTTATTTTCTTAGCTATCTGCTTTTCATCATTGGCAATAGCAGAATCACCAACATAATAATCTCTGAACAGCTCAGTGATTTTAAGTGCTTTAGGTGAAACCATCAGTAATTCTTCCATTACTCGATCTTGACGTTCAGCAGGCGATAGCTCTACAGAGGGTTTATTCAGTTCATTGGTTTGTTCGATAAACTTCCCATAATCTAATTTGTACCCCCGACCTTTTTCGGCTAGGATCAAGTGACCGTTAGGAAATTCAAGATTGATTTTCTTTATCAAACGGTAAATTGTTTTGGTCGAAGTTTCTAATAGAATGGCTAGTTCTTCTGAAGTCATATAATCTTTTTGTTTTGATAACAAAAGGATCAACTTATTTTCTCGATTCATCTGACTAGTCATGTTTCATCCCCCCTGTGTATCTTTATCATAAGACACATTATTTATTTTGTTTCACTGGACTTTGTCCATTGCAACAGACAATTTTGTATGCGTTTTCTTTAACTTCGTTATCCGTTACTTACTTTTTACGAAAGCGTAAGAAAGATTTTGTTTATTATAGTCTTTTTTAACTTATTATGGGAAAAAATTACTCATTTTCAAACAATCCCAGGATCCCATAAGAATTTTAACAAAAAAAGAGGAGGTTGAGACAAAAGTGTTTAGCATCAAGAAATAAGAAGGAATTTCCGAAGATGCTGCTTTTGTCTCACCGTTTATTCGTTTTAGAGATACTAAAAGAGCCTGAGACAAGTTTTGTCCCAGGCTCTCTCTAATAAATAATAAATGGTGTACAAAATTACTTAGTGACTACTGTTGTGCTACCTTCTACTTCTTTATAGTACCTTTAATTTTCACGTCCATTCGTTTTTATCTCTTGGATCGTTGGTTCCACACCAGAATCAAACTTTCGCAATAAGTAAATTTTTCTGATATTCAAGACTAATGTTTTAATGACAGCATACACCGGAATACAAATCAACATTCCTAGAATCCCTGCGACACTGCCAGCACCGATCAACACTAAGATAATCGTTAATGGATGCATATTCATGTTTTTTCCAAATAACAACGGTTTGATTACATTTCCATCTAATTGTTGGATAACAAGGATCGAAAGCGCCATGTATAATGCTTGGAATGGCGAAACAAATAGACCAACGATCACTGCCGGGACAGCGCCAATAAACGGTCCCACATATGGAATAATATTGGTGATACCACAAAATACAGCTAACAATAAACTATATGGTTGTTTAAAGATGGTCATAGCAATAAAACTCATGATACCAATGATAACCGCATCAACGATCGTACTACTGATATATGCCGATAACGTCTCATTTAGTTCTTTGACCGTTTGACGTACTTCACCTCGAATCCCTTGTGGAAAGAATTTTGCTAAAGCATCGATAAATTTGTGTCCGTCTTTAAACATGAATAATAGAATAAAAGGCACGGTAAACAGTAAAACAAAAAACTGCATCATAAATGAAAAAACTTTAGAGACACTGCTGGATAAGCTTACCAATACAATATTGAACAAATTACTCAACGAAAGATTAGCCGAAGCTAATTGTTCTTCAATATTGAAATTTTTGATTTCCTCACGCTGTGCCAATTCATTGAGCCATTTACTTGTCTCTTCCGCATACATCGGCAAACTTTTAGTCAACTGGATCGTCTGTTCTGCCAATTGAGGAATCACATTCATTATCGCTAAAACCGCTAGTACGACTAGAACAACTAGCGTTAATATGTATCCATAAACCCTTGGGATTTTTCGTTTTTCCAAAAAAACAACGACCGGATCAAACATATAATAGAAAAATCCAGCAACCAGCAATGGCAATAAAATCGCTGATAACATTTTTAACACTGGACTAAAGACATTTGGCATCTGTAAAATAAAATATACCCCAATGATCGTTAGTACCAACTCGACAGTCCAAAATAATAATTTTGAATTTTTAAACTTTGCTTGCATACATCTCCTCCAACACTTGATACTTTCATTTTATCATTTTATTAGAATTAAAGCGCTCTTTTCTGATAAACAGCTACAAAAATATTCTTTCTTTTTCTAATTACTAGTAGCTAATTTTCAAATTTAAAAAACTTCTAAGCTTAATGACTGAAATCATTATCTAAACAAATGCAAATAAATCAAAAAAAGACACCAAAAACGCTCATTGGCTAAAATAGGAAATACTCTCTTAGCGAATGAGCGTTTTTTCTTTTGTAACCGACTCTTCATAAAACCAATGTGTGAAAAGCCTTATATTACCAACTGAAAGGAATTGTTTCATTGTGCCACACTAACTAAATGAAGCTTCATGATATTTTTATGGACAGATAACTCTTCAATGACATCTGCATAAGTCATGTCCTTTGGTAAGTCAATTGTATAAATATTTTTATATACCCGATAATCATCCACAAAATCCACATCAAAATTCACGTCTTCAATGAAGATTCCCCGTTGCTCAAAATACTCTGTCAAAAAATCTTTGGTTTCTTTCCGATGGATATATTGGATTTCTAATTTTTTAGTCGTTGGTACATGGATGATTTGTTTCACCACTGTTAATGCAATGACGATGCCAATAAAACTAATGATCGCAATCCAATAAAATCCCATACCAATGGCGATTCCTAGTCCAGCAATTGCCCACAGGGAAGCAGCTGTGGTTAGCCCGGTGACTGATTGTTTCGTGACAATGATCGTGCCAGCTCCTAAAAACCCAACGCCACTAACGACTTGTGCAATCAAACGTGCTTCATCTGAGCGAATCGTACCAACTAGTTCTGGGTATTCTAACGCATCACGTAACGCTTTACTTGCAATTTCCACTTGGATCAACGCAATGATACAAGCACCCATACATACTAAAATATGCGTCCGCATCCCTGCTGGACGATTTTTATATTGCCGTTCAAATCCAATCGCCCCGCCAAAGATCAATGCAATCCCTAGTCGTAAGATGATTTCTGGGACCGATAAGATCATCTCATCCATATAAATCCCCTCCAAACCAATATAGCATGTTTCGCAACTTCAAACAAAGCAAATCACCCCATTGCTTTGTGCGACAGATTAAAAATCTTATTCGATCAAAAAAGGGAGCTGAAAACGAGCAGCCCCCCAAAATTTTTATTTATTCTTATAGTTTGCTTCCTGCTGCATCATCAATAATCACGATCACGTTGTCGTGTTCTTGTAAAGCACTTGCTGGCAAATCTGTGGTCATTGGTCCTTGAATCATTCCTTTGATTGCATCTGCTTTGTTTTCACCATAAGCAAGTAAGACAATCTCTTTTCCTTTTAAGATCGAACCAATCCCCATTGAGACAGCTTTTGTTGGAACATCTTCTGCCTTTTCAAAGAATCGTTTATTCGCATTGATCGTTGATTCTGTTAAGTCCACTACTGAAGTTGTGCCATCAAATGGTGCACCAGGTTCATTGAATCCGATATGTCCATTTTGACCAATTCCTAGAATTTGGATATCGATTGGATGTTGTTCAAGGATTTCATCGTATTCTTGACAAGCCGCTTCAAGATCAGCAGCTTTTCCATCTGGTACATATGATTCTTTAAATGGTTTTTTATCAAACAATTGGCTATTCATAAAATGACGGTAACTTTGATCATCTGAACCGCCTAGTCCAACGTACTCGTCTAAGTTTACAGAAGTCATGTCACTGAAATCCAGATCGCTTGAAGTCATTTCTTTGTATAAAGTAATTGGCGTACTACCTGTTGCAAGACCTAATACTTTTGCCCCATTTTCCATGCCTTTTTTAATAATTTCAAAAGCTTTTTTTCCGCCCTCTTCAGCATTTTTCACTCGAATGATTTCCATAACGACTACTCCTTTGTTTTTGGTATAGCCCAATTATAGCACGACTCGTCTTTTTTTACAATATTAGTATAGACCAAAACCGACGATTTTCGTTTTCTTGACAATCTTGTCCCTTGCATGTTAGGTTGCATAAGATAACCTATCGCATGTCCTTTAAACTGATACTTTTAGTATACGTTTTTTATAATTAAAACATTAAAGACCAAGAAATTTAGAAAACAATCGCTACTTCTCATTAACTGAGAAACGATTTTCTAAAAGACGAGCAACTTATTTAAAAATTTTAACTGACATGTTCTCCTAGATTCGTTCGATCATGTCGAATGATCCCATAGTATGTTGAACAACTTCAGATCAGCTTTTTTATTTGTTTTGCTTTCTTCTATTAGTCTTCTTAACATGCATAACATTATTAGAAAGGAACAGAACATGAGTCTTTTAACATTAACAAATATCACGCAACAATTTGGAGATAAAATCTTATATGAAAATGTACAACTCCAAGTCAATGCTGGAGAACATCTAGGATTGATCGGACAAAATGGAGCTGGCAAAAGTACGTTGATCAAGATCATCACAGGAGAAATTCTACCAGATGATGGACAAGTCCATTGGCAAAAAAATATCCATAGAGGCTATTTAGATCAATATGTAGCGGTGGATGAAACATTGACCATCGTAGAATTTTTAAAAACAGCCTACTCTGATGAATTTAAAAAAGAAGCATTGATTACCCAACTTTATCAAGAATACAGCGAAACAATGGAAGAGGAGTTACTCGAAAAAGCGGGAAAACTTCAAACAGAATTAGACCAAGGAGTATTCTATCAAATTGATACCTTAGTCGCTGAGATGAGTAGTGGTCTAGGCATTGATGTTTTAGGATTGTCCACTCCTCTAAAAAAACTGAGTGGTGGTCAACGTTCCAAAGTGATTTTGGCAAAATTACTCTTAGAAAATCCCGATGTTCTGATCTTAGATGAACCAACCAATCACTTAGATGACCAACATATCCAATGGCTTACTCAATTTTTACAATCATTCGAGGGCGCTTATATCGTGATTTCTCATGACCAGGAATTTTTAGATAAAATCACAACCCATATCGCTGACATAGAATTTGGTAAAATCACCAAATATACGGGTCATTTAAAACAAGCATTACGACAAAAAGAACAAAACCGTGAAAGTTATCTACGCCAATTTCATGCCCAACAAAAGCACATCGAAAAAACCGAAGCTTATATCCGAAAATATAAAGCTGGTTCTCGCTCTACCATGGCAAAAAGTCGCCAAAAACAATTAGATAAAATTGAGCGATTGACTCCGCCTGCCTCAACAGCTAAGCCAATCTTTGATTTTCCTTATTCTCCGATCGTAACGACATTGGCTGTTGAAACGACCGATTTAGTTATTGGGTATGACCGACCTGTGCTTTCGCCGATCAACCTAACCATCCGCTTTGGTGAAAAAGTGGCGATTCGTGGATTTAACGGTATTGGTAAATCCACACTTTTGAAAACCTTGATTGGCGAAATCGAACAACTAGCCGGCGAATATCACTTTCCCGACAACACAGCGATCAATTATTTTTCACAAGATCTCATTTGGGAAAAACCTTTAGAAACACCCTTACAATATCTAGGCGCACAGTTTCCTAAAGCAACCGTTAAAGAATTAAGAAGACAACTAGCCAAATCTGGTTTAGTCAATCAACTAGCTAGTGAACCACTTTCTACTCTTAGCGGTGGTGAACAAACCAAAGTAAAATTGGCACAACTCACGATGAACCAAGGAAACTTATTAATTCTTGATGAACCAACGAATCATATCGATCATGAAACAAAAGATAGCTTACAAACCGGTATCAAGCATTTTCCTGGGACGGTAATCATCGTCTCTCATGAACAAGAATTTTACCAGGATTTAGTCGATCGAGTCATTGAAATCGAGGGATAAAATTGACTAAATTCTCTAAAAATAGATTATGTACAGCCTTTAACACCAGCCTGTCTCCTCTACACAAGAACCCTTGTGTGGATGGGGGCTATTGCTGTTTAGATCATCGTTTTTTACAATCTTCTCTCTTTTCTTAATTGTCTAGGTAAACATCGCCCCAATTTAGAATCATTAAAAAAACGGTAGACTCATTAAGTGTCTATTGTATCTTCATTCGCCAAAGTTCGAAGATGGTTACTTTTTTCTACATGGTCAATTATTAGCAAAACCAACGTCGTAAAAGCGGTTAGTAATCTAACTTTTTCTAAAATGGAAATTACTACTTTACCCGTTATCTCCTACTAAATAAACATCCTTATCACTTCCACCACTTCAATCCACGTCAACAAATCACATTGTTCAATTTTTTCAATATTTCTTGTGGTATAATCAACCGATCTTAATTGGTGTATAGCTACTTCACCCACTATTTTCTGCGGGTCTTTTATTTCAATATATGTTGCAAAGTTCCTCTTTGTAGAAGTGATAGGACAAACTAAGCAAAAACCTGTACGCTCATTAAACTCGTCTCTACTAACTACTAACGCAGGTCTACGCTTTCTTATCTCTTTACCTTTAGAAGGGTCAAAGTCGATCCAAATAATATCCTTTTGTTTTGGATATTTCCTCTAGTATTCCTCGCCTTCAAGTTTCATGCTATCCCATTCGGATTCTTCGGCTGTAATCGATTCTCTAAAACCTTCCCAAGCCTTTTCGTTTTTAAAAATATCTTCTTTCTTAGGTTTCAATATATACGCTTCTCCTACTTTCAAAATAGTAAATATTTCTCCCACTTTTGGAGATATATCCTTCGGGAAAATTGTTCCCACAGAATTACCTATTTTTCTTGCTACTGTTTCCATATCTTTCATCTCCAATCCTTTTGCTAAATTAAGTTAAACTCAGTTTAACGAAATTATCAAAACATATCTTTTAAGTGAATAGATTTTTATGGAAACAACTCATTTTCATATGAAAATGTTATACAAATTAAATATAAATATTTCTAAGTAGTCTACTGAATATTTTTTTGGATCTTTCATAATATAACTGGTACTAAACAAAGTGATTTTATACTATTGAACGTATCCATATTATTTTTTCGTTGGAAGTTGCACGAAATTTTCTAATAACTGCGGTTGATCACGAAATCAGTTATAGAAACTCCCAAATAAAATAGGATAGAAGTATATTAAAAAAGTAAGCGAAAGAATCGAAAAACGACTTTCGAATCCTTCAGCTTACTTTTCAAGTTGGACACTTCTATCGCAACCGCTTTTGAAAAATGATGTATTGACAAATATAGGCACATAATTGAAAGGCTAAACCAGTAAGTGTCACACCGAGCCAACCAAATTGTTGCCACATCGTTGTGCCTAGTAATGAACCAGTAGCACCACCAATAAAATACATAAACATAAATACTGTATTATTCCGATTACTTGCTGCTTCGCCTAGTCCTTGTACTCGTGTCTGATTTGCCACTTGACCAAATTGATTCCCGACATCTAACAGAATAATTGCCACTAACAAAACGACTAAATGACTCCCTGCAACTAATAAAGCAACAAAACTGAGCGTTTGCATCGCAAGTCCCATTCCGACAATCTTTCTCTCGGAATAAGAATCAGACAACCGACCAACAATCGGTGCAGCTACTGCTCCTGATAGTCCAAAAATCGCCAAAATTCCTGCTTCAAATGTTCCCCAATGGTACACCGGACTACTGATATAAAAAATCAATGTTGACCAAAAAATCGAAAAAGTTCCAAACATAAAAAAGCCACTAATAGACGCTTCTCTCAATAAGCGTTGTGTTTTCACTAAATAAGGTAAACTTTTTAAGGAATCAAGATACGATACAGATGAAGTTGTTTTTATTTGCGTTCTTGGCATTTTCCAATACAATAATCCGGTCAAGATAGCCACTAACACTAAAGCAAAAAGATAAATCATCCGCCAAGAAAAGAGGCTTGCTACAATGCCCGAAACCGTCCGTGAAAGTAAGATACCCACTAATAAACCGCTTAACAAGGTCCCCATCACTTTCCCTCTAGCCTTGGGTCCTGCCAATACTGCTCCATAGGGAATAATGATTTGAGGCACGATCGATAATAAGCCGATCAAAAAAGAAGCACACGCAAATAATGTAAATGACGGTGCAAAAAAGGCCGCTAATAATGAAATCGCAGAGAGTGCAGCCATTCGGATAATCAGCTTCGGACGATCGACTACATCCCCTAATGGCACCAAAAACAACAAACCTAACGCATAACCAAGTTGAGTCAACATCGTCAAAATACCAATCGCACTTGTGCTAACCGATAAACTGGTTGCCACTTTCGTACCGATCGGTTGGATATAATACATATTCGCTACTACCACACCACAAGTAATTGATAAGAGCAAAATCAGTGAAGATGTTAACGTCGTTTTTTCATTTTTATCCATTTATCTCCCTCATTTCCTTTATTAGTTTACAACTTCTTAGAAAAATTGGGAATAGGAAAGTTCAGTGTTTTACTACTTTATGAAACATAAGTTATCGTGAAATTAAAATAAAAATGAATCTTAAAAGTATAGAACGAAATCAAAGGGATATTTCTTTTAATCATTGATAATATCAATTATTTTACATGTCGTTTTCTACGATCCTTGTAAATAATTACCACTAGAAGTGTCAAAATAAGGACACTAGCTACTAACAACAAAGCCGTCTTACTATAGCCATGAAATAACGCTTCGCCTCCACAAGCATAAAGAATCGAGGAAGGAATCACGCCAATCACGATTGATAAAATGATGTCACGAATTTGTAGATTTAACGTCATCGCTGCAAAGTTGATAACGGAAGAAGGGATCACAGGAACCATGTACCCCACCATTACGCCAATTTTGGGATGTTTCATATTGCGGATCGCTGTTACCCAGCGATTGGATTTTTTTGAATGATCAAACAGCTTTAAATGTTGCATTAAAAAAATCGATAACATATTCCCAAAAGCATTACCAGAGACATTGATTAAAGTTCCTAGCAACGGACCATAGCTTAAACCTACCAATACACCGATGACAGAAGTAGGGATACCTGGAACAGCACACATCACGCTGATCAGTAATATCAAAAAGAGCGCTGTCCGAAAGCCATGTGATCGAATCTGATCCAGTAATGCTTGTCGACTGGTCTTGGGATCCAAAAACATTTGGATATCCGTCTGATACTCCAAATATAAACGATAACCAATAAATAGAATCAAAAGGAGTCCAATAATGATTAAGAAAACACGTAGTTTTTTTGTTTTCATTTTTCCACCTGCCTAAAATAATCCATCTTCTATTAGAGTATCACAAAAATAACTATGAGTCTTTTTTATTCATTTTACGCTTTTTATCACATTGGTAATTATTCAGAAGTATGAGAAAAAGAGTCTGAGGAATCACTTTAAAAACGGGTAAACGGTATTCAAAGAGCTGACCTTAGGCGATAAGTCAAAAAATCTCAAAACATGGGCAGCTGTTTCAAAAAATTCTTTCTTATTGTCATTGGAGCTACCCGATACTCTCACAACCTCATTTCCACGGTATTCCAAATTCTATCAGAAAATAAGCCGTAGAACACCAAAAATAGGGGATGCTATTTTTGGATTCTCCGGCTTATTTCTCAGAGCTAGACACTTCTGTCACAGCCTCTTCTGTTCATTTATTTTCCTTTTTTATGTGTTCAAAAAAGTCTTTTTTTATCGTTAATCTGGCAAAAAAAATAACCAAAAGGATTCCTAAGATAATTAGATAGGGTATAAATGTAAGTGTTATTTCTTCTAATCCAAAATGATCGAATATTTTTTTTAATAAATAATCACTCAAAAAAACGAGAAAAAGCACACGAAACGTTCCCCAACCTTTATCATTTGGCAGCATCTCAACCATACCGACAACAACAATAGGTACTCTAAAATAAATTTCATTGAGAGTAAATGAGTGATGCCCTTTCAAAATGAATTCTACACTTCCTATTAAAATAAACAATACAAGAAATACACCTATTATATATCTGGAATCGAACTTTTTCATCATTACACCTTACTTACATTGTTTTATATTCTGTTCCAATAAAAACAGTCTGCGAATCATTCCACATTTCCCGAACGTATAATCCAAACCAACCGTTCCCATTTGTATGTAATGCTGCTCTCCAGTTCTTAATCTATCATGATATCTGGCGGGCTATGAGTTGGCAATATGCTTAAAAATAAACGATAATGGTCTTTCTCGGCTTCAATTACAATGATAACATACGCAAAAAGAACGAAATAATAGCTATTTAAGACTTCGAGTCCGTTAAAACAACCTCTCATCCCTACCTCACTATCATCCCACTCCTAAAACGAGCTTTTTCTTTCAGAAAATCTTTAATGTTGGAATAAAAAATAACACCTAATCATTAGCTGATTAAGTACTATTACCAAATATCTAAGTACAAAATATCTAATGCGTGTCTACCGTCTTCTGAAAGATTATAGTTCTCATCAAAGGATTGAAGGATATGAAAATCTTCAATTTTATCGTAAATCTGCACAACTTCATCATCCGTATAATTACGATCTTGAATAATGACGTTCAATTTAGTTTTCAAAAACTGGATAACTGCAGGGCTTAGCATTTTATAAAGTTCCATCTTTTACTCCTTATTTCTTTTTTAGAGACATTGGATAGACTGTCATCCTTCAAATATTATCAATCACATAAATTATAGAGCCATAATAAAAAAGCATTGAAACCCTATCGTATCAAGGGTCTCAATGCCAACTAATTTCGAAAAATTATTTAACAGTTACAGATGCGCCAACTTCTTCAAGTTTAGCTTTTAATTCTTCAGCTTCTTCTTTAGATACGCCTTCTTTAACTGGTGCAGGAGCTCCGTCAACTACAGCTTTAGCTTCTTTCAAGCCTAAGCCAGTTGCTTCACGAACTGCTTTGATAACTTTAACTTTTTGGTCTCCAGCTGCAGTTAATTCTACAGTGAATTCTGTTTGTTCTTCAGCAGCAGCAGCGCCACCAGCAGCAACTGCAGCTACAGGAGCAGCAGCAGATACGCCAAATTCTTCTTCAATAGCTTTAACTAAGTCGTTAAGTTCTAGGATAGTTGCTTCTTTTAACTCAGCAACAATGTTTTCAATGTTCATTGCCATTATAATTTCCTCCGTTTTAGATGTTCGTATTTTTATTTATGCTATGCGGCTATTAAGCTGCATCTCCATCTTCTTTGTCTGCCACTGCTTTGACAGCGTAAGCCACGTTGCGGACTGGCGCTTGTAGTACAGATAGCAACATAGATAGAAGTCCTTCGCGGTTTGGCAATTTTGCCAATGCTGTGATTTCTTCCAATGAAGATACTTTACCTTCGATGATACCGCCTTTGATTTCTAATGCTTTTGCTTCTTTAGCAAATTCGTCCATGATTTTCGCTGGTGCTACAACGTCTTCGTTACTAAATGCAACGGCTGTAGGTCCAGTGAATACTTCGTCTAAGCCTTCTAATCCAGCTTTTTTAGCGGCACGTGAAAGGATTGAGTTTTTGATAACTTTCATTTCTACGTTTGCATCACGAAGTTGTTTACGTAAACGAGTCACTTCATCAACAGTTAAACCACGGTAGTCAACTACGACTACAGAAGCTGCTGCTGTAAATTTTTCGCTCACTTCATCAACGATTGCTGCTTTTTTTGCGATAATTGCTTCACTCATTTTTGAGTTTCACCTCCTGAATTTTGATGGAAGAGTTTTTACACTTGATCATTGACCAAGTATTGTTCATCATCTACTCACTTCGTTCTTAGTGATTCACTTCGCTTGAGAGGGAACTTCGCTCACTCTGTTCGCCAAGTATTGTTCATCATCTATTCACTTTGTTCTTAGTGATTCACAATAAAAAAACTCTATGCCACCGTAGACATAGAGGGACTATTGAAAGTATTCAATAAACGTCCTCGGTAGGAAATTAAGGCTACGCCACCTACTGTCTTCGGTACAAGTTAATTATTAACCTCAACTAGCTTAGCATGCTAAACTAGTTGAGTCAAGAATTATTTTTCAGTTGGATCAATCAACGTTCTAATTCAAGAATTAGAAAGAAGCTTGGTCTACATGGATACCAGGTCCAAATGTTGTTGTAACTGTGATATTTTTCATGTATTGACCTTTAGCTGCTGATGGTTTAGCTTTCACTAATACATCATGGATTGTTGCAAAGTTTTCAACTAATTTTTCATTGTCGAATGATACTTTACCGATTGGTACATGGATATTTCCAGCTTTGTCTACGCGGTAAGTAACTTTACCAGCTTTTACTTCGTTAACAGCTTTTGTTACATCCATTGTTACAGTACCTGTTTTAGGGTTTGGCATTAAGCCTTTAGGTCCTAAAACACGTCCTAGACGACCAACAGTTGCCATCATATCAGGTGTAGCAACAACTACGTCAAAGTCAAACCATCCGTTTTGGATTTTTTGAACCATGTCGTCGTCACCAACGAAATCTGCACCAGCTGCTTCAGCTTCTTTTGCTTTGTCTCCTTTAGCAAAAACTAAAACAGTTTGTGTTTTACCAGTTCCGTTTGGTAATACTACAGCACCACGAATTTGTTGGTCTGCTTTTTTAGGGTCTACGTTCAAACGGTATGCAACTTCAACAGTCGCGTCAAATTTTGCAATGTTTGTTTCTTTTGCTAAAGCTACAGCCTCGGCAACAGGATAAACTTTACTTGAATCAACTTTTTTTAATGCGTCTTGCATTTTTTTGCTCTTTTTAGCCATTTTGGTTCCTCCTTGATTGTGGTTATAACGGTTGTACCTCCCACGTGTTCTATATCTTTCAATACAGAGCCAACTGAGAAGCTACTTTCTTAGGGTGTAGCGATTATTCTACAGTGATCCCCATGCTTCGTGCAGTTCCTTCAACCATGCGCATAGCTGCTTCGATGTCAGCTGCGTTTAGGTCTTCCATTTTTAATTCAGCGATTTCTTTTACTTGATCGCTAGAAACTTTAGCAACTTTAGTTTTGTTTGGTTCGCCTGAACCTTTATCGATTTTTGCAGCTTTTTTCAATAATACTGCAGCTGGTGGTGTTTTTGTAACGAATGTGAATGAACGGTCTTCGTATACAGAAATAACAACCGGAATGATTAAACCTGCTTGATCAGCTGTACGAGCGTTGAATTCTTTAGTGAATCCCATGATATTGATACCCGCTTGACCTAGTGCAGGACCTACTGGTGGAGCTGGAGTTGCTTTACCTGCAGGAATTTGCAATTTAACGATTTTTTCTACTTTCTTTGCCACGAGACATACCTCCTTAAGTCCGTGATGTGGTTAATTGGAGATGCATATTTCTCCTCCCACGTTTTCACTCATAATCCTTCGATTATCAGTCAAAATAATGCATATGACAATGCACACTGATACAGTATAGCAAATATATTCTATTTTTCAAGATTTTTTTCTGATAAATGTTTAATTTATTGCTTGAACCTCTAAAAAAAAACTAAAAATCAACAGGAAGTCCACCTCATCTTCCTTCTTTTGTGATACACTTACGCTGAAAAGAAAACAAGCGAAAATACATAAGGTATCACTACCGCTCACTCATTAGTAATTTAGAAATTTCTGCTTTCTTCTATTTAAAAATATAAAAATATTATTCGATATATTTTCATAGCTATCATTGATGCATTTCCTAGATTAATGCACGCTTGTGAAATATTTATTTAATTTAACTAATGTAGTTTATGGTTCAAAAATGATGAGGAAACGAGTAAGTGAGCTATACACCGTTCACTTACTTTTGCTGGGGTGTTTATCTATTTTAAAGAGGTGGAAAAATGAAAGAATTAAGATATCGTAGTGTTTTTGACATTATTGGTCCAGTCATGATCGGTCCAAGCAGCTCTCACACTGCTGGAGCTGCTCGAATCGGCAAAATCGTCCGTAGTATTTTTGGGGAACAACCAGATTCTGTGGATATCTATCTTTATGAATCATTTGCAAAAACCTATCGGGGACACGGAACAGACATCGCCTTAGTTGGTGGTTTGTTAGGCATGGAACCAGATGATGCGCGTCTGGCAGATTCACTGCAGTTAGCTTATGAAGCAGGAATGGAAGTTCTCTTTGTGCCTAAGGGTGAAAAAGCAGAGCATCCTAACTCCGTTAAACTATTGTTGAAAAAAGGAAAACGGAAACTTTCAGTCACTGGTATCTCGATTGGTGGCGGAAATATCCAAATCTCGGAATTAAACGGCTTCAAAATCTCATTAAGCATGGGAACACCGACCTTTATCATCGTTCATCAAGATGTACCTGGGATGATTGCTAAAGTAACGAATATCCTTTCAGAAACAAATACAAATATCGGTACAATGACTGTTACACGAGAATCAAAGGGTGAAAATGCCATTATGATTATCGAAGTAGATGATCCACAAGTAGATGACACTATAAGTAAACTAACGCAATTACCGAAGATCGACAGCGTTAATTATTTTGATTAAAGGAGGAAGAAAGATGTTTTTCTCTATTGAAGAGTTAGTTCGCCAAGCAGAAAATTATCCTAGTGTCGCAGAATTAATGATTGCTGTTGAAATGGATATGAGTGGTCGTCCACGAGAACAAATCATTGCAATCATGGAAAAAAACCTCAGTGTCATGGAACAATCCATCGCTGAAGGAAACGAAGGTGTAACGTCTGTGACTGGAATCACTGGCGGCGATGCCCAAAAACTAGCTCGTTACTTAAAAGAAGCCGACTTTTTAAGTGGTGAAACCATTTTGTCAGCAGTCCGCAACGCTATCGCTGTCAACGAAGTAAATGCAAAAATGGGGTTGATTTGTGCCACCCCTACAGCAGGAAGCGCTGGTGTTGTACCTGGTGTCCTCATGGCTGTCCGTGACCGATTGTCTTTGACCCACGAACAACAGATTGAGTTTCTTTTTACCGCTGGTGCCTTTGGATTAGTCATTGCCAATAACGCCTCCATCAGTGGTGCAGAAGGCGGATGCCAGGCAGAAGTTGGTTCAGCAAGTGCAATGGCCGCTGCCGCCCTTGTCTGTGCAAAAAATGGTACGCCCCATCAAGCCGCCCAAGCTATCGCAATTACGCTGAAAAACATGATGGGTCTGATTTGTGATCCTGTCGCAGGCCTCGTTGAAGTCCCTTGTGTTAAAAGAAACGCCCTTGGCTCTTCTCAGGCGTTCATTTCGGCAGATATGGCATTAGCAGGAATCGAAAGTGTCATCCCACCAGATGAAGTTGTCGCAGCGATGTATCAAGTAGGTCGTCAGATGCCAGCCATCTTTAAAGAAACGGCTGAAGGTGGCTTGGCGGTTACACCAACAGCAAAGCGTTTGACTGAAGATATATTGAATCGATAACCATTACTTGGGTTTATGATCCTTTACTCCCCATGAATACAACTATATTTTAGAGGTTGAGACAAAAGTGTTTATTCGCTTTTAGAGATATGTAGAAGAGACTGAGACAATTTTTGTCCCAGTCTCTATTTTCATCTTAGCTGCACCTTTACGTCGTATCTCACACTGATTGATGCTCTGAATCGTTCATCTTCGATTTTCGTCCTTCTTTTTCTTAATCTCTTCTCAGAATGAAACACTTTTTAATGCCCTCTACTTCATGTTCCAAAGAAACTGGCGCGTGAGGGCATCAACTTCTTTATTCTCATGAAGCATACTATGCGTTACGTTCTCCCCTGTGATCACTTTTTCTTCCACTTGATTTCCATGTTGCTTCAATAACGCATACACTGCTAAAGCGCTGCTTAATGGCACCGTCCCATCACTTAAATCCGTCTCACTCACTTGTCCTGCAATCAGCAGGATTTGTGTAGTGGTTGGCACATTGCCAATAAGTCGTTGGTAGTCTTGATAACGACTAGAAGCTATCGCTGGACCATTAGCTAATTCATCGCTGATACTTTGCCCATTATTTTCTTCAAAGTCATTGAATGGTGCGGCAATTGCCACGAATTTATCCACTTTAGGCAACGTTTGATCTTGTCCATAAGTAGCTAAATACCGAAGACCACTGACGCCCCCCATCGAATGTCCTACCAGATTCACTTGATTGATTCCATACGTCTGTTGCAAATAACTTAAGCAGTCTTTGATCCATTCTGTTTGGTTCCATTCATTATTTTTATTATCTACAAATAGAACTTGGATCATTGGATTATCTGCTTCTTTTGAAAGTTCTCCTTCTGCCTGTACATTGCCATTGACATCAACCGTCAATGTTAATTCTTTTTTTCCACTCTCTGATGATTCCAGGCGCTGGATCATTCCTTTGAATGAATTAACTGTCCCACTATATCCATGGAAAAACAAAGTAGGGGTAGTCGATTGCGTTTCCTTTTCTTTCGTTGCTTGCGTTGTTTCAACTGTCTTAGCAGCTTCAGACGACTGACTTGTTTCTTTTGTCTGACAGCCACTTATAAAAAGAACACTGATCATCAATAAAAAGCCGACGATTCCAGACTTTCTCCAATTTTTCATTGTTTCTCCTTTCTAATTTGATCGATCCTCTGACTAGCATTCTCAATTTTCCACTGACAAATCGGCTCAAATTCCCAACCTATATTAGTGATTATTCGTGAACGACTTGAAAAAATAAACCGAAATATTGCAAAAATAGGTTAAACAATTTTTGCAAATCTCGGTTTCAATCTTTTAGTCGTGATGCTATCTGATTGTCGCATGGATTTCTATTTAAAAATCCATCCTCAGATAGTTGAATACTTAGTCGATTTTATCTACTTGTTCAAAATCAAGTTCAGTACTTGTTTCACGACCAAACATATCAATATTAACTTTTAGTTTTTCTTTTTCTTCATCTACTTCAGTTACTTGACCTTCTAAGCCTGCAAAAGCACCTTCGATGATCTTGATTACTTCGCCAACTTCGATCTCTAGATCTGTTTGACGAAGACTCATACCGATTGAACGTAAGATGTGACTTACTTCTTCTGGCAATAATGGAGCTGGCTTACTACCTGCACCATGTGACCCTACAAATCCTGTTACACCAGGTGTATTACGTACAACATACCAAGAAGCATCTGTCATAATCATTTCTACTAAGACATAACCAGGAAATGTTTTATGAACGATTTCTTTTTCTTTTCCGTTTTTTACTTCTTTCTCAGTTTCTTCAGGAACAACTACACGAAAAATAAAGTCAGCCATTTTCATACTTTGCGCACGTGATTCGATATTTGCTTTTACTTTGTTTTCATAACCAGAGTATGTATGTAGTACATACCAATTTTTTTCAAAAGATTCCATTAAAGGCTCCTCATTTCGTTGTAAAATAAAAAAACCCCAGTTTCCCGAAGTTTTTCTTCACGTTGATTATAGCACGATATCCTTGCTTTTACTAGCGACTTATTTTAGTAAGTAAGCAAATAAGCTTTGGATCGCTGTGTCCATTACGAAAAACATCACACCAAAGATAATTGATGTTTCAATGACAACTAGTGTGTCTTTGCGTAATTGTTTGCCACTAGGCCAAGTCACTTGTTTCATTTCATCTTTTACACTTTTAATGAATTTCATTGCGGGCCCTCCTGTCCTCTATTTTGTTTCTTTATGTAATGTGTATTGATTACAATATTTACAAAATTTATTGATTTCCAAACGTTCGCCACTTTTTCCTTCACTAACCGATTTGGTATAGTTTCTAGAACCACAAACGGAACAAGCTAATGCTGCTTTCTTCTTTGCCATCCGCTCCTACCTCCTCACTGAAAATCAAAATTATACTCATTTACAGTATCATGGAAAAGATTTTCTGTCAATTCGAGATTGAATAACCTATTGTTTTATAATTAATTATGATATGATTAATTTGAAATTAAGTAAAAATGAGATACATGGAGGTAACTTTATGCTACTAAAAACACTCGTATATAAGAAAAAAGATTTAACAACTGTCACAGAAACTAGTACCTTGGAAGAAGCCTTAGCGATTCTAGAATCCTCTGGTTATCGTTGTGTGCCAATTTTAGATGCTTCAGGAAATATTTTCCGTGGAAATATTTACAAAATGCACATTTATCGTCACAAAGCGAATGGTGGAGATATGACTTTACCCGTCACCCACCTCTTGAAAAATGCAACAAAATTCATTTATTTAGATACTTCATTCTTTAAAATATTTTTTACGATCAAAGAGTTGCCTTATATTGCTGTTCTTGACAATGACAATCATTTCTACGGTATTTTGACCCACAGTACATTGCTAAACATGCTTTCACAATCTTGGAGCGTAGAACAAGGCAGCTATGTTTTAACGATTGCTTCTACTGGAAAACAAGGAGATTTAGCTACGATCGCTAAAATCATCGCAAAACATAGTAGTATCGCAAGTTGCATCACTTTAGATATTGAAAAAGAAGAATACATCCGTCGTACACTGATCACGTTACCTGCACATACAGATCAAAAAGTTTGCGACACGATCGTGAACCATCTTGAAAAGAAAAATTACAAAGTGATCGAAATCGAAAATTTACAAAACCCTGAATAAATGTGTAAAGGATCAGTCAACTTTACGACTTTACGATAGAAAAAAACATACTAAGATTAGCGGATAGAATCAATAACGGTTGGTTCAATCCGCTAATTTTTCAGAAATAAAAACAGTAGCTAAAGATGAATTTCTTTTAACTACTGTTATCCCTTTTTATAAATATATTTTAACTGATTAACAGGTTTTCCTATATCTACCTATTGATCGCTATACTCTTTTTTCAAAGTCTAGGGAACGATCCAAGTAATACATCAATGGTGCAGAAATAGCCATAATGATGAACTCACTCAAAGCTAGCGTACCGTAAGTTGTCCAAAATGCTTGTCCACCAGTTGGTACCAACATGTACGCAATCAATCCCATACTAATTGTAAAGAAAAGCGTATTTAATGCTAATCTTATTTTGACATTCTTTACTTTATTTTGTAGCAAAGCAGTCAACCCCAATGAAATCAAGGTTTGTCCCCCACCATAGACCACATCTAATATACCAAAACCAAAAAATGCGTTATAGACAATGACGCCACCTAACACGCCCCAAAGTAATTTCCGGTTGAAGACTACTAAGTGATTCAAGCTTTCAGAAATACGAAATTGAATAGGTCCAGAAGAGACTGGTGCCACTAAAATCGTAAGTGCCAAATACAAAGCCATAATGATTCCATTTACTACAACGACCATCAATCGTTGGCGTTCCATCGTTTTTTGCATAAAATATTCCTCATTTCTCCTAGTTTTTTTAATGCGGGATGGTTGATGAACCGCAGCTGTCATAAGCAAGGATTCATTATAGCAGATATCCCCGCGATTTGAAACTGCTCCTACAAAAAACGTTCTCTAAATATAAGTCTTTTACTTCCATGCTATTTATTCAAATCAGGGTGAACTTTACTTCTTATTTATGCACGGTGCTTTTTCAAAATTCCTCTTCTCTGCTATAATAGCCAAGGATAAAAAATAATGTTTGTTTTCTTAGTTTCGCTAAGACACAAACCATGTAAAATTAACGATAGAAGTTTCAGTTGCTTGTTCACTAAATGACTAAGCAAAAAATAGTTTGATCATTTTTTCTATTTTAATGAATGAGTGGAATGAGTGAGATTTACTCATCTTCTGAATCAGATGCAGGAGGTAAAAATGAATTTCCATTATTACTTATTGATCAATCCAGCTGCTGGAAGTGGTGCTGGTAAAAAAGTAGCAGAAAAAATGATTCCGCTATTTGCCGAAAAAAAGCTTCACTATTCGATCCAATACAGTGAGTATCCAGGGCATGATGCTAAAATTGCCGAAGAGTTAGCAAAAGAAACATTAGTTGAATGGACAGACGAACCACAAGAAAGCGAGTCTGAATTTCCCCTACTCGTGATCATCGGTGGTGATGGTACACTGCATCAAGTGTTAAATACCTTTTATCAACTAGATGTGGCATTTCCAGTAGCCTATATTCCCGCAGGCTCTGGCAATGATTTCGCTCGAGGGATTGGGTTACCTAGAAATGCCGAGAAAGCATTAGAAAATATCCTAAAGACGAACAAACCTCAAGAAATCAACCTCTTAACTTACGAGGAAAAAGTGAGTGACAAACAAGGTGTAGTAGTAAACAATTTTGGTATTGGCTTAGATGCGACAATCGTTCATGCTACAAACCACTCTACTTCAAAAACAAAATTAAATAAATATAATTTAGGTTCTTTTGCTTACCTATTTTCTATCCTACGTGTCTTTTTTTGGCAAAAAGGGTTTCCAATCTTAGTGGACATTGGCGGAAAACAAATCAGTTTTGACAAAGCCTTTTTATGTACTGCAACGAACCATCCTTATTTTGGCGGCGGTGTAGCGATTGCGCCGACAGCAGAAATTGCCAAACCAACGATCGATCTAGTTGTTGTTGAACGAGTGAATTTATTCAAAATCTTGGGAATCATCTTCTTATTACTACAGAAAAAGCAAATGAAATCAAAAAATTTCCATCATTTTACTACTAGCAGATTGCGCATACTATCAACTGTTCCTCAGTATGGTCAAGAAGATGGTGAAGATAGCCAAAAACAACCTTTTGATTTGCAATTAGCTACCAAAAAGCAACTGTTTTGGTGTAACGTGTCACATTGATTTTGCCTATTTTATATACATTTTCTTCCATGGGGAAGATAACCCCATAAAAAGAGCTGTAGATATTAAAAAGACCGCAAAAGTCAGACTTGTTGGGCTAACTTTTGCGGTCTTTATCTATCTCTTGGCTCTTAAAAAATAAGTAACATTCTCATTAGGAGCGATTCAAGTGAGCCTGAGCCAAAACTTGCCTCAGGCTCTTCTGCCTATCTCTAAAAACGGATAAACGGTGTTCAAACATCAGCTCCTTGAAATAAGCCTGAATTTTTCAAAACATGAGAAGCTGTTTCAAAAAATTCTTTCTTATTGTCATCAGAGCTACCCGATGTTTTCACGACCTCTTGCTAAACGGCGTTCAAGAAGCAACTCCTCAACAATAAGCGATGATTTTCTAAAATATGAGGAGCTATTTAATAAAATCCTCTCTTATTCGGAGCTAAACGCTTCTTTCACAGCCTCTTGCTCCATCCCAATCATTGGATCAATCCACTGTTTTTCAATCGCTTCGGTTGTTAAAATATATGTTTTTGGCAGTTGCTCTGTTGGTGCTTCTTCCATCACTTTTGATTCGACAGCCGTTTCGGTTGTGTCTTGTTCTACTGATAAAGTAAAGAGATCATCGCCAACATTTCCCTCCGTTGAATCTACGACATTTTCTTGAGTGGCTTGTTGACTTGTCTCTGTTTTTACGGAATGAGCAGTTTCTCCCGCCTTGGTATAATTTCCTTCTTCAAAAGGATCATTACCTACAAGGGAATCTTCATAAGCGACAAGCTTCGTCCGTGTAACAAGACTCATACTGTCATTTTCTTCGATCCGCTTCTTCAATGTCGTCATTCGACTAGCCGATTCATTCGCAACGCAGGTAACGTAAGCTTGTTCTTCCCCTAGTAGAATCAATAGTTCTTTACTTCTTGTGACAGCCGTGTAGAGAAGATTCCGTTGCAACATCCGTTGGTACTGATGAACCATCGGTAAAATGACCATCTTAAATTCGCTTCCTTGAGATTTATGGATCGAACAACAATAAGAAAGGGTGATTTTATTCCATTCATTGCGTTTGTAAGTCACTTCATTCGCATCAAATTGAATCACTAATTCATCCACTTTATCTTCTGAATCTTTCGCTAACACGATCCCCGTGATCTCACCCATATCACCATTAAACACATTGAGTTCAGGTGTGTTCACTAATTGTAATACTTTATCACCGATTCGATAAACAGTCTCATTCCAGTGGACTTCTTTCCGCCCTGCACCTCCAGGGTTAAAAATCGACTGCATCATTTTGTTTAACGCATCGATTCCAGCTGGACCACGGTACATTGGCGCCAAGACTTGGATATCTTGTGCAGTGAAGCCTTTATTTTTGGCTTTTTCAACAATCTTTGCGATTAAAGGTTCGATACTGTAGGCATCGCTTCGAAAGAAAGAACGATCTTTTTGATTTTGCAAAAAATCACTTGGTAAATGACCTTCTTTGATTTCATGAGCAAGGGGGATAATACTTGATCCGTCTCCCTGCCGATAAATTTGATTCAATTCCACTTTCGGGATTTGGTCAATTCCTAATAAATCATGCAAGACTTGTCCCGGTCCGACAGATGGTAATTGATCTTTATCTCCTACTAAAATCACTTGCATGTTGGTAGGGATGGCTTTAAATAGCGTATTAGCTAGCCATGTATCGACCATCGACATTTCATCGATGATCAACAACCCACCTTCTAATTCTTTCGTACTTACTGAAGGAGATTTTTCTCGACCATTCAAACCTAGTAGTCGATGGATCGTACTGGCAGGTAATCCTGTCGTCTCGTTCATCCGTTTGGCTGCTCGACCAGTTGGTGCAGCCAGTAGAATCGGAAAAATTTCTTGGGTATATTTGTTTGGATCTAATTCTAAGCCATTTAATTCTGCAAACAAGTTGACGATCCCATTGATAACTGTTGTTTTCCCTGTGCCGGGACCCCCAGTTAAAATAAATAAAGGTGACCGGATTGCTTCCGAAATTGCTTTTTCTTGCGATTCTCCATATTGGATACCAATTATTTTTTCAATTCGCCGAATGTTTTTCTGCACTTTTTTTTCGTCATAGTTGATTTCTTTTTTCCGACTAAGTAACCGTTGGATCGAGTTACCGATCCCCCATTCTGAGAAATACAGACTATTTTCATAGAGATTGGTTTCTTCTTGTTGGATCTTACCTTCTTCCACAAGTTGAATAATGACCGTCGCCACTTGATCAGGTTGGATCTCGATTGGTCGACTGGTTTCCAAAATTTTGATTGTTTGATGAAGAAGCGTTTCAGCTGGTACATATGTATCGCCAGTTTGAACAGCATGTTGAAAAATCTGATGTAAAACTGCAGCTCGAATCCGTCTTGGTGAATCAGCCGCGATCCCTAATTGTTCTGCAAGATTATCTGCTCTTTTAAAGCCGATCCCTTCCACATCTTCGACTAACTGATAGGGATTTTCCTGGATGATATCTAAAGCTTCATTTTTATATGCTTGATAGATACTAAAAGCTAACTGACTACCAAAGCCATAACGATTCAAGCCCATGATCACTTGATCCATCCCATGGTTCAAACGAATCGTCTCAACGATCATATCTCTTTTGGCCTGATTCAAGCCTGCGATTTGTTCTAATACGGACGGCTCTTCGATGATTTTTTCAATCGCTTCTTCACCTAGTTGCTCCACGATCTTCTCAGCTGTTTTCTTGCCAATCCCAGGAAATTTTTCACTGGATAGATAACCCACGATCCCGTTGACTGTTGTTGGTTTCTCCTGCTCATAGCGTTCAACCTTTAACTGTCGCCCATATTTAGGATGATCGACTAATTCGCCGTAAAAACGATAAAGCTCATTTTCTTGGATCTCACCAAAGCTTCCAGTGACCACAATTTCTTTTTCACGATAGTCAGCTGTTGTTTCAGTGAGCCGAACCAACAGTACTTTATAAAAATTACTTGGATTTTGAAAAAAGATTGCGGCAACTGTACCAACAAAATAAGGCATTTCTTCTGGCTGCATCTTGCCGCCTCCTTTCCAATTAGAGTAATGGTTCTGGTTTTGTCTCTTTTCCTAAAAAGTCAATTTCGTTCCAAACTTTTAATTCATAAGACAACAAATTGTTGGGTTCTCCTGTTTCTAAAATCGTCAAACTACTATTATATAAGCCACCCATTTCTCTTAGTTGACTCAGTTTTTTTCCTGTCAACCATTGGATCGCCGCAGTTAATGATGCCCCATGCCCAACAAACAAGATCGGTCCATCATGTAAAGCAACGGCATCAGCCACAACTGTTTCAATACGAGTAATGGCACATTCGATCGCTTCTCCTTTAAAAGGTGTCGGATCATAACGATCTAAGTGGTTACGTAGATTGGGAAGGTTTTCCGGATATCGTTCGTACATTTCATCAATTGATTGACCTTCTAATTCTCCTAAACCCAATTCTCTTAATTTATCAGTATAAATAATTTCGACTGGATGCGCTAATTCCTGATTGATCCCTTCGGCTGTGTCACGGGCACGCTTAGCGGTACTTGAATAGATTGCTTTAAATGGTACATACTTCACTTTTTTACCAAATGCTTTGATTTCCTCATAGCTTTCAGGTAAAAGTGGTGAGTCGCCTTGGCTTCCTTGAAAACGGCGTTCGAGATTCCATTGTGTTTTTCCATGTCGGGTAAAATATAATTCCATTTATATCGGACTCCTTATAGGCTCATTTAGACAAAGATGATGCTACTATTTTATAAAATTTGTTCCTTAAAAACAAAGAACTCCTTCAATAAAAAGTCCTTGTGATTATTCGTATTGAATCAGAGCACTTGGAAAATGGCCTCTTGATAAACGGTATTTTCCAAGTTGATTCTGTGCATTAAGTCTAAACCAAGTAAAACATGAAAAGCTGTTTTTCTTTGTTTCTCCTTAATGCTTGAATCAGAGCACTTGAAAAATGACCTCTAGTCTAGTTTATCATTTTCATAATGGTGCGTTAACTCTAAATTAGGAAATCCTTGTTGGCGCAATGCTTCATAGACGATCATTGCAGCCGTATTTGAGAGATTCAATGAACGGACATGTTCGTCATTCATTGGGATTCTTAAACATTTTTCTTCATTTTCACGCATAAATTCTTCAGGTAATCCTGTTGTTTCCTTGCCGAATAAAAAGAAATGGTCTTCTCCATCAGCAAAATTTTCGTCACTATATACTTTATGGGCAAACTTCGATACCAAATGAAGTTTACGTTCCCCTAAATAAGCCATAAAAGCATCTAAATTTTGATGATAGGTAATATTGACATCGTTCCAATAATCCAATCCTGCACGTTTTAGATGTTTATCATCTGTTGAAAATCCTAACGGTTCAATCAAGTGCAAGGGCGTGTTGGTTGCTGCACAAGTTCGGGCAATGTTTCCAGTATTTGCTGGAATCAATGGTTCAAATAAAACGATATGGTTCATTAAGATCCATCCTCTCATCTATATGTTAACTAACTAGTAGTGATTTTGGCATAAAAAAAAAACGTATCAACTCGGTGTCAGTCACTGCGAGTCGTTACGTTAGTGAAGCTCTTCTCACTAACTTTTATCAGAACAGGAACCTGATAAAAACCAATGAAAAAACAACTTGTCGTTACTATATCATCAACAAACTCTTTTTGCAACCTTTAGAAATGAATAATTTCATTGCAATCGTTTTCTCTTATTTCCTTTTAATAATTCTACGTCAATTGTAATCTTTTTCAAAGGATTCTGGTACACACGCTCTTTGACGTCTTGACTGACTTGCCATTCGAGCGGAGACATCGCTAACAAATCTTGCCGATTTTTTTCTGGGATATCAAATTCGTAAGTAACACGCCGACGTTCAGTCAATTCTAGGGACTCCGCAAACTTAGCCACCACTCGTTCATTTGAATACTGTTGTTTCTCAGGCTGGTCTGGATAAAACGCTTGGCGTAATTCTTTTAAATAATCTTGTTGCGGAACGATTTTCAAGACTTCCCCATCATCGGTTAGCACACGTTGAAATTCTTTATAGTGAGAAGGCGAAAAAATATTTAGAATCGTAGTAAATGTTTGGTCTTCAAAAGGAAGATTGGTTAAATCTGCTACACACCAAAACGCCTCGACCGGCTGAGCAGTAGCCGCATAAACACCTTCTTTAGAAAGATCAAAACCTACGGCCTTTTTCAACGGTTGCAGTCGTGCTAATTCATTTAAAAAGCTTCCTTCGCCACAGCCAACATCTAAGACCTCTGATCCCTGCGATACTTGTTGTGCTAACAAGTCGATCACAGGCTGATACATCCCTGCTTGGATCATTCTACGTCTGGGATCAAACATACTCTGATCATATTCCGTTTTTACCCCATGAGATAAAAAGTAAAGCGTGCCTTTTTTGGATAAGTCGAAGCGATGGTTCTGATGACAAACCAAACCGTTCTCAGTGACTGCTACTCCAGCATGGCAAAGTGGGCATCGGAACAACTGTTGATTTCCCTTTAAAAATTGGCGACCTTGATCAATTTTTTTTAACATTTTTTTTGCTCATTTCTTGTTTTAATCGTTGAATATTGCTTTATTCCCTTTTCATCTTACCGTTAGAAGAAAACTTTAGCAACTACAAAAAATATGGTACAATTTTAGAAGAAGAAGGCGAATGATAAAGGAGCAGGCAAATGATCAAAGAATTTTGTGCAGAAAATTATACTTCCATTCCTCTAGCAATTGCTAAGGGAGCGAACCGGATCGAATTATGCGATAACTTAGCTGCTGGCGGAACCACACCTAGCACCGGAGTGATCGAAGAAGTTTTAAGCTATGCCAATGAAAAAGAAGTACCTGTAATGACAATTATCCGACCACGAGGTGGCGATTTTGTCTACAATGATATTGAATTAAAGATCATGCATACTGATTTAATCGAAGCAAAGAAATTAGGTACAGATGGCGTAGTTATAGGCTGTTTGACTCCTTCAAATTGGATTGATGAAGAGGCAATGGAATTATTGATCGAAACCTCAGAAGGTCTACAAATCACGTTCCACATGGCTTTTGATTGTATCCCGCAAGAACGGCAATTTGAAGCAATTGATTGGCTGGTTGAACACGGTGTAGACCGTATTTTAACTCATGGTGGAGATGCGAACGCACCAATTGAAGCCAATTTTGACCATTTAAAAAAATTGATTGCTTATGCTGACGGACGTCTGATCATCTTACCTGGTGGCAAGATCGATTACAAAAATGCAGAACATGTTGCCAAAGAACTAGGCGTGAATGAAGTTCATGGAACAAAGATCGTTTCATTCGACTAAATTTTTTCTAGTAATAATAAAAACGTAAGAAGCAAGTTGATTACTTTGCTCCTTACGTTTTTTATTTTTATCACAGACTTGTTGCACCATCTCAAAAGGAATGGCTACATAAAATACCCCATAAACAATGAAGCGATGTTGAAATAGATCAAGACACTAGTCAAATCACTCAAGGTGGTAATAAAAGGACCACTAGCCACGGCAGGATCAAACCCTAAGCGATCCATCAACATCGGAATCAAGCTTCCTGCCAAGTTGGCTACAGTAATCGCAAATAACATGGCAATCCCAATTACAAAGCCTAAAATAAAGTTATGCTTCCAAATTCCTACAATCAAAAAGATCGTCAAGCCAGTGATTGCCCCTGTCACAAGTCCTGTGAGTACTTCAGCTAGAATCAAACGGACAAAACCAGCATCTTTGTCGTCAGAAACAGCCAAACGGCGAACTGCAACCGCCAATGATTGGGTGCCAGCATTCCCCGCAGTTCCGGTGATCAACGAAATGAAGACGGCTAAAATACTTGCTTCACTCACCAGTTCTTCGTAATGGCTGATCAACGAAGCCGTAGACATCCCTAAAAATAATAAGGTGATCAACCAAGGAAGACGTCTAGCAGCTGACTTCACGGGATTTTCATTGATTTCCTCAACATTGACCCCTGCCAAACCAGAGTAATCACTTGCAGCCTCATCATCAATAACATCAATAATATCATCAACTGTTACGATCCCCAGTAGATGGTCATCGTAATCTGTTACGGGTAATGCTAGAAAGTCATAATCACGAAAGGTTTGCGCGACATCTTCTTGGTCATCCCCCACATGGACGGATAACACACGTTCGCTCATCAAGTCAGAGATCATTGCATCATCATCATTAACGATCAAATCCCGCAATGAAATAACTCCAACCAATTGTTCTTCTTGATTGACGACATAGATATAGTAAATGGTTTCAGCTACATCTGCTTCGTTTTTTAAGACATACATCGCAGAACGAACCGTTTGATTCGCCACGATCGAAACAAATTCTGTCGTCATGATCGCGCCAGCTGTTTCATCTTCATAGTGTAACAACTCTTTGATTTCACTAGCATCGTCAGTAGTCATTAAACTTAAATATTTAGCGACTTGTTTTTTATCTAAGGTATTTAGCAAATCTACCGCATTATCGGTATACATCTCTGAAAGCATTTCTGCAGCATAACTCGGACGCATCTCAGCTAAATACTCTTTCATATATTCATTGTCTTCTTCAATCACATCAAACATATCTGCCAATTCTTTAGGAGATAAGTAGGAATAGATCAGTTGACGATCCTCTTCGTTCAGAGATTGATAGAATTGCCCCTGCTCGTAAATATGCATTTCCAGGAAACTATTTCTAAATTCCTGTAGGTTATTTTCTCTTAAATCCTGTAGTAACTGGGCAAATCGTTCCTCTAGTTCTTGATTTTCATCCAACTCTATCTCACCTCACCCTAACTTTCAAAATGCTGGAGAACAGTCGCCATATCTTTAGCCAAAGGCTGTTTAAATTCCAATCGTTCCTGTGTAAAAGGATGATCAAAACGCAGGTCGTAACAATGTAAAGCTTGTCTTGCTATTCCAAGATCCATACGCCCACCATACATTTCATCTCCTAATAGCGCACAGCCAATTTCTGAAAAATGAACTCTGATTTGATGGGTTCTCCCCGTATGCAGTTGGATATCTACCAAAGCAACCTCTGCGGTGTTTTTCGTTAACCAATATTCGGTTTGTGCGCTTCGCCCAGCTGTCGAAACCATCCGTTTCAGTAAAGAAGATTGGTCTCTCGCAATTGGAAGGTCAATCCAGCCGTGGGGTGCCAATTTAGTTATTTCGCCACTCACAAGTGCTTGGTATTTCTTCACAAATCGTTTTTCTCGAAGCTGTACATCTAACTTTGCATGAGCAAAGCCATGTTTGGCAAACAACATCAACCCAGAAGTATCCCGATCTAGTCTTGTCACCACATGAATGACTTGATTTTCGTAACCTTGTCGTTTGTAATAAGCTTTTACTCGATTAGCCATCGTATAGTTTGGATGATATTGTGCTGGAATCGAAGAGACGCCAGCTGGTTTATTCACAACTAAAAGATGTTCATCTTCGTAAACGATCTCGATCGGTGTTTCATCTAAAAGCACCGTTTCATGTTCGCCTTCTGCTGGAATGACAATCGTTACCTTATCATTGTACGATAGAGAAAACAAGACATTTTCAGTTTGACCATTTACTTTGATCTCGCCACCTTGAAATTTGATTTTCGCTAACAAACCTTTAGAAATTCCTTTTTCTTTTAAAAAATATTTTATCTGCTGCGGATGATTTTTTTCATACGTCCACACAAATTCCATGTTATCCCTCACCAATAAAGGAATCTTTTACACGATGCCAAAAATGCATATGGCGATAAGAAGCAAAATGAATTCGCTCTTTTGCAATGCGATAATAGATGGAACGAATATTCGATTCCTTAATATCCAATTGGTCGACTGTAACAAGATAATCCTCTGTATTTTCTAATTTGATTTCCAGCCATTCGCCTTGTGCGATGACCATAGGCGAACCGAGTGTACGAAAGACTCGATTATTTAATGAAGCAATTTCAGTTAACTGAAAGGCATTGATACTCGGATGAATAACTGCCCCGCCGATACTTTTATTATAAGCGGTTGAACCTGTTGGCGTAGACACAGCCAATCCGTCCCCTCTGAAACTTTCAAACAATTCATTTTTGATATATACATCGGCAACCATCGTCCGATTTGATCGTTTAATCGTGGATTCATTCAAAGCCAAGAAATGTTTTGCCGGCTTATCATCTAAATAACTGATCTTTATATCGAGCAAAGGATAACTTACACTTTGTTCTTGATTGGTCTGTAAGCTATTGACTAATTCTTCCAATTCATAGTCACGCCAATCCGTATAAAAACCTAAGTGCCCTGTATGGACCCCTAAAAAACGAACTTCATTTAATAGATGGCTATACTTGTGAAAAGCGGACAATAACGTCCCATCACCACCTACGGAAATCACTAAATCGGGGCGTTGTCCGTCGATTTGAATAGCCGATTGTGTCAAAAGAGCTTTCAATCGTTCGGTAACTTCAATTGTTTTCGCTTCTTGGTTATGAACGATCGCTACTTTCATCCGTGGCCTCCTCTTTTTTCTCTCGATTTAATACGGTACGATAGTAAACGTCATCTCGTTTTCCTCTACCATGGGAAAACAGACGTTGAGCTTCTTGGATTTCTTCCCGAATATTGGACATTTCTTCGTCCAATTGATAAGCCGCTTCTGCCGCACGTTGGAGTCTTTCACTCATTTCTTCAGGAAACACGCCTTGATATTTATAGTTCAATGAGTGTTCGATTGTCGCCCAAAAGTTCATAGCTAACGTCCGGATTTGAATTTCAGCTAAAATTTTCTTTTCGCCACTGATCAACTGAACAGGATACTCAATCACTAAATGATACGAACGATACCCACTGGCTTTTTTATTTGTAATATAATCTCTTTCTTGAATCACTTTCATATCTTTTCTTTTACGAATGATATCTACTACTTGGTGGATATCTTCTACAAACTGACACATGATTCGTAATCCAGCAATATCAGACATTTCTTCTTCTAAACGGCTCATCGGAATATGACGCAGCTGTGATTTTGTCACAATGCTATCGACTGGTTTGACTCGTCCAGTAACAAACTCAATCGGAACATGTCGGTTTTGTTCTCTGAATTGCTTACGGATCCCGCGTAACTTTACTTTTAATTCTGATACTGTTTGTTCATACGGTGCTAAAAACTCTTCCCAATCTCGTTCCATCGCTGATCCCTCTACTTCGTTAACATTCTTTTCTATTTTAACATATAAATGAAGTTTTTTTGTACCTCTCGGCTTTTTGTATTGACCAAAAAGGAAAAATTAGGCAGAATGAATGAAAGGGGCGATCATTATGTCTGAAATGTTAGAAATTGAATACAAGTCCATGCTGACGCAACAAGAATATAGTCAATTGATCCAGTATTATCAACTAAAACCAGAAGATTTTACGGTTCAAACGAATATCTATTTTGATACACCAGATGGACAGCTAGCACAAAAAAATTGTGGATTACGCATCCGATTACTTGAAGATCGGGCAGAATATACACTAAAAACACCTGCAAAAGAAGGAAAACTTGAAACCACTGATACTTTAAGCAAAGAGGAAGCACTCTCTTTCATTGAGCAACGTCAATTACCACGTCAGGGTGCTGTTTTTCAAAAATTGTTAGAATTGGCTGTTCCTTCGGATGAATTGGGCAAAATTGGAGACATTACTACCAAACGTGCGGAATTTCACATTGAGGAAGGTCTTTTAGCGATTGATGAAAGTTTTGGAGAACAATTACATGATTTTGAACTGGAGTTAGAAGTATCTGATGCTACTCTTGGTAAATCTGCCTTTTTAGCGTTTTTGGAAAGACATTCTTTCCCTTATCGACCAGCTAAAAATAAAATTCAACGGATGCTAGCAGCGAAAAATTAAAGTTCTATCATTTTCACAAGGCACTTGAGTTCATTTTTTATCATTTTTCTGTTAAGTTATACGTTGTGAATAAAAGAATTCACGAGTTGTATAGAATCTATTTTGGGGGAGATTCATATGATCGAAATCTATTTATTTGTTAATCCTTTGGGGAAACATTGTTTTACACTAGAACAACAGTTATTACAATTTATTGAAGAAGAGTACGGAAAAACAT
Source organism: Enterococcus sp. DIV1208 (assembly GCF_050530455.1). Classification (NCBI taxonomy): domain Bacteria; kingdom Bacillati; phylum Bacillota; class Bacilli; order Lactobacillales; family Enterococcaceae; genus Enterococcus; species Enterococcus sp. DIV1208. The sequence continues at coordinate 380,864 of NZ_CP172887.1, read as the reverse complement.
CCAAAGAAAAGATGCAATTTCGTTTTCTGCCTTTAGTTAATTTGCAGACAATTGGGGATGTCATGCAACGTAACGGAATTTCTCAAAACGACCTCGTTACGCGTAACCACTTATTTTCAACTACCTATTCTGCTGCGTTAGACTGTAAAGCGGCACAGTTCCAAGGTAAGAAAAAAGGACGTCAATTTTTGATCAAAATGCAAGAAGCTGTAGGTTGTAATAAAGTACCGTATTCTCCAGAACTTGCTGAATCACTTTTTGCAGAAGTCGGCGGCGATATCGAGATGTTCAAAGAAGATCGTCAATCCGAGTTTGTTAAAGAAGTTTTTTTCTCTGATCAAAAAATTGCTCGAGAAATGGGCATCACCAAACATCCTTCTGCTGTAGTGTATAACTACTCCTGTGAACAAGACTTCGGTGTCTTAATTGAAGGCACAAATACAGTCCGAAAAATAAAAGAACTTTGTAAGACTAAAAATGATTCTTATCAAATTTTTGATGGTGAACATTTACATACAAATGATTCTCGCTTACAACCAGGAAGTAGCCATTTATATTTACTCTCTAACTAATCACGTCAAGAACCATTCGTTTCACTAACTAACCGTTTTTCAAGTACTTAGATCGCTAAGTATTCGAAAAACGGTTAGTTAGTGCTTGTAGAAAAACATGGGAATCTTTACCAACATGGACTAATAGCATCGTCTGAGGTTGAGATAAAAGTGTGTAGCATCAAGAAATAAGAAAGAGTTTTTCGAAAAACGACAAAAAGCAATCGCATCCTTCAGAAAATAGCTGATGCCATTTTCGACCGATACGACTGCTTTTTTAATGTTTAGAACTAAACTTTTCAAATTAGTTTGCTAGTGCTTCAACGATTGCTTCGTTAAATGCTGGAATATCATCAGGATTTCGGCTAGTAATCAAGCCTCGATCAATTACCACTGGCTCATCCTTCACGACGGCACCAGCATATTCGATATCTGGACGTACCGTATCATAAGCTGTCATTGTCCGTCCTTCAGTTAAACCTGTTTGAATAAATAGTTGTGGACCGTGACAAATTGCAAATAACGGTTGATCATTTTTTAAAAAGTAAGAAACAAAATCAACGAATCGTTGATCTGCTCGTAATTGATCCGGTGAAAATCCCCCTGGTATCAATAGCGCATCGAAGTCTTCAGGAGAAACATCTGCAATACTTTGTTCGACTGTGAATTCTGCGCCTTTTTTTCCTTTGATTGTTTGATTTCCTTCAAACCCAATCAAAGTCACTGTATGTCCAGCCTTTTCTAGTGCTTCTTTCGGTGACGTTAGTTCCACATCTTCAACTAAATCTGTAACGATTGCTGCAACTTTTTTTGCCATTTGTTCTCTTCCTTTCTTATCGCTTAATTCAAGCCTAAAGGAATTTATTCAAGTGTGCAAATCATCTGTTTGGACTAAAGAGCGGTTTTTGTCTCCGTCCATCTTGTTGCTTTTAGTCATTCATCGATGTGATAAACCGGATAACAACCAACCAAATGCGTAGGATAGCCTTGCTCTTTTAGCACTTCCATCAGCTCATTCACCTTGTCGATCTTGTCATCGATAGCAACATCGATAACAAAAAAGTATTCGCCTAACCGCGTTTTTTGTGGGCGTGATTCGATTTTTGTTAAATTCACTTGATTATTAGCAAAGACCGAAAGAACTTGATAAAGCGCCCCAGGTTTATTTTCTGGCAAATCCACAAAGAATGTCGCTTTATGACTGTTTTTTTGTAATTTTGCATCAACAGGCGCGGCACTTAGAACCCAAAAACGGGTCTCATTAGTTGCAATGGACTGGATATCTGATTGCACGATGGTCAACCCAAATTCGTTTGCAGCTTCTTTGGAGCCGATCGCACCTAGACATTCTTCTGGATGGGTTGCTACTTGCCGGGCTCCTTGGGCAGTGGAACCTACTTGTTCAATCTCGACCTTTGGAAAATTTGCCCGTAGAAAAAGTTGTGATTGGGCTAATGCTTGCGGATGACTACAAATCTTTGTGATATTTCGCCAGTTGGCTTGTTGGGTCGGATGGACCATCAATTGTTGTCGGATCGGCAGAACGATTTCTCCTTGAATAGAAGGTAATGTCTCATACACATGATCAAGTGTTGGCAAAACAGAACCTTCAATCGTATTTTCGATCGGCACCATTGCATAAGTAATCTCTTTTTCTAATTGTGCCTCGATCAAATCAATCAAGGAATCATAAGAAAGAAAAGTACCTTGTTTGAAATAACGTGTGGCTGCACTATAAGTAAAGGAACCTTTAGGACCTAGATACCCAATTTTCATCATTATTTTCTACCCACTTTATGATTTCTGTGATAATTTCGTCTAGCGATTTCTTAGACGTATCTATCGTGATTTTTGCTAAACTTTTGTATATTTTTTCCCGTTCCCACATGATCTCACGTAGTTTTGTGTCACTATTCTTTAACGCTAACGGTCGAATATTTGTTTGATCTTGTCGTATCCGTTCGATCAAGATATCGGCTTCTCCTTTTAAATAAATGACTTGTTGCTGTTTTAATAGTTCCTGATTTTCTTTCTGTAAGACAACCCCGCCACCAGTAGCGATCACTGCCTTTTTTTGTAAAATTGTTTTTAAAAGAGCGGTTTCGTGGTCGCGAAACGCGGCTTCTCCGAAGGTAGCAAAGTATTGCTCAATGGAACAGCCTAATTGTTGAACTAAATAGTCATCCATATCGATGACTGGTTGATCCAATCGAGCCGCTAATTTTTTACTGATCGTCGTCTTACCAGCGCCCATAAAACCGATCAATACAAGTGACGTCATGATGGGTCCTCCTGAACCAATTTGGCTAGATCCGTAAAAAATTCAGGATATGAAATATTGACTGCTTCAGGATTGAGTAGTTCGACAGGTTCTGCGGTTAGTAAAGCGGCGATTTGTAACATCATCCCAATTCGATGGTCCCCATGGCTATCCACTGTCGCTCCATGTAAAGATGTTGGTCCGTGAATAATCAAACCATCTTCTGTCGGTTCAATGTTCGCACCCATTTTCGTTAATTCTTCCGCAGTTGCATCAATCCGATTCGTTTCTTTGACTTTTAATTCCTGAGCATCACGAATGATGGTTGTGCCTGTTGCTTGAGTAGCAGCTAATGCAATGATTGGTAACTCATCAATCAAGCGTGGGATGATTTCTCCCTGGATCTCACAAGCATGGAGTTGCGCAGAACGGACAATCAAATCTGCTGCTTGATTTTGCTCATCCAGCTGTCTTTCTTCAATATTAGCACCCATTTGCATCAACACATCGAGAATCCCTGTCCGTGTCGGATTGATTCCTACTTGTTTTAAGAGGACTTCACTGTTTGCTAAAATACTTGCTGCGACGAGATAAAACGCAGCCGAAGAAATATCCCCTGGGACAGTGACTTCTTGTCCGATCAACTGCTGTGGTCCAGTGACTATAATTTCTTTTCCTTCCACTTGGATCTTCCCACCGAATTGTTTGATCATCTCTTCGGTATGGTTCCTTGACTGTTCTTTCTCGATGATTTTAGTGGTCCCTTCGGCTTGTAAAGCTGCAAAAAGGATAGCAGACTTCACTTGCGCACTAGCAATGGGCATGTGATACTCGATCCCGTGCAATGTATTTCCAGTTACTTTTAGTGGAGGAAATTCAGCTTCGGCCGTTCCTTGTAAATCAGCACCCATCTCACGCAATGGCTTCATCACACGTTCCATCGGACGGCGATTCAAAGAAGCATCCCCTGCAATCTCAGAAGTAAATGGACAGCCTGCTAAAATTCCTAATACTAAGCGCATCGTTGTGCCAGAATTTCCTGCATCTAGCCTAGAAGATGGTGCTGTTAATCCTTCAAATCCTTTTCCTTCAATCATGATTTGTTCATTTTTTTCGGTAATACGTACCCCTAATTGCTTAAAAACTGCAATCGTACTTAAACAATCTTCAGCTTTTAAAAAATTGTTGACGATCGTAGTTCCTTTGCTGATCGCACCAAACATGATGCTGCGATGGGAAATCGATTTATCAGCAGGAATCACTAATTCTCCATTGATCCCATTTTTAGCTGTCAATAGTTTCATGACTTCAACTCCTTATCCAACAATGAAATTTTTCGGCTTCGATCAGCTTCTGTCCTTTAAGTAAATCCGCTTGATTTTTAAAAGACAACTCTAACACACCAAAAATATCTTCTCTTGTTTCTTGGATGCTCAAATTAATAATGGAAAGATTTGCCTGACTTAGTACGTTAGTAACTTTTGCGACAGCACCAGCGATATCGGGAATATCGACATATAAATCATAAAAAGCTGGAATCGCTCCTTGTTTTTTCCGGGGCAACTGATCCCGTGTTTGTTTTGCCTGCACAAAGAACTCTTGAATTGCCGATTGGTTTTGATCAATCAGTTCCTGTTTTAACGTTTCCATTGCGCCTTGCCAGTCTTCCATCAACTGAATCATCATTTCTTGGTTCGTCATTAAAATATCCGTCCACATTTGGGGATCTGATGAAGCAATCCGTGTAATATCCCGGAATCCGCCAGCGGCTAATTGTGAGGCACGTGGATATTTTTGATTCAGCTGCTCACTGATTTGTACTAATCCTGAAGCGACAATATGTGGCAAATGACTTAGCACCCCAACGATCTCATCGTGATCTTTGGCAGTTAAGCGAACAAACTTTGCTCGAGTAGGACGTAGTAAAGCGATCAGTTCTTCTGTACGTTCACTTTGACAGTCATCCGTTACGATATAATACGCTTCTTCAAATAAATACGGATTGCCTGCTTTTACTCCTGATTTATGTGAACCAGCCATCGGATGCCCACCAATAAAATCAAATGGGAGTTGCTTCGCTAGCGCCATTATCGTCGCTTTCGTACTTCCGGTATCACTTACTAATACTGTTTCTTTCAAGGGAAGTGTCGCCAAACAGTTGAGATACTCCAAGCTAACTTGAACTGGAACGGCAAGGATAATCACATCCATTTGACTAGCTGCCTCGATCCCTGTGACAACCTGATCGACTAACTGTGTTTTTTCCGCTATTTCTCTTGTTTCTTCTGAATGATCCCAGCCATAAAGGGTAATTGCTGACCCTTTGATCGCTCGGCATAAGGAAGCGCCAATCAGACCCAATCCTATGACAAACACCTTTTTTTTCATCGCTACCTCCGATTAGAATTCTTTGGTCATTTGGCGGTGATTTGCAACGGCTTTTTTTAATTCTTGCATATTATCTGCTGGAAAATGCTCAAGTATCTCGCGAACAAGAGTGGTCGCAATCACATGCTCTGCGACGACTGAAGCTGCTGGAACTGCCGTACTATCGGAACGTTCCACACTAGCTTTATAAGGTTCTTTAGTATCGATGTTCACGCTCATGAGAGGTTTATATAAAGTAGGAATTGGTTTCATCACGCCCCGAACAATAATCTGTTCTCCGTTGGTCATTCCACCTTCAAAGCCACCTAAATGATTACTTGCTCGGTGATAGCCGCTTTCGTCCCAAGTGATTTCATCCATCACCTGTGATCCTGGTAACGAAGCAGCTTCAAACCCAATTCCAAATTCGACTCCCTTAAAAGCATTGATGCTTAACATCGCTTGAGCTAACTTACCGTCTAATTTTTTATCCCACTGTACATAGCTCCCTAACCCTGCTGGCACATTTTCGACCCGAACTTCCACTACACCTCCCAAAGTGTCTCCTGCTTTTTTAGTAGCATCGATCAAGGCTTTTACTTCCTCTTCAATCATTAGATCTACCATGTTCACTTCGGAGATAGTCGTCTTTTCTTTGATTTCTGTCACGGTCAAATTCTCTGGCACATTCGCTTTGATTCCTCCAAGGATCGCTACATGACTAGCAATCTCTATATCTAAAGCAGCTAAAATCTGTTTTGCTAGTGCCCCGATTGCTACTCGCATCGTCGTTTCTCTTGCGGAAGAACGCTCTAATACATTTCTAAGATCATGGTGTTGATACTTCATACCACCAACTAAATCGGCATGACCTGGTCTTGGTTTAGCCACTCGTCGTAGATTTTCTTCTTTTTCAGAAACTGGAGTAACTGACATCACCGTTTGCCAGTTCTTCCAATCTTTGTTCGTGACAGTCATTGTGATCGGTGAGCCTAATGTTTTGCCGTGACGAATACCCGATGTGATTGTCACTTGATCTTTTTCAATCTTCATGCGCCCACCTCGACCATAACCACCTTGTCGTCTAGCTAATTCTTGATTGATTGCCTCAATCGATAAGGTTAAGCCTGCTGGAACTCCTTCAATAATCGCTGTCAAATTAGGCCCATGTGATTCTCCTGCTGTTAAGTAACGCATTTACTCACCTTCTTCTAAATAATTTTTGATTGCTTCGATTGGAATCGATTGGATTTTTGCCTGACCGATTTTTTCTAATAAAATAATTTTCAACTGTTTTCCCCGGGCTTTTTTATCATGAGTGATCGCCTGGAACAACGCCTGTTCATCCCATGGTTCGTAAGAAATGGGCAACTGATACTTTTGGATCATCTTGATAAGTTGTTGCGTCGTTCCTTCAGGTATTTCTTTCCTTTTTTCAGCATTCCGACTGATTTGTACCATGCCGATCGCCACTGCTTCTCCATGACTAATCTGTCCATATCCTGCTGTTTGCTCGATAGCGTGTCCGATCGTGTGACCAAAGTTGAGGAACAAACGACTGCCTTGATCAAATTGATCTTCTTCTACCACTTCTTTTTTTACACGTAAAGCTTTTTCGATCACTAGCTCGCTATGTGCTACTAAATCAGCTACATCAATAAAACGAGCTAACTCTCTCCAAAGACTTTCATCCTTGATCGCACCACACTTGATGATTTCTGCAATTCCTTCTTGGATCCTTTTTACTGGTAATGTCGTCAGCGTTTCTGGATCAATCAACACACCGTCTGGCTGTGCAAATGTGCCAATCATATTTTTAGCGTTTGGTGCATTGACTGCTGTTTTGCCACCTATGCTTGAGTCTACTTGTGCCAATAAGGAGGTAGGAATCTGTACAAAAGAAATTCCTCTCATGTAAGTTGATGCCACAAAACCAGCTAAATCGCCTACAACACCGCCACCTAGAGCAATAATGCCATCACTTCTCGTCAATTGTTCAGTGGCTAGAAAATCATATAATTTAGCAGCCATCGACAGTGATTTACTTTCTTCGCCAGCCGGAATAACATAATTCACAGCCTCATACCGATCGGCTAATTGTTGTTGTATCTTTTGACCATAAAGCGGAAAGACATTTTCATCACTAATGATCGCAATTTTCTTTTCTTGCCATAAACCGGAAAGCCAATCTGCGACTTGATCTAGTGCGTTTCGCTGGATGATGATCTCATAGCTTTTTTCGGGTAAGACAACTTCTAACATCCGTGTTTCTCCTCTCTATAAAGCGTTTATTTTCTTCATCGCTTCTACTAAGATGTCCACTTCATTCATCATTTTCAGGTAGTTTTTCTCATTCAATGACTGCTGTCCATCAGACCAAGCATGAATCGGATCAGGATGGATCTCTACAATCATTCCATCTGCCCCACTAGCAACACCTGCTCGTGCCATTGGTGTCACTAAGTCCCAGACACCCGTTCCATGACTTGGGTCAACGATGATCGGGAAATGACTTAATTTTTTGATCAGTGGTACGGCACTTAGATCGAATGTATTTCTAGTAGCTGTTTCGTAAGTGCGGATTCCGCGTTCAATGAAGATGATGTTTGAATTGTTTTGAACTGCAATGTATTCAGCGGCATTTAACCACTCTTCGATCGTACCTGATATGCCACGTTTTAAGCCAATTGGTTTTCCTGTTCGTCCTACAGCTTCTAATAAACGGAAATTTTGCATATTTCGTGCGCCGATTTGAATGATATCTGCGTATTCACTGACCACATCGATATGCGCTTCATCCATCACTTCGGTAATCACTTTCAAGTCATAATGATCCGCAGCTTTACGCATCATTTTCAACCCTTCTTCACCTAATCCTTGGAAAGCGTATGGTGACGTTCTTGGTTTGTAGGCACCACCACGTAAGATTTTAGCACCACCAGCCTTAGCCATTCGTGCTGTCTCCATGATTTGCTCTTCCCCTTCGACAGAACAAGGACCAGCCATTGTCACAAAACTCCCATCACCGATTTTCACTCCAGCTACATCAACGATCGTATCTTGAGGATGAAATTCTCGTGACGTCAATTTGTACGTATTGGTAATCGGTACGGCACGTTCTACGATATCGTAGCGTTCAAACGGAACATCCCGAATTACCTTTGGATCTCCTAAAAGCCCTAAGACAAAACGATCTTTACCATGGTTGATCTGTACATCTAGCCCTTCTTCTTTAATACGTTCAATCACTTGTGTTAACTCACTTTCTTGGATACCTGGTTTAATGATTAGGATCATACAATAACTCCCTTTGTTTTTTATTTTGTGTTTCGCTTCATCGATTTCCTCGCTGTTTGATTGGATTACATAAATTCTTGCAAATCAATCGTTACTTTGCTTATACCTTGTTTGAATGCGTTTAGTTCCCCCTTTATGTAACAAAAAAAGCCCACCGTAGAAAATCCATCTACAGTGAGCCCCTGAATCAATCAAATAAAAAAGCCACTATAGATTTTTCATCTATGCGGCGAGCAAGTCATCTCAAACATCCTTAGCCATCATAGATACAAACAAACGCTGATGTTTGCACCCATAATCGTATGAATACAAACTTATCTAAAATAGCTAAAGTAATAATTATTCAGTTGTGAACTATGTGTGATTTTCATAATAATCGCTCCAAACTGATATAAGATTGAGTTTAAGTATAGAGATGTTTTTGAAAGAAGTCAAACAATTTCTTGAATAAAATGATCAAAGGGTATGAAAAAAGGGCTTTTACCTGATAAAAACTCCAATTTACCCACTAAATAGTCGCAGGAGAATGCTGAAAATACCATAGAAAAGTATCAACAGCATGTCCGGCTTCTACTTCTATAATCAAACGAGCCCAAAAGTGAGCTGAAATTGTTCTTTATTTTGAAATTTGCCCGCTCTTACAATCGTTTTTGTCCGTCTAACTTTTGGATCTCAGTAATATCTTGCGTGACTTCTAAGCACCCAAGATAATCACCTGTCTCATTTTTTAAAGCAAAGTAGCGAATATAAATTTTCCGTCCTCTCATATCAATCCAAAATTCTGCTGAATCCCTTGTTCCTGTACGGAAATCGTCAAGTATTTGTTGGACAAGATGCATGCTTTTTGGTGGATGACAGTTGACGACTTCACGACCAATGACAGAAGTAGTTCTTGGAAAGACCCGTTTCTTTCCTTCTGAGAAGAAACGAACCCGATCCTCATGATCAACAAATGTCAAATCCACAGGCAACACTTGAAACAAGGCAACTAATTGCTCCAACTGTAACGCTCCTGTCGGAAATTGCACAACTAAATCAGTCATAGGTGCTGTTTCGTCTTGAACTGCCTCTGACGTAAACTCTTCGATCCCAAGACCAGCAGCAATACCATCGGTCGTTTCTTTAGCTTTTTTAATGGCTAATTGACGAGCTGGTTCCCGTTCGCTTTCTTTTTCGAGTGATTCTTGGCTTGGCTTCCATGGAAGTGGTTCAGGGATAAACGCAAAACCGATATCAAAGCTGTCATGAGCGATTTGTGCCCAATCTTTAAGGCTAAACACATCTAAGGTCATGGGTACCATGATCTCCTCTTCCTTAAAAATCATCTCTTCAACTTCTGTTTTTACTGCTTCCCATTTTTCGGATAGCGGATTATAAGCCGCTTTGTCTGTAGCTAAATAAGCATTCAGCGCTTTGATCATTTCACGGATATCATCATCTACACCCCACATCACTTTAGGTGGGGCTGAGATTCCGTATTTTTCCATATAAGAAAAGATCAACGTTTCTTTTCGTGCATAATGCTTGTCGATCTGCAATAAATCAGTCAAAGCGTGTTGCAATCGTTCCTTTTGTGACCAATCTCCTTTAGCCATTTTTGCCAATAACCCGTCAATTTCATCCGTCAGTAACGACTGCAACACTTGGTTTTCTAACTTTAAGGTATGGATCGGGTGTCCTGGTTGTGCGTGTTCATAATTGGAATGATGGATCTCATTGATCGCTCCTTTAAAAACAGCTGCATGGATATTACATAACTTTTGGATTTCTGACGGATCAAGACCGCTTTGAATCAATGCTTTTTCCGCAGCAGTGATTTCTGTAACATCGACTCCCTCAAATTCTTCATTGAACAATCGTTTTGCTTCTTCAAAAGAACCACCTTTATGTAAAAGTGACAGGATTTCAACAATCCGTTCTTGTCGTTGATTCGTGGGTTTCATTTTACCAATCCTTTCACAATAAATCCTGATGTTTCAAAAGCAGTAACAATTTGTTCTAAAGGAATTTTTTTCATTTGAGCCCCTTTAGGAATCGTCATATAGCGACCAGCAGTTTGCAACATCCCAGGTTGGTTGATGGCATTAAATCCTAGCTCTGACATGATTTGTTTGACTTCTGGATATTCAGTAACTAATTCAAATAATGTTTTGGAAAAATCGATTTCTCTCATTTTACTTCCTCCTTCATTGAGAATCGTTCTCATTCGATCGGATTCATTATAAACGATTTTGTGCACTTTTACACGATAATTTCAAAGCAAATCTTTTTTACCATTCTAACGATGAGTATACCTAGGCTCATTCTTTTTTTGAGAGTAAAACTTATTAATGACTTTCTGATCAGCAAAAAATAAAATAACATTTTTTATTAAACGAGGAGGTCATCTAGCAATTTTTTCTTTCAATCTAATTTTGCTCCAGATACTACCTATTTCTCTAAACGATAAAAAGACAAATGTCTTCTTTTCTATTATTTTTTTACCCATTCCATCACGTTTTTTCGTTGACACAAAACGCGAACATGTGTTCTAATCAATAGGAAGAGGTGGCGAATATGATTCGAAATCAAAATCCAGTCTTTGATTACACAAAAGAACCTTCGAGAGATATTCTTTGCATCGATTGTAAGTCGTTTTATGCTTCTGTTGAGTGTGCCGAACGTCATTTAGATCCTCTAACAACCAAACTCGTCGTCATGTCCTATCCGTCAGGGAAAACCGATGAACGAGGTAGTGGCTTGATCTTAGCTGCTAGTCCAGCTGCAAAAAAAGCCTATCATATTACAAATATCAGTCGAGCAAGGGATTTACCCTTTCCCTATCCCGACGATCTTTATATGGTCCCTCCACGAATGGCTTACTACATGAAAAAAAATACCGAAATAAATGCTATTTATAAAAAGTACGTGGATGAAGAGAATCACCATGTCTATTCTGTTGATGAAAGCTTTCTTGATGTCACCAACAGCTTGAAACTTTTTAAAGTCAAAAGTGCTTGGGAATTAGCTGAAATCATCTACCGGGATGTCTACCAACAAACAGGAATCCATACAACTATTGGGATTGGTGATAACCCACTACTAGCTAAGTTAGCGTTGGATAACGGTTCTAAAGGAAAAGAGCGAATGGCCGAATGGCGCTATGCAGATGTAGCAGACAATGTTTGGCGTATTCCTTCTCTCACCGATTTTTGGGGAATTGGTCATCAGACAGCGAAACGGCTCAAACGACTGGGGATTCATTCTGTTTATGATTTAGCTCATGCGGATTATTACCAATTAAAAGAAAAATTCGGAGTGATTGGCACCCAGCTTTTTGCCCATGCTTGGGGAATTGATCGAAGTTTTTTAGGAGAAGACTATACCCCCAAATCAAAAAGTATTGGGAATAGTCAAATTTTGAATCGTGATTATACAAGGCGTGAAGAACTTGAAATCGTTCTTAAAGAAATGGCTGATCAAGTCGGAACTCGTCTGCGGCGTGAACATGCGAAAGCGCAAGTTGTTAGCTTGTGGATGGGCTACTCTTTAGGTTATCGAGATCGTCTAGGGAAAACTGGATTTCATCAACAACTAAAAGTGGAGCCGACAAATTCTAGTCATGAACTCAGTCTCATTTTATTGAATCTTTTTCGTAAACATTACCAGCATCAAGACATTCGCAGTGTCGGTGTCAACTGCTCCAAACTAATTTACACAGACAGTCTGCAATTGAATCTATTTGCAGATCCCGATGAACAAGTCAACGATGCCAAAATCGATTTTGTCGTTGATCGTATTCGCCAAAAATATGGGTTCAGTGCAATTGTCCATGCCCATAGCTTATTAGAAGGTGGCCGTGCGATCGCAAGGAGTTCACTCGTTGGCGGACACGCTGGTGGTCATGCCGGTATTGAAGGTGAGGGCTATGCGTCGAACAAAAAAAGAATTTCTCGACTACAATGAATACCGAGATCGCCCATTCGGATTAAAATGGGGCACCGCATTCGCTATGGAAGAGCTAGTCACTGGGATCAAAAAAAATGAAGCGTGGGCAGTGAAAGAGATTCGTCCGTTGGAACAAATGTCTCGAGAAGAAATGGATAGTGTTTTATTAGAGGCTTTTCTTTACCATAAAAAAGTAAGTCTGCAATTAAATACCAAAGATGAATTTGGCCGCTACTTAGATAGCATCGAGGGTTTCTTTACTGGTGAAGCTTATCACGACTATTTTATCCTTGAAGAACAGACCGTTCACTGGTGTGACGTCCGACATGTTCAAATAAAACAGGAAGATAAGTGGTTTGATGTTTCCTATTTTCCCCAGTCAGTCACACAACATGAAACGTTAAATAACCGAAGTCTTAACGAAGAGATCGTTCCGATCAAAGATGAATTTTACCAAAGTTTTCCTGAAGAAGAGTAGCGTTTTGTCATTGATCAGCATAAAATGCCTATTTCATTAAACTAGAAAGAAGTGATTTTTTGAAAACAGTCCATCAACATTTTGAAACGATCGCTATCACTGCGTTTATTGCCAAACAAGAAATCATTGTCCGCTGTAAGGATAACAACACTTATCGAGGATTTGTCCAACGAGACATGACAGAAAAAGGATTTTCCTTAGATGAGCAATTGATTCATTGGGTGGACATCGTTGAAATCCAATTGACCGATCAATACTTTCACTTTTGGGAAGATATTTTACATCTAAAGGAACCGACATCCTAACAAAGCCATATAATTGGAACACCTAATCCTATTATATGGAACGCATGGACTCCCCCCAAAAAACGTACAAGTCTTCTCGTAAGCGATAAACCTTTGATTATACGGATAAACTGCTCGTCCGTTTCATACTACAGCAAAAAATCTCAAAACCGCAAAAATGGTTTTGAGATTTTTTGCTTATGTCTAGGATGAATCAGTGAATCATTACTTAACGATCCAACTGTCTTTTTTTCAGTTGACAATGTAAAGTAACTGACTGCTTTTTCAATTTAGATATTTTTCGATCAAGTACGCTGGCGTACAGCTCCACGCATGGCAATAACTACTGATGATCGGGCTGCCATAAGGAGAAAAATCTGGTTCTTCTGGTTTAAAAGCTTCCCAAAAAGTGTCTGCTCCCAGCTGAATCATTTTGCCCCAATAGTTTTTCATTAACTGGATAGCTTCTTCTTGAAGTCCAGCTACAAATAACGCTTCGACTACATGATGATACATATAAGGTGTAGCAATCCCTGTGATCGGAAAATGATGAGCAATCATCGTCTCCAAAATTTCTCGATTCATTGGTTGATCAAAGACCTCTGCTAAAACCATCCAAACTTGACTCGCCACATTGATTTCTCCGGTTGTTTCAATAATAAACTGCTTTTGTTCTTCATCAAATAATTGTTGCTTCGCAAACGCAATCAGTTTCTCTGTTGTTTCTTGGTAATGACTCAGTTGTGGATCTTTCATTTGTTCTGCCAACTGGTTGAATCGTTTCATCGCATAGATCAACACTGCTTGCCCTGCTGTACTCTTTTCAAACTCATTCGACCAGTCAATAAATACTGGCCACTCTTCTAACAAATTCAGGCGTCCCTCTTCATCGACACATGTCAGTGCTAGTTCCATCTGCTTTTTCGCTACTGGATATAAATCCTGCAAGACAACTGAATCTTTCGTCTGATGGTAAAAATCAGCTAAGATCACTGCAAAAAACAAACTATAGTCGAATAAAAACGTATCATCTGGCGTCAATTGCGGGGCTGTGAAAACATTGGCTGGAATCTTCCCTTCACTGGTCGTCATCCCACCAAATAAATAAAGACAACGTTTCGTTAAAGCTAAATCACCGAAAGTCACATAATTCGCTAACGCTTGTAAACGTAAATCACCAATCCATAATCGGCGATCTCGTTTGGGCCCATCTTCAAAGACTTCTTGCATGCAATCAAATAATGTTTTAACAGAAACTTGGTAGATGGAAGCAAGTTCTTCATCAGCGATCACAGGCTTTGGTAATTGGTCGAGTGACACACAACTTTCTGCGATAAAAAGCGGATCAGAAAAACTAGCTTGCCACTTGGGTGAAGTATCTAACACCTTTAGCTCAATATAACGACAGCTATATCTTCTTGGTAATTCTAAACGTGCCGGTAAAACATCTAGATGGATAAATTCTTCTTGAATCCAAGACTTTGACAACCAACCATCATATGCACTAGAATCTGCCGCAAGTTCAGCGGGTACTTCTGCAAATTTCAGTTGTAAATATAAGGGCGCATCCATTGGCGAACCAACCGAGTCAATGGACAGACTAAAATGCCCAACATAATGATCCCCTAAATCTAAGATAATCGCTTCATCCCTTTTTAAAGTATAATCAGCTAGTTGTGTGATTTCTTTGTCACTGTTAATTGCTGAATACCCATTCAAACCATGTGGGTCTTCAACGACTTCAGTGATTGCTACTGGTTCGATCTTCGTTTTCAGGAGATTTGGTACATGTTGTTGTGCTTTGGTTAACAGTGCCTCGTCCTTTTCCCAACGCACATCTTGATTGATTTGAAAAGTAAATGCCATTTTGCTTTCTCCTCTTCTTTACTTGGTGAACGATGCAGTCATTTTTCCTTCAGCCAACTCTTTATCCACCGGATCAATCACTGGGTATTTTTTCTGTAGACGCATCATGATTACTCCAGCAATTGTTGCTACTAAAACGATTCCCGCAAAGCCAAACATAGACGTCTGGATACGATCAGGAGCAACTAAGTAAGGGGTAACAAAAGCAAATAATCCACAACACATTCTTGAAAAACCATTGATGAACCCTTGAAGTGAAGCTCGTGTTTCTGCTGGGAAAGATTCTTGTGTCCACACTTTGTAGATTGCTTCTCCGGCTAGTGGATTCCCAAAATTATAAAAAGCAATTGTGATCGCTAATGCAATAAATCCTGCACCACCACCGATCAATGCCATACCTAACATTGCGCCAAATTGAACGACTGCCCCAATAAAGAAAGCTTTGTTTCTAAATTTACCACCTGCAACAGAGGCAAATGCAATCGTTGTTGCTAAAGAAATCACATTCAACCCGATCCCTAATCCTGTAGCTTGTGCTTGACTAGCTCCGGCATTTGTCAAAGCATAGGTTTGAAATTGTCCCCAAGTATTCGCTAAGAGGTTCCAACACACATAAAAAATCAAGATAGCGGCGAAAAAGCCAAGGTATTTTTGTTTGTTTTCCCCAAATAGTACTGTCTTGAAAGAAACTTCTTTCGAGTCGCTTGTCATTTTGGTCATTGCTTGTCGAGCAGCTCCGGCTTCATGAAATTGTCTAAACTTAGGTGAAAGTGTCCGCCATAACCAAGTGATCACTGCAAACGTAAATAAGATGGCAAAAACAATTCTTGCTCCTAACACACCTTCGATTCCCGATAAAAGAAACGAACAGATGTAAGAAATGAATATCCCCACCTGCCAAAAAATCTGTGTGGAAGAAATCAAACGAGCAGAAGTATGCTCATCAGGTGCATCATGAGAAACAACGGTCAAACTTAATGGTAAGTCTGCTCCAGATGCTACGCCCATGATAATCACGCCTAATAAGAGCATTGGGAAACTTGTGGCTAGAATACAGACCGCAGCTCCGATCGCGTAAAACAAATTGATCCAGTTAAATGAACGGATCAAGCCAAATGCTTTTGATATCTGTCCGGTAAACAGCGATCCGAAAGCGATTGCAAAAGTTAGCCCGCCAGAAACGATCCCGACTTGTCCAGTTGTCAGCTCTAGTCCCTTTTGCCAAACGGGAATCGTCGCTGAGAGTCCAACAATACAGCCAGATCCAAGCATGGAGCCAATTCCAGCAGCGACAGCTAGAGGCGAATACTCTTTGACCGTGGTAGTAGTTGATGCCTGTTGTTTCTTCATAAAAAACACTCCTTAAAATAAGTTTTATAAGTTCGAACAGTTAGAATTGTAAACGTATGAATTACTCAGGACTATAGCAAAAAAAGTGTTCTTTTTATCCAAATCACATTCGTATGCTTCAGCGAATCAAACAAGCGATTCTTTTTCGAACATTCAGGAAACGAAAAGAAGGTTCACACTTATCCAATACATTTGGAATACGCTTTCGTTAATCTTCGCTTTTCATTGCCAGTTCATAATTGGTCAAATCTTTTTTACAGATCACCTGAGAAAAAGGACTCGTTGCATCACAACTGCCTATTCTATTTTTTTAACAGACTATCTTTGAGTTCTTTAGGTGTCAGTTCTGTGTATTTTCCGACTAATTTGTACAAAGAAGCAAGAGTTTCAAAACCAAGTTCATACGAGATTTCTTCAAAAGTTTTATTCGTTTCTCTCATCAACTCGATCATCGTTTTATACCGCAAAGAATTGATCAATTCTTGGAAAGAACTCCCTGTTTCTTTTTTCAATTTATTACTTAAATAATTTGCATTATAACCAAAATGTTTCGCTAGATTTTTCAGTGTCAGTTTTCGAAAATGAAGATCGATATATCGTAAAATCTCTAATAATTCCTGATTCTCACGTTGCGTAACATATTCTTCTAAATCACGGGTAAGTTCGATCAATAGTAAAGACAATCTCAGATTCAGTGCCCGCATATAATAGTCTTGTTTGTTGTAATATTCCAAAATCATTTTGTGCAATAACCCTTGCACTTCTAAGTTATCACCACAATGAAAATGGATAAATTCATCATGTTTTCCTTTTTCCTGCGAAGCATTTAATAGAAATTCATTGACCAATCCACGTGACTTCACCATATTGATCACGATGTCAGTCGTAATCGATTCCCCTTTCAATAAAATATTGATCAAAAGGTCTTCCTCTTCTAAAGGATCGATACGCTGAACGATTTCTTTGTCTAATAACAGCAATTCACCTTCTTTCAAGTGAATTTTCTTATCGTTGACATATTGGACACATGAACCAGACAACATATAGTTAAATTCAACAAATCCATGCGTATGTGCAGGCATTTCAGCGTAACGATGATGTTTATTGATAAAGATATTACCCTCTTTGAAAAATTGGTTTTTGGGCATTTTAGGTACTGCGACTGTCTCATAGGGCAACTGTTGGTCATTGATATTTTGACCATCAATTTGTTGTCGACATTCAATTTCGTTATTTTCCATCAAAAATATTTTTAGTTGCTCAAAGGTAAACACTGGCATCCTCCCCTTTTTCTTCATTTTCAGTTAGCTTTTCGTCAATAGCAACCAGATCTTTTAGGTAATTAGGTAACTATCTTTCAGTCTAACGAACGAAAAAGCAGCAAATCAACCAATGGAAGGTTTTTCCTTAGTCGTAACAAATAAATAGTTCGCTGGATAACCGATTTGGAAAACACCGAGCGTGATTAGATAAAAAACAAGTGGTACTACAAAAGTAGAGAAAATAATGCCAAATGATGCGCTAGATAATTGCGCCTGATTCGCTACATAGCCTGTATAGCTCAAAACAAATCCTGGGATAGCTCCACCAATCGCCATCGCAAATTTCATGATAAAAGAATTCAATGAAGCGATCAGCGCTGCTGTTTCAATTCCCAACTCGTGTTTTATTTGATCCACGTTATCAGCAGATAAACTATACTGCAAAGTATTGGTTAGCCCTAAGCCAACTTGGACAGCAAGATAAGCCCCTAAGAAAATCATTTTCGATTGATGCACGCCGATCATCACGATCATCGCTAAACAGAGTAAAGATAATGCGCCAACATATACTTTTTTCTTCCCCCATCGCTTAGATAAACTAGGGACCAACACACCTGCTCCTAAAGCACCAAACAGTCCTAAAAAACTAGCGAAACTTAGCAATTTTGTGTCATTCAAAATATAGTTCAAATAATACAAAAGCGATCCACTAAAGATATTGCTTGCGGCGGTAATAAAAAGCATACTGATAAATAGGGTCATCACTGGACGAATTTTTAAGATAGCAAGCGCTTCTTTATAAGAATAGCCGCGCTCTTGCGATAATTCAGCGGGCTCTTCATTCCCTCTTTCTTTCAGTGCTAATGTACCAAAAATCGTGAAGAACAAGACGACTAGTACCGTTCCGACAATCAACAAGGTATACCCAGAAAGCCCATTATTGTAAGCGGAAAGGATCAACGGTGCCAAAATATTCAAACAAGTAGGTCCTACTGTATACGACACACCTTTTATGGACGACAAGATGTTTCGATCGGCTTCTTGATCGGTTAATACGGGGATCAAACTATTTAATGGGATATCCATTAAATCAAAAGTGATACCTAACAAAATATAAGAAATATAGATAACGACGATTTTTTGACTAGTAAAAAGTAACGGTGCAAACCAAACGAGTAAATAGTTGATACAACAAATCACTGTTCCCAGCACCAAAATCGGGCGATATTTGCCAAAGCGTGTCACTGGGAAACGATCGATCAAAAAACCTAATAAAGGATCACTGAAACCATCAAGTAGTCTGGAGACCAGAAAAAGCGTACTAACTACAGCAGGATTAATGCCAATTACATCGGTATAAAAAATCAAAAGGTACGTATTCAACAACGTCATCACTGGGATATTTCCGAGATTTGTTAAAGCAAAACCAATTTTTTCCTTTACACTGATTCGTGTTTGTTGCATTCCAATCCTCTCCTTTTTCAAATCAGTTGTTTGCTCTTAGTTGTTTCAAGGGAGATATCATAATTTTTTCCTGGCTCTAAATGAACCACTTGCTGGTTGATACGGAGAATCCCTCCTTCTCGTGTCGTTGAGATGTGTAGCTGTTCTTGTTCTTTATTGATTGTGACAAGTCCATTTTTGATTGGTATTTGCATGTTTAGACTTTCAAAAGCAGCTAGATTAGGTTCAACAACGAAAGTTTGATATCCTGGTGAAAGTGGTCGGACACCTGCGAAATATCTGCCTAATAGATAGATCGGGCTTGCTCCCCAAGCATGGCATAAGCTTTTGCCAAAAGGATCCCCATACATTTCATACACTTGTTCGCCCGTTTCCTCAGGGATATATTCTTCCCAGAATGTCACTGCCCCTCTTTCAACCATTCCGCCCCAGTAATCACAGATGATTTGATACACTTGGTCTGTTTGACCCATTTTACATAGAGCATCTTGCTCGAAAAATTTGAAATAAGGTGTCGTGATCTGGGTAATTTCAGGGTTTAACAATACATGGGTTAAAATCTGTTCTTTCTTTTCTTGTTCTACTAAATCGAATAAAATGGCAAAGATATTGGCATGACGAGTTACGTGGCGCTTTTTCGATTCATAGGAATCAATAAATGCCTGCTTTTCTTCGTCCCAGAAATAGCTCATGACGTTTTCTTTTAGTTGTTGATACTTCTGTTCATAGTCATCTACTTCACCCAAAACAGCTCCACAAGTCATCATCGTTTGGTAAGCTTTAAGCAATAGAATTTGTTCTGCTGCCAAGGTTCCTTCTCGATCCATCTCCGTCCAGTCAATAAACAACCAATCTTTTTCTCGCCCATAAATAAAGCCAAGTTCATTCGTTTGTGCTTGGAGATAGTCCATCATCGTCTTCATCTTAGGATAGATTTGTTTCAAGAAAACCGTGTCACCCGTCATTAGATAGTGATTCTCAACAGCGATGATCCATAAAATCGAGTAGTCAACGATCGTATTCATATGTTGCTTGATTTCATTTTGCCCACGAAGCGCTAACATCGTTCGGGTATTGATTTCTTCATCGAAAAAGAGATATTGGTTGATAAAATAGCTTTGGTAAGCATCGCCTGACCAGATCCACCGATCTCGCTTGATCCCATCGATAAAGAACAATCCACTACATAGGGTAAATGTTTCCACAGAAACTTCCCAAATCTTGTTTAAAAGGACATTGTCTGAAGAAAAAGCAGCATGATTGGTTAAAGGAAGGGATTCATGGATCGCCTCGATCTCAATTTCTTCCTTCGCAACATCTGGAACAAACAAATACCGAAAAGCACGCTTTCTTGGGATTGTTTCAACAGTAGCTGCTTTTTCTTTGTAATAGCACATCTCCACATCCAATGCTTCTGATGCAGATTCACCATAGCAAATCATGATCGGTTGCCCATGTGTCATTTTTTTGATCGCCAGTGTTCCGTAAACCGCACGACCATAATCAATCAATACCCCATCATTCTGTTCGTTGATTGAAACAGGTGTAACCACTTTTTTTTCAAAATAGACATGATTTGGATCGTTTGCTTTATCCAAATAAAGTGAGCTCCAACCAGCTGGTAGTTCTTCAATAAAGTTACTTGCTCGCCAACCTACATCACTCTTGATAACCTCTCCTTCGACAAAGACAGCGGGTAATCCAGTTGCGTTGCCTACAAAAATCCTGATTTTATTCTTTCCAGGCTGACAATTGATTGTTTCTTTAAGTGGATACTTTTTCCCATTCACTTCCACATAGCCAATCCCTGTTGCATAAACAATAAAAGAAGTTGGTTCTGTCAGTTCGTAGTAACGTTTGAATTTCACATTTTTATGACAATCATCAACGTTCCAATAAGCAGGCCAGTCATAGCCTCTTTCTTCTCTTGAAAAATTTTGTAATAATCCTTGTCTGATTTCAAAATCTCCTGGGTACCATAACCATCTTGTTTGTTTTTCACTATTCATCTTCCACACTCCTTGGTTTTGGATCGTAGCAATGGTAATCATGCACGATTCTTTTTTCTCATTGTCAATAACTGATAGTCTAAGCCTTTTGAACACATTGATTAATAACAAATGAAACAGCCCCGTACGTCTCACCCAAACTAGCGAAAGTTAAGCCAAATGAACACATTTGTTTAGTCATTTTGATAGCTCACTCTTCTTCAAAAATAAGTTAGAAATTTCCGTTTTGTACTTTCCATCACTTAAAAAAAACAGGAACGGCCGTTATCAATCAATAGTTAAATAGATTTAAGTTCTCCTTCCTAAACACTTATGCTTTTTCTCCCTCTACATATTAACCGCTTTCATATTCAGGGAACAATTTCCAAAATCCAGAATGTTTATATCAAATCTACAGGTTTTTTGGTTAAGAAGTTGTGTTACATTAATAGCAAGGTAAGATGATCATTAAGAGGTGAAGTTCATGGAGAAATGGATCGCAGAGTTATTCAAAGAAACGGAAATCGAAAAATTGCAAAAAAAATCAGGTAAAAATATTAATACGATGAACCTCAACTATCATCGTTCGATCGTTCCAGAAATTCCTAAAAGTAAGTTCTTTGAGTTTGGATCAATCGCAATTAACAAACATCCAAGATTTTCTTACACACCCGCGCATACCCATCATTTTATTGAGTTGAATTTTTTATTCAATGGGCAGTGCACCCAGCGTTTGAACGGTGACGTTTTTCATTTAGAAAAAGGACAGTTACTTCTGTTAGATAGTAAGGTTATCCAACAAATCGATTATGTAGGAGCAGAGGATATCTTGATCAATTTCCTCCTTGATATTCCAGCTATTCAAAATATTCTATTGCCTAATCTACCAAAATCCAATAATCTAATCACAGATTTTTTCTTTCAAGCAACCCGTTCGCCTACTGAACATACTAGTTATATCCTACTAGACTTATCAATGAGTCCCTTAGCGTATCAGCTAATTAAAAGTCTGATGATGACCACTTATCAAAAAGAGTCTGTGCATAAGCAACTTTTGCTGAATTTATTATTTTCTTCACTGATGGTAGAAAGCGCGCAAGCACCAGTGATTATCACGAATAAAAAAACGATTCGTAATGAGCCGCTGATTCAAATCTTAGATTATATCAATGATCACTATGCAGAAATCACCTTACAGCAATTAGGAGAAACTTTTGGCTATAACAAAAAATATTTAAGCAACTTGTTAAAAAATAAAACCGGTAGTAGTTTCCAAGAGTTGATCGATCAAAAACGCTTATCTGAAGCAAAGCGACTCATGCTAGAAACAAACGATAGTTTAAGTACGATTGCCTTAAAAATCGGCTATAAAAGTGTCCCTTCGATTTTCAAACTTTTCCAAAAAGAAACCGGAAAAACACCTGATTATTTCCGAAAAAAACGGATGTAAAAAGAGTAGTTGAAACATGAATGGTACAACTCTCTAATTCCAACTGTAAAACAGTGACGAAAAGTTATTAACAAAAAAAAATAACAAAAACCGCCTGAAACAATTGATATGTTTCAGGCGGTCCATTTATATTTTACGTAAAATACCACGTTTCTAACGAATGTCTCTAATTGTTTGATTTTATTCTACAAATGGTTCTTCTCCCAATGCTTGTTGCGCGGCTAGATTGATCATATTCCATTGGCGATCAAAACCAGGTTGGAAGAAAAAGTCAGCTTCTGCTAAATCTTCGATCGTCAGTTTTTGTTGGATCGCTAGCGCTAGTACGTTGCCTTGAGCAGTCACATCATAAGTAGATAAAACAGCTCCGCCAAGGACTTGATGTGTCATTGGGTCAAAGAATAATTGGATTGAAACTTTCGTGTTCCCATATTCTTCAGGTACATATTTAGGACGAATAGTATCTTCATAATAAGCTGTGCGAATGGCTACGCCTGCTTTTTCTGCTGTAAAACTATTCAAACCACTAGCTGCAAAGTGATAATCAAAAACACTTAATGCCGAAGAACCTACAACGCCTCCAAATGGTTGGCTTGGTGTATCCTCAAATAGATGTTTGACTACATATCGTGCTTCTCTTCTTGCCACTGTTGCTAGTGCAATCGGCATTTTTGAGCGGGCAGGTATCGAATAAGCAAGGGTTGCATCCCCTACTGCATACACATCAGGTAAATTGGTTTGCAAATATTCATCGGTAACGATCCAACCACGATCATCTAAATCTACGACTCCTTTTAGCCATTCCGTATTCGCTTTGACTCCAGCTGCTTGAATCACAAGATCTGTCGCGATTTCTTCATCTGCTGTTTGAATCGCAGCGACTTGTTGCTCACCAGTGAAAGCAGTGATTTTCGCACCCGTCACGACTTTGATACCCTTTTCTTTTAAATGTTCGGTTAAAATATCCGTCATTTCCGGATCTAAATAAGTGCCTAATGGTCGATCAATCACGTCTAATAACGTCACTTCTTTCCCTGCTTTTTGAAAAGCTTCAGCGGCTTCGATCCCGATATAGCCTGCACCGATAACAGCTACATTTTTGATCGCTGGATCAGTTAATTTATCTTTGATTCTAGTAGCCCAATCGTACCCACGCATCAAATAAACGTTCTCTAAATCTGTTCCTGGTACTGGCAATGAATTTGGTTTTACTCCTGAGCTTAAGATCAATTTATCATATTCATACTCTTTGGTACTCTTATCTAAGATACTAGTCACCGTTACTGTCTTTTGGTCTGCATGAATCGCTTTTACTTCATGATTGTTTAAAATGTGAACATTGGGTTGTGGAAAGTTTTCTGGTCTGAAATTTCGTACATCATTAACATCTGTCACTTGGTCCTCTAAATATAATTCCATGCCACATGACATGAACGAAACATAATCCCCTGCTTCAAATAAGGTGATATCGACATTTTCACCATATCTAGATAGCAATTCTAAAATCGATTGATGTCCGCCATGAGATGCGCCGACAATAATAACCTTTGTTTTCTCCATTGATGAAACCTCCTTGTTCAATTATTTAGAATAACTCTAAACAATTCAAACATAACACTCGATTTTTTATAAATCAAAAGAAATGCCCAAATATTGGACAGAAAAAATAAGACTTTCTCTATTAAGTTTTTGACTTAAATGTTTATCAACTTTCTTTTTAGATGGCAATACTTTTTAGTAAGAAATAACTGTACAGAAAAATAAAACGGTTATGCTATTATTTGTCAATTATATCGCTTGACTTAACTTGTAAAATTTATATAAAAAACATTTTCCATACTAATAAAGTTAGCTGGTACTATAGACCTCCTCAGCCATGAAATTAGAAAAAAACATACCAAAAATAATAACTGTACAAAAAAGATCGTTTCAGAACACTTAACATTTACAAATAAATACAGGAAAAACTTTGCGTTACTTAATGTTGTATAGTATTATAAGAGTAAAGAGGTGGTATATATGCTCATTACAAAATCTAGATTACAAGGTAGTTCTGTAGTAATTACACTACCGTCTGATAATGGTAAAAAACCTTCAGAAAATCAAGAATATATTGTTGTCTACTCTGAAGATGGGACAATCACATTAGTTCCTAAAATCGAAGATCCATTTAGTGCTGGACAAGAAGCTGAGTATTACGAAAAAGATGAATGGAAAGACTTAACTCCTGAAGGGAGAGAAATTTTATAGTGCCTAAAGCTAGAAATTATATTCCTAAAAAAGGGGATATTGTTTGGATCGATTTTGATCCATCCACAGGCAAAGAAATTCAAAAGAGAAGACCAGGCTTGGTTGTATCTCGTTATGAATTTAATTGCACAACAATGTTTGCAATAATCTGTCCAATTACTTCTACTATAAAAAATCTACCGACACGCTATTCGCTTCCCAAAGATTTAGATACAAAGGGACAAGTACTTATTTCTCAATTAAAATCACTTGATTTCAAGGAAAGAAAACTCAAAAAGGTCGAAAATTTACCTTTACAAGATATGGCTAAAATTGATCAGATTATCCAGTATATATTTTAAGCACCTTAAATTGGATCATAATCTTTCGTTATGCCAAATAAAACTAAAAAATGTACACCATTAAAAAAGAAAAATGACAAATGTTCCTCTTTCAATCAACAAAGTAAACAAAAAATGAAAAACTTCGTTCAATAAAATGAACGTAGCTTTTCATTTTTTTTGATTACATATCAGCTAAAAAAAGGCGAATCCGTTGGCAAGCTTCCGTAAGTTCTGCCAAACTACTTGCATAAGAAATCCGAATATAGCCTTCACCCTCTGGTCCAAAAGCTGAACCAGGGATACAGGCGACTCTGCCTTGTTCTGCTAACTGTAAGCAAAACTCCCAAGAATTCAAGGTAACTTCTTTTGGCAGTTTACAAAACAGGTAAAAGGCGCCATCAGGTGGTATGATTTCAAACCCTAACTCACTTAATTGACCTAAAAGATAATCTCTTCTCTTCGCATACTGTTCTTTCATTTTTTCCCCATCATACATTCCGGTAGTAAGTGCCTCAACCGCAGCTTTTTGAGCCATCGTAGTGGCTGAAGTGACTAAATATTGATGGACTTTGATGATTTCATCAATCACATATTTTTGAGCAAAAATAAAGCCGATCCGCCAGCCGGTCATCGCATGAGATTTGGATAAACCGCTAATCACAATTGTTTGCTCCGGAAGATAAGACGCTGGCGAGACATGGTCTCCGACATAATTCAACTCTGCATAGACTTCATCACTGATCACGAAGACCGATCGTTGTTTGATGACTTCAGCTAATTTTGCCATTTGTTCTGAAGTTAACAGTGTTCCTGTTGGATTGCTTGGATAGTTCAAGATAATTGCTTTGATCGAGTCGCCATAAATAGCAAAGGCTGCTTCTAACTGTTCTGGTTGGCAAATAAAGCCTGTTTCTGACGTATCGATCGTGATCAATTCCGCTCCAGCAAGATCCACTATCGGCTGATAGCCAGGATAAGCAGGCGCAGGAATCAATACTTTGTCGCCTTCTTCTAAAATCGCTAGTAAAGAAGCAGCGATTGCTTCTGTGGCACCAACTGTCGTTAGTACTTCAGTTTGAGGATCGTATACCAACCCATAACGTTCTTTTTGAAATAAACAAGCAGCTTCACAAACTTCGGGTAGTCCCCTCATCCCCGTATAATGGGAATAATTTTCTTCAATAGCAGTGATCCCCGCCTGTTTGACATGTTCGGGTGTTGGAAAATCAGGCTCTCCTAAGGTTAACTTGATGACATCGGGGATAGCAGAAATTTGTTGGTCAAAACTTCTGATTTGTGACACTGCTATTTTTGCAAGCCTGTGATTAAAACGATTGGTTAAATTCATGTGGTTTTCTCCTTTTTATCACTTCTTTGTCACTGATCCTTTTTTAGCAAAAGTCCTTTTGTATGAAGGATCGTTTGATACCAAGCGACACCCTTTTCTAACACAGCCATATCAAAATCAAATCGTGCATCATGAAGTGCTGGTGTATCACCGACACCGAGAAAGAAAAAAACACATGGATACTTCTGGGTATAAACACCGAAATCCTCTGCTTGCAAGACCGGTTGTTCAAGCTCATGTAATTTTTCTGATTGCTTCAAGGCTGTATATATGTGAGGATCATTGATGACCGCTGGATATCCATCATTATAACGGAATTGGATCGATACCTGCGAATTTTTTTGAAATTTCTCTGCTAAATCAGCCAGTTGTGCTTTGATCGAATCTTGGATTTGCTGATCATAAGAACGGATGCTGCCTGAAATAGTTACTTCATTTGCTAAAACATTTCGAATCGTACCACCAGTGATCTGTCCAAACTTTATTAAACGTCGCCATTCTTTAGGTAAAGATTGTTCCAACTCGTATACTTCATCCATAAAACCAATGGCTCCTCGGATACTGTCGATCCCTTGTTCACTAGAGGCAATATGGGCAGATCTCCCTTTGACAATGATATCTGTCTCACTACTTTGTGCCATAAAGGCGCCCGATCGTGAATAGATCTCGCCTTTGGGAAGACCTGGCCATAAATGAAATCCGAAAATCGCTTGGACTTGATAGTACTCTAACAAACCTGTTTGAATAACACTTTCCGCTCCGCCAGATATTTCTTCCGAAGGTTGAAAAATCAGAACAACGTTGTACATTAACTGTTCTTTATGATCTGCGATATATTCCGTTAACCCTAATAACATTGCCATATGTCCATCGTGACCACACGCATGCATCATCCCTTCATGAGTAGAAGCAAAGGGAAGATTTGTTTCTTCTTGGATCGGTAAGGCGTCAATATCTGTCCGAAAAGCAATCGTTTCGTTTTGTTGATGATCAAAATAAAGCAATAAACCAGTCTCGCCGATCTCATGCAGGACTCCCCCAAGATCCTTGATTTGTTCATGCAAATACGCTTTGGTTTTAAATTCATGAAAGCCGATTTCAGGAATTTGATGTAACGCCATGCGATGTTTTGCTAACATCGACATTCACCATCCCTTCATAGAGCCCTTTAACGACTGTTTCATATTCTTCATTTTTTACCCCAATGATCAAGTTTAATTCTTGTGCCCCTTGGGATAAGATCGATGTCCGAATCTCTAGTTGATTTAAGATGGATAAGACTTTGCCAGAAAGTCCAATCAGTTCTTTATGTGGTCCGCCAACAACTGAGATCAATGCCAGATTCTCGATAATTTCGACTTCCTCGACACCCAAATTTTCTTTTAACTCTTTGGTAATCAAAAATAATTGATCTGCAATGGCTTCTGCTGAAACGACTACTCCAATATTGTCGATCCCCGAAGGAATGTGTTCGATCGAAATACCATGATTCGCAAAGACACTCATTGCTTTCCAAATAAACCCGATTTCATCAGACATATGTCGTTTAAATAGTGTTAGCGAAAGAAAATCTTTTTTTCCAGCAATCCCTGTTAAGCCATTTTCTTTTTCGACTTCTTTGCTGGAAATTCTAGTGCCTTGCGCCTCTGGATCGTTCGTATTTTTTATTTGAATCGGGATACCTGCTTCTTGTACTGGGAAAATAGCTGATTCATGGAGAACATTTGCCCCCATATACGCCATCTCTCGTAATTCTCTAAATGAAATTTCTTTGATGATTTTTGGCGTGTCAATGATTCGTGGATCAGCCATCATAATCCCAGAAACATCCGTCCAATTCTCATAACAGTCGGCATTCAATAGTTTGGCTAAGATTGCGCCAGTGATGTCGCTCCCACCTCGCCCCATCAATTTTTCTTTTCCAACTGGATTAGCACCATAGAATCCTGGGACTACTAGTGGGCCTTTTTCTTGATAAATAGTTATTATTGCTTGTTTCGTCCGTTCTTCATCGATCTCACCCGTATAATCAAAGAAAATCAGTTCTTTCGCATCTATAAACGTATAACCAACATATTCAGCTAATAACTTCGCAGTGAGATATTCTCCCCGACTGACCAAAAAATCTTGCGAGACTTTTTCTCGCTGTAATTTTTTTTGGATCTCTAATAATTCATCTTCAATCGGAAAAGTCAACGACAAGACATCTCTCACTTGAATGAATCGTTCACAGATCCTTTCCCACAAAGGTGTCCAATCGACTCCATGATGAAGATAGGCATGGATCAAATACAAGAGATCCGTGACTTTGTCATCTTCTTTTGTTCGTTTTCCTAAAGCGGAAACAACGATCACACTTCGTTCAGGAGCAGCTAAAATAATAGATTTTACCTTTTTGAATTGTTCTTCATGAGCCATCGATGAGCCACCAAATTTTGCGACTTTCATTGGATCACCTCCCTGATTGGTGATAACAATGCAGAGGCGATTTGTACAGCATTCGCAGCTGCGCCTTTACGGATATTATCCGCTACGGTATACAGCAACAGCCCATTTTCCAATGTAGGATCATGCCGGAGTCTGCCGACGTATACCTCATCTGTTCCTTTAGCAAGGATACTGGTCGGGTAACTATGGTTGGGCAAATCATCCACGACTGTTATTCCCGGGAAATGTTGCAAACATTGACGGACTGCTGCAAGTGAAAATGGCTGCGCCAACTGGACTGCGATTAAAACACCATGACCAACTTCGATGGGGACACGTACACAAGTAGCCGAGACAGGTAAGTTAGGCAAATGTAGGATCTTCCTTGTTTCAGCCATCATTTTGTGTTCTTCTTTCGTATACCCATCAACCAACGGTGCATCAATTTCGGGGATGACTGTTTGACTGATATCATGCGGATAAAGCGAAGGTTCCTGCCCTTTTTGAGTGGCGTGAAGATCAGTTAGCCCTTGTTGCCCCGAACCAGAGACCGCTTGATAGGTGGAATAGTTCACGCGGTTGACACCAAATGTCTGTTGCAATGCCTTTAACGGTAAAATGGCTTGGATCGTGGAACAGTTTGGATTGGCAATCAATCGGTTCATTTCATGATCTGCTAGATTGACTTCTGGAACGATCAACGGAATCGACGGATCTTCTCGCCAAGCAGAAGAATTATCAATGACGACCAACCCATGTTCTCTAGCAAGTGGCGCAAATTCAAGTGAAATTTCTGCTCCGGCTGAAAAAAGCGCTAAATCATACCCGTCAAATGATGTCTTTGTTAATTCTTCTACTGTGTATTCTTTTCCCTTAAACACACAGACTTTTCCAGCTGAACGCTTGGATGCTAATAATTTCAAACGACCTACTGGAAAATCATATTCTGCTAACACGTTCAACATCGTTTGACCAACTAAACCAGTTGCTCCAACGATACAGGTATCTATTTTGCGCATCTTTTTCATCCTCTCTATAATTCCCGTAATGCAGCGATCAATGCGGTGTTTTCCCTCGTTTGTTCGTCTTTGATTTTTAATACTCGGGCAGGTGTTCCACCCACTACGGTATCAGCGGCTACATCTTCTAAAACAACTGCTCCAGCCGCTACGACTGCATTTTTGCCAATACGGACACCTTCAACAATGACAGCATTCGCACCAACCAAGACACCGTCTTCAACCACCACTGGTTGAGCGGAAGCCGGTTCGATCAAACCCGCCAACACTGCCCCCGCACCAATGTGACAATTTTTGCCGACAATCGCTCTTCCGCCTAAGATTGCCCCCATGTCGATCATCGAGTTTTCCCCAATCTCCGCACCGATATTGATGATCGCTCCCATCATGATGACCGCATGATCACCGATCGTTACTTGATCCCGAATAATTGCTCCTGGCTCGATCCGAGCATCGATTTCTTTTAAATCAAGCAGAGGTATGGCACTATTTCTAGCTGTTTCTTCTATTTCGATCTCAATGATTTTAGCGGATTCTTTTGCGAGGATTGGTGCGATTTCTTTGTAATCACCGAAAATAATTTGGCTATTCCCCTGACCAAATACTTTACACTTTTCAAATTTAATTGGTTCAGTGACATTTAAATACACTTTAACCGGTGTTTTTTTATCAGCTGTTTGAATCAAACGTATAATTGCTTGTGCGTCCATTTGCTTTCTCTCCTTTATCCACCTAAAGTATCTGCTAATTGATAGTATCCAGCTGGTTGATTGCTTAACCAAAAAGCTGCACTTACTGCTCCTTCTGCAAAAATCTGATTGGAAAACGATTCATGTTTGATTGATAATACTTCATCCGTAGATG
Source organism: Enterococcus sp. DIV1208 (assembly GCF_050530455.1). Classification (NCBI taxonomy): domain Bacteria; kingdom Bacillati; phylum Bacillota; class Bacilli; order Lactobacillales; family Enterococcaceae; genus Enterococcus; species Enterococcus sp. DIV1208. Next base: position 350,089 of record NZ_CP172887.1, on the reverse strand, counting down.
CAAATAAAACTTCGTGCTCTCCAGGTAGAGAACCAATACGTAAACTGTGTACTCCGATTTCATCGGTTTTTCTAGGTTGATCTTTCCATTGGAAAACAGGCGATAGTTTACGGACTTCTTGCATACTAGCGAGTAGTGATTGAGCCGTTCCAGAAGACGCATCTTTTTTTTGGTCATGATGTTTTTCAATCAATTCGATTTGCCATGTTTTCAATAATTCAGCAGCCTGCTTCACTAATTGATTCATGACAAAAATCCCTAAAGAAAAGTTCGCACTGTATAAAATGGGGAAACGTTGCCCAAACGCTTCGATTGCCTGGAATTGTTCCTCACTATAGCCAGTCGTTCCGATCACGACTGGAAGTTGGTGTGCTGCTCCATAATCTAGCACTTTTTCCAAATTATCTGCGTGAGAAAAATCAATAAGGAGTGAGATATTACTCGGAAAAGATAAAGTAGTCGCTTCTTTAAGGGAGACCTTTGGAAAAACGACCTCATGTTCATAAGATTCAATGACTTCTTGGATTTTTTTGCCCATTCGTCCATGTCCGACTACACCAATTTTCATACCTGTTCTCGTCCTTTCATAGGTAATAATTCCTGTAATACTCCTCGCTTGTCCTCAGACAGAGGAACAAGTGGTAGCCGTAACACACCTGAAGGAAGAGCCATCATCTCCATTGCGGCTTTTATTGGGATCGGATTTGTTTCACTAAACAAGGCATGGATCAATGGTAAGGCAGTTAATTGGATTTGTTGCGCTCGTCGAAGATTCCCTTGCTCAAACGTTGCGACTAATTCATGGACTAATCTAGGCTGGATATTGGCCCAAACACTGATAACCCCACTTCCACCCACACTTAATATCGGCAAAATAGCATCATCGTTGCCACTATAAAGGACAAACGAGTCTGTCAAAAGACGACCAACTGCCATCACATAAGCAAGATCACCTGATGCTTCTTTGATCCCGCTGATTTGTGGATGTGTCGCTAATTTTTCCAGGACTGGAATTGGGATCGTCATTCCAGTTCTAGATGGTACATTGTATAAAATGATCGGTCGTGGTGATTGGTCAGCAATTGCAGTAAAATGCGCCAACAAACCTGCATCACTTGTCTTATTATAATAAGGCGTGATCACTAACAATTGATCCGCCCCAATCGCTGCTAAACGTTGGACTCTTTCAATTGTTTTTTTCGTATCGTTTGTTCCTGCGCCTGCGATGACTGGGATTCTTTTATTTACTTTTGCTACTGTAAAACGTAGAATCTCCTCTTCTTCTTCTGGCGTTAACGTCGAAGATTCCCCAGTTGTTCCTAACACTAACAGGCCATCTGTACCTTCTGAAAGATGAAACTCAATTAGTTTCTCTAATCCTTGATAGTCAATTTCGCCAAGCGCATTCATCGGTGTAATCAATGCAACGATCGAACCTTTAATCATACGACATCTCCTTTTGTGACCATTCATGAACAGCTGGTCCCGTCATTTGTATTTGTGTCTCCCCAGTAATCATTAACTCTCCTTGCTCTAAGTGAATCATGGCCTTAGCACTTGCTAAGTATCCATGATCTCTAGCTACAACATAAGCCGCACAACAGCCAGTACCACAAGCCAATGTCCAACCAACACCACGTTCATACGTGCGTACGATCAGTTCCTGTTCATTGACTCGTTGGACAAAATTAACATTGGTTTTTTCTGAGAATAATGGATGGTGACAAATCTGTTCCCCTAACGCTTTCATTTGTTGCGCTTTTGCATCCTCTACAAAAACAACGGTATGGATCGTGCCCATAAACAAACTAGTTAGCTGGACATCCACTTGTCCAATACATACTATTTGATCCACGATGGGTTCTGTTTGATTGACCGCTAACTTTTCTGTCGAATAATCGGGTTGTCCCATCTGAGCGGTACAATAAAAAGGTTCTTCTGTCAAAATTTCAATGGAAATCACACCCGCTAATGTGTGTACGTCGAAAGGTGAAGTTTCTACCATAGCTTTATCCCATACATGCCGAGCAAAACAACGAATTCCATTCCCACACATCGGCGCCTGACTGCCATCTTTATTGAAATAAAGCATCGTTAAAGGTTGCTCTCGAACGACAATCAACCCATCTGTATCAAATCGATCCTGTCCACACCACTTGCTGGCTAATTGGTGATAATCGATTCCTTCTTCATAGTCCATTAAGATAAAATCATTGCCGCAACCATTATATTTATGCAGGATCATTGAACTTCACCTCGCAATAAATCCTCATATTCTTGCCTACGTACCACTAATCGAGCAGTTTCACCGTTGACGAATACCACAGCAGGCGTCAAAGCTCGGTTATAGTTGCTACTCATTGAATAACCATAAGCGCCTGTGGCATATACCGCTAATATATCTCCGGGTTCAGCGATAGGCAAAAGAGCTTCTTGAATAACCACATCACCTGACTCACACATTTTCCCAGCGATCGTGACTTTTTCGGTTTTCTTTTCCCTTAATTTGGTTGCCAGATCACATTGATAGCTCGCTTGATAGAGTGCTGGACGGATATTATCGGTCATTCCCCCATCGACAAAATAATATTTTTTATTTGGCGTTTGCTTAATAAATCCTACCGTATAAAGCGTCGTTCCTGCTTCCCCAACGATACTTCTTCCGGGTTCGATCAACAATTCATTGATTACTAATCCTTGTTTTTTTAAAGCTTCTTCCGTAAAACGTACTAATTCTCGAACAGATTCTTCAATGGGTAATGGCTGATCACTTTCGGTATAACGAATACCGAACCCTCCCCCAAGATTTAGCGAAAGTACTTCATCAAAATCTTTAAGATAACCAACCAGTTTATGGATTTCTGCTATCCAGGCCGATAATTCAAAAATCTGCGAACCAATATGTGCATGAAAGCCTTCTAACTGTAAAAATTCACTACCCTGAATAAATTGGATCGCTTTTTGACACTCTTCACTTTCATAGAGTAGACCAAATTTTGAATCAATATGAGCGGTAACGACATATTCATGCGTATGTGCTTCGATCCCTACATTCAACCGGATCATTACCTGGAGTTCTTTTTGATATTCTTGGCTAAGTGCGACTAACAATTCAACTTCCATGAGATTATCCGCTACAAAATGAACAAGTCCATTTTCAATAGCATAACGGATTTCCGCAGGTGTTTTATTGTTTCCATGAAAATAGACCTCTTCCATTGGAAAGTCAGCACACACAGCTGTATAAATCTCACCACCACTAACTACATCTAAACCTAATCCTTGTGATTGAATCAGTTTTAACATGGCGACGGTCTGAAATGCTTTTGATGCATATAAAATCTTTGTCTTAAAATGATCTGATTGAAATCCTTGTTTAAATGCCTTGATGTTCTCCACCATTTGCTTCTCATCGTAAACATAAAGGGGTGTTTGATATTGTTTTACTAATTGACTAACAGGAATTTCACCGATCATTAATTCTGACATTCGAGACTACCTCTTTTCCGCAATGTTTTTTAAAATTTCTCTCATTAAGATTTGAATTTTATTTGAATAATATTAAACAAATTCTCAGTGATTGTCTACTATATTCATAAATTTAATAAAAAAAAGTGCATTCATACATTTTTTTGTATAAATACAAAACTAGCGAATAAAAGATTAAAAAACAATGGATATGCTCATAAATCTCACTATTTCAATCATACAATCTAGTGAAAGCAACTACTCCATCAAATAAAAATACGTTTGGTTGCGATCATTCCATCGAAACCAAACGTATTTTTTAATTTAATCCTTCGTTGTAAAAAGGAGAGCTATTCCTTTGTTCATCAGAAAATTCATTCTTAAATTGATTTTTTTTAAACCACATACCCAAAGTAAACGGCTAAAAACATCAATGATGCACCTAACATCACAAATAAGTGCCAAATAACATGTGTGAATCTCTTACTTTTCATGCTATAAAAAATTGAACCGATCGAGTAAGCTAACCCACCAGCGACCAATAAAAGTAAACCGGTCAAATTGATGTTTTGATAAAGTTTTGGTAAAACAATCACGATTCCCCAGCCCATCACATTATAAATAATCGTTGATACTTTAGAAACCTGACTGGCTTTCGCTAAAGTCAAACACTTGTAAATGATCCCGATAACTGCTGTTGCCCAGATTACACTAAGTAATAGTACACCAGAAAGTCCCTGAACGATTAACAGGCAAAAAGGCGTATAGGTCCCGGCAATCAGTAAATAGATCGAACAATGATCGAATATTTGAAACACTTTTTTTGCTTTTGTAAAAATCAAGCTATGGAACAACGTAGAACTGAAAAAAAGCAAAAACAGCGAACTGCCATAAATGATAAACGCAACATAATCGAGGGTTGAATGAGCTTGTTCCATCAGCAAGTCAAAACAAATGAGACTTAAAAACGCTGCAATCCCATGGGTGACGGCATTCAACACTTCATTCACTATTTGATACTTCCGACTAAATTCTACTTCCATTTTTGTATTTCCTCCAATCATTGATGCCTTCTTCTTATAAACCTATTATATACTGTTTGTAAGACTTTTACATCTAGTTTTCAAAACTATATTAAAACTTAATGTTTAAAATAGCAAATGAAACACACTATCCCGACCACTAGCAATTCAATCAATACGAATCCAAGAATCAAAAGAGATCGTTTTTTTTGGCTATCAATTTTCTTGACTTCTTTTTCAATGTCTTGATCTTCATAGGGAATACGGTGTCCTCGTACCAGCAACCGGTGACTATTGACCATATAAGGGGTACATGTTAATAATGTAACTAAATCCTGCCCTTTTTCAATCATCAGATCATCAAGATCTGTAGGCTCAATAATTTTGATTTGATCCACTTGATACGCTAATTTACCATTCTGACTTTCGATAAAAAACAAATCGTTTTTCTCTAGTTGATCTAAATCCGTAAATAGTTTGGCTTTGGGTAATCCACGATGACTAGAAAGAACGGCATGAGTACTTTCACCCCCAACTGGATAAGAGGTTTCTGCCAATAAAGAGGCACCTTTTTCCAGAAAAAAAGAAGTCGTTTGGTCAAAAATCGGTAGTCGCACATTGATTTTCGGGATTGATAACACACCAATGGTATGTTTTTGGATCGTTGATTGTGTTACCTTCTCCGGTTCTTCTTCGGCGAATGGGTCAGAGCCTGGGGAAGAATTACTTTTTGCAAGTTCTCGATTTTTTTCTAGATATTCTTGTTGGATTTTCTCTAACTCTTCTGTCTTTTGTTGTTGTGCTTGTTGTTGGTATTTTCTAATGATTTGCTGATCCAGGTAATCATTGATACGATCACTAACAAAAGGATACATAAAAATTACGATTCCTGTGATGAATAACAAGGTCATGAAACTATCCAAATATCGCCGCTTTTTGTTACTCATTGATCGTCATCCTTTTTTGACTCGTTTTTCCTTTTATTGATGGGATTTTTTTACTTTTACAAAATAACCAATTCCCATGATTAATAAGACTGTACCAATTGTTAGGTAAAGGTAAATCCCTTTGCCACCTGTAGAAGGTAATGTTCCTTTATGCTTGTTTGGTACCTTTTCTGGTGAAATGACTTGTCCAGACAAATGATAAGATTGTTCATCGACTACAAATGAAAGGCGGTTAGTCAACTGTACATAATTTTCTGGTGCCTTGATTTCTTCTAAATAGTAGGTTCCATAAGCTAATCCAATGATGGTAATCAACCCATCTTTTTCAGTAGTAAAAACAGTCGCTTTTCCTTGCTCTTTCGTCCAATTAACGGCTTTCGTTTGAGGATCAATCAACAAATAGTTCGCCTCACTTGAATCTTGGTCTCGAACGACAAAGCTAGCACCTGCTAACGGTTGGTTTGTCGAAACCGCTCCATCAACTTTGATAAACTGCTTACCACCTGTAACTACTTCAACAGTTGGTGGTGTTTGGTCTTTCGTATAGTCGTTTTCTACATTTGCTTCATTTTGGTATCCTGTAGTTGGATTTGCTTGGTCATTCAAATACATATAATAAATAAATTTCAATGTTCCTCCAGGCGTTAAAGAAGGAATGTACGCTGGATCAACTGCCACCGTAAAGCCATTTTCTTGCTCAATCACTGTATAATGACTTGGATCGATTGTTGTTTCTCCATCGTAAAGTGCATAGCCATTGGTGCCATTGACTGCATGATGAAAAGTCAATGCTGCATCGTGTTGATCGATTAAATTGAATTTCGTGTATTTGTTCATTGAACCTTCTTTATCAGCAATTCCTTCGGGAAGATTGACCTTGATTTCATACTGGATCATTTCGCCAATTGCTACATCTTTGCCATTTAATTTTGGCGTACTTTTTTCAACTTTTGATGTATCATTTTTAATCGTTTTTTCGACAGGCGTTTGATTATTTTCGGTAATTTCAAATGCTGTTTTCGTTTGACTCTCAATCAATGCGGCGTTATCTGGTGCCTTCACTTCTTCCAAAAGGTAGTGGCCAACTTCTAACCCGTAAATTTCCATCTGACCTTTTTCACTGTTTTCTTCAATGAAGTCAGCTGTCCCGATATGATACGTTTTCCCAGTCAAAAAAGATTTAGCAGCGGTTTGATCAGTTGTCCAAGTATAAAGCCCGTCTTTCACACTATGAAGGTATTTTTTTACTGCTCCTTCGGTTTTTGAAATGTTAAAGACTGCGCCATTCAATGGTTCATTTTCGGCTGTCCCCACTTTTTTGACTTGCAATACCCCATTATTAGAAACAAGATTTTTAGGATATAAATGAATCGTGTCTAATTCTTCTGTACCATACTGATAAGAGCCGTCTGGTTGTTTGATCATTTCATAAACAGGAAAAGCCAATACCATATTGCCAGCTGCGACTACCCCTGCTTTCGGTTCTTCTTTGATGACATAAACCGCATCTTTTCCGTTTTGAGATTTTGGCAATTCCAGCGTTACGCTTCCTTGTGCATCTGTCGTTCCCGACGTGATAGGTTCTCCAGGAGTCAGCTCTTGAACTGCTTGTTGCGCTTCTTCGACTGATTTACCATTATTTCGTTGTTCATAAAATTGATTCGTTACATTATAAACAGTAAATGATACATCTCCTAGACCTTGATATTGGTCAAACTCTGTCATCTCTTTCCCACTGTTTTGAATAACATTGGGTAAAGAAAGTGCTTTTTTTTTATGCAAGATCACTTGTGCAACTTCTTGATCGGTAGCTGCAAAGACAGGCGATTGCCCTACCCAGCTACCTAAAACAGCTGATAACACGAATAATATTCCCCAACAAATGTCGATTGCTTTCCACTCTTTTTTCATTTATTTTCACCTTTCTTTCTCCATTTCCACAGACTGATACTAACTAGTATTAGCCCAACGATGACATAAAACTGGCTATTTTTTTCATTTGTTTTAGGCAGCAAACCGAAATCTGCTTTACGATTCTTTACCTTCAAAGGATCCGCCTGTTGTCCGTTTTGCTGAAACGAATTTTTTTCAACTACAAAAGGAATTAGCTCTTCACTTTTGATATAACCTTTCGGTGACTGGATCTCTTCAAGGTAATAATTCCCGTCGGTCAACCCTCGAACTGAAAAATTCCCTGATTGGTCGGAAGTTAGTCTATACGCTCCTTCACTACTCATTCGCCAAGTAACGCCTTCCTTCGTTTGATGAAGGTATTTACCTCTTTGATTTCTTACTAGAAATACAGCGCCTTGTAGAGGTCTTTGATTTCGACTATCAATTTTCAAAAAATGCTTTCCTCCCGTACGGATGGCAGTTGATCGTTGGAGGTACTCACGTTCTGTAGTGACCGTGACGTTATTCTTCAATTCCTCGTCTGGAATTGCTGTCGCTGATACTTGCATCTGATAGGTAATCGAAAGTGGTTGTCCAACCATTTTTTGGAGTGTCTCTTTGGCCAATGTCAATTCAAAGCCATTTTGATGAGAAACCATCTTATACCCGGAATGTATTTCTTGTCCGCCAATTTTAAGTTTCCATGTATCAGGTAAGAAGAACAAATGATCATCAGCTTCATCAATGAGTTGATAGCTTTGACAGTCAGAAACAATGGTATCTACTGTATAAGTGACGATTTCACCAAACGAAACACTGGAATCTCCTTGGATCTTTTTTTCCAAAAAAGAAAGTGGAGGCGTTTCTTCGTTCTTAGGATATAAATGAATCGTCTTCAATTCTTGACCTTGCTCATTATTAATTGGGAGTACCACAACTAAATTGGCTGATTTTTCTTTGACGTTTACTGGTGTCTTCGTTTCTTGAAAAAGATACACTTGATCTCTTCCTTGTGCATCTTGCTTTGGTAATTGAAATTGAGCGATACCAGCTTCGTTACCAACGGTTTTGGTGATTTGTTCTGTTACAAACGTTCCGATCTCTTGTCCCTTTTTTGCTAACTGTTGTTGCGCTGTTGTGACATCGATCCCTTGTTCTCTCAATTGATAGAAAGAAGCTGTGACATCATAAACCGAAAAACTCACCTCATTTAGCCCCTGAGCTTCTTGGAAGAATACTTGCTCTTCACCCGTATTTTTTTGTGGATCAGGTAAATTCCCTTCCGTAAACAGAAGTTTATGCAAGATAATCTGTACCTGCTCATTCGAAGATTGGTTCGGAATATTTTGAGCCGCACTTCTTTGCGATCCAATCGTCAACAACAGCGGAATGAGGAACAAGATATACCAGATTCTTTTTTTCATTACGCCACGCCCTTTCTTTGTTTTTTGAAAAAGGCAACGAAACATGTGCTGCTTATCGCAAGGAAACCAGCTAAATAGAACCAGATACGACCCATTCCGCCAGTCTCAGGTAAAGGAACTTTGACTTGATTGGTAATCGTTAACGTAATTTGATTATTTTCGGCTCCAGCTACTAATCCACTTTCTTGTTTGGACCCATCCACGGTCACTGTTCCATCTTCCTTCACAACGATCAAGACTGGCTTTTTCAATCCTTGATACCCATCTGGTGTTTTGGTTTCTGTTAACGTGTAAGAACCAGGTTGAAGGTTTTCAAATGTAAATGTATCCGTTGATTCACCTGCTTGAGGTAGTTCGACACTTGACCCTTCTCCCTCTAGTTTAAAGCTAGCCCCTTTTAATGATTGCCCGTTATCTTGTTTTTTATAGACCGTAAGATTAAAAGGTTTGAGATGGTTTTGATGCTGTAATGTCCACTGCGGATCTACCTCAACATTTTCATGTTCATAGTGGAACGTGCCATATTGATCAATCGTCCATTCATAATTCCCGGCAATCGTATCATAGCCAACGGGTCCTTTCCTCTCTACCATTCGATATTCTCCTGGTTCCTCTACTGTAAATTGAGCCAGTCCCGTTAGTTCCGATACTTTTGTCGCTACTGATCGATAACTATCAGCAGCATCTTTTTTCTGTAATTCAAAAGTAGCACCTGCTAAGTGGACTTTTTCTGACCCATGAAGCGTATATTTGTGAATCGCCAAAGGAATTTTTTTGAAAGGATTTTCGATCGTTAGAAGAATCGCCTGTTCCTCGATTTTTGCGGATTGTCCGTCGATCGTTACCTTTCCTTCGGCTGATACCGCAATCTTCCAAGTGTTTTTTTGAGCAAGTTCATGTCCGTCTGGTGCCTGTACCTCTGTAAGCGTATAGGTTTCCCCTTTCATTAATCGAACATCAGCAGGCAAGTGATAACTGCCATCTTTGTTATCGATCAAGCGGATCGTTTTAGATTGACCAGTTAATTCGAAAACTGCTCCTACAAGATTTTTTGCTCCAGATGAAGAATGTTTGGTGATGTTCAAATCAAATGGTGTAAACTTTTTAGTATTTTTCCAAGTCGTATCGTTGACTTTAGCAGCCTCATAACCTTCAACGGTCATTTCGTTACTTGCTTGATAGTTAAACGCTTGTCCTTGGTTATTAAATTTTGGCAACATCATGTTTTCATGATAGTCAGCGCCATTACTTGCTGAGAGTAACTTGATGTCTTCACGTCTCCAAGTTCCCTCGGTATCATTAGTTGGTTTATTTAACTGGACAAATCCAGTTTGCCAACTATTTTTATCTGTTGTTGGTGTTCGTTTTATTTCATAAGTGATGTGATCTGGTCGTAGGCTAGTATCATGATCATATTCTTCCCATTCTTTTGTGAAAGACAATGTTACGCCTGGTGCTTTTGCGGAAGGAACGCCAAATTCAACAATTGTTGAAGCATCCGCCGTCGGTTGCAAGGTTGTTTTTTCATTCATTTGGTACCATACATCGGGTTTAAACGTTTTACTTTCAGTTTGGATTCGTACCTGATAATGGATTTGGATTTCCTGATCTTTCCCTAAATATAGTTGATTGCTTTGGATCGTTGAACCAGAAATACCAATCGTAGGCATTACTGCGACAGCATTTTTCCCTACATCTTTGATCGTGAGAGTATTTTCTTCGTAAACAAAGGGTTGAGCAATCGGATCAATCACTTTTCCATTACTGATGGTTCCAGCAATATGGACCGCTTTTTTCGCTAAATAATCAGAAATATCTGTGGCGCGATCAGCCGATTCGTAATAGAATTGACCAGATTCATCCGTTGATACCATTTTCTTCATATTTGTTTCCACATCAGCTTTTGATAAGCCTGCTGGAATATCTGATTGCAATTGGATTCCTAAGCCATGGATCTTGATTCCTCGTTCTTTCAGCGCTAATGCTTCGCCAATCGTCGCTATAAACGTACTCCGAATTTTCTTCTCTCGATTGTTTTGATCTGGAACATTGTAATATCTACTTAAAAGAGAAGTATTTCCGGCTCCTTCTCGTACATCGCTAAATTCAGTTCCATAATAACTACCATCTTGTTCTGTAAACACTTTGTTCACGTGATAGGAGTAGGTTGGCACACCATCCGTTAATAAAACAATCACTTTTTCATGATTATTTTGTTCAGCCAACATCTCACCAGCTTCTCTCAACGCTTTTTGAGTAAAGGTTCCCCCTTGTGTCGTTGAAGGTGTGATCGCTTTAATCTTATTTTTTACAGAATTGAATGAACTTAGTGGGATTGAACCGTTGTTATAACCCACACTAGAATACCCAATATAGCCAAGATTGATTTTTTCAGCTATACCACTATGATCAAGGGTATCTACAAAACTATTGACCCCTCGTTTCACTTCTGCCAAACGATTGTCTTCATTCATACTGCCTGACCAATCGACTACTAATACAACGTCTACAGGCGAAAACTCTTTTTGAACGTTCCCACGTACATTTAAAAAAACATCGTATAATCCTGGTGTAGTCGTTTCTCGTGCATATTTGCGAATAGCATAAGAGGATTCTTCTCCTGTTCCCCCGTATTCAATATAAGAATTTGACCGATTAGATGGGTCGCCATTCCATGACGTCACACCATCCCACTGACCATTTTGATTTCCTTGATAATTGAGAACCGTTTCGTTTCCTGTCGGCTGCCACGCTGCTTGTGGGTAGACCCCAGTAGAATCGTTGGTATAATTTGGTACGATAGGTGTGACAGTTTGTTTATTATTTCCAGCAGAAAAGAGAGCGGGAAATTCAAACGGACGTACAACCTCTTCTTTTGTATCTTCTTCAAGATCTTGTTCCTTTGCTTGCTGTTCTTCATTTCCTCTTTCTGTTGATTCCTTTGTGTCTGCTTCGTTAGATTTAGTCGATTGCTCCGTTGTTTCCAGCGAAGACTCCTTACTACTTTGTTGCTCTAATGTATTATTTTCCAGAAACTTAAATGATTCCTTCACAATCGGCGTGAGTGCTTTTCCTTGCTCATTTTCTGCCGTTTGTTGTTCCACTAAAACTTCTACGTCAACTGACTGATTCTGCTTGATGCCTGCAAAAATCCACTTCTCGTGATACTCTTGCTTGAAAAATTGGCTAGTTGTGAGCCATTTTCCACTAGTTTCATTAAGGTATTCCGTATATTCAGTTGTTGGAATTGGTAGAAGCATTTCTTTTGTTTCTGAATCAATAACCCGTACCAAGTATCTATGTCCTTGGTCATTCTCAGAAAGCCCTAATTCGACGGTCAATTGTTCCGCAGATTGATGAGCTTGGACTTGGCCATATTCATTAGCCATTATTTCCATAGTAGCCTCATTACTTGCTTCGACAAGTTTCCTATTCTGAAAGAAAAAATTGAGTACAACAATGATTCCTAAAGCCCCTAACAAAAAGAATAATTGTTTCTTTCTCATAGATATCCTCCTTAAAAATTATTTAAAATTCAGTTAGATAATATAAAAAAAGAGAAAAAACCTCTATTTTTTCTCTTTTTATTCTCATTCAATTTTTAAGTGGTTTTTTTAGTTATATTAAATCTATAGAAGATATGTAAGTAAAAAATATATCTATAAACTTTCTGTTATTTTTATATAATGATATAGTTTATATTTTCAAAATAACTGATCGAATAGACTTGGTTTTGAAACACTGACTTTCTTCTCATTTCTACAATTACTGAAAAAATATAAAAATCTGAGATACATATTTATAAGATGATAAAAATGAGTTAATAATAATAATACTAAATTAGAAAAGATGGTGATTTATTGATCGAGCAATTATTGTTAGATGATCATTCGCGAGGAAAATTAGCTGTTTATGGTCAACTATTGACGTTATCTCCAGGAGAGCACTTGATCGATAACCTAAGAGAAAACTTAGAAACAACAATCAGTATGGTTAAACTAAAAAAAATCCTTGTTTCTATTCAAGAAGACTTGGAAAAGATAAGTAATAAACAATTATTAACGGCTAAAAATAAGTTGATCATTCGTGAAAGAATGATCCATTACAATCAATATCAAAATTTTTTAACCACACAAAGTATCCCTTATCAGTTATTGCTTAGTATCATCAAGAAGCAAGATGAAGATCTTGCTTCTTTTTGTCAACGCAACTATATTAGCCGTTCCACTTGTTTTCGCCAAACCAAAAAATTAGCGCAGTATTTTAAAGACTATCATATCACTTTGAACTTAACGAACTTAACACTAACAGGTTCGGAAATGCTGATCCGGATTATGTTTTTTAACTTTTTTTGGTTTGTTTCATTAGGTGAAAGTCTAGATGATCTCTATTTTAGCGATGATTTAAAAGCACTATTTGAGTTATACGAAGCGGAACACCTGAAAGATAAATATGCAATCGGCAAGAAGCAAGCTATGCTCCATTGTAAAATCAATCTTTTACGAATTAAAGAGGGTCATTTCACTGATATTTATGAATTAACTCCCACTTCTTTTATCCCTAGTGGAACAGATCTTGAATTTTTTTATGATTTCTTTCAACTTGCTAATTTGAAGCTCGATATTTTAGAAATCAATTCCCTTTTTTATTTGTTCTATTATTGGCCTTTTCTAAATTCCAAATCAGATGTCCAATTACCAATCGTGGAACATTCTTATCTGCAGGCGAACAACCATTTAAAAAAAGTCTTGGAAGAGTTTGAAACGCATTGTCAAAAATATATTAGTAATTTCAACTTTCATGAAGAGCCTTCCCTTCATGCGAATATCTACCTTTCATTGTTGAATTTTACTGTATTCAAACAAAAAATCCCTTTAACAACCTTTTTTATTTCTACGTATATCCAAAAGAAATATCCTATGATCCAAATTTTAGCTACTAAAATCGAAAGTTATTGGAAAAAGATTGCGAATCGTAAAAACTTCCTTTGGTTAAAAAATTGTAGTAGTGAATTAGCTTTCATCCAAGCTTGTTTACTTTATCCGTATTATACCAAGCTAGAAGAAGACTATAAATTGAAAGTTGGCTTTATCAACGTTTCAGAATACTTGATCACTTATGAGATATTTAATCTAGGTGAAAAGATTCCTTTTATCGAGATTGAAAAAGCCCATCTGCCACTCACGAAACAGTATGATTTTTATATTATTGGTTCACCCTTGCTTATTCCTCCAGAGCTAGACCCAGCAAAATATGCGGTCATTGATTTTTGTCGTTACAATGATTTTGAAACGGCATTGTATCAACGACTTTCACATGCCCACCATGAAAAATTAAAAAAACAGCTATAAATAAAGGCTTTTGCTCAAGTATCCTACTGGATCTTGAACAAAAGCCTTTATTGTTATTTTGATGCACGTTTTACGTATGTGCCTTCTGTTGTATTGATTTCAAGTAGTTCATCTGTTTCGATGAAGTCTGGAACGTTAACGACTAAACCTGTTTCCATTGTAGCTGGTTTACCAGAACCAGTCACGGTTGCTCCTTTAATTGAAGGTTGTGTTTCAACAACACGCAAAACAACCGTTGTTGGAAGTTGAACACCAATCACTTCGCTGCCGAAGAATTGAATTTTTACTTCCATATTTTCTAAAATATATTTCATTTCTTCTTCTACAGTCTCTACTGGAATTTCATATTGTTCATATGTTTCAAGATCCATAAAGAATGCTGTGTCGTCCATTGTATATAAATATTGTACTGGTTTCGTATCAATATGTGCTTTTTCAAACTTTTCTTCTGGTCGGAAAGTTGTGTCATATGTTGCTCCTGAACGAACATCTTTTAGTTTCATACGCATCACAGTGTTTCCTTTACCAGGTTTGTGGTGGCTTGCGTCTAAAACTTTAATTAATTTACCGTCTTGAACAAATGTCATACCGGCTCTTAAATCACTTGCTGAGATCATTATTTTTGCTCCTTCTTAACTTAATCATAATCAACTTTATTGTATCAGACAACCGCTTAGAAAACTAGGGAATTATCTATTTTTAAGTTTTACTCTTTGACTTTCTCGTTTAATCATGCTATTTTTAATGAAATTCATTTTTGGAGGGACTTCACATGACAAACAGCAAATCAAAACAAATGAATATTTGTTGTTGTATGGTGCATAAAAGCAGCATACGATTTGTCATGTCTATTAATAGCCCTTCATAAATTGGTATTGCCTTCTTCCGTTTTCCAATACTTATTTCATGATTTTTTCAAGGAGCTGATTTAATAGTCAGCTCCTTTTTATATTCTATTTTTTTAGGAGGGAATTATGATCATTACAACAATCACCGAAGCAATTGGTTCCACCCCGTTTTTTAAATTTACTGCTAAAGATTATCCTATGCCCCAACATTCAGCTATTTATGCAAAATTAGAGTATCTGAACCCCGGCGGAAGTATCAAAGATCGACTCGGTCATTATCTGATCCAACAAGGGATTCAAACCGGACAGATCACAAAAGAGACAACAATTATTGAACCTACTGCTGGTAATACTGGAATTGGTTTAGCATTAACTGCTTTAAGTTATTCTATCAAAACAATCTTTGTCGTTCCTGAAAAATTCAGTATGGAAAAACAACAAGTGATGAAAGCATTAGGCGCAATAATCATCCATACACCAAGTGAACTCGGCATCGTTGGTGCGATTGAAAAAAGTAAAGAATTAGCAAAAACTATTCCTCACAGCTTTCTACCAATGCAATTTGAGAATTGGGCAAATCCCATGGCCTATTATCAGACGATTGGTCCAGAAATCAGTCGAGAACTTACCGAACCAATCACTAGCTTTGTAGCGGGGATTGGTAGTGGCGGTACGTTTGCGGGCACCGCTAAATATTTAAAGGAACAAAATGCAGACATTCGTTTAATTGGTGTCGAACCAGAAGGCTCAATTTTGAATGGTGGTACTGCTCATAGTCACAAGATCGAGGGAATTGGCGTTGAATTTACCCCACCATTTCTTTCTGGAATCACCATAGATGGGTTTGAAATGATTTCTGATCAAGAAGGCTTTGCTTACACAAAGCAACTAGCCAAGCAACAAGGTCTATTAGTTGGTAGTTCTAGCGGCGCTGCTTTTGCGGCAGCCTTACATGAAGTCCAACGATTACCTTTAGGAAGTTCAGTGGTAACTATTTTCCCAGATGGAGCAGACCGTTATTTATCAAAAGGAATCTATTCATAAAACAAATAGTCGTTTTGACCGAAATACAGATATAAAAAATTAGGAGGAACAAATAATGCATATTCAAACAAAACTAATACATGGCGGAATCAGTGAAGACCCTACTACTGGAGCAGTTAGTGTTCCGATCTATCAAACATCCACTTATCGACAAAATAGCGTGGGAAATCCCAAGCAATATGAATATTCTCGTTCTGGGAATCCCACACGTTTTGCCCTTGAAGAATTGATTGCTGAGTTGGAAGGTGGAATCAAAGGATTTGCTTTTGCCTCTGGATTAGCCGGTATTCATGCAGTCTTCTCTCTTTTTCAATCAGGAGACCACATTTTATTAGGCGATGATGTTTATGGTGGTACTTTTCGACTCTTTGATCAAGTCCTAACCAAAAGTGGTCTGGAATATACAATTGTCGATACGAGTGATTTGGCACAAGTAGAGCAAGCCATTCAACCCAATACAAAAGCACTTTATTTAGAAACTCCAAGTAACCCGTTATTAAAAATCACTGATCTCCAAAAAAATAGTCAACTAGCAAAAAAACACCAACTGATAACAATTGTTGATAATACTTTTGCCACCCCTTATTTCCAGAGACCACTTGACTTAGGGGCAGATATCGTCTTACACAGCGGGACAAAATATCTCGGAGGACACAGTGATCTCGTTGCAGGTTTGGTTACTACAAATAATGAAACCTTAGCGGATGCTATCGGCTATTATCAAAATGCCATTGGCGGTGTATTAGGGCCACAAGACAGCTGGCTACTTCAAAGAGGAATCAAAACATTAAGTGTACGAATGGCAGAACATCAAAAAAATGCTTTTGCGGTCGCACACTTCTTAAACGAACGCCCTGAAGTTGAACAAGTCTTTTATCCTGGTTTAGTCACTCATAAAAATCATGAAATTGCGCAAGCACAAATGAGTGGTTATAGTGGCATGGTTTCTTTTACACTAAAAAATGAACAGGCTGCGATTCCTTTCGTTGAATCTCTCCGATTGTTTATTTTGGCAGAAAGCTTAGGTGGTGTGGAAAGTTTAGTCGAACTTCCCGCAGTGATGACTCATGCTTCCGTTCCTAAAGAAAAAAGGGAAAAAGCAGGTATCAAAGATGGATTGATCCGCTTATCCGTGGGAATTGAGTATGAGGATGACCTTATTGAGGATTTAACTCAAGCATTTCAGCAATTAAAAGAAAATTAACGAATGAGAGAAAAGATAAATTTCATTTCAGATTGCTACACCTACAAAGCAATAAGTGTTAGAATCTAATTGGAAGCACTGTGTTTATCGAAGTTTCTTCTAGTAGATGTGTACTTGATTCCGATAAACAAAAATGATTACCAATAGTTAGGAGCCTTAAGTCATGAAAATGAACGTAGAAAGTTTTAATCTTGATCACACAAAAGTAAAAGCACCTTATATCAGAGTAGCTGATAAAAAAACTGGGGAACACGGCGATGTCATTATCAAATATGATGTTCGCTTCAAACAACCTAATAAAGAGCATATGGATATGCCAAGTTTACATTCTTTAGAGCATTTAACTGCAGAATTGATTCGTAACCATGCTGATTATATTGTTGACTGG
>NZ_CP172887.1:0-327500 GCF_050530455.1 Enterococcus sp. DIV1208 | reverse complement strand
TAATGCGTTAGCTGCAGCACTGAAGGGCGGAAACCCTCCAACACTTAGCACTCATCGTTTACGGCGTGGACTACCAGGGTATCTAATCCTGTTTGCTCCCCACGCTTTCGAGCCTCAGCGTCAGTTACAGACCAGAGAGCCGCCTTCGCCACTGGTGTTCCTCCATATATCTACGCATTTCACCGCTACACATGGAATTCCACTCTCCTCTTCTGCACTCAAGTCTCCCAGTTTCCAATGACCCTCCCCGGTTGAGCCGGGGGCTTTCACATCAGACTTAAGAAACCGCCTGCGCTCGCTTTACGCCCAATAAATCCGGACAACGCTTGCCACCTACGTATTACCGCGGCTGCTGGCACGTAGTTAGCCGTGGCTTTCTGGTTAGATACCGTCAAGGGATGAACAGTTACTCTCATCCTTGTTCTTCTCTAACAACAGAGTTTTACGATCCGAAAACCTTCTTCACTCACGCGGCGTTGCTCGGTCAGACTTTCGTCCATTGCCGAAGATTCCCTACTGCTGCCTCCCGTAGGAGTTTGGGCCGTGTCTCAGTCCCAATGTGGCCGATCACCCTCTCAGGTCGGCTATGCATCGTCGCCTTGGTGAGCCGTTACCTCACCAACTAGCTAATGCACCGCGGGTCCATCCATCAGCGACACCCGAAAGCGCCTTTCAAATCGAAACCATGCGGTTTCGATTGTTATACGGTATTAGCACCTGTTTCCAAGTGTTATCCCCTTCTGATGGGCAGGTTACCCACGTGTTACTCACCCGTTCGCCACTCCTCTTTTTCCGGTGGAGCAAGCTCCGGTGGAAAAAGAGGCGTTCGACTTGCATGTATTAGGCACGCCGCCAGCGTTCGTCCTGAGCCAGGATCAAACTCTCATAAAAAGTTCGAACAATCTTGCGATTGTTAAGCTCAATTGTTTGCTAGCATATTGCTTGCTTGTTAAAAATGTTTGTTGTCTTGAATCAATCAAGACGCCCTACACATTTGGTTTGTCTTTGCTTTGTTCAGTTTTCAAAGGTCTACTTGATTAATGCTGCTTGATTTAAAGTTGAAACTTCTTAACGAGCTAGCGATTAATCATTCGATATTGCCGTAGCAACTTTTATATCATAACAGATCGACATCTGTTTGTCAACTATTTTTTAAAAGTTTTTTTGACTTCGTTTTTCAGAAACGCTTCAGCAACTCATTTATCATAACTCATCGTTTGTTATTTGTCAACAACTTTTTTTGAAGTTTATTTCGATGAAATCAAGCTTCATAAGCTGTCGGTTTTTAACGACTCAGTTATCTTATCATGTGATAACTCACACGTCAAGAACTTTTTGAATCTTTTTTATTACTTCATTTTTTTAAAACGAGTAACTAAAAACAACAAAAAAGAATATACCATGTAATTTTACACATGTCAATAAGTATTTAAACCTTTGGTATAGGTTATCACTCTTGGTTTCAGCTTTTCTATATTAAATAAGCCATAGTCATTCTACTGATTCTGGCTATCCAGATAATCGAACCGTAAGACTTCTTTCAGCTGTTGTCCATTTATGACATCTTTGGTTACTCCACACAGTTGCCCCATTGATGAGCGTTCATCGTTTTCCCGTTGATCAATGAGGTTGAGACAAAAGCAGCATCAAGAAATAAGAAGAAATTTCCGAAGATGCTGCTTTTGTCTCACCGTGAATCAGAGGTCGTGAAAACATCGGGTAGCTCTGATGACAATAAGAAAGAATTTTTTGAAACAGCTTCTCATGTTTTGAAAAATTCAGGCTTATTTCAAGGAGCTGATGTTTGAATACCGTTTAAAGCAAGAGGCTGTGAAAGAAGCGTTCAACTCCGAGCGAATAAGAGAGGATTTTTTAAAATAGCTCCTCATATTTTAGAAAATCATCGCTTATTGTTGAGGAGTTGCTTCTTGAACACCGTTTATTCGTTTTTAGAGATAATAGAAGAGACCGAGACAAGTTTCTTTTAGAAAAGATCACTCACAAAAAAAGGAAATGAATAGCCATCCATCTCCTCTAACCGACTATTTCGTTTTTTTGCCACTGAGGTCATCCTGTATTTATTGGCTTGCAATTAATTTCTCCATTAATTCCTCATTAAACCCAACAAATAAAACATTATCAAAAATAATCAGCGGACGTCTGATTAGTTCTCCATGTGTTCTACACAAAACAATCAATTGTTGTTCATTAATAGTAGATAAATCAATTTCCAGATTTTTGAAACCTTGTGACCAAGTGGCGAACAGTCGTTCCGCGTGAACATTCTCAAACCCACACAATTCTTTTGCTTCCTTAACGGTTAGCTCTCTTTGATCTAAATCAATAAACTGATAAGAGAGATGATGTTCTTCTAACCACTGCTTTGCTTTTAGACACGTCACACAATGCGCCGACCCGTATACCTTCACAAGATTCCTCCTTTTTTAAATTTAACTGAAGATACTGTTTTGCATATAAATCATTCTTCTTGCAACTGAACGAATTTCTCTTGGAACAAACGAACGAATTTCATCTTCATTAAAACCGATCAATATTCTTTTTTCATCAATTAAGATCGGACGTCTTAGTAAAGAAGGATATTGTTTAAAAAGGACGATCATTTGCTTTAATGTGAGCTCGTTGAAGTCAATAGCTAATTTTTCGTATATTTTTGAGCGAGTAGAGATAATGTCTTCAACGCCTCCGTTAGTGGCTGCTAAAATTTCACGTATTTCATTTTCTGATATCGGCTCTGCAAAAATATTTTTTTCTTCAAAATCTAAACGATTTTCTTGCAACCATGCTCTTGCCTTTCTACAAGAAGTACAGCTAGGGGAAGTATATACTTTTATCATTCTCTCACTCCTTTTTAATTATAATCCCATTCTAACTGAAAGTTATAAAAAACACCAATTATTAGCTATTAAAATTCAGAAAATTTATTCTTCTTTGCTATTAAACCCTTTTAATCCTGTGTTTATATGAAAAAACTTAATTTATTTTGTATAAAAAAAAGAAGAAAAACACATAAAAAAAACGACATTATTAGTATTTTTTACCTAATAATATCGTTTTTTATGTGATTAAACATGTATTTTTTTAATTTTACAACCTGTTTCTCTAATAAATCTAGAAGTTTTCAATTTTCTCGTCCCCTTCATCAAAGGTATACACAAATAGAGACGATTCCTTGCTCGGGTCATTGCTACATAAAAAAGACGGCGTTCTTCTTCGACTGTTGTCACATGCTCTGCCTTGACCTTATCCAAACTAATGGCTGCTTTATCAGAGGCACCATTGTAAGGAATAGCTCCTTCATTACAACCAACTAAAAAAACATTGCGATAGCTTAAGCCTTTACTTCTATGAATACTTTGAATGCATAAAGCATCAAGTTTTCCTTGTCGGTAAGCGATTAAACGAGTTTTTAGTTGTTTCGCAACTGCTTGGATGTCTTTTTCTAAATGGTTGATTTTTTCTAATGTTGGAAATTGTTTGAGCGTTCCTAACAACCATTCACGCTCACTACCGTCTATTTCTTTAGTTGGTCGACTTAATTTAAGGTAGCTTTGAATTAAACGATCAAAACCTTTTCCGCCATTTTTATCAAAAGTATGAAGGTCCTTTACAAACCGATGAATCTCTTTTTCTTTTGTTTTTAAATGCGGCTTTACAGAAAGGATATATTCCACAATATCTGTTACTTTATTTCGTTTAGAAAAATAGTCCTCACATTCAGCCTTCTTGAAATAGCAATTAATCATTAACTGATAGAGTACTTGTTGATAACCTTGTGTCTTTTTTTGATAAGTAGTTGCATTTTGCCAGTAAAGAATCCTTTGATAGAACTGTTGAAATAGTTTTATCCCAAATATCCCTTCGTATGGGCCATCTGCTTCTAGCACAAAGGGGATATCCGTCTGTAACAAGTCTTGGACTAATTGCTGGGTTTGCGTTAACGACCGATATAAAACGATTGATTCTTTGTATTTTCCTTTATGTTTAATCAATGTTTTGATTTGTTCAATGATCCAGCGACTTTCAGCTTGTATGTCATCAAAAGCTAGCGCCTGCATAATCCCCGCCTCTTTCTTAGCTGGAATCATTGCTTTTTGGATACGATCATTTTTATTAAAAGTAATTAAGCGATTCGCTCCTTGAACAATGGTGGCACGTGAACGATAGTTGGTTAATAAAAAAAGCGTCTTCGTTGCGTACTCTTGGTCAAAATTTTTAATATAAGAAGGTTCCGAACCTCGAAACCCATAGATACTTTGATCATCGTCACCGACCACAATAAGTTTCATTGGTGTTTCCTTCGTGATCAGGCGAACAATTTCCCACTGTAAAGGATTCGTGTCTTGAAATTCATCAATAAATAAATAATCATATTTTTGTCCCACGAAGTTTCTGATTTCTTCGTTCTGCAAGGCTTGTTTTAAATTACTTAGAACATCATTGAATTCAAAAAGATGTTGCTCTTTCTTTTGTGCTTGCAGTTCTCGCATGAAGTGGGTCATTCTTTCGGAAATCGGCATAGTTGCATTCGGTTCAATAAAGTCAAAGTTTTCTTTTATCAATACTCGCGTTTCTTCTATTGATAAGTTCATATTCTGCCAATAATCAAGACGTGCCGCCAAATTTTTTTCTCCATATTGATCAAAAGCATATAAATTATACTTACGAATAAGTTGTTGTATTAGTCCACTGACTTTGTATGAGGTCTCTTTTGAAAATTCTCCCTGTATCCCTTCAGTGACTACTTCTGGGAATTGGCGACAAATATCATTGTACAAACGAAAAAAGATACTATGAAAAGTTCCTATATGAACATTGGTCTTCCGTTGGCTAAAATTATCTACTCGCTTTTTCAATTCATTCGCAGCATTTCTCGTAAAAGTGATCATCAATATCCGTTGCTCATCTACCTGATTTTCAGTCATTAAATAGACAGCTTTTGCACAAATTGTTTGGGTCTTCCCACTTCCCGCTCCTGCAATGATCCTTAGATTTTTTTCCATATTGTAAGTAATCGCTGCTTTTTGCTCGTAATTAAAACGATTGTAGGAGCGCTTTTCCATCATATCGAAAAATGAATGACTATTATTCGTTTCTTTTTCTTCCTCAATCAGCCCAGGTGCTTCACCATAAGCTGCTTCATAGCTTGCAATGATCTCTTCTTGCATCCGGAAAATTTGTTGGAGCTTCTCATATCTTTTTTCCCAATGACTGATTTCTCTTTGTAAGCGAAGTATTTCTTTTTCATTCCCTTGATTGATTGTTTTCACATCTTTCTATATATAAATGGTCAATATTTTTCTTTTATACTAACAGACCTTTCTAAAAATTAAAATGACTTTAGCAAACACTGACCTTTTCTGAAAATTATCTATAAAATATCAAAAACATATAACCAATATGATAGAATAAAAAAGACAAATATATTAATTTGAAGGTGAATATAAATGAGTACTTCATTTCATGAAGGACGGACAATCGGACTTTTATTATCCTTTATCGGTGGCGCAATGGACAGTTATACATATATTCAATATAACGCATTTGCTTCAGCACAAACGGGTAATATTGTCTTAGCAATCATCCAAGCTTTCGATGGTGAATGGATTAGCGTTGGAAAAAAAATACTTTCTACTGTCTTCTTTTTTTTAGGGATTTTACTGACAAAATTTTTGATTGATTATTTCAAAAAGAAAGAAAAACACTATTGGCGTTTGTATGTTCTTTACTACGAAGCAATTATCTTTTTCTTAGTCAGTCTGACTCCAATCAGTATCCACCCAGCCATCGTAACCATCATGATTGCATTTACAGCAGCTATTCAATGGGTCGCTTTTGATAAAATCGATGGACGAGCTTATACTAATCTTTTTACTACGGGGAATCTAAAAGGAGTTGCTACTAACTTATACGATTCTCTTGTCACAAAAGAAAAAGCAGCGTTCGATCGTTTTTTCCATTTTCTGACAGTTGTTCTGGCTTTCATCAGTGGTGCAGGCGTTCTCGTTTTTTGCCACCATTTATTTGGGCATTTTGCTATTTTATTAGTGGCTGTTTTATTTTTAATCATAGCAATTGTTCAAAGCATTCAAGTATGGAAATTTTACCAACGTCATATAGTCTTATCCAAAAAATAAGGACAAGCGTGTTCACTTTAATGGCCAACTAAAAAATCACTATACTTCAAAACACAACAAATAGACTGATTTACAGGATACTCGGACAGTACCTCAGCCTATTTGTTGTGTTTATGTTTATTTTTATTCATTCCATTATCGCACTTGATTTTCGAACAACAAGCTGCCAATGCAAACTGTCGGCAGTTTCATTATCTTCTACTGCACATTTGATGACCCGGATCATCACGCTGTTTTCATAAACTTTTTCAATTTCTCCTTTGATAGGTGCTTCAAATAAATCTGAAACAAAAGCACCTGTTTCACCAACTTCAAATAATTGCTCATCCATTTTCTCCATTACTTGTTCATTCCCCATGATAGTTCCTCCAATATTTTTTAAGTCAATCAATTTTTAACACACTTCTAGGCAGAGAACACATAAAAATCATAAAAAGCCCTTTTCATGTCAAAACCGTTCACTTTTTTTATCTGCCATTTATAAAATACTCAAAAAAGAAAGATCTAACTGAATTTTTTGATCTTTTTTTTACGGTTTTGATGTCAAAACAACCTTTTATGAATCGAAACACTATTTTTAACAAATTTAGAATAAAATCGTTATTGGAGGTACGTTGGATGAAAAATAAAGTTGTAAATAGAATATTAGACACATTATTCAGTGGTGAAAAAATAGAAGATGAAATGGTTTATCTCCAAGTAAAATTTGCCCTTGATGTATTAATGAATAACCTTGGCAAATTGGCCGTTGTTTTAGTATTTTCTTTAATAACCGGTTCTTGGGTCGAAACAGGATTGACCTTTCTTTCTTATATTTGTATCCGTCGCTATGCTTACGGACTTCATTCTGATTCTGAATTTGTTTGTTTACTATGGACTTTGCTTTATTTGTGGGGCGTTCCCCTCTTAATGAAACACTTTGATGTGACCATCTCTTCCCCACTGAAGGTCATTTCATTGATCATCTGTTTCTTATTGTTGCTTCGCTATGGATCAAAAGGTACAGCAATCAATCCCATTGAACCTGAAAAACGCCCACCACTGTTAAAAAAAGCAATTTTCATGTTTCTTCTATTTGCAATAACTATTTTATTTTTCGCTAATTCTTACTTTTCTACTTACTTGCTTCTCGGGATTATTTTAGAAATAGCTACGCTGCTTCCAATTACGAATTATATAATGAATCTTGGAGGAATTTTCTATGAAAAAAACAATCATTAAACAACTTACTAATTTGTCTGACTTCTTTGTGTCTGGATGCTGCTTTGGTATGAGTTCAGAGTTTAAAATCCCTGAAAAATTAAAAAAATAATTCAATAAATATGCTATAATTTGGTAAAAATCAATGGGAGCTGTACTTTATGTTTTTGTGGTCCATAGCCTTGCAATATTTAATTTACACAATTTGTGTATTACTCATTGAACACCAAATTAAAAAGAAATACTTATTCGTTACCACTATTTTAATCTCTTGTGTCTTGTTAGGTTTTATGTATCCTTTATTTGGGATATTTACTGCTTTATTTGCTATAGGTATGCTGATGCTAACATTCTTCTTCTTTTCTACTTCCCCGCAAAAACTGGTTTATGCTCTTCCTTGGGGATTGCTTACTTCGCTTTTAGGAGACCATTTGACGAGCATCAGCGATTTTTTTATTTTGAAATCTGCTGTCATTGAACCAGGAGATTCCTTGCAGTATATTCATATCGTCATTTCTGCGACGTTATCGATCTTACTTGCTTTAGCCTTTAAAAAAGCCTTAGAAAATTTTCATGGTTTGGATCGCCGAATGATTGGAACCGTTGGCGCGTTGATGTTATTTACCTATTATATCGTTATCTTTTATACACGTTTTTCTGGCGAGACTCCCCAAATTTTAACTATCAACACTGGCTTTTTCATTCTTTATCTCTGTGGCGGGCTGTTTATCCTCATTTATTATTGGAAAATTTCAAAGAGAAAAATGGCAGACCAATTGTTAGAACAGCGTATGCAAATGCAACAAGATTACATCCGTGATCTAGAAAAAAACTATCAAGACCTTAGAGAATTCAAGCATGATTATCAAAACTTGCTTTTTTCAATGAATAGTTATCTTGCTGAAGGTGACCTGGAGGGATTACGTAAGTACTACAATCAAAATATCTTACCCACTCGTCAAATGATGGATCTTTTCCCAGCAAACCTTAGTCTGTTAGATAACATAAAAATTCCTGAAATAAGAAGCTTATTGTCTTTGAAATTAATGATGGCACAAGAAAAAGGATTATCCGTGCATCTTGTTATTCCAGAAGAGATCACTTTAAAGAAAAAACACACAGTAAACATCGTCCGAATGTTAGGTATTATTTTAGATAATGCGATTGAAGGAGCTTTAATTACTAAAAAGAAGAAAATTGAACTCTTTGTTTTAAAAAAGAAAAACTCAGTGATTATTCGTGTCATCAATACAACGATGAATACACTTCCGTTAAATCAATTAAAACAAAAAGGTTTTTCAACAAAAAAAGATCCTAAAAACGAAGGACTCGGTTTATTCATTTTGGATGAGCTGTCAAAGGCCAATCCTTATATCTTTTTAGAGACATCTATTGAGAATCAACGTTTTTCTCAGACAATCTATATACAAACAAAATAAAGGAGTATTCGTATGATTCCAATTTATATTTGCGAAGATGACACGAAACAGTTGGAAGTAATTTCAGCAGTGATCAAAAATCGAATTATGATTGAGAATTTGGATAGTTATGTCCATATCGCCACTTCTGATCCAATTGAACTTCTTCAAGCAGCTAGAGTACGAACCTCATCTTTTGGTATTTATTTTTTAGACATTGAATTAAAAGATAGCGATCTAGATGGTATTATGATCGGAAAACGCGTAAGAGATCTAGATCCTTTAGGAAAAATTATTTATGTTACTTCTCATACGGATCTTTCAATGTCTATCTTAAAGAGTAATATTGAACCGACTGATTATATTATCAAAGAAGATATTTTTGATTTAAAAGAAAATGTGGAACGTATTTTAAGTAAGATCTTTGAAGATGTCAAAGCGACTCCTTTACAAAAAGATATTTTTAAAATCGAATTTAACGATGAAATAAAATTTCTTCCGATCAAAGATATCCAGTATTTCTCTACTTCCCCAGGAACGCCACATAAATTAGAGGTTCATTTGACTCATGCGCAAATGCAGTTCTATGATAAAATCAAAGAAATAGAGAAAATGAACCGTCATTTTATCCGCTGCCATAAATCATACGTGATCAATACTCAAAATGTCCGTACGATCAACAAAAAAACTCGTGAAATCACGTTAGCAAATGGCGAAGTGATTCCGGCTTCTGTACGTGGTTTAAAAAAATTGATCTCGTAAATCTCAGACTTCTCCCCAAAAACAAACAAAAAAATGAGCAAAACTCGTCTGTTTGTTTTGCTCATTTTTTCTTATTTATCTTTTCTTGTTCCTATTTTGTAGTTTAATGTAACAGCATTTCTTGCGCAATTTCTTGCCCACTCATCTCCACTGGATAAAAAGTTGGCCAATGATCCATTTCTGCCAGTAAACTTTCTTGACTTTCATTCCCTAAATAGATATGAAAATGTTCCGAATCTGTTGGTGCAATCGAATGATCACTGAATTGTACATATCGATAAGCGCCACTTTCTGGCTCTACTGCTTCAAATAAGTAGCGTACGCCTCGATTTCCTGCAGCGTAATTCAAAACTCTTTTACCTGCATATCGGTAAGATGATTGCTTCGTCTCACCATTTTTAAAAGTAAATGCCATTCGATCTCCGTCAATCTTGATCTTTTCGACATCCGTCTGGTATCCGACGGTATAATAATCCTTGTACTCTTTTGCTGATTTTTTTGGATCGATTTTTGCCTTATACTCAAATACGGGATCTAAGGTTCCATCAGCTAAATAGTTATCGACCGTTTGCCATTGCCCTTTCCAATCGGACAATTTGCGGTCTTTCACAGCTGAATCTTCAAAGTAACCATTATATACATTTTTTTCTTTTTCTGGTGTCAGTGTGGCTTCCAGTGGATTCACTGTATCTGTCGTTTTTTGTAATGACTTGAGGTTTTCTTTCATTATGGTTACGTAGTTTTCACCATTTGCAAGTTGTTCTTTCGTTAAACCTTCTAGAGGATTCAAGACAGCCAAAGAAACGCCGGCTTCATTTGCTAGAGTTCTAGCGATACTGTCTTTAGCATTTTCTTCGAAATAAATATATTTGATCCCATGATCTTTTACAAACTGTTTTAATTCAGCAATTCTTGCGGCTGAAGGCTCCTCACTTGAGGATAAGCCAGCTATTGACACTTGTTTCAGTCCATACTCTAATGCCAAATAGTTGAATGCGGCATGTTGGGTAACAAAAGATTTTTGTTTTGCTTTACTTAAGGTATCCTTATAACTCTGATGAAGTTCTTGTAATTTTTCTAAATAATTCTCCGCATTTTTAGTAAAGGCTTCTTTTTTATCGGGGTATTTTGTGATCAGTTGATCCCTTATACTTTTTACTTGTTTCATTGCTAAACTTGGAGCTAACCAAACATGCGGGTCTAATTCATGAGAATGCCCTGCTTCGCCATGACTATGGTCATGTCCTTCTTCACTACCCGGTAACAACAACATCCCTTCAGTCGCTTTGACTGCTAACACATTCCCCTCTTTCAATGTGTTTTGGATTGCTGGTACCCAGGTTTCCATATTTTCGTTGTTATAGACAAAGACATCCGCATTTTGAATTTTTGCCATATCTTTTGCTGATGGCTCATAGTCGTGTGAATCTGTCCCAGCAGGAATCAATAACTCAACTTCTCCTTCATCTCCAACTACTTCTTTCGTGAAATCATACATTGGATAAAAAGTCGTCATCACCTGCAATTTTTCTTTTTTGTTCGCGGCTTCTTGTTGATTGCCACAACTGGCAAGTATACAAACAGTAACTACTATCCCTAATAAATAAACCAAACGCTTCATTTGACGACACTCCTTCATCTTCTTTCATTTTACGATTAAAGTTACCAAATCGTAATCTTTACGTTTTAGCAACAGGATTTAATTTATCATATTGCTAAATAAATAGTCAAGCGTTTTCTTAAAACTATTTCTTTTTATTTTCTAGCCATTTCTGAACAGTATCATTTTCTTTTTGTCACTAGTTCCGACTATAATAAGATAAATCAGCTTGACGTTCCCGATAGGTAAAAAACAATTTCCTTTTACTTTTATCTTGAACTTAGAGCGATTTAGTACATTGAAAGGAGTAACAAATTGAAGAATAATTCTAAAGATCAGTCTCGTCTGATACGTTTTCTAGGAGGAACAACTTCCTATTATGTATTAGGGTTGTTGATTATGTTAGCTTTAGTGATCTATTTTTTTCAGCAGATCGGTTTTATTTTTAAACCATTTTTTGTGATTTTTGCGACGACACTCGCTCCAGTACTATTTGCGTTAGTTTTATATTATTTACTAGACCCGTTGATCAAACGTTTGAGTCGAAAACTATCTAGAAATTTATCTGTTACTATTGTTTATGTCATTATTTTATTTTTGATCGGCTTAGGGAGTGTTTGGTTAGTTCCTTTCTTGGAGCAACAAGCCAAAACACTAATGACTAGTTTTCCTGATTTGTTCAACGATTTTATACAAACTTTGAAAAACTTCTTAGCGCAAACACCTTTTGCGGACACATTCGATCAATTCTTTTCATCGATTGATGATTGGACGTCTAATTTTGCCTCGTTTATTGGCGATTATTGGGAAAGTGGCGCACAAAGTATCGGGAATATCTTTTCAGCAGTAACATCTACCTTTATTACATTGTTTACTGGTCCAATCATTGCGTTCTTCTTATTAAGAGATCCTCAGAAATTTTATCAAGCTGTGTTAGGGATCGTACCACCCAAGTTCCGTACAGATTTTCGCACATTGACTAAAATCGCCAATCAACAATTAGGTGATTTCTTAAAAGGGCAAATCATTGCTTCTTTCATCTTAGGAGCTGTTTATTGGGTCACATTTTTATTGATCGGCTTAGAATTTGCAAGCATACTAGCAATCGCAGCTGGGATTTTATGTATCATTCCTTACATTGGACCATTTATTGCCTTCTTTCCTGGATTGTTTATTGCTTTCCAAGATTCGACATTCATGGCAATTAAGTTTGTTTTGGTCTGGTTCATCGTCCAATTACTTCATGGGGACTTAGTTATCCCTCGAGTTATGGGCAATCGCCTTCAAGTCCATCCAATCACTATTTTGATTGTTTTATTAGTGATGGGTGATTTACTAGGACTCATGGGTGTAATTTTTGGGATCCCCATCTACACATTGATCAAATTATTGGTTGTCTTTACTTTTAAAAAGTTCAAACAACGCTACAACAAGTATTATGGCGATCAGGGTGTCTACCAAAAAGCAGAATTTTCGGAAAAAGACTACTTTGAAAAAGAGTAAAGAAAGTCTGGAACACCTCTCAAAAAAACGAGGGACTAGGACGATCAAGCTTATTTTTCTTACTGAAGAAGACTATTGTCCCAGTCTCTACTAAACAGACCTTTGTTCCTGTTTCTATGTAAAACAACAAGAGCTGCAATCCACATTTAGGAGTGCAGCTCTTCTTTTGTATGCTCATCAATCGCATAAAATGATTGGGGTTTTTAATTTATATCGATTCAATGACTAAGTGATTCCGTTTATTGAAGTGACCTGTTACTGAAATAGTATAATTGCCTTCTTCCAAAATAAGCAATTTATCCGTTATTTCTATATTGACCACTGATTGATTGATTCAGGGCTCATTGGTAATGTAAATCGCACAAGCAATGGCTGTGTCTTGATTTCCTGAATTTTACCGAGTAAAACAATAGATTATTCCATCACGATCACCTCGCTAAAATTATAGAAAAAACAACTAAAATCGAGAATTTTTAATCGATTTTAGATATGCTAATAATAATCAAGACAGTAAAGTTTGTGACGGTGGCTATCCGATTGAAAGTGAGGTGGTGCGTATGTGCGTACTTCCAAAATCTTACAGAAAGGAGAAGCCTTTTGCCTGTTGAAACGGCGCTAGGATTAATGATTGGTTTCGGTTCTTTAATCGCAACAATCATTTTTGGAATCTTGGCAGTTGTAAACAACAATCAAAAAAAATAACCGTCAGCTTTAGCCGGTCGACGATTATTTTTCAAAAATAATATTAAACTGGTCACCGTCTTAAACGGTGCTGTTAAGGAGTTGTTAGCGCAACTCCTCTTTTCGTATTCATTATATCAACTTTATTGATCTTTTACAATCAGAATGGGAAATCATCATTGCTAATATCATTGTCCATCCAATGGATTTTGCGAAGCGTTAAATCCATTGTTATTAGTCATCGTTGTTTCATGTTGTTCAAAGGTGGTTGTGATTGGACTCTTGGCAGGTTGATCAGTGTAATTACTACACAACACTGAGTAACACATAATTTTACATCATATTTATTTTTAGATATTAATGTCCAGAAAATGGAGATTTGATCGACACAATGACAATAGATATTTTTAAACTAAAAAGTAAGAATAGAAAGGAAAAAGATAGCTAAGTTCACAAGTTAAAAAAAGAAGAAACCCCTGATATAATGTATTTTTTGTGTGTCACTTTTCTTTTGAAATGGCATAAATTTTTAATTTTATTTGACACAAAATATAAACCTCTGTACACATTCCGGTATTCATCATTTAGCTCAACCTGTTTGAATTTTGAGCGTATCTTAAATCAAGAAAACTGAGACATTGATCAGATTTTTTCTAATCAATGCCCCAGTTTTTAGACTTACATAAATTTATTTTTCCTTAGTTTACAGAAACTGTTTGGTTTTCAGCCAATAAGTTGCCACTTCCATCATAGAAATTCATTGTTACTTGATCATCAGCTTTGATTAGGTCTGGCTTCACATAATAACTGATTGCCCCATCCTTAAAGCTCCCACCTTTACTGATCAGTTTACCATTGACAAACAAGTGTCCTTGGTGGACTTGGGTATCAGAACCATAGGCTCCTTTGATCGTTTGTGTGCCGATTTTATAAGTCAATTCGTTGATTTCAGCTGTTGGTGTTTGAATAGTGACATCAATCTCTGATCCTGGAATTTGTTGTCCTCGATTGTTGGCACCCATCAAGACTACCTGATCGTCTTCTGACACTTTAAGGTTTCCTACATAATAACTGAACTTGCCATCTTTGAAGCTACCGCCTTGACTAACTTTTTCACCATTGACCAATAAGATTCCTTGGTAAACATCGCCTGTGTAGTTTCCTTCGATCACTGTACTGATTCCCACACGATGGGCTTCTGTTAATTGACCCAGTTGTTCTCCTATAGTCACTGGTTGTGGGTCCCCTAGTGGTGTATCGAATTTATCATAGCCTTGAATCGTTGCTTGATCCCCTGCTTTGATGATTTGAGAGTTCACATAATAGCTAAACTTACCATCTTTATAGGTTCCGCCCCAGCTGATTACTTCCCCATTCACTACTAGTTTTCCTTTATGGATATCCCCCGTATAAGTTCCAGTAATGGTTGAATCACCTAGCTTATAAGTGTCCACCTGATCAATTGATCCTGAAGATTCGGAAATCACTTCAATCTCTTTTGAATCTATCAATTCCTTCTCTTTGTTGTAGCCATCTAATACGACTTTGTCGCCGACTTTTAATTTGCCAACACCGACATAATAGCTGAATTGACCATCTTTGAAGCTACCGCCCCAGCTGACAACTTTGCCATTAACGGTTAATCGTCCGAGAGACATATCCCCTGTGTAGGTTCCAGTAATATTGACATCTCCTACATGATATTCTTGTGGTTTCAACTCACTTTTCACTAGTTCTGCCACATAAGTTCCTGCCGTTAAATCCCCAGTTCCGTAATTTGTCATAAAGTCAGCAGGTGAATAGCCTTTGGACTGACCATCTTCACGAATCCAATTTCCTGTCAGCTGATCCCCTTCGTTCAGTGCTTTCGGCGCTGATAACTTAGTGTCTCCAACCGCTTTAAAGTGATCGCCTAGTGTTAATTTAGCAAGAGGTGTGTCCTTAAACATATCCTGCATAGTTGTTACATTACTAGTATCAAAAACACTTAAATCTAGACTTGTTACGCTGCTTATATTGTAAAACATATTCTCCATAGTTGTTACATTACTGGTATCAAAACCACTTACATCTAAACTTGTTACACTGCTCATACCACGAAACATATTAGCCATATCTGTTACGTTACTGGTATCAAAGCCACTTACATCTAGACTTGTTACGCTGCTCATACCGGAAAACATATGTTGCATATTTGTTACTTTACTGGTATCAAAGCCACTTACATCTAGACTTGTTATGCTACTCATACCTTTAAACATTTTACTCATATCTGTTACGTTACTGGTATCCAGTTGACTTAACCCTTCGATTTCAGTTACATTCGTAGGTTTGTCAGCCGAGGTATTTCCACTAAATAATAAAAAAGAATTTTCTGGAGCAACTACTTTTCCAGACAAGACAATTTTCTTGATGGCTGTAGCATCTACTTTTTTGTTTTCGGACCATGGCGATTCTACAAAACCACTTAACTCACCTGCTTCGATCGTCAATGTCCCTGTGGTTTCATCAAAATTATACGGACTAGTTCCCCATGTGCCTATTTCAACGGAAACATACGTGCCCGCAGTCAAGTCACCAGTGCCATAGTTTTTCATGAAATCTGCTGCTGTATAAGCCTTTCCTTTGCCATCTTCTCTCTTCCAAGCAGAAGTAAGAGCTCCTTTTCCTGCTACAAATTTAAAGGTATCTCCTAGAATTAATTTTTTAAGTGAAGTACCAAAAAACATATCAGTCATATCTGTTACGTTGCTGGTGTCAAAGTTGCTTAAATCTAGACTTGTTACGCTACCCATACCTTTAAACATATAACCCATAGTTGTTACGTTACTGGTATCAAAGTTGCTTACATCTAAACCTGTTACACTGCTCATACCATAAAACATATAACTCATAGTTGTTACGTTGCTGGTATCCAGTTGACTTAACCCTTCGATTTCAGTTACATTCGTAAGATCCTTACCAACGGTACTTGTACTAAATAAGTAGTTTGAATTTTCTGGAGCAACTACTTTCCCAGCCAAGACAATTTTTTTGATGGCTTTATTATCTACTTTATTGCTGCTCCATGGCGATTCTTTATAGCCACTTAACTCACCTGCTCCGATTGTTAACGTTCCTGTATCTTTATCAAACATATACGGACTAGTTCCCCACGTGTCTGTTTCAACGGAAACATACGTGCCAGCAGTCAGATCACCGGTGCCATAGTTTTTCATGAAATCTTCTGCTGAATAAAACGTCCCTTTGCCATCTTCTCTCTTCCAAGCAGAAGTAAGACTTGCGTTTGCTTCTACAAATTTAAATGTATCTCCTAGAGTTAATTTCTTAAGTGGAGCATCAGCAAACATATAAGACATAAATGTTACTTTGCTAGTGTCAAAATTGCTTACATCTAGACTTGTTACGCTGCTCATACCATAAAACATAGAACGCATATCTGTTACGTTACTGGTATCAAAGCCACTTACATCTAGACTTGTTATGCTACTCATATCTTTAAACATTTTCCACATATCTGTTACGTTACTGGTATCCAGTTGACTTAACCCTTCGATTTCAGTTACATTCGTAAGTTTTTCAGCAGGGGTATTTCCACTAAATAATAACCTAGAATTTTTTGGAGCAACTACTTTTCCAGACAAGACAATTTTCTTGATTGCTTCAGCATCTACGTTTTTATTTTCGGACCATGGGGATTCTGTATATCCACTTAACTCACCTGCTCCGATTGTCAATACTCCTGTGTTTTCATCAAAAGTATACGGACTGGTACCCCACGTGCCTGTTATCTCGGAGGCAGCTACCACGTTCGCTTTTTTCGCTACTTTTGGCGCTTCAGCTGTTGGATTAGTTGCATCCCCTTCACTTTCGGCAGTCGGTGCTGTTGCTTGCTCTTGTTCTGTTGCTTGGTCTTGGGTGTCATCCGTTGTTTCATCGGTTGTTGCTAACGAATCACTAGCTGTAGTG
Source organism: Enterococcus sp. DIV1208 (assembly GCF_050530455.1). NCBI lineage: Bacteria > Bacillati > Bacillota > Bacilli > Lactobacillales > Enterococcaceae > Enterococcus > Enterococcus sp. DIV1208. The sequence continues at coordinate 310,212 of NZ_CP172887.1, read as the reverse complement.
GTTGAATCCGTTGGGTTTACTAACGGATCTGTGACGTTTTGTATCGTTTGATCGATGACTTCTTTTGCTTCATTCGCCTGTGTTTGTTCAGTAGCAGTTTCAGCTGTTGGTGTCAAAGTATCCGCTAATGCCATCGTTGGTGCAATCCCAGTATTTCCCATCACCCCAGCCACCGCAAACATCGTTAATAGCTGTTTTTTACGTTTTGCTGTTAATTTTTTTTTTACTCATATTTACTCCTTTTTTGCTCTTATTTTTGATCATTATTTTCTCGTCAATACCACTTCATCAGCTTTAGGTGTTTCCCCTGTTTTCAATTGATGTCTCTTTCCAATGTCCATTTTGTTACCGAAGCTGACAAAATCGTATGGATCATCTCCCCTGCAACATTTATTTTACTTGTTCTAATTAAGCATAAACGCTCAATATTCCCAATTAATATTCTTGAATTTTGATCGTTTACCATAACGTTTATATATATTTCTTTCATTGATTGAGGAAATCAATCAAGCTTCTTCTACTACTTATCATCTGAAGAAATATTTCACCTACATATTACGCTTTATGTAAAGGTTAATGGGTAAAAGAAAAAGAGAGTGAGACAATAGTCAGAAAAAAATCTGATTATTGCCCCGCTCTCTTTTTTATTACATTTTTAAAGCTACTTTCAAATGTTGTTTGCTATAATTAAAAAAAGGTCTTTAAGGAGAACTAAATAATGCTTTTAATTAAATTTATGTTTACTTTAATATATTATGGTAGTTTTATTTATACAGTCTACAAAGTCAGGCAGATCCAACAGGAGTATTCAGATATCATGGCTCTATATAAACAAGAAAGAGAGCGTACTTTTCCAAACCTAACTGAACAAGAACAAAAGAAACGAAAAAAAGCAATCTCACAATATTATGAAAAAAAGGATCCTTCTTTTGCTCTAAAAAGAAAATTTTCATTTATCATTTATGTTATTGTCTTTTTTATTTTGGAACGTGTTATTCACTACTTTTTCCCTATTGAAGACGTTCCTAAAAATTTGAATTATATAATTCCCTATTTGGGAATAGCCCTTACCATCAGTGCTGTTACAGGTTTTTACTTAATTAAATCCAAAAAAAGGAACGCAAAATATTTAAACAGTATTTAATAGACCATCCCAAAAACGAATTACAATTTGTTTGGGTTTCAGAAAAACTTCAGGCAAGTTTTAGGCAAAATACAAATAAAAGATTTATAGTCCATCTTACACTAGGTATATTAATGATATTGTATCCTCTTTTTTCTTAGATGAGAGCATACATTAAATTGTTATTGCTTCCATCATATTCTTTGATTTGCGATACTCAATTTTATCATTACTCAATCGTTTTTTTCATGATTCTTTCTTCTTATCTCACATTTATTTTTAGACAAAATAAAAACGACCTTAATCCAATAACTCATGGATTAAGCGTCGAATGTTTTACCACCAGCTGATGGTTCATTAAAAATACAATTTTCTTTCGAAATATCTCGTGTAAAATTTTATCTACAACCGATTCATCGTTTTTTTCAAAACAGTTGCTCATAAGGACATCAGTAATTTGTCAAACTCATGAAAATTTTTTATTACTTTAGAAACAAAGATCATGCTCAGTTACTATCGGCTCATCGTTTACCAATTTTTTGCTCTTGATCTTTTATTTACTGGATCAACAGGGCGATCGCTTGATAAGGCCTTAGGGTCAATTCCTCTTGAATAAGAGTATTGGCATAATTGCTGATAAGCGGTTGGGCACTAGCAAATTCTTCTGGGATCGTTATGGTCGTTTCATTTTCGTAAAAATTAGTTAAAACCAATAATTTTTGTCCGTCTAATTGTCTTAAATAACCGTATACTTGAGGATGATCGGGTTCATAAGCTTGATAGTCCCCTGATGCAATTACAGGATATTGTTTTCGCAATTGAATCAATTTTTTGTAGTATGCGAAAATCGATTGTTCAGATGTACGTTCTTGTTCTACATTGATGACCTCATGATTTGCTGCTAAACCTAACCAAGGTGTTCCTGTGGTAAAGCCAGCTGTTTCATCACTTGTCCATTGCATCGGTGTCCGAGCGTTATCTCTGGATTTCGCCTTGATTCGCCGAAAAGCTTCTTCTTCCGAGAATGATTGGTTCAGCATTTCTTGGTAAGCATTTAAACTTTCTACATCGACGTAATCATCGATATGCTGAAAGTCTGGATCGATCATCCCAATTTCTTCCCCCATATAAATATAAGGCGTCCCACGATTCAAATGGATCATCGTCGCTAACATTTTAGCCCCTTCTGTGCGGTATTTATCAATTGCTACAAAGCGGTTGAGGGCTCTTGGCTGGTCGTGGTTATTTAAGAACAACGCATTCCAGCCATTTCCTTTACTCATCGCTTCGCCCCATGTATGGAACAGACTTTTTAAAGCTTCAAAATCAAAAGGTGGCGTACTCCATTTGTTTCCATTTTCGTAATCAACCTTCAAATGATGAAAATTGAACACCATCGAAAGCTCATTCCGACTTGGTTCCGTATACAAAATACAATTTTCAATCGTCGTTGAACTCATTTCTCCAACTGTGATGATTTCTGGATCTTGACCAAAAGTTTCCCGATTTAATCGTTGAAGATACGTATGAGTAATCGGCTTGTCAGTATATTCTGCTTTTCCTTGGTTCTCTGCATTATTTTTGAGTTCTTCATCTTTCCCGATTACGTTGATCACATCAAAGCGAAAGCCTTTGACCCCTTTAGATATCCAAAAACGAACAACTTTGAACAACTCTGCTTGAACTGCTTCATTTCGCCAATTTAAATCTGCTTGTGTTTGATCATAGAGATGTAAATAATACTTACCCGTATCTCCAAAAGGCGCCCATGCATTACCACCAAATTTAGATACCCAATCGGTTGGCTCATCTCTTAGAATAAAAAAATCTTGGTAAAAACGATCGCCAGCTAAAGCTTTTTGAAACCATTCATGTTCTATTGAGACATGGTTTAAAACCATATCAAGCATAATCTCTATATTATAGCTCTTTGCTTGTGTGACTAGTTCTTCAAATTCTTCCATCGTTCCAAATAGTGGATCAATCGCTACATAATCAGAAATATCATAGCCATTATCTTTTTGTGGACTCGGATAAATAGGGTTCAACCAAATCATATCGACCCCTAGTTCATGCAGATAAGGTAATTTTTCTTTGATCCCTTTTAAATCGCCAATCCCGTCACCATTACTATCACGATAAGATTTAGGATAAATTTGATAAACTACTTTCTCATTAAACGACATCCTCATTCGCCTCCAATCAGCTATTATTCCAACTTATATATACAAGTTTACAAATCCTATTATAAAGGAAAAGGAAGCGTTTATCAAGGACAGAGCTAAGTCCTCTAATAGGAAGACCTCACCCATTATAAACTGTCGCACATCCAACAAATTGGCATAACAAAACCTACGTATTATTTTCCCTATACCAAATTTTCTTTTCATCAACCAGTTACTTAATAAAAAAACTTCTTGCAAAAGTCTACTCAACTTTTAGCAAGAAGCTTTTTTTATTCGTTTGATTTCAAAGCATCAATCATATTGATATTTTTCAGCTTGAAGTGGGTCGCTATCATAACGATAACTGTAAATTCAATAGTCAAAACAGCAGAAAGAGCATATGCTTTCCAAGTGATCACTAAGGGGAAGATCACCGTCTCCATTGAAGCCTGTTGTAAAATAAAGTCAGTTAGGACGTAGCCGATGCCAAATCCACCTACAATACCAACTAAAGTAAAAATAATATTCTCCCTCACAATATACATCGTTACTTCTTTATCAAAAAAGCCTAGTACTTTGATCGTTGATAATTCCCGCACTCGTTCAGAAATATTGATATTGGTTAAATTATACAACACGATAAACGCTAACAGCCCTGATAAAACGACAAAAATCACAACGATTGAATCGAGGTTCGCAAGTGATTCTTCTTGGGTTTCCATTTGTTTCGAAACAAATGATGTATTTGTTACTGCATTGGTTCCCAATAGCTTTTCTGACAAAGCATTCTCTTGTTTTTTAGACATTGGGTCAGCTTGAACTAAATAAGCATTTGTAGAAGCTTCGTTTCCTGATACTTTTTGATAATAGGCAGGGCTCATATAAACAAAGTTTCCTAAATAGTTTTGAGCAATGGCTTTCACCGTAACCGATAACTCTTTTTGGTCATCCGTGTACAATGAAAGGCGGTCTCCTTCAGATACATCAAACAGTTCGGCAGCTTTTTGTGTGAGGACGATTCCTGAATCATTCAACTCCATGTTACGTCCTTTTAATGAGATCAAGTGAATAAACGGTGATAGACCTTTTGACGTTTCCGGTATGATCATCGTTACGCTTTGAGTCGCTTGTCCTTGTTGCCGAAGCTCGATCGTTTGCATGTTTACTGCTAGCAAATCAGTAATTTTCGGATCGGATTCTAACTGTTCCTTTGCTTTTGTTTCACTGTTTTCTGTTTCTCCATCTAAAGTGACAATTGCTTGGTAATTCGTAATTGGGCCAAATTGTTTATCAGAAACAGAGCTTAAAGAGTCTTTCAATCCTACGCCTGCTACCATTAAACCAGCACAACCAGCAATCCCAACGATTGCCATAAACATTCTGGATTTATAACGGAACAGATTTCGATAACTGATTTTCTGATTAAAGCTTAATCTTGACCACAGTGGTGTGATATATTCCAATAATATTCTTTTGCCTGGTTTTGGCGCTTTGGGTTGTAATAAAGCTGCCGGTCTTTCTCTTAAATCTTTGAATAATACGATCATTGCTGCACCAAATGCAGCGATAAAAAACGCCACTGCCGCTTGTAAAATCGGAGACCAATCATAAAAAATGACTGCTGATCCGATATCATAGCGTTCATTCGATAGTTCAAAAATAATTCTTGGTAATAGATTGGTTCCTAAGACGGTTCCTAAAATAATTCCTAGACCAGAAGCTAAACTTGCATAAATAGCATATTTTTTTGCAATTTCAAATTTAGTATAGCCTAATGCTTTCAACGTACCGATTTCTCGTCGGTTTTCTTCGACCATCCGTGTCATCGTCGTAAAAGTGATCAATGCTGCAATAAAGAAGAAGAAAACAGGAAAAACATTAGCAATGGCTGCGATCCGTTCAGCTAAATCACCAAATTCTTGAAAACCCACATTATCTGAACGCTCTTGGAAACGATAGGTTGGTTTTTCCAAACGATTGATCTTTTCTTCATTTTCGGTAATTTGGGCCTGTGCATCATTCAGTTTTTCTTGTTGTTCAGCGACTTGCTTTTCTTGCTCAGCTAGCTGTGCTTCTTGCGTAGCTAGTTCATTAGTTGCTACTGTTCGTTGTACTTCAGGCAATTGTTCGATCATTGAACGTTGTTGCTCTAGTTGGGCTCTGGCAGCTGCCAATTGACTTTGTGCCAGACTAATTTGTTCTTGACCAGCACTCACCTTTTCTTTTTCTGGTTGTAAAGACTCCTTAGCTTGTTCCCTTAGTTCAGTTAAACGTGCAGCTGGTCGATCTTGAAAAAGTTTCTCCACGCTTTTTTGGTTTTGTGCCATTTTGTCCCGATATTCTTTACTATAAGTATCAAAGGATGAAACATTTTTAAACGTTAAGTAAATAACCGATTGAATGTCTGTGTTAAATTCTGTTTCAGGTAAATAAACAAAATAATCGATCGTGCCGTTCCCGACATTGGCAAAACCACGTTCTAAATTATTGATGAAAAGTGGCGATCGTACAAATCCAACAATTTGATAGTCTTTCTTTTTCACGTTGTCAGAATCGATCTTATACGTTTCGCCTATTTTATAGCCTAGACTTTTTGCTTTTTCATCTAGTACGAGTTCGTCTTTATTCTTTGGTAAATGCCCATCTACTACTTCTAAAAGGTTTTGTTTATTTGATTTTTTATAAGAAAAAACTTGCACAACTTCGTTTTTACTTGAGCTGGAATAATAAAATTGTTTTCCCGTTTCCAGTTGTGCATCAGGGATTTTTTCGGCTCTAGTTACGTCTTGTTCCGTTAAACCACCAGTTGAAATGATTTGTAAATCCGATAGATTGCCTTTTTCAACATAGTGATCCATCGTTTTTTGCATAACCGGCCCCGCCGTTTTAACGCCTACGAATAACAAGGTCCCTAGCAAAATGATCAATACAATGGCAATAAATCTGCCTTTCGATTGTTTGATTTCTCTAGCACTTGCTTTAAGATATGTTTTTGTTTTCATAGCCCCTCCTTACCACACAATCTCATCAATGGTTGAAGGATGATCGTTTGTTTCAATCGAACGGACTTTCGCATCGTTGATATGGATGACACGATCAGCAATCGGTGCTAAGGCAGAATTATGAGTAATGATCAACACCGTATTTCCATGTTCTCTACTCGCATTTTGTAATAACTTCAACACCTGTTTCCCTGTTTCAAAATCCAACGCACCTGTTGGTTCATCACATAGAAGTAATTTCGGATTTTTTGCTAATGCTCGAGCAATGGAAACACGCTGCTGTTCTCCTCCTGAAAGCTGTGAAGGAAAATTGTCCAGCCGATGTGCCAGACCTACTTGTGTCAATACCTCCACTGGATCTAACGCATCTGGTGAAACTTCTGTTGCCAACTCGACATTTTCTTTTGCTGTTAAATTCGGTACCAAATTATAAAATTGAAATACAAATCCGACATCTGTTCGACGATAGGCGGTCAATTGTTTATCGTTGAACTGAGCGATGTCTGTCTGATCAATGATGATTTGCCCTTCATCTGGCTTATCCATCCCGCCTAATATATTAAGAACTGTTGACTTCCCTGCACCACTTGGACCAAGTATAATGACTAGTTCTCCTTTTTTGATCGCAAATGAAATATTATCATTTGCGGTAATCGTTGTTTCTCCCATTTTGTACCGTTTACATTCGTTGATTACTTCTACATAGCTCATCCTTCTTCTCTCATCTCCATCTCTTTACGAATAAAGTCGCTACTTTTTATTTTACCATTGAAATGAATCAGACTAAAGATTTGATAGACGATTCATTGACAAATACAGAAATTATGTTTTACTTACATGGAAAACGATCTATTCATTGAAAGAAGGAAAACCCATGACTACTACAAAATCACCTATTCCACTCGAATTAGCAAAAACAGCTTTTTTACCAATCGATCTCCAAAAAGGAATTGTGAATTCTGGGCAATTATTCCCTTATGATGCAACCACCATCCTCTCAAACAATCAACTGATTGCTGAGCAGTTAAAGCATACACCTGCTTGGAATATACTAGTCAATGTCGATATTACCAGCTTTCAGTATTTGAGTGCTAAAAATGACCGAGCACAAGCAGGTGCTTTTTATACCCCCCTAAAGAATTTACTGATTTATTACTTGAACCTACCACCAAAGGAACACAAAACACACTCACGATCACTAAACATAATCCAAGTGCTTTTTTTGGAACGTCTTTAGATGCCCAACTTCGTCGAAGAAAGATCGATACGCTCATTCTTTCAGGTGTAGCAACTTCAAACGGTGTCTATGCCACCGCTTTAGATGCTTTTCAACATGGTTACCATGTTATTGTTATCGAAGATGGTTGTAGTGATCGAGATCTAGAACTTCATACGCTCTTTTTTGAAAAAATGTTTCCAAAAACAGCACGAGTGCGTACAACCAAAGAAATCCTTCAAGCAATCGAAGAAGCCAGATAAAGGAACCAAACACGCCTTGTTTTTCATTTACATTGCTGGTTTTCCATGGGAAAATAAAAGTAACCGTCAGATAGGAGTATCAGAATGAAGAAAAAGAAAATAACGATTAAAGACGTGGCAAAACATTCTGGTGTTTCCATTGCCACTGTTTCATTGATTTTAAATGGTAATGAAGAAAAATTCAGCGCTAAAACAGTTGAAAAAGTGCTTGCTTCAAAAGACATTCTCGGCTATCAACCTGACTATGTCGCTCGCCAAATGATTACGAAAGAAACAAAAACGATCGGTGTCCTCGTGCCGGATATCACCAACCCTTTTTTTAATACGCTAATGCGTGGAATTGAAGATGTGTTATACAAACAAAACTTCGTGACGATTTTATGTAACGCTGATTCTGACCATCAAAAAGAAATTGAGTATTTAGCCGAATTAGCACGACGAGGAGTCGATGGGTTTATCATAGCTACTTCCGCTGTTTCGACTACAGCAATCAATGAAAATCTTAAGAAACAAAATCGACCTTTTATTGTGTTGGATCAAAAAAAGGCTGAAGGATTTAGTGATGCGATCAGCACAGATGATTTTCGTGGAGGATACTTGGCTGGTACACACTTACTTCATTTAGGTCACCAATCCATTGCGCTCGTTTATCCACAAAATCCCCCTGAAAACGTCTATCGTAGGATCGAGGGTTTTAAACATGCACTAGATTTTTATCAGCTCTCGCACGACAATTTATTGTTACTACCTACTCATTTTTCTAAAAATGGTGGGTACCAGGTCGTTCCAACGATTCTTAATTCCTCTGCGACCGCAATCTTTGCCTTAAACGACGAGCTCGCTTTTGGTATTTATCGTGGGTTGGAAGAACATGGAAAGAAAATCCCCGAAGATTATAGTGTGATTGGATACGATAATGTGGATATGTGTGAATATGTCAAACCAAAATTAACGACGATCGCTCAACCAATTTTTGAATTAGGACAATCTGCTGCTCAATTATTATTAGCCCGTATCCAGTCGCCTGAAAAAGAATGGAGCGAAAAATTATTACCAGTAGAATTGAAAAAAAGAGCTTCAACTAAGCGTGTAAGTAGCATTTGTGAATAAATTATGAAGAAAAAAATAAAACATGATGAAGTATTTTTGTGTTTTATTTTTTTTTTGTTTTTTACGGTCGTTATTTTTACAAATATTTTGTAGAAATCTATCTCCTTTGGTACAATTTAAGTAGTATGACCATTTCCCCCAAATTTGTTCTCCCCCAACAAATTAATGGCATGCAGAATAATTAAAATATTAAAGCGAAGCGACTTATTAGAAAAAAGAATCGTAGCTTATTAATCAAAAAAATCAGATCTTTGTTATGTATTAACAACAGTTGCATGAGCATAGAGACTCGTCACAAGCAAAAAGAAAAGGAGTACCGCATATGAACAAAAATAAAGCAATACGCCTACTTGCTGCATCTTGGCTGATTGCTCCAACGATTTTATCGACTCAAGCTGTTTTTGCAACAGAAAACCAACCAACAACTACAAGTAGCTCACTTGTTTCGGGAAGTGATTCTGTAACTTCAACAGCATCAAGTACAGACACAACTGAATCGTCCACCACAGATTCATCAGCCACAACTGGCTCAACGGGTGAATCATCAACCACTGATTCATCAACGACTGAAACAGGTGAATCAACTGAGAAACCTGCGGAAGAAGTTGCGACACATACACTGACAGTTAATCCCGAATTACTGGGGAAAATTAAGCTGTCTGTTATCAGTAGCGCCCCTCGAGAAGAAAAAGAGTTGACCATCCAACCTAATGGCACGGTCAGTGGGTTGAAAGAAGGAACGAAAGTGTTCTATGAAATCACCCCTCCTAAAGGTGAAAAATTACTTTCTTTCCAAGTAAATGGTGCCCAAGAAGTGAATTATCAAAAAAGATTCTTTGTCGTTGGTGTAATGGATCTATCATTGACTGCTTCATTCAACACACCAACTGTTCCATCTGAAGACTCTTCTACTCAGGATACGACTAATTCAGCTGGAAATACTCAAGATTCTTCTCAAACGACAAAACCTAATGATACAACGAAACCTAGCACAGATAAAAATAAACCAACTGATAGTTCAAAAGAACAATCGAAACCGTCAACGTCAACCAGTAACGATTCAGTTGTTTCAGCGAATACCAATAATTCTTCCAATCACCAAATAAATGACAAAAATAAAGGTCAACAGGCAGGAATTGAAAATCCTGTAGACGGGTCCTCCGATTTTGTCAGCAAAACACCGATTGAAACAACTTTACCAACAAACACGACAGTAGTTCAAAAAGAAATCGTGAAAGAAGCCTATAAATATTTAGGCAGACCCTACGTTTGGGGAGCAAAAGGACCAAGTACATTTGACTGTTCGGGTTTAGCTTATTATGTTTACATGAAAGCTACTGGTCATTATATCGGTGGATGGACAGGTGAACAACAATACGCTGGAACACAGATTCCAATAGATCAAGCACAACCAGGTGACTTAGTATTCTGGGGACCTTCCTCAGGTGTCACTCACCACGTTGGGATTTATATTGGTAATGGACAATTTATTCATGCCCCTCAACCAGGTGACAAAGTTCGGATTACTTCAATTGCTGATTTCAGACCAGATTTTGCAGTACGTGTCAATATCGCAGGTCTACCAAGCGTGACTGACCAACTGAAAAACCAGTCGATTTTAGATGGTTTAAATGATTCATTCAACTTTACAAAAAATCAAACGACGGATCAGTTTTTGAAAAAAATTGCTACAAGCGCGCAAGAAATTGGTCAAAAAGAAGGCATTTACGCTTCTGTTATGATGGCTCAAGCGATTTTAGAAAGTGGTTCTGGCAATAGTTTGTTGGCAAGTGAACCAAACTATAATCTGTTTGGCATAAAAGGAACTTATGAAGGAAAAAGTGTTTTGTTCAATACTTTGGAACAAGACAGCAACGGTGCAAATTACCAAATCCATGCAACCTTCCGTAAATACCCTTCTTATAAAGAAAGCTTAGAAGACTATGCGAAATTGATCAAAGGCGGGTTGTCCAATAACAAAGATTTCTACAAACCAACTTGGAAATCTGAAGCCAAAAGTTATAAAGAGGCAACGAAGTATCTGGAAGGCCGCTATGCTACAGATAAACAATACGCCAAAAAATTGAATGCGATCATTGAATCGTATGATTTAACTAAATACGATGAACCGAAAAAAGAAGATAATAAAGAAACCAAAGTTAAAAACGTTTCAAAACCTTTGGTAGTACCTGTGTCTTGGGATAAAAATGAGATGTCGCTAGTTGACGTAGACACTTGGTCTTTAAAAACAATTACGAAAAAACCAGAATATCTTTCTACAATGAAAACACCAAATTACTGGGAATTGTACTTGCAACTATCTGCCAGAGAAATTCCAAAAACGACTGTCATTAAAGTCAAAGCCAATACCATTCCTTTATTGAAAAACTTAGCGATCATCCATCCATCGTGGAGTAGATTAACTTAAAAAAAGCTATGACAGAAGTGTCTAGCTCTGAAAACAAGTCGGAGAAGAGGTTGAGACAAGTTTTGTCTCAGTCTCTTCTCCGGCTTATTCATGTTTAGAGTGAACGTGTGATGTCTCAGATGTTTCTTGTTTTAGCGTACACAAAAAGCACACAACCTTGTAAGATTCAAGTAACGAACAAAAATCAAAGGAGTGTGCCTTTTGTTTAACTATTGGATCGTCCATCAAACCACTTCAGTAATCCATATGGAACAATTTATTCCTCCAGAAGCTGATATTGCCTAGTTCAATACCTCAGATGAACCAATGCTTCTTTTTCGTCTCTTTAACAAGTGCTATCGATGAAACCAACCAATTTCACCTATTTAGAGTATTTTTATTTCTCTCTTTTCAAAACAATACTTGTATATAACCAAACAGTCAATACATAGTAAATAAAGTACATGACAAAGAAAATTCCGAATGGTATCAACACATCACGATATGGATCATTCATTAAAAATTCAAATAGTCTTAAACCAAATAAGACATGGATCGCTCCTAAAATACCAGGCGCTAAGAATAAAACACCAATTTCTCGTCGAATCGATTGTCTTAATAAGCCACGAGTCGCACCGATTTTTTCTAACATCGTATATCGACCAATGTCACTCTTACTACCTGAAAGAATCTTAAACATCAAGCAACTTGCTAACATCGCTAAGAACGCAATTCCTAGGAAGAAGCCCATAAATTCCATCCCTGAGAAAATACCATTCACTTGTTGATACATTTCATATTTTTGTCCACTCATGGCTTGGTAATCTTTCAACTCTGGATTGACTTGATTATTTTCTTTTACTAATGTTTCGATACCTGATAAACTTGCTTCAAAATCTTTGACTGTAATTAATTGTAACGTTGTTTCTGGCAACGCTAATTGATCGAATTCACTTGCACGAACTAATTTTATTCCCTTCGCTTGTTGCGTAGGTAATTCGTTTTGTCTTAATGTCTCTTGCAAATCACTTGAATTTGCGATTTCTTCAGCAGTTGCTGTCTTTACTTTGTTATCCGCAAAAGTGTTCCCACTATATGCAATATATCTAAGCGGCTCTTTTTCCCATTCATCATAATTGTAATAAACGTATTGTTCATCTTCTTTTTGGGCATAGATGTTATTTGACGTTGGATTTAGTTCTCTGACTTTTCCTTGGTCAATCTTTTGTGCATTGTTTAGAACTAAATCATAAGCGTTTGATGAATTGGTCAATGCGGAGATTTGATTTCTGAATCCTAAACCAACCGTTAACGCTCCTAAAGCTAAAGCAAATAAGATCGCTACCATTGAAAGCATTTGCGTATAGTCCCGAATCCTAAAGCTTAATTGTGATAAGGTAAAGTTGTTCAACTTTTTCAATGAGATACCTTCTGATTTTTTCAGTAAAGACAAGAAGAAAATAATCACTGAATGGAAAATGAAATAGGTTCCCAGACAAATCGTTACGAGAGAAATCCCTAAACCAGACAATCCAATACGTGCAATTTCTGATAGAACGTAATAACCAACGCCTAATAAAACAACCCCTAATACAACTTCAAGTAAAAATAAAAATTTATTTTGTTTCATTCGTGTTGGTGTAGCTTCCGCACGAATCAATGTAAGAATTGGCTTTTTCACAATTGAAAAAGCATTGGTGATTGCTGCTAATAAAAACAAAACAGCAAAAAAGAAAAGAGTGATCAGAATACCCTTTACACTAAATGGTGTAAAATGTGTAATTGAAATGTTTAATTGTTCAACGAGTATTCGTTCCACAATACTTGTTAGCCCTACACCAATCGCAGAGCCAACGACGGTCGCCGTTGCACCCACAACAAATGTTTCGGTAAAAATCATTTGTGCAATTTTTCTGCCCTTAGCCCCTAACATCATAAACATTGCATAATCTTTCTGACGCATCACCATTAAAAATGAATTAGCATAAAGGATGTATACAAAAGTAATGATTGCTAATAATACCGAGCCAAAATGAAAAATTAAAACAGTTGATCCAACGGTAGAATTACTTTCTAAAAACGCTTCATTGCTTGCGATTGACTCGAACATATAAAAAATAGCTGAAGTCATAACCAAACCTGAAAATAAAACAATATAATCTCTTAAACGCCCTTTAATCCCAGTAAGCGATAATTTCCAAAGCATGTTTTTTCCTCCCCTTACTGTTCTAGATTTCCTAAGATCGTTAAAATATGACGATAAAACTCATCACGGCTTTGTTCGCCACGTTTGACTTCTTCGTGGATACCGCCATCTTTGATAAATAAGATTCGTTCACAGTAGCTAGCAGAAAACGGATCATGTGTTACTAATAGAATTGAAACATCATCTTTTTGATTCAATTCTTTCATCGTATCTAGCAAATCACGCGCACTCTTAGAATCTAAAGCTCCAGTCGGTTCATCACCTAATAAGATCGTTGGTTGTGTAACCAAGGCACGAGCTGCTGCTACCCGTTGTTTTTGACCACCTGAAATCTCAGAAGGATAACTTCCCATGATATGAGAAATCGATAAACGTTCTGCTACTGCTTTGACCCGTCGCTTGATTTCTTTAGGTTTAACGCCTTGTAAGGAAAGTGGTACTGCAATGTTTTCTTGTGCAGTTAAGTTTTCTAGTAAATTAAAATCTTGGAAAATAAAGCCAATCTCTTTCGCACGAAAGTCTGCTAATTGGTTTCCTTTTAACTTTGTTACATCGTTTTGATTGATTCGGATATTTCCGTCTGTGGGTTTGTCTAATGTAGATAAAATATTTAACAACGTTGATTTACCAGATCCAGAAGCCCCCATGATTCCGATAAATTCTCCTTTTTCTACTGTAAAGCTAATCCCACTTAAGGCTTGTGTCTTCTTCTCATTATTCTTACCGTAGATTTTTGTTACATTTTGAACCTCAACAATTTTTTCCATTTTCATCTATCCTTTACTTAGTTTTTCTTGTGCTAACTTAGGTATATCGTTTTGTTTAACTTCTTCATAAGAAGTGACACCTTTTTTTTCATTCCATGTAATCTCTAAATAGGCTCCTTTTCTTAAAGGACGCGGTTTTTGTCCATTAAATGTTAATATTTTTTCACTTCCCTTTTCATCATATCCGGGAAGAGTATATTTATATTGGATGGTTATTTCATTACGATTATCTTTTATTTCCTCTTTTTCTCCATCTGTCGTAATTTTGACATAGTAGCTATCGCCACCCATGATCATTCGATCCGCAATTTTTAGGCCCCCAAAGATAAAAACTACCGAACCTAATACCAACGCTGCAATGGAAATGCCAATCCCGACCAGTAGTTTCTTCATTTCCTCTCCTTCTTTCACATATGATAGGGCAATTATAAAAAAAAAGACCGTATTTTACCTTTGATTTAGCTGTCAAATATCTTTCAATATTGTCATTTATCTATCACAAAGCAAAAGAGTGATCCGCAAGCTTGAATCGAATCGTTTTTTATTTAGATAATAGTTTGATGAATTTTATAAAAAGAAGTTGAGATAAAAGTGTTTAGCATCAAGAAATAAGAAGGAATTTCCGAAAACTGCTTCTCAAATTTTTTGAAGATGCCGCTTTGATCTTACCGTGAACAAGAGGTCAGCTCTTTGAACGCCGTGAATCAGAGGTCGTGAAAACATCGGGTAGCTCTGATGACAATAAGAAAGAATTTTTTGAAACAGCTTCTCATGTTTTGAAAAATTCAGGCTTATTTCAAGGAGCTGATGTTTGAACACCGTTTAAAGCAAGAGGCTGTGAAAGAAGCGTTCAACTCCGAGCGAATAAGAGAGGATTTTTTAAAATAGCTCCTCATATTTTAGAAAATCATCGCTTATTGTTGAGGAGTTGCTTCTTGAACACCGTTTATTCGTTTTTAGAAATACTAAAAAAGACTGAGTTTTGGCTCAGTCTCTGACTACTCTACTGTTCTATTATAGAAAAAATACAGTTGAAAAATTCGTTACAATCATACGATATTTACTCAATAATGGCTATTTTTCTTTCACTGTCCCTGTATTAATGACTGGTTGTGTTCCTTTATCTGTAATAATCGAAACAAGTAGGTTATTGATCAATTGGACTTTCCGATCATCTGTGAAATTGATTTCTTGTCCTGTTTCAATTTGTTCCAATGCCATTTGTGTCATCGTAACTGCTCCTTCAACGATCGTTTGCCGAGCAGATAAAATAGCTTTTGCTTGTTGTCTTTGTAACATTGCACTAGCAATCTCAGTCGCATAAGCTAGATGATTCAATCTCGTTTCAATCACCTCGACCCCAGCAACAGATAACCGCTCTTGTAGCTCGTTGGCTAATTCATCAGAGATGGCAGTCGTATTGCCTCGCAAAGTCAAATCTTCTTCATTGAAAGTATCATAAGGGTATTGGCTGGCAATATGACGAATCGCTGTCTCACTTTGAATCTCAACAAAATCTTGGTAATACGCCACATCGAACAACGCCTTAGCCGTGTCAACAACTTTAAAGACTACGACGGCAGATATTTCGATGGGATTGCCGTCTAGATCGTTCACCTTTAAAACCGAACTGTTAAAATTTCGTACTTTTAAAGATAAGTTGATTTTTTGTGCAAACGGAACCGTTAAGAAAAACCCACTTTCTCGTATCGTCCCAATGTACTGTCCAAAAAACAAAATAACTTTTGCTTGGTTGGGACTAACAACCGTTGCGGAGCTTAGTAGTGCAATAGCAATCAACCAACAAACGAAACCCATGACCGTCTGGAAGATCGCTCCACTTGTCATGCCAAAATAGAATAAGAAGCCGCCGATACCAACTAATAACACCAAACCGATCAATCCAATATACCCATTTACATAAACCGCTTTCTTTTCACTCATCACTTAGTTCCTTTCTTAGACCATTCCTACATGATTGGTTTCTTTCTAATCCGTGCCATCACTCCCTCTAATTCTAATTCCTTATCTTCTGTGATATACCAACCACTCACTTGTGGTCCTCCGGAAGTTTGGGGTAGATATTCTAACCTTGTGCGTACCCAATGTTTTTCTTCAGTAAAATAATCTTCCACTAAAATCTCTAAATCAATTCCTGCAGAAAGAATCAAATTCTCTCGAACTGATTTGAACACAAAACGCTCTTTTTCTTCGTCGTACTTTAAGATCCCTGTATCTAAAATCGGCAAAGAGTAATAGTCTAATTCCCTCTTTACTTTCAATAAATGATGGAATACTTCATTGTAAACTTGTTCTAATTGCCGACCTTCTGAGTTATTCGGGTAATCGATCATCACACGTTCTTTTTTTGTATCATAATATTTATGATTAAGTTCCGTGAGATAATTATGTAATTTTGTTATTTCTAACTGTAGCTCTTCTCGTTTCGCTTCATCTATTCTCATCTATTTTTCCACCTTATTATCTCAGCTGTGTTTTCTCTATTTTCTCTTATTTTACTACAGATTTGTAAGTTAAGCGATGAAAAAAATCGTTATTCCCCATGATACTGCCCGATGTCTTAGCATCCTAACAGTCATGTCTGTTATATTAGCTAACCTATCCGAGATAAAAGATGTAAAATCGTTATCTAAATGTGAATAAACTGTTATTCGAAAAAAACTTTTACGTGGATCATCATCCATAATCAACGACCGTCATTCAAAATCTTTTGAAAAAAATCGCTTAATCAAAAAATCGAAAAGTTCCAAAAATAGTTGCACCTATCTTTGAACCTCTTCGATTTATTTCTCTTTACTTACTCTTAATGACAGACTTTATCCTTTTTAAACATCATATTGATGGTTTTCGTCAGCTATCACCACACTGCTATCATAACCAGTGATTTTTATATTGTTTTCTCCTTTGATCACTGTTTTGATTGGTAATTCTTCATTATTTTTTGTGACAGTTGACATCCCTAATAGATCAATATCTAATCCAATCTCTCCATTATCAAGAAAGTCTACATAGCAATTTTCTAACATAACTGTTCCTTGGGTATTTTTGAATCCATTTAAGAATAGATTCCCATACTTGGCATTCAATTCGATGTTTGAAATATCTGAATTATCAATATTTACATAACTTTGCACAGAATTTACTTTGACTTTTTTTCCATCAACTTTATTAAATGTAATGTATCCACCATTATTTGTAACGGAAACATTCTCACTCACTACGTCATTTAATAAAAGTTGTCCTTGCTCTCCTTCTAACACAAGTTGATCTAAAGGAAGTTCGCTAGGAACTGTCAGAGTGATTTTGGATGTGTTATTCATTACATGAAACAAGACGTTTTGTTCACGACCATTTCCGTTAATCGTCAAAGTATCTCCTTTAGTAGTGACTTGAGGTTTACTTGCTTTTTCATACGTAGAGTTAACTTCAAAATTTTTGCCACGTTTGATCTCAACTTGTTGGTATTGTGCATTGACCACTATTTTGTTGATTTTTTCTTTTGTCGATATCACTTGTGAGTCATGCTTCATTTCGACCAATTGAGGGCCATTTTCCCAAGCAAGGCTTCGGTGCGTCCCAAACGCATAGGTTGTCCCGGCAAGTAAGCCACCACTAACCATCAAGCCTAGACCAGCCATTAAAAAATATTTTAATTTCATCTTCACACCTCTTTTTCTTATAACTTCGACGAATGAATCGCACGTCTCGTTACAAAACGACGTCCAACCCACTTCACAAAATTCATCATCATTTTAAATATCCATTTTGTCATTTTCAGAAGGAGCGGCGCACAGAAGACGACAGTTCCGGTAGCGAATAGCCCTAATCCAACGTAAAATAATCCACTTTCTATCGACTGCCCCAACACACCAATACCCGAAACAACTGAAAATAATCCAAGCCCTAAAACAGTAATACAACCGACATAACCACCTACCAGCAAAGCGACTAATAGACATAATAACCCCACGATCACTGCAACAAAACCAATCGCCAAAGGAATCAACAGAGGGGAGGCACATAAGCCAATCATGATCATCCAAATCAATCGAATTTGTCGTTTAGAACTTCTTGGGTTGACTTCATCTGTTGCTGAATCATCTTGTTCAGAGAAATAATTGATTTTCAATTTAAGCGCAAACTGTTTAGGCGTACCATATTCTTCAATGATTTGATCAATTGTTTTGCCAGAATCTAAAAAATATTCTTCATAATATTGAATCAAATCGAATCGGTCATCTTCAGGAATCTCTTGGATTTCCTCTATTACCTCATCTAAATATTCATTCATGTTTATTATCCTCCAATAATCGATTTAAGGAATCTCGAAAGACGATCCACTCATCAATAATATCTTCTAACCGATTATACCCCGCTGGTGTTAATTGATAATATCGACGATTTCTTCCTTCAAAGGGTTCATCATAAGTATCTAAAAATCCTTCTTTTTTTAACCTTCTTAAGACGGGATACATCGTTGACTCACTTACCGACAGGCTTTCCTGTACGATTTTAGTCAACGCATAGCCATACATATCTTCTTTACTCAATGCAGCTAATACCGTGCCATCAAGTAATATCGTTGGAACTTGGATGTGCATTCCTTCACCTTCTTTTATACAATATCTTCTTTAACAACATATTATACTACATATAATATTGTTTTAAAATATAAATGTTGATTATTTTAAATAAAACAGCATAATACTCAGATCTAAAATCTATAAATAACGACCCGAAATCAATTGTTGCTTCAGATTATTAGAGTTGAGCCATTTGAGAAAGACAAAAACATACTAAGATGAGTGGGCAAGATATTCGACGGAATACCTTACCCACTCATCTTAGTATGTTTCTTTTATAACGTAATTGATCTGGTTTTAGTTCATAATAAAACAATTGAACAGAACAACTACTTCATCATTAAAGTTTAGCTTTTTATTTTTTCAAGCTGATCACAGCTGTGGTTCCTACCTCAGGAATGCTGTTATAGCGTATCGTACCCTCATGCAATTCAAGGATTTTTTTTACCAAAGACAATCCCAAGCCATTGCCAGCCATCTGACGGCTTGTGTCTCCTTGATAAAATTTTTCAAAAATGCGATTTTGAGTTTCTTCGTTCATCCCTACACCTGAATCCGTTACTTCCAATAAAATATCTGTAGCATTTTGAGTCAAACGAATTTCGATCTTGCCATCAGGTTGATTATACTTGATCGCATTATCCATGATATTCAACCACACCTGGTATAAAAATTCTTCGTTTCCCTCATAAAAGACCGTATCCAAATCGATATGCAACTTCAACCCTTCCCATTTAGGTTGCAAAAACACGATGACTTCTCGTATTTGTTCATCTAAACGAAATTTATGCTTTTCGATTTTGACACTTTGGTTTTCTAACTTATTTAGTTTCAAGATATTTTCAGTCAACTGTGAGAGCTGAGTAATATTTTCAATCAATCGTTGCAAAAACACTTGCTTCTCTTCTTCTGGAATATCTGGTGCTTGTAACAATTGGACATAGCCTTGGATCGTCGCTAGTGGTGTTTTAAACTCATGTGAAACACTCGAAACAAAATCATTTCTTAGCGTTTCGATGCTATTGAGTTCTTGGACCATCACGTTGAAATCTTTATATAACTGTTGGACTTCTGCGACTTTGGGAGGTTCCTCCATTCGAATAGAAAAATCACCTGTAGCTACTTTACTCATATTTTTACGTAGTTCACTGATTGGCTTCAAGATCCTATGACCGACAAAGCCAGAGATTACCGTGCCGACGATCATGCTAAAAAAAGCAAAAACGAATAACGGATAGAGTGTTGGTCTTTCAGATGGCGTAACGTTTTGATGAGAAAGCAAAAAAATAAAGCCTAAGAAGCACAGTAGAGTCACTAATATTGAAACAAACACAATGCTAGCAAAGTAGATCCACAGTTGAGAGTATAATTTCTTTTTCATCTTTTGACCTCCGCTTTATACCCGAGTCCTCTAACGGTGATGAGCTGAAAATCTTCACTTGCTTCAAAACGTGTCCTTAATCGTTTGATATGTACATCGATCGTTCGTTCTTCTGTATTTGTATCCAACCCCCAAATATCGTCCATCAATTGTTGTCTCGTAAAAATCTTATTCGGGTAAGCTAACAGTTTGTAAAGCAAAAGAAATTCTTTCTGAGGCAGCACACTAACCTTTTCATTTTGTCTCACTTCATACGTTTCCTGATCTAAGGTAGTATTTCCAATGTTCAATTGATTACTATGATTGATTTTTGCTCGCCTTAATAACGCTTCCACACGTAAAACCATTTCATTGACATCTACGGGTTTCGTCATGTAATCATCCGTTCCTAACTGGAAACCGCGTTTTTTATCTTCAAAATCGGCTTTAGCCGTGATCATCAGCACAGGAAGCTCTATTTTCCCATCTCGTAAACTTTCCAACAATTCATAACCATCCATCTCAGGCATCATGATATCGGTAATAATCAATTCTACATGAAAATTTTCCAATCGTGCTAGTGCTTCTGTTCCACTACTAGCTGTGACTACCGAAAACCCAGCATGTTCTAATACTGAACGATAAAGCAATTGTAAATTTTCATCATCTTCTACTACTAATATACGGTTCATTTTATTCCCTCGATTTTTTGAAAAATTTCTTGTTTCTTTCTGATTGTTCATATTGAGTTAACATTCATTGATTATACTGCGTTTATTGTTCTGATATACTTTTAAGTATACCGAATATTCTAATAAGAAAGAAGGACGAATATGCTACAACTTAAAGATATAAAGAAATATTATAAAGTTGGCGAAACAACGACTAAAGCATTAGATGGCGTATCTGTTGCCTTTAGAAAAAAAGAATTTGTTGCCATTCTTGGTCCAAGTGGTTCAGGAAAAACAACGATGTTGAATGTCATCGGTGGCTTAGACAACTATGATTCCGGAGATATGGTGATCAACGGAAAGTCCACAAAAGACTTTAAAGATAGTGATTGGGATGCTTACCGAAACAATTCGATTGGTTTTATTTTTCAAAGTTATAACTTGATTGGACATTTAGGAATCATCGAAAATGTTGAATTAGGGATGACACTTAGCGGTGTGGCCAAAGAAGAAAAACGCCAAAAGGCTGAGGAAGCCTTACGCCGTGTCGGTTTAACGGACCATATGCACAAAAAACCAAACCAATTATCCGGCGGACAAATGCAACGGGTCGCAATTGCCCGTGCTTTAGCCAACGATCCAGATATCCTCTTATGCGATGAACCAACTGGAGCACTAGATACCGAAACAAGTATCCAAATCATGGAATTGATCCAAGAACTATCTAATGAGAAGCTAGTAATCATGGTTACCCATAACCCTGATCTTGCTCATCAATATGCAGATCGAATCATTGAATTTTCAGATGGTAAAATCTTGGCAGATTCACATCCTCATATCGAACGACCAAAAGATGATCAATTCAATTTACGTCGGACAAAAATGAGTTTCTGGACAGCCTTGAAACTTTCATTTAATAATATCCGCACGAAAAAGGGGCGAACATTTTTGACGTCCTTTGCTTCAAGTATTGGGATCATCGGGATTGCGATCGTCTTGGCATTATCTTCAGGCTTCCAAAAACAAATTGATAAAACACAGTCTGAAACGATGGCAAAATTCCCGATCACTATCTCCAAAGTGACAACCAATCGTTCAACAGATTCTGCTTCATTGGGTACGAGTAAAGCGGATTATCCAAATACAAAACAGGTAACTGCTAAAATCAGTGATGAAGATAAAGCACAGCACACCAATAAAATCGACCAATCTTATGTAGATTATGTCAAAGATATCGATCCTAATTTAAGTAATAATATTGGCTTTACTCGTGCTACTGGTATCAATATGCTTCGCCAAGTTGATGGTAAAGTGCAACCAGTAAGTTTCTCTAACCAAAACCCTGAAAACGAATCATTATCATTATCAAGCACGATGTCTGCTATGACGGGTGTCGGTGTTTCCAGTTTTCCAACACAGTTAGACAATCAAAAAGAAAACTTTTTAAAAGCGAACTATTCACTGCTTTCAGGCAGTTATCCTGCTTCTGCGAATGACGTGGTCTTGATCGTAGATGGTAACAACAATACAAATATCAATGCCTTGAAAAACCTGGGCTTTGATGTAAAAGACGGTCAAAAATTAGACTTTGATCGCATTGTTGGGACAACTTTCAAAGTGATCAACAACAATGATTACTACACGAAATTACCTACTGGCAACTTTATTCCAAATACTGATTACGATACGATGTATGCTAATTCAACGAGTGAAGTAAAGATTGCAGGGATTTTACGAGTAAAATCTTCTTCAACAATGAATCTTCTTTCCCCTGGAATCGCATATAGTGATCAATTAACGACACAAATCGTTAACGAAAATAAAGATTCTGAGATTGTAAAAGCGCAAAAAGATAGTGATACGAATGTGATGTCCAACGAAAAAGTGGATGAAACAGCTAAACAATCACTGATCAGCTATTTAGGCGGTGACAGCATTCCAACTAGCATCATGATCTATCCAAATAACTTTGGTGACAAAGAAAAAATCCTTGATTACTTAGATGCTTACAACAAAGGAAAAGCAGAAGAAGATAAAATCATTTACTCTGACTTAGCAGGAACAATGACTGAATTGACTGGTGGTTTGATGGATGCCATCACTTATGTATTGGTTGCTTTTGCTGGTATCTCACTAGTGACAAGTATGATCATGATCAGTATTATCACGTATACTTCAGTCATCGAACGTACCAAAGAAATCGGGGTGTTAAAAGCATTAGGGGCTCGTAAAAAAGATATCACTCGTGTCTTTGATGCAGAAACTTGTATCTTAGGAATTTCTTCGGGCTTATTAGGTGTTTTGATTGCTTGGTTAGCAACGTTCCCAATCAATCATTTACTCTATCAAATGACTGATCTAAAAAATGTGGCTCAATTGAACCCACTCCATGCACTGATCCTCGTGATCGTCTCTACGATCTTAACGATGTTAGGTGGGCACATCCCAGCAAGAATGGCTGCTAAAAAAGATGCAGCGATTGCTCTGCGTGCAGAATAAACGATTGATATTGTTTGAAAGAGATTGAGAAGTCCTTAGCAGCAAGAAATAAGAAGGAATTTCCGGCAATTGACAAGAAACACAAATACTTGTTTTCCCTGTTGATTGTCGTCTACTTGGTTCTTCTCAAATTTTTGGACAATTTCGGCTTATTGCCGAAGGTCAGACTTTGAACACTATTTATTCTTTTTTAGAGATACTAGAAGAAACTGAGACAAGTTTTAGCTCAGTTTCTTCTTTATTTTTTAGTCAGTAATATTATGTGTTAGAAACAACATAGCATGCACTGTTGACTGGATTGTAAGAATAGTAGATGTACCACTCTTGCGTGTAGACCCCCCAGCACATATTGCTTCTCCAATTGCAACTTTAGAGCTGTAGTTATTCCCTATTTCTGTACCTATGTTTTTTACAGTTAAATGATAGAATATGCATCTTTTAGAAAACGCTTAAATAGACAAAATTATTTTTATGTATTTGAAACTTTTTCCTATTTATTTGACTCTAATAGATGTAAGAGAAAAAATCTTTATGAAGTGGGAGGAAAATCGTGTGCCCAGTGATTTATTTTTAGTAAAAAAAGCAAAGGAGGGAGATAAAGAGGCATTTGTCCAATTGTTTAAAAGTTATGAAGCTGTTCTCTATAATACAGCGCGTAAGTTTTTGAACAATTCAGAAGATATTGCAGATTGTTTACAAGAAACAGCATTGACGGCCTACAAAAATATCCAAAGCGTGCAAAAACCAGAATATTTTAACACCTGGTTATGCAAAATTCTCATTAATAATTGCAAAAAAATTCTCAAAAAATCAAAGAAAGAAACTTTTTATGTAGAATACGAGGAAGAAAAAAATACAACGATACGTTCAATGGAATTAAAACACATGCTACAAAAATTAGATTTGAAATATCGAATTCCGTTGGTGCTCTATTACTATAATGGGTTTTCCATCAAAGAAATCAGCACGATATTATCTGAACCAGTCAATACAGTGAAGACACACCTTGCTCGAGGGAAAAAACTACTAAAAATAGAGGAGAGCTAGGAGGAGAAAAAATGACTATTTCTGAAAAGAAATTTATGGAAGAACTCAAAAAAGAGGAACGCTTACCCTCAGAAGTACGAACCAAATTAGAAGCCACCTATGACTCTATACGAAAGGAGAAACAGGTTCCACTTAAAAACTACATAAAAAAACGGGGTTATTTGATAGCTGTTGCCGTATTTCTCATAAGTATCTGTTTGTATGCTTACTCACCCTTAGGCACTGCAACTGCTAATTTTTTACGGTTTGGGAAATTTACTTCTGAAACATTGAATCATGAAGGGTTTATTTCCAGCCAACAACTTACAGCTTATGATAAAAAAGCAGATATACAGTTAACAGAACTCTATGTAGATAAAAATGAACTAGGGTTACATTTTACTGTTCATCTTCCAAAAAACTCGGAGCTTTTAAACAAAAAATGGGAGAAATATGGATTAAATTTTGGGATCAAAAATGGGCAAGATCAGTATTTGATTGATTTTCGTTCAGGTCTAGCAGAAGAAAAAGAAGACTTGTCGCTATTCCGTTCGATCAATGAGGAACAGACCATTGATCGAGAAACAAACACATTGGAATTTATTTACAATCTACATCCTACAAAAACGGGCTCGGTTCCCTCTCTTGAAGAGACAACCATACAAATCAATGGCATCACAGCCTACAGAACAAGTGACCCAAAAACATATTCTATTTTTAAAGGCGAATGGGAACTACCTATTGATACAAGTAAGATCAACTATTTTGACGAAATAAATTTTACTCCAAAAAATAATCACCTTTTACCGATTGAGCGAGCAATGGCATATCCTACTAATTTTGTCATTCGTTTTAAAGATGAACAAGACTTTTTGAAAAAGTTGCCAAAACCAAAAAGTAATGCCGACAACAATATTCAATTAAAAATAGTAACTGAAAAGACGACAACCTATTACCCATATTCTAAATTTACTTCTGTTACTGAAGGGTCAAATAACTATTGGGATATGACTTTTGACTATTCTGGATATGATCAACAAGCCTCGATTTATCTCGAATTGAAAGGAATCGGAGAAATTGAGTTAGAAAAATAGATCGGATTGTGGCAAATCCATCATGGTAGTTAATAAAAAATGAGCAGAAGACAACTATCTTCTGCTTTAATTTTTTGGAATCACTTCTACAGAAACGATATCACCGATGTCTTTCTCAATTTTTTTACGAATATCTTTACGTATCCCTAAGATGTAGCAAATTGTTCCATCTTCGTTTTTCACCCCCATATTCACAATACTTCCCTCATATGCTACTTCATCAAATGTCGCTTGAACTTTGACTCGACCTACACCAAACTCTTCTCTGAGATCATAAGGAAAAATGATATATGCGCCACCCTTGCCTATTTCAGAAGCATAAATTTTTGACTGGAAAGAATATTTTTTTTGCATTTCCCCACCCCTTTTTTGTTCAGTATAACAAAAAAAAGGACCCTCCACAGCTGATCGTTCAACTGTAGGGAGGAGCCCTTTTTGAAATTAACTGATTCTTGCACTTACTTGATTAGCTGACTATTTATTGGCTTTGACTTCTTCAACTAATTTCGTTAATGCTTGTTGTTGGAATTGCGTTGCTAATTCTTTTGACAAGGTTGCTTGTTCTTCTGGCGTCATGGCTGGATTTTCAGTCATAGCTTTCATCAGACCTTCTTGTACAAAAGCCTTTGCGTCGCTTTCCATCGTACTTTGTTGTTCTTTTACTCGTTGCGCTAATGTTTTTGCTTGATCCGTACTTAATTCGATCCAATCAGCTGGAATTTTAAAGGTGTTCACACGACTTGCATACTCGTGGTTATTGTCCGCTAGATTGAACCAGAATTTATACATATCATTTTTATAGACCCAATAAGTTGTTTTTGCTACTTTTTGCGCTTGACCAGTCGTACGTTCTACTTTATTGGTTTCATTATCAGTACCGGTAGCTTTTGGTTTCTTTTGGTCTTCACTCGTACGGTAAAGGTAGACTTTTTCAGTCCCGTCACCTAACGCTTGATATAAAAGCATATTTGCACTATCTGAATCAGCACTTGATACGATGTTAGTGGTTTTCGTTTCAGTTACTTTTTCCATGCCAAAATGGTTGGATAAATTAGCCACGATCAACCCTAAGGATGCCACAAAGACTAACCCAAAAAGTAATGATACAATTGTTTGCCAAGCTTTTTTTGCAAAGATATTCATTAGGGCAAAAGCCACTAAACTAATGATCAATACGAAAATAATCATGCTTTATCCCCCGCTTTCGCTAGAACAGGTTCTTTTCTCTTCAATAAGAAGGCAATCACAAAACCAATCACACCAAAGACGATCGCCACAAAGAATGCTGCGTGGTAACCAGATAATGTCGCATTGATCGCTTGGTCTTTATAAGTTAAAGGCGTGCTTTCTAAGACTGATTTTGCAGGTAGATTATCTTTTGTTACATTGGTCAATACACTGATCAAAATAGCTGTCCCAATCGAACTAGCAATTTGTCGGAAGGTATTGTTTACTGCAGTCCCATGACTGATCAGTTTGTTTGGTAAAGCATTCATACCAGATGTTGTTACTGGCATCATAACCATAGAGATCCCAAACATCCGAATCGCATAAAGAACAACAATATATAAAACAGGCGTTGTTTTTGTTAAGAAAGCAAATGGTGCTGTTGCAGCGGTTAGCACGAACATCCCGACAATCGCTAAACGTTTTGCACCGTGTTTATCAAAGATCGCACCTGTGATCGGCATCATCGCCCCCATAATCAAGGCACCGGGTAGTAACATCAAGCCAGAATGAAAAGCTGATTCACCACGGATATTTTGGATATATAGAGGAACAACCATTTCAGCACCGACCATCGCCATATTCGTTACACCAGCTAAAACTGCTGCAATCGTAAAGGTTGATGATTTAAATACACGCAGTTCCAAGAATGGATTTTCCAAACGAAGTTGGCGCCATGCAAATAAGGCAATAAATATTACCCCTACGATCAAGAAGCCGATCACTTTCGCACTGCCCCATCCAGCGTCACCGACACTTGAAAAGCCATAAAGCAAACTACCAAATCCAATTGTTGAAAGGATAGCAGATAGAATATCGATACTTGGATTTGATAACGGAATAACGCTTCGCATCAAGAAAAAGGCTAAGACCAAAACTAAGACGACAATTGGTAAGACCATACCAAATAGATCACGCCAATGATAGTTATCAATAATATAACCTGATAATGTTGGTCCTAAAGCTGGAGCCAATCCAATAACGATTCCTGACATCCCCATGGCAGATCCTCTTTTTTCTGGTGGGAAAATCGATAACATAATATTTTGTAATAAAGGCATTGAAACACCCACACCACAGGCTTGGATCAAACGTCCAATCAATAAAGTACTAAAGTTAGGGGCAACAAAACAGGTAATTGTTCCGATTAAAAAGACTGACATTGCTGATAAATATAAACTTCTTGAACTAAATTTATTGATCAGCCAAGCAGTAATCGGAATCATGATTCCGTTAACCAATAAGAACCCTGTTGTTAGCCATTGAACACTTGATGCAGAGATATCAAAATCTTTCATCAGCGTAGGAAAAGCTGTAGTTAATAAGGTTTGATTTAATACCGTACAAAAGGTACCAATCAATAAAACGACAACTAATAGTGTCCGATTATATGGTTTGCCGTAAATATCTACGGGTTGATTTTTATTCATATTTCTCCTTCTTTCTGAATTCTTTCTGAAACCACTTGAATACTTTAGTCCTATTTCGTTCATTTGTCAACCTACTTGACACATAAGTTATCCCAAGTATAATTAAGGAAAGTTAGACAACAAAAGGAGGGACAAAAATGGTAGGAGCATCCCTGAAACGTTTATTAGAAAATGATCATTTACTGGTAGGAATCAGTGAACTAAGTGAAATTGTCGGTGTGTCTCCACGTCAGTTACGATATTGGGAACAAAAAGAATTCATTCGTTCCGTTTCTACTGGTGTGAATTGTCCTCGAAAATATCAATTACCTACTGTTATCAAGGTTGAGATTATCAAAAAATATTTAGATGAAGGCTATACGTTGAACAAATCAGCTGAAAAAGCCGAAGAACGTCTAAAAAAAATGAAGCATGTCCGCAAAGTTTTTTCCAAAGCAATCAAAGAAATCGAATTGATTGATGAAAGATATACTGTTTTATTGATCGGTGATTTCAAAGAGACAACTGAAGACTCAAAACTTTATATCATCCACGATGAAGCAACAGATGAACTCACGTATAAAATTGTCCCCGTAAGCGAAAAAATTGATTTCGAACAATTATTGAAAAATCTTTAAGCAATGGAAAATAAAATGTAGTCAATTCTCCCAATTTCTCATGTGTTTTACCAAAACAGTTTAAGAAATTGACGATAATCGACTACATTTTTTGCTTCTTTTCTATCTTTTTCAATTCACTACTATCATTAAATGAAGTTATTCAAT
Source organism: Enterococcus sp. DIV1208 (assembly GCF_050530455.1). Classification (NCBI taxonomy): domain Bacteria; kingdom Bacillati; phylum Bacillota; class Bacilli; order Lactobacillales; family Enterococcaceae; genus Enterococcus; species Enterococcus sp. DIV1208. Next base: position 281,278 of record NZ_CP172887.1, on the reverse strand, counting down.
TAAGTTTATCTTATATTCTCTATTCCATTTATTATTTCTGTCTTTTTTGCTCTTCTAATACGCCCGTCAACCAATTCGCATATTCTGTTTCTCGATTGATCGCATGGGATAAAATCAAATAGTGTCCATAATTTTCTTCTTGTTCTTTTCTTGTTGGAAATATCCTCTCTTGACGTGCCAATAGATGCGCTCGCTTTTCTTCATGAAGATCCCTTTGCTGCTCAATGATCTCTCTCAACATCGGATCATTCACATCTTTCACAAAATATAATTTCAACACAAACTCATCTCGATTGACTGGTAATTCATTCGTTGGCGTCCGAATCCATTCGTTTAACAATGCCTTTCCTTCATCCGTTAATTGATAGACTTTCTTCTCCAATTTCATCCCTGTAATTTCAACTTCATGTTTGATGATCCCTCGTTCTTCCATTCTTGCTAATTCAGGATAAATTTGACTATGCTTCGCTTGCCAAAACTCACCGATTTCATTTTTGAACGATTGGTTTAATTCATAGCCTGTCATCTTTCTTTTACTCAACAATCCTAACAAAATATAGCGTAGCGTATTTTTTCTCGCCATGCTCTCTCCTCCTTGACAAATCCTTTTATTCATTCTATCATAATCACGTAATCAAAAACATGTACTTTATTACATGTTTTAATTTAAAAGGAGCTGTTGTTTCATGAAAGAATTTAAAGATCTAGAAGATTTTATTGGTACACACTTTATTTATACGTACGATAATGGTTGGGAATATGAATGGTATGCTAAAAATGACCATACTGTCGACTATCGAATTCACGGCGGAATGGTCAAAGGCCGTTGGGTCAAAGATCAAGAAGCAGATATCGTTAAGTTAACAGATGGCGTCTTCAAAATTACTTGGACTGAACCAACTGGTACTGACGTGGCCTTGGATTTCACGCCCAATGAAAAAAAATTACATGGAACGATTTTCTTTCCTAAATGGGTTGAAGAACATCCTGAGATCACAGTTACTTTCCAAAATGAACATATAGCTGAGATGGAAGCAGCACGTGAAAAATATGAAACTTATCCAAAATTGTTAGTACCAGAGTTCGCTAACATTACTTATATGGGCGACGCTGGTCTCAATAATGAAGATGTCATTAGTGAAGCTCCTTATGAAGGAATGCCTAGTGATATCCGAGAAGGTCGTTATTTTGATAAAAACTATAAACGGATAAAATAAGAATCATTCGTAGATTTGACTATTAGTCTTATACGAATAGGGAAAAACAACCATAGCATCTCATACTATGGCTGTTTTTTTAATTAACTATTGATCTAAATAAAGCGAGCAACAAAGGATGTATTTTGAAAATTTCCTGTAATAATGATAATTTTTTTCATATTTTTTCGAATTTCTTGCCACTCTTTTAGGTAAGCTTTATGATTAAATAAGTTACACTATCAAAAAAGGAGTATGACAATTGAAAAAATATGTTCCGTATTTGACAATTTTACTATTTGCATTCTTATTTGTTATGCCAAATATCCTAACACATGACCTTATCATTGGAGCAGATGCACCATTTCATTATAACCGTTTTTACGATGCCGCTGAACAATTCGCTAATTGGGATTTCCATTATTTCCCTTCCATGTATGGATTTCAGCAAAGCGGGCGTATCGTCAATGCGATCTATGGTCCGTTGTTTGCTTATTTTCAAGGCTTGATCGTTTTAGTTTCAGGCAGTTGGTTCCACTATCAAATCTTATCAAACTTTATTCTCTTTGTGATTTCTGGTTGGTCGATGTTGACACTATTGAATTATGTTCAGGTGAAAAAATGGGTCAGCATACCAATCTCGGTATTATTTATGACGACTTATTCCATTCAATATTGGGCAGTCAATCAGGGCTTTACCAGTTGGGGCACCTGTTTTTATCCCTTATGCATGATTCCATTAGTGGACTTTGTTGTTCATAAAAAATTTCCTGTCTTGAAAGTTACCTTTTCAATTGCACTGATGACTCAGATCCACTTACTGTCCACCGTTATGTTGGTACTGATGTATATCCCTTTTTATCTTTATTATTTCTTTACTCAGACAGAAAAAGGCAAAGCAATCGGGCAACTGATCAAATCTGTCCTCTTTTATTTTGTACTAACAGCAAATATTTGGGCAGGATTAGCTATCGTCTATGGTGGAAATAAGATTTTGCCACCTTTTGTCAACCGAGAGATGAGCCAAAAAGCAATCAATCTGGATGGCAGCTATTGGCTAGCGTATCCCAAGATTTTCCCAATTTTTTTATTGATCGGACTAATACTGTATCTTCTTTTCCACCGTCACTACGACATTTTTACAAAGTTACTTTTACGCACAAGTCTTGGATTCTCCCTACTTTCAACCAGTTTGATCCCTTGGACAACACTAGTGGAAAAAGAGGTACCTTTCGTAAGCTTGATCCAGTTTCCTTTTCGTTTCTTTGTCCCATTTACCTTGCTCTTTCTACTCTTTTTAGCACTTGCGCTAAATCAATGGGAAAAGAAAAATTGGTATCGTGCGTTGAGTGTCCTATTTCTCTTTGTCGCTTCTGCACAAACGATCCAAAACCTCTATCAGCATCTGGATAAATGGCAAGACGAAACATTTGTCAGCCGTCACACGTATCTCTTTGATACACCAGCAGAGGCAAGAAAAACATTTTATGACCATGATATGTCTACTAGTTTATTCGTTTTTCAAAAGACAACACCCGATTATCTACCAATCTATCATGAAACTAAAGCAAATAAATATGATCGCTATAATGAAGAAATCTTGGAAGGAGAAACCACGTTCATTAAATCTCATCCTGGAGGACGTTTAACGATCAAATGGAAAAACACTGGGGAAGAAACTGTCCATTTACCAGTCATTGTCTATGACCGCACAGTGTTACTGCAACACGGCAAAAAATTGACAGATTATCAATTAACAGATATCGGTACTCCTATCGTCAAACAGCACAATGGAATCAATGAGATCACTCTCTATTATGATTTACCAATTTTCTTTTACTTTGTGATGGCATTCTTCCTGATTGGTTGGTTCGTTTTGATCGGACTCTTTGTCAAAAATCGTTACCAGGTTGGGAGGATAACTAAAAAATAAGGGACTTGCTTCTGTGGATCAAAAAGATAAATTCTCAACACGGAAGCTGTCTCTTTTTTATACCTTTTTATAAAATAGCAAACAAATCGTCAAATATAGTAGTCCTAATAAACGAATCGTGTTAGTAGCTACTTTTTTTTCTAAACATAAGAAAAAATATTTATTTACTCTCTTCTTTTATAAACTATACTAGAATACAGAAAAGAAGGAGTGATACATATGCCTCAAACAACGAATCGACAATTGACTTTGAAAAAAAAAATCGGACATGCTTTTGTTCATCAATCTACGAATACTACCCTTAATACTGAGTCTCACCTTGAAATGATACTTAAAGATCTACCTGAGGATTCGCTATCAATTAAAGAATCAACTAATGAACAGCTGTATGAGCTGCCAAATAGTAAGACTGAGCCGCTATATGTAACTGTAATTGGTGATCGATCACCTACGCCCATTTCAAATGTTCGGTCAACGAGTGAATCAACTTGTATTAATGACCAAGATTATTCTAAAAGAAATACCATTTTAGACATTTTAAAAAAAACTGCAAACTCTCCTGAAGAGGTAAAAGAGCTGACAAGCATCATAGAGCAGTTAATTAATGAACTGCCACATCGTGAGCCTAGCGGTGAAGTTCTGCAACCTCATGAGCCTAAAATCAAAGATTCCCTCGTTGTACTTTTGAATCTTTTAGATAACTTGCCAATTCTAACCGATTCCGATAAAGATCGATTTATAGACCATTTTGATATTTTACATGAGGAAGTACTACATAATACCAATTTACAAAAAAATACACCGGTAACTAAAGAGTCCGACTCCTTGAAAAATGTCCGAGAATTCATTTCTGCCAATCGGAAAAAAAGTCCAGCCGAGTTAAAAAAATAATGCAGAGACCAAAGAAACAGAGAATTTTATTGCCTTCCTCCTTGGTGCTTCCCATCGCACTAACAGTCATTTCATTATCTAATCAAATTTCTGCACGTAGCTGAAGCTGCTGCAAACAAAAAGTCCCATAGAAAGGATGTATCCATTTTTCTTTCTATGGGACTTTTTGATTATTTTATTGAATGGGGCTGACCGTTATCTCTACTCCATAATGGTCACTTACAATGATTTCTTGTTTTCCATCAAAAATACTACGATAAAAAGGAACTGAGAATTCCTGTGGTACATAGATATAATCGATTCTTAACTGCTCTGTATTCGTTTCCCATCCATCGATTTTCTGTTCAATGGTTGCCTGACCATGAACTTCTTGGGCAACAGTATAGGAATCGACAATCGCAAGAGGGCTTTTTTCAACCAAGCGATAGCCTGCCTCTCCTGCTGGGTTGTTAAAATCCCCCATTAAAAACAGCGGATTTGAGAGATTAGCTAAGTGTTCCATCAAGCAATGCCATTCAAAAGCAAAGCCCTTCGTTTCATCTATCCACCAAGAAAAATGACAGCTTGCTAGAGTGATTGTTTGGTCATCGATCATCGTCTGACAGATCAAAATTTTCCGAGTGTGGTAATCCTCTTTTTGCTTTGTTTCAGAAACATAGATTGCTTCACTGGTTAGTGGTGTCTTAGAAAGCAGCGCATTCCCCTCTTCATAAATCCCATAACCGACATGACTCATTTCCCAACTCCAATAATAGTCTTTCCCTTGTTTGGCTAAGTAGCGCACCAAACAATAAGCAAAATTATCGACATGGACGGGCGATTGTTCTATAACTGGACAAAATTTGTTTAATTCTTCATTCACGATACTTTCGGAAGTGATTAATTGATTGACTTCTTGTAAAGCAATCACATCATAATCTGCTTGACAGATTTTATCTACGATCTGGCGCATCTTTTCTTCTGGTGATTCTTCTAACCAGCTATGTGTATTCAAAGTCATCATCTTCATCTTCAATTCTCCTTATTGATTAAAACTTACTTCATTTCTTTTATGATAGGATAGCGATGGATTATTAGCTGTGATTGTTTACCTGCTCGCAGATATTCAAAAAAATAAGTCTGAGAACTCAAAAACGAAGTATAGCGTTTTCGTGTTTTCAGACTTATTTGAGAAACAGAAAAACTGACTATCGGAAACCAAATAAGGAATTAAATTTGGTACTGGTCATCTTACTCATTATTGTTGGGTGTCTTTTATAATGATCACAGTTTTATTTCGCCAATTACTGTTCCTAATTCCGTTGGTCCTAAATGTTTGAGAATCATTTCATTGACTTTCCCATCCGTAAATACCACCATAATCGTTATATCTTTTCCTTCATTTTTGATTTCGGTTAGATTCATTTGTGCCAGTTTTGCTCCTGCTTCAACGGTTTGACCTTCTGTTACCAGGATTTCAAAAGCTGGTTGATCCATTTGGACTGTGTCGATTCCCATATGGATTAGTACTTCTGCACCTTCTTCTGTTTCCATTCCAATAGCATGTTTGGTTGGAAAAATACTAACTACTTTCCCAGTAATAGGTGCCACAACTTCACCAGTCGTTGGAATAACAGCAAAGCCATCCCCCATCATTTTCTTTGAAAAAACAGGATCATTGACTGTTGCCAAGTCTATCACTTCACCAGCTGCTACAGTCTGCAACTCTTTTCGTATACCTAACGTTTGATTATTAGCTGTTTCTTTTTCAACAACAACTTCTTCTACTGGAGCTGGGATAGGCGCCCCCGATCGAAGCAAATCTTCGATATCTGATTTTAATACATCGGCTTTTGGACCATAGACAGCTTGTACACCATTATCTTTGACGATTAGCCCCATAGCGCCTGCACGTTTCCATTCTTCTTCTGAACCTACTTTCTCACGATCAGCTACACTCACACGTAACCGTGTCATACATGCATCTACATCTTTGATATTATCTTTCCCGCCTAATAAGTGAATGATTTTGATGATTTGTGGGTCTGACGTGCCAGCTTGGACTGTCGTTTGTTCTCCATTCCCATTGCTATCGTTACTGTCACTATCATAATTACCATTACGCCCTGGTGTAGCAAAATTGAATTTTTTGATCATGAAGTTTGCCACAAAGTACGTAACAACTCCAAACAAAATGACGCAAATGACGAAGTTAAGCAAATCGCCACCAAGTCCAGCTTTCATCGCTAGAGGCGTTCTAGTTAACAATTCGATGTTTCCAAAGGAATGAACACGTAACGGTAATAAATCTGCCATTGCAAATGCTGCCCCTTGGATCACAGAATAAACAATATAAAGTGGAACTGCAGCAAACATAAACATAAATTCTAATGGTTCAGTAACCCCTGTTAGAAAAACAGCTAATGCAGCTGAGAAATACATGGAACGATAGCGCGCTTTTTTATCAAGATCAACATTTCGATACATGGCTAAAGCTAACCCCATTAAAATACCAGAAGAACCAATCATTTGTCCCACTTTAAAACGAGCTGGTGTCCAGTTGTTCAACACAAATTCATACTGTGACAAATCCCCCGCACCTTTTAAATTGACCAAATCAGTAGCCCAAGCTAACCATAAAGGATCTTGTCCAAAGACTTGCGTTCCTGCTTGTGCACCAGATAAGATTTCATACGTGCCCCCTAATTGCGTATAATTGATCGGAATCGTCAACATATGATGCAAACCAAAAGGTAACAATAATCTTTCTAAGGTACCATAAAGAAATGGCGCTAAAACCGGTGCACTTTCTTGTGACTGAGCAATCCAAAGACCAAAATTATTAATACCTGCTTGGACATTTGGCCAGACAACAGCCAATACTAAAGCTACAATCGTTGACCAAAGAATCACTACAAAAGGAACAAATCGTTTTCCATTAAAGAAAGATAACGCATCAGGCAATTTACGATAATTGTAATATTTATTATAGGCCATTGCACCAACAAAACCAGCAATAATCCCTACAAACACGCCCATATTCAACGCAGGTGCCTCTAATACGCTGGTAAAAAATCCTTTGACCATGATCTTCGTGCCAAATAATGTATGGGTAAAGGCATCTTCATTTGCTAGCATCTCACTCGTCACTCCGAAAATCGCTCCCGTGATCCGGTTGATCAAAACAAATGAGATCCCTGCCGCAAAAGCACCACCTGCACGCTCTTTTGCCCAACTTCCACCTATTGCTAAAGCAAACAACAGATGTAAATTCCCGATGATCGCCCAACCAATATTTTCAATGACACCACCCGTTGTTACTAAAAAAGCTAAGTTAGGGTCAATCAACGGGATAGATTTCCCGATACTGATCATCAAACCCGCAGCTGGCATCACTGCCACAACAACCATTAAAGCTTTCCCAAATTTTTGCCAAAACTCAAAATTAAATAATTTCTTCATAACTCCTGCTCTCCTTTATGCAATCGGTTTCGTTGTTAGTTATTATAGCCTTTGTTTCTTTTTTTGTAAATGCTTTATTTTTGATTTTATTCACTTTCTACCCAAACAGTCGCTATCAGAAGAATCATTTTCTTTTCGCATTTAGTAGTAACTTATTATCAAAACAGTTAATGTTTTCCAGGAAAATTATCTTTTCATTTCTTTATTTTAAATCCCCGCTAAAAAATTCTGCTTTATTTATATTGACTTACGCAATCGGTTGCGTTTATTATAAACGTATCAATGAAATTATCTAGGAGGAGTACAATGAAACAAATCAAGCGCCTATTTCAAATTGATCCTTGGAAGATCAGCACCAACACATTAGATCGGGAAAATCTCCGTTTACAGGAATCTTTAACTAGTATTGGTAACGGATACATGGGCATGCGAGGGAATTTTGAAGAAGCCTATTCAGGTGATCATCATCAAGGAACTTATTTAGCTGGGGTTTGGTACCCCGATAAGACTCGTGTTGGTTGGTGGAAAAATGGCTATCCCGAATATTTTGGCAAAGTGATTAATGCAATCAATTTTATTGCCATGGATATCTATATCGATGAGCAATTATTAGACCTTGCTACAATCGAACCAGAAGACTTTTATTGGGAATTGAATATGAAAAACGGTGTGTTATCACGTAGTTACACAGTAACGACTGCAACTAACAAACTAAAGATCACCTTTGAACGTTTTTTAAGTATCGTCAAAAGCGAAGCTGCTTATATTCGTTTAACAGTTACGATGCTCGAAGGAAATGGCACGGTCAAAGTCATCTCTAAATTGGATAGTAACGTTCAAAATGAAGATAGTAACTATGATGAACATTTTTGGAATGAAATCGGTCGAGGTACTTCTGATGAAACAGCCTACTTAATGACCAAAACGATTCCAAATAATTTTGCGATCGAACAATTTACCGTAACAGCTGCCATGAGACATTTCGTGAATGAAGAATTAGCGCAACCAATTTACCACGAAGATACATTAGCCGTCCTTGGGGAATTTTCTTTCGACTTAACAACGAATCAATCCGTGACACTTGATAAAGAAGTGCTTGTATTGACGAGCCGTAACATCCCCGAAGCACAGCAAGTCCAACAGATCCTCCAAGAATTTAGTGACTTACAAAGTCATTATCTGCAAGCAAAAGCAGAACAAACCACTGCTTGGAGCAAACGCTGGGCACTGGCTGATGTGGTGATCGAAGGTGACGAGGAAGCACAGCAAGGGATTCGTTTCAATCTTTTCCAACTATTTTCTACTTATTACGGCGAAGATGAACGTTTGAATATTGGACCCAAAGGCTTTACAGGAGAAAAATACGGTGGTGCTACTTATTGGGATACGGAAGCTTACGCTGTCCCCTTATATCTTGCTTTAGCAAAACCTGAAGTGACAAAAAATCTCCTTAAATATCGCCATAATCAATTGCCTCAAGCTATTCATAATGCCCAACAACAAGGTTTAAAAGGCGCCTTGTACCCAATGGTTACTTTTACAGGGGTCGAATGCCACAACGAATGGGAAATTACCTTTGAAGAGATCCATCGTAACGGTGCGATCGCTTATGCGATTTACAACTATACGAACTATACAGGTGACACCGCTTATTTGAAAAAAGAAGGATTAGAAGTATTAGTTGAGATTGCTCGTTTTTGGGCAGATCGGGTTCATTTTTCAAAACGTCATAACAAATATATGATCCATGGCGTGACTGGTCCGAATGAATATGAAAACAACATCAATAACAACTGGTATACCAATACGATAGCTTGCTGGGTATTAACGTATACCCGGGAAAACTATTTAAAATTCCAAACAGAAACTGCTATAACGGTCACTGACGAAGAACTAACGAATTGGCAAACCATTGCAGAAAATATGTATTTTCCTAAAGATGAAGAATTAGGTATTTTTGTCCAACATGATACATTTTTGGATAAAGAATTATTGCCGGTATCAGAGCTATCTCCTAGCGAGCTTCCATTAAACCAACATTGGTCTTGGGACAAAATCTTGCGTTCTTGTTTCATTAAGCAGGCGGATGTGCTACAAGGAATCTATTTCTTCAACGACTCGTTTAGCAAAGAAGAAAAACAACGAAACTTTGATTTTTACGAACCAATGACCGTTCATGAGTCTTCCCTTTCACCAAGTATCCATGCCATTTTAGCTGCTGAATTAGGTATGGAGGATAAGGCAGTGGAAATGTATCAACGGACAGCCCGCCTTGATTTAGATAATTATAATAACGATACCGAAGACGGCTTACACATCACGTCGATGACTGGTAGTTGGCTCGCAATCGTCCAAGGATTCGCTCAAATGAAAACAGATCACGAACAGTTACGTTTTGCTCCTTTCTTACCAAACACGTGGACAGCCTACTCCTTCCATGTGAATTATCGTGGTAGTTTATTATTTGTTTCGGTGTCTAGTGAACAGGTGCAATTGACCTTAGTATCAGGCGAAAGTTGCCCATTAAAGGTGTACGAAAAAACGTATCTTTTAGAAGACCAGTTAAAGGTACCTTTGCGTAAGGAGGAATTAGATGTTTAAAGGAGTTTTGTTTGACTTAGATGGGGTGATTACAGATACTGCGGAGTTTCATTATCGCGCTTGGAAAAAATTAGGTCAGGAAATCGGTGTTCCCATTGATCGAACATTCAACGAACAATTGAAAGGGGTTAGTCGAGAAGATTCACTTCGCTTATTGCTTTCCTACGGACAAAAAGAAAGTGAGTTTTCCCCACAAGAATTTCAAGAATTAGCGCACAGAAAAAATGAGTACTATCTTGAAATGATTCAAGCGATCACGCCTACAGATGTTTTTCCAGGGATATTGCCATTACTTGAAGAATTGAGAGCAAACAAGATCAAGATTGCCCTTGCTTCAGCTAGTAAAAACGGATCTTTCCTCCTTGCTAAAATGGCATTAATGCCATTTTTCGATGCAATTGCCGATCCTGCAACGATCAAACTGGGTAAGCCGGCTCCCGATATTTTCTTATTGGCCGCAAAAGAAATTGGCTTATCCCCACAAGAATGCATCGGGATCGAAGATGCACAATCTGGGATCAAAGCAATCCGTGCTAGCGGGGCATTTCCAATTGGTGTTGGACGAATAGAAGATCTTGGAAAAGATATCCCAGTCGTACCTGATACGACTTGCCTTACACTAGACTATTTAAAAAATGAGTGGACACAGTATGTCTAAACCTTCCATCACTGTGATCCCCATTCCCAACACCAACTTGAAGCAAATCACATTGAAGAACGACGAACTCACAGTCGTTCTTCTCAACTACGGGGCAAGGCTTCATCAAATTCTAGCTCCAGATAAAAATGGTCACTTAGAAAATGTCTTATTATCTTATGATTCCTTAGAAGACGTTTTAAAAGATCAAAGCTATTTTGGGGCAACGATTGGACCAGTCGCTGGCAGAATTAAAAATGGCTCTTGGGCTGATCATCAGCTAGAAAAAAACGAAGGAAATCACCATATCCATGGTGGTTCAAACGGTTGGGCATTTCAGTATTGGGAGGTAGAAGTTTTTGAGACTCCTACAGCGATCGGTGTTGTTTTTTATTTGCAGGATACTTTTTCCGGTTATCCCGGTCCGATCACCGCAACCGTTACGTATCAGATTGTTCAAAATAATTTAGAAATGATCACCAAGACAAGCAGCTCGACTGAAACCATCTGCAACCCAACGAATCATGCGTATTTCAATCTTTCTGGCAATGGCAAACGAGATATCTACGATCATGAACTAACGATCCAAACAGATGGAATATTAGCCTTAGATCACGAAAAAATACCAACTGGTGAAGTGATCGCTCTCAGCGACTTACCGCTTAATTTTAAACACCCACATTCGCTACTGGAAATTTTAACGAATGATCCAAACGGACTAGATGATGCTTTTGTTTTAAGTACGCCTAAACGAACGAAGAAAATACTTACCTTGACCGAAAAGCAAGCGGGGCGCCAGTTGTCTATAGCAACGACGAGCAAAAGTATGGTATTATTTTCTACGACTGGATTTGAAGCAGATTTTTTAATCAATGGGCAAAAAATGCACTCAAATTATGGGTTGGCAATTGAACCACAAGAACTTCCTGATGCCGTTCATTTCCCTGAATTTGGGTCAATCGCATTATATCCGGGACAAGAAAAAATTTGCTCTACCACTTATCAATTTCATCGTTTAAATGAAAAGCAAGTCTAGAAAAGAGGTGTATCGTTTATGGCGATCACAGTGAAGGATGTAGCCAAAAAAGCTGGTGTTGCGACCTCGACCGTTTCACGGGTCATCAATGACCATCCAAGCATCTCAGAGGCAACCAAAAAGAAAGTACAAAAAGTCATGGATGAACTAGGCTATGTACCAAATATCACTGCTAGAAATCTAGGGAAAAGAATTTCTAGCGCAATTGGCGTCATTCTCCCACCCCTTGATTCAAAAGAACGGATTGGGAATCCTTTTTATCTTGAGATCATGGAAGCGATCAATGAAGAAGCACGCCGTTATGATCTGACAACTGCTATAGCAACAGCCAAAAATTTTGATACTTTATTAGAAAACGTGCAACGGATGCATCTGCAAAAACAAGTCGATGGGTTTATTTTAGTTTATTCCGACAGTGAAGATCCTGTCATAGATTATCTCTATACGAATGAGATTCCTTTCACTTTGATTGGTCAGCCTTACCGACATGAGAATGAAATCATTTATGTCGATAATGATAACCAATTATTAGGTAAACAAGCCACGGATTTCTTGATTCAAAACGGTCATGAAAGCATTCTTTTCGTAACCAATACAACCCACGAGAGCCTTTACTTCGAACGTTATTTTGGCTACCAAAAAGCCTTGATGCTAGCTGGACTTACAGTTCATCCTAGTGTAGTGATCGAACAACCCGAAGATTATTTAGCTTTTGATGCCATTTTGAAAAAGTCCCAAGCAACAGCGCTGGTAGTCATTGACGATATTTTTGCCTTACGAACGATGCAACTAGCACAGATGTATGGCTATCGAATTCCTGATACCCTATCGATCATCAGCTTCAATAACTCTATTTTCGCTACATTGACTCACCCTTATTTAACCAGTATCGATATCGATATTTCTGAATTAGGAAGGGTTGCAATGCAAAAATTATACGAATTGATCCACGATGAAATCAGCAGCGGTGTTCGTTTAGTCATTCCTCATCAACTCGTCAAACGAGAAACCGTCGTTCCTCGTTTATAAGAAAAAAAATAAAACAACTGTTGAACACACAAATAAACTATTTGTAGTGTCTTCAGTTGTTTTTTTTACTATACAGGTTCATTTTTTAAGAATCTACATTCTTCAAATAACTTTTTCATGAAAAAGAAACTGAGTATAAAAAGCTATTTCGCTTCTCGTTCTCAAACCTTGATGGTGCCTAGACTATTCACTGGTACGTTTTTTCATCTTTTGATTAAGCCAGAAACCACTCAAAATCGTAAAAATCGGTGCTAAGATCGAGAAGAAAGTAAATGGTAGATATTGTAATGCGCTGACTTTCATCGTGCCCATAATAAAGGTACCACTAACTCCCCACGGAACGAGTGAATTAACGGTTGCTCCAGCATCTGCCAAAGTTCTGGTAAGATACTTTTTATTAACGCCCGCACGATCGAACGATCGCTTAAAGGTTTCGCCTGGTAAAATGATCGACAAGTACTGTTCGCCTACGATCAAATTGATCCCGATACAGCTTAATGCTGTAAAGCCAACCAAGCGAGAAGGCCGATCCATTTTTTCTCGCAATTCCTGAACAATCGTTTCCACAATCGTATATTTGATCAACAAGCCACCCAAAGCTAAAGCTAGAAGAATCAAGCTTGCTGAACCAAGCATACTAACAATTCCCCCTCTTGAAAGCAATTCATTGATTTTAGGGTCTGCTGTATGGGCAACATAGCCGTTCATTAAAATATTAGCTACTTTTGACATCGTTAAATGTGGTTGATTGATGAAGGAAAGAATGATCGCAGCAGTTGAACCAACTAGTAGTGTTGGAATCGCTGGAATTTTTTTAATCGCTCCACCAAACAAGATCACTAATGGGATCAACGTCCATGGAGAGATCCAGAAACCTGCTTTCATGTTTTGGATCATGTCCGTGATCGCTTGTAGATCCGCTGTGTGACTCCCATTCCCAAGAAAAACATAAAATAACATAGCAATTAAAAATGCTGGCAAATCAGTGTAACGCATTTGAGCGATATGCTCAAATAAGTTTACTTCTCCGATCCCGGCCGCCAGGTTCGTAGTATCAGATAACGGCGAACAATTATTTCCTAAAAAAGCCCCCGAAACAACTGCTCCTGTCGTCATCGCATCACTAAAACCTAAAATATGACCGATTCCTAAAAAAGCAATACCGATCGTTGAAATCGTTGTAAATGAGCTTCCAACAGTAATCCCGACGATTGCACAAACAAGAAAAGCAGTCGGTAAGAAAAAGCGAACCGAGATCAATTGGAAACCATAAACCATGATCGTTGGAATCGTTCCAGATAAAATCCACGAAGCTACCAAAACACCAATCAACAGAAAAATCAAAATTGGGATGATCCCTGGAGTAATTCCTTTGACAATCCCATCATGAATCTCATCCCATGAGAAACCTCTAAATCGTCCGTAAAATAACAAACACATGAAAGCGATTAGTATAGGAATATGCGGAGACAATTGAAATCCAATAATCAGTATTCCTAATATCGCCAACAATATGAATAAAACTGCCATACTTTCTTTCACAGATATTTTTTTATTCATCGTATCTTCTCCTATTTTTTTTACAAAAAAAGTCCTACCTAAAAAAAGCGTTCTTTTGGTAGGACAACTGGTCATAGCATCATTTTTTTGTTTTAGCGGATAGACGATGCTAATGACGATTATTTTCTCAAATCCGCTGAACCTTATGATTAGCGTTATTTTCGCAAAGGTTCCCTGATTAAAAAGCATACATTTGGCAAACCATGCTGTAACAGACATGAGCTACTTCTGGAACACCGTTTGTTAGGAATAAGGGACTGTGACAAGATTTTTGTCATAGCCCCCTTCCCTATTTACATTTTTTACTTGCTTCTTATTTATTCTATTCTTTTAAACTCTTTTCTACTTCGCTTCCCCAAGAATCATTTTTAAAACGATTGATGATCAAAGGAATGACAAACATAACGATTGCAATAACTGCTACCAATAATGCATCCGTCAAGGTAGATGTTCCTAAAGTGGATACAACTACTGCAATGATAGAGAAAATCAACATGCAGCTAACTACCCAAGCCATTCCATTTCCTTTTTTACCAATTCGATAAGGACGTTCTAAATCTGGATGGCTTTTTCTCATTTTGATCAATGAAACAGCAATCAAAATATAGACGATACAATAAATAACAGTTGTAGCATTTGTTAATGTTAAGAATACAGCACTGACGTCATCCATTACGCCATAAAGTAAAGCGAATAATGAAATAACGATTGATTGAGTTAATACGACATTACGAGAAACACCATATTCATTTTCTTTATGGAATCCAAATTTAGGTGGTAAGAAACCTTCACGTGCTACTTGGATTATCGTTTTAGATGGTCCAGTTACCCATGCAGATAATTGAAGTAACACACCGATAAACACCATAAAGCTGAAGATGTTCCCAATAATTGTTGGTAAGCCAAGGATTTGGCAATAAATCAAGATTGGTTGCGTAATGTTTGCTAATTCCATTTTTCCATTTGGTACAACATTGGCAACTAACATTGCATTGATCACGTTCAATAAAACAAGACCAATCAACGCAATAAAGACCCCTTTAGTGTAGTTTTTCGTTGCATCTTTTAAACGAGGCATGTAAACAGAACTCATTTCGATACCAACAAAAATAAATGTGATACCTGCAAGATATTTCAATGATTCACTATGTTGTAAATCTGGGAAAGCTTTTGACCAAGAAAAATCTCCTAAGTAACCATTAGATACTAGCCCCACTTTGAATGCGGCGAATAAACCAAGGACAAACATGATAACCACTGGGATATACACACCTAACCAAACGCCGATGTTCCCACCAACTTTGGCCATATCAAATTTCAAGTTCAAAATTGTAATGATCCAATAAATAACTAAAATACAACCTAATACAAATAAATGATTATTGCCTAATTCTACGTTCCCGAATGTATTTCCTAATAATGGACCTAATGTTGATGCAACCATAACCATCCCTGGGAACATTTGAACCCAAAGCAACCAGGCAACAACAAATCCCCATTTACTTCCTAAGGCAGTTTTGACCCATAATTGTGGTCCACCTTCTTGTGGAAGCATCGTAGAAAGCTCACCAGAAACCATCGAAATAGGACCGGCAAAAAACAGTACGGCAAAAATTGAATAAAAAATCAATGTCCAACCAACGGCTGCTAAAGTCGGAATACTCCGAACTGTCGCACACAAAGCCATCGTCAGACCGACAAAGGTCCCAAGACCCATTTTACTTACTTGTGATTTACTCACTGTTGACACGCTCCTTGTTTTTTTTTGAATAAAAAAACATTGTCTTCAAAGTAATCCCAAGTCGCAAGACAAAAGCCAAGAGGTTGTTCCCCACAACTTTTTTAGTATAAAAACGATGCTTAGTGACTGGATTTTATTAGTTATTATTTGCTAAAAAAGAAAAATCTGAAATAGTCTTGTGTTCCATTCGCTGTATTTGTATTGAAGCTTTTCGATCTTTCTCTTCATTCATACAAAATACCTAAAAGAGCGCAAGCTATTTCATTACAACCTCGGCTGTTTTGAACAGATTACTTGTATCGCTTCAAAGACAACCTGTAAAACAAAAAACACCTGAGCAGATAACAGAAGTGCTGAGCTCAGAAAAACCAGCAGAAGAATCTAAAAAATAACTTTTTGTATTTTAAAGATCCTTCAACTGTATTTTTCGATTGAGCTACCACCGTTTATTCGGTTTTATAGCATACAATAAAAGTGACTTCTACTTCTTATACTCAGAATGTTTTTTATTTTATTATTTTTCTTCGCTTGCTAGTAATTGATTTGCGTAGATTTTTTCTAATTTTTCTTGAAGAGCTGCTTTGATTTTTCCAGCATATTCTTCGAAGTTTTCTGCTTTATTCATGTATGGTGTCATTACACTTGCACGTAAAACAGTTACTTTTCCTGCACGGTTCCATTCTTCATCTGAGAAACCTAATTGGTTCACAAATTGTAATGGGCTGTTGCCATAATCTGGAATAGCAAAGTCAGTGTGTGATGTCAAGAATTCATTACCATAGATGCTACCTTTAACGTATGAAGAGTAGTCATAAACGTCATGATTCAATTTGTTCATTGCAACTAGATCGTCGTTGCCTTTTTCTTTAAATACATAGTCAACCATATTGAAATCTGGGTAAGTTAATGGATGTACTTCGATTTCTTTATCGCCAACTTTAAATGATAAATCTTGTAAGAAGTTATAGAAACGATGTGCTCCTTCAATTGAAGCTCCCATCAATTTACCATAACCAGTTACATTAAGTGGTAAGACATGATGTGCAGCCCAAACACTAGCAGCAGTTGCTCCTGCTTTTGAACCTTCTAAAATGTATGCACCAAGTAATGCTGGGATATCTGCGCCTTTTTCAAACACGTAAGTAGCAAAGTAAGAAATAACGTCGCGCATACGTACGTCTTTGATGACGATCCCACCAGCTGAGTAAGGAACATAACCCATTTTATGTGGATCAATTGTTACAGATTCTGCTTCTTCAATTGCTTTGAAGGCACGGTGTACATCTTCTAAGATATAATCTTTGTTTTCTGTAAATACATGATGTTTTGCATGAACATCTTTTAATTCTTCAAATGGAATAAAGTTATTTTCTTCGTCTAAGAAAATGGAACGACCATAACCGCCGTAAGCAGCATCAACATGCAAGTAGAAGTAAATACCATCTTTTTCTAATACTCGACGTAATGCAACAATTTTATCGATACCGTCAATGGCTCCTTCTTCTGTCGAACCAACAACACCGACTACACCCAAGATTGGTGTTTTTTCAGTTGCTAGTTGACGAACGATTTTTTCAAGTTCGTTGATATCCATTCGATAGTTGTGATCAACTGGTACAGGGATTACTTGATCTAACCCGATACCGATGATATCAGCTGCTTTTAGCCATGAGTAATGTTTCGTTTGTGGTACTAACCATTTTCCTAATTGTTGTAAATGTTTTCCGCTACGTGCAGAATGTGCTTTGATGTCATCAATTTTTTCTGGAACACTATCTAACAAGTCCATGATTTCTTTTGTAGACATGTTCATCAATTCCCAGTCACTTTTTCCTGAGACTAATTCAGGTGCAACTTCTTTCATTGCAAGTGGAAGTGATTTGATGTTACGTGCATACCAAAGACCTTCTAAGTTAGCTAAAGAACCATCAGCAACGATGTGTCCCCAGCCATCTTTATAGCCCATTAATTTCGCAAACTCTAGTCCTACTTCTTCTTCCATTTGACTTGTTGCTGGAGAAGATTCGTAAGCAACGTTGTTACCATTCCATAGCATTGCGAAATTATATGCTAGTAAAGATGGCATTAATGTTTCAGAGTTCATATGACCCCAATAACGTCCAGCTGTATGCCATGGTACTGAGTGAGTACGCATACGAGCTGAGATTTCAGATAAAACATCTTTTGTTTTATTGACTGTGTGCTCAAAACTTGCACTACTTTGTTCTTCTGGTGTAATAACTGGCATGTCTTGTGGCATGTAGTTTTGTCGCCAGCCTAAATGTTCATCTACTAAATCGTTCAACAAATCTTTATAGAGTTGGCCGTTCTCCGCTTTGTCTCCGATAAATAGTGCATTTAGGTTTAATTCATTTGACAATGATTCCATGTGAAACCCTCCTAAAAAATATTTAAATTTTGTCGAGCCCTACATTACACCTGTTTTTTATTTCTGTAAACTAAATCACAAGTGGTTTTTTAATCATTTTATAATAATTATCAATTGTGCAAATTGTTTACACATTTAAAAAAATTAAAAAAAACGAGGGAATTTACAAAAGTAAATTCCCTCGTAAAGATTGTATTAACGAGATCCCACGTCACCCTTTTAGGTTGGGTTTCAAAATTGGAATCTTGTAATAGAGTTGACCATTTTCAAGCCAAAAAATTACTAAATTCTAATCAACTACTTTGGCCAAAAAGTAATTTTTCTTACCCTTTCGAATAACCACAAACTTACCATCAAATTCCTTCGATGGATCTATGACAAAATTTAAATCGGTAACACGGTCACCGTTAATACTTATAGCTCCGTTTGAAACATCTTCACGCGCTTGGCGTTTTGATGGTTCAATTTTTGTGGAAACCAATAATTCCACGATATTTTCAGGTCTACTTGAAATTTCAACGTTTGGCATTTTACCAAATCCTTGAGCGATCTCAGCTGCATTTAATTCTTTGATGTTTCCAGAGAACAATGCTTCTGTTATTTTTTGCGCTTCTTTCAAGTCTTCTTCACTATGAACGAATCTCGTCACTTCTTCTGCTAAACGTCGTTGTGCTTCACGTTTTTCAGGTTCAGTTTCAACTTTTTTCGCCAAATCTTCAATTTCTTCTTGTGATAAGAAAGTAAAGAATTTCAAGTATTTCACAACATCTCGGTCATCTTGGTTCAACCAGAATTGGTAGAACTCAAATGGTGATGTTTTCTCAGGATCTAACCAGATAGCGCCACCGGCAGTTTTACCAAATTTTGTCCCATCCGCTTTTAACATCAATGGGATCGTTAAACCGAATGCTTCTGCTTCTGGTCCTTCTAATTTACGGATTAAGTCTAATCCAGCTGTGATGTTCCCCCATTGATCAGCACCACCGATTTGTAGTTGAACATCATATGTTTTGTGTAAGTGTAAAAAGTCAATTGATTGCAAGATTTGGTAAGTAAATTCTGTAAATGAGATACCGACTTCCAAACGACTTGCTACGATATCTTTCGCTAACATCGTGTTAATATTGAAGTTTTTACCGTAATCACGTAAAAATTCAAGTAATGAGATTTTTGATAACCAATCATAGTTATTCACAAACGTGATGTTTGCATCTTTCCCAAATAATTTTCTCATTTGGTTAGATAAAGCATCGACATTATGTTGGACTTGTTCCATTGTTTGTAAGACACGTTCTGTCTTACGACCACTTGGGTCTCCAATTGTACCTGTTCCGCCACCGATCAGAATGTATGGATGATGTCCTGCCAATTGAAATCTTTTCATCATCATAAATGGAATCAAATGTCCGATGTGCATAGAATCCCCAGTTGGGTCAACTCCGCAATATAGTGAAATACTCTTTTCGTCAACAAGTTCACGAAGTCTTTCTTCATTCGTTTGTTGGTTAATGGCATCACGCCAAGTTAATTCGTCGATAATATTCATGTTAAATCCCTCCGTATCATTTTATTGTGAAAGCAGGAACCTGCTATCATTCATACTAATTAAAATCAATAAAAAAATCCCTTGGTTAATTAACCAAGGGACGAAATCTCGCGGTACCACCCATTTTATATGTTTCATTCAAAACATATCACTCAAACATTTAACGCTGTCACGTGACAAATCAATGCCAAAGGCTCCTAAAATGTAATTCGTCTTAAAGCTTGTACTAGTTCTCAGCAACCACTAGCTCTCTGAAACATTGGCTTTAATAACTACTGCGTTTTGATCATTGCCTGTTATCAAGTTAATATGTGTCTATCATAGAACGCTATTTTTTCTTTGTCAATAAAAAAGATAAAAATTTCTTTCTATACTTCTTCAGCAATGGAATAAAACAGTAAAATCCGAACATTCTTTTTTTTAAATCATTTGCATCCAATTACCTAAAATACCTCATTGATCCCTTTATTTCATCCGTTTTTTCTAAGATGAATGATCCATTCAATGGCGCTCATTTGACCATCAAATGAAAATTTTAAAAATTTTCGAAGCTTAAGAAAATTTTATAAACTAGTATTTATCAACGACAAATTTACTTCTTTTATTTTATTATTTTAACGTTTTCGATCATCTAAGCGATCCAATACCTCTTTCTCTCACCCTAATTAATGTTATTATTTCCCATTCAATCGAAGGTATAAAGGCATCAATTCCTGCATACCATCTAAAATCAACTTTTCAGCATCTTTTAATTCATTCGGATAAAAATAAAGCTTACCAAGTTGGAAGGTTTTATGCTCCATTGCTTTTTTTAATTCGATTTGTTTTTGCTTATCCGTCAAATAGGTGGCTAACGGCAGGTGATCCACCAGTTCATGTTCTGGTTGCGGCCAAATATAATACTCTTCAACTGGGATGTGCTTACTCCATTCCTTTAAAACCGTTAGTAGATGATTGAAGGACGAAATACTTCCTTGGCGTTCTTCACTTTTATAATGTTGAAACATCAAATAGATTTGAAATTGTTTTTTATTTAGCAAAGTAGCTAAACAAGCATTTTCCTGTTGGCGTCCTTCACTACGGTACGCACACCAAAAATGGCTTCTGAGATTCCAACCATTCGTCCAACTTTCGATTTTTGGTTTCCTCATCTGCCATTGCAAGGGTGTTGCTTTCGCCACTTGTTCATTCATTTTTTTCCACTTTTGCCAGTGTGTTTGATACCTCACCTTAAGCTGTGCTAATTCTTCAGTAGTATATCTTTCTTTTAACTGCTTAAAGGTAAACATCGAACGATCAAACAATTCATAATCACTAGTTAATAAATCCATTCCGCCACTTCTTTCTTAACGATTTCCCTATCCTACATTGTAAAGACTATCAATGAGAGAAACAACAAAAATAGCAAGAAAAGAGTGAGCATGGAATTATTTCGGTGAAAATACTCGATAATCATCTTCCTTTATCATTTAGATCTTGTTTTGCTTGTGTAATTGGTTGTCTATTAACTGGATTCTGCTTTGTTGTCTCATTTTTCTGTACTTTGTCTTTTAATTGAGCTTTTTGTGGCTGTCCATTCCCTTGTTCTGATTCCATATGCTTTTCCAGAGAGGCGATCAGCTTATCTGTATATTCTATATCTTGTTTTACCAATCCTTTAAAACTATTAATCAAAGGCATCATTTTGGCAACCAGAAGTTGTGATTGACTCTGAGTAGTGTTTTCCAGTTGAACATTCAAATTTAAAAAACGCTCTCTTTCCTTGCTCACATCTTTCTTTAACTTTTCAAGACTTTTTGTTCCTAGAAGTTTTTTCCCTAATGCTAACTCAGCTTTTTGAGCGTCAATTTCTTTTTTCAACATATATTTTTGTAACCAATTCACACCTTTTGCTAATTTTTCTTCGTTTTTGTTCATACTATCCTGCAATTTATCGATTCGTTGAGTCAAATGAACCTTCATATTTTCCTGATCTCGTGGTTCTACGTCTAATTTTTTTGCATGATTTAAATAATTTAATCGATTCATCCGTTCTTTTTTCAAATAAGAAACTCGAGCATACTGCTTCTGTCTTTGCTTATCTAACTCTAGGATCGTTTTATATGTATGTAAAAATTCCTTATCCAATAGCATGGGAATTTCCATCTTTATACTCTTTTTTTTATTTCCATTTACCTCAGTTAATTGGTAAATCTTGGCATTTTTTTAGATACTACTTCTTGTTCAACAAGCTGATAAATTTTTTCTTTTGTTTTAACCTCTTTTGCTTTTGGTAGTATTGACATTTTTTTACTCCTTATCATTTAGTAATCGAGATATTTCGAAAACGAATGCGTTGTGCCTAAACTTAGACGAAACGCATTTGGACAAACGAAACTTTCCAAACATATTACTAATTACGTGAATCGTGTTCAGGCGTTGATCTTTGTTGTTTCTCTGGTTGGCTTTGTGGCTGCGTAACTCCTTCTATCAGAGTATATAATTCACGTGGACCATTTGTTTTTTGCACATCATTTATTTTTATTGTTTCATGCACTTCATTTGTTTCATGCACTTCATTTGTTTCTTGCTCATCATTTCTTTCCATTTCGGCTTGTACTTTATTCTGATATTCATGTAACTCCGCATTTAGTACTTGTGGGCGATGATTCTTGATATTTTCAAATCTCTGCTGTGTCTCTAAGAAATTTTTTTCGGTCGTATAAATTGAGCGAGCAAGTTCGCCTAATAGCGGTGCCACGTACGGAAATAGACTGGCTGATACTTTATTATTTAAATCTATAAAACCTTTCTTCACCATACTAAATTGTTCATTCATATTCAAATCAGAATATTCTTTCGTTATTTTATTTATCCATTTCTTCTTTATCTTTTTACTATCAACCTCCCCACTCAAACTATAGCCTTTCCCATAAAGTGATGATAGATCAGACTCCAGTTTACCTTTTATAAGCTTTTGTTCATTTTCCAATGAACGCTTCTCTTTTTCCAAAGCTCCTATTTCACCTGTAAAATAACTTAAAAATCTTCTAAACGGTGAAGCTTTGATCTTATCGATTTCATCAGTCTTCTCCTTGATTAGTACTGGTATTGCATTTAACCGATTCAATTTGTTATCCATGTTGTTTTTTTCACTAGTGTAGCTAGTCAATTCTACGCCTATCTCTTCTTCCAACGACTGAATTTTTATTTTCATGTCGTCTTCATCACGCTCTAACTTATTTTGCATACTAATTACTGAACTCATGTCTTTATTTAGTTCAAAACACTTTTGTACTTCTTTTTTAGGAACAACTAATGATTCCTTATATGAACCAAAAGAATATTCGCTCATTAGACGTAGATCTGATTTTTCGTGTTTTTTCAACAGTTTTTGTTTGTTTTGTTCAATTGACGCAATTTTAGCTTGGTCGTTAGTGACATACGCTGCTATACATTCCTTTTTATATTTCTTAAATTTATCTTCCTGTTCCATTTCTAAACTAGATACTGCCGCATTTTTATTTTTGTTATTTAAATCCCCCATATCTGCTTATCTCCTTTATTACTTTAGTGTGTTAAGAATAACACGCGCGACAACTGTTATTTCTCCGACATTTTCTCAGTTTGGAAATTTTTGTTTTAAAATTGTTTATCCTTTGTTTTTTTGATTTGAAAGCATATTCTCATAAGTGTTCTGGAATAGAAAAAAACTGACTTTTGTTCCCATTTTTACTGGTTAAAAAGTCAGCTATATAAATATTTTGTTATTTATGATTCTATATTAGTTAATAAAGTTTCAAAGAAAATAGCACTAGAAGCTGCTCCGGGATCGATATGGCCAATGGCTCTTTCCCCTAGATAAGAGGCACGTCCTTTTTTGGCTACTAAATCTTTTGTATGTTCCTTCGCTTCTTCAATCACTTCTTCTGTTAATCGATTATTCTTCAAGGCTTCAGTAACAGGTAACCAGACATCTAGCATCGTTTTCTCTTCTGCTTCTGCTTTCCCCCTAGCTTGAATCCCATTTTTTCCTTCTTCAATGATTTTCCCTAATTGTTCTTGTGATGTAATCACATCAATGTCTTTTGTAGCCTTCATTATATTCATAAAGGCAGAACCATATAATGGTCCAGAAGCACCTCCAACTTTTGAGATCATTGCCATCGAAAGAACCTTGAACGTGTCACTGATCGTTTTCGGTTGTTCTTTTTGAAACGCTTCTTGATAAGCCGTCATCCCTCGCCCCATATTATTGCCATGATCGCCATCACCGATCGGCGTGTCGAGCTCACTCAGATAACTTTTATTTTCATCGATTTTCTCTGTAAAATCCGTTAACCACGCTTGAATTTCTTTGACCGTTAGTTCCATTATTCTCCCACCTTCTACCACGAAATTGTGTGAACTTCACTTTCCAATGCTTCCTGCCATTTCTTAGTTGTTAGGTCAATCATCGTCAGAGATAATCCTTGCATGTCTAAAGAAGTCATAAAATCACCGACTTTATGAAATGTCACTTTGACTGATTCTTGATCGAGTAATGATTGGACATCATTCATAAAAACAAAGAGTTCCATCAATGGCGTGCCACCCATCCCATTAACTAGCACTCCAACTTCTTTTGGTTTCTCTGGGTAGTCAGCTAAAATTTTTGTTACTAATTCTTCAGCTAATACTTTAGCAGGTTGCAACTTTTCTCTACGATAACCAGGCTCGCCATGGATCCCTACTCCGTATTCGATCTCATCTTCGGCTAATTCAAATCCTGGCTTTCCTACTTCAGGAACCGTGGCCGCACGCAATGCCACACCAATCGTCTTGATCGCTGGAACTAGTCTATCTCCTAGTTCCTTCAATTCTTGCAAGGATGCACCTTTCCTAGCGGCATCCCCTAAGATTTTATGCACAAGAACTGTTCCAGCTACTCCACGTTTGCCAGCAGTATATGTGCTATTTTCCACCGCAATGTCATCATCCACTACAACACTTTCTACTTCAATCCCTTCCATAGCCGCCATTTCTTTAGCCATGTCAAAATTGAGTACATCTCCTGTATAATTCTTGATGATCAATAAAACGCCTTTTCCTTGATCCGCTTCTTTGATAGCTATATGAATCTGATCAGGTGTCGGCGAAGTAAAAACATCTCCTAAAACTGCAGCACTCAACATCCCAGCACCAACAAAACCTGCATGCGCTGGTTCATGACCACTTCCTCCCCCAGAAACCAAGCCAACTTGTTCTACTTGATCATTTTTTGCTACTACTCGAGAATCAGCTACTTGGTGAATCATTTCTGGATAACTTATCACTAAACCAGACAACATTTCTTCTACGATCGTACTAGGATTATTCATGATTTTTTTCATTTCACGTCCACCCTTTCTTTCCCGCATTCTGTGCTTCCGTTAGTATTTGTTGAGGATCATCCGTGATACCTGCTGTGATCGCTCCAGCAAAAGCCCCTTCAACAAGTGGCGCATCCACAAGGTAGTATTTCTTTTGTTGGTCTTCATCCAACATTTCCTTGGCCATTTCAGCGTTCAAAACCGCACTCCCGATATCCGCAAACACAAAATACATGGCGGAATCAGCTGATTGGTTGATCGCATCGATGATTTTCATCGGATCAGAACCAATTCTTCCCTCTACTCCTCCTAAGGAAAAAAGTAACACATCTTCTGATTGTTGCATCTGTTCAATCATTTCTTTGAGTCCATCCGTTAACTGTTGACTATGGGAGACAAGTAAGATACTTTTTTTCATGCCATTTCTCCTTCTTCCTTTTGTGGTCACACCAAGTTTACGCTTTCATTCTTTTGATCATCAACTACATTCTTTTGCATAGTTCCAGTATATAATAGAATGTCCATTTTTTGGAAATGATGCGCTGTAATTGACTAGCTAATTCCAATTGCGACTTAAGAAATAAATTTTGATATACTATTTTTAAAGAAAGGAGTGATCAAATGATCATTACAACAACAAACAACGTGGAAAATAAAGAAGTAACAGCATATAAAGGCATTGTTTTTGGTGAAGTCATTACTGGAATCAACGTATTAAAAGATATCGGGGCAGGATTTCGCAATGTTTTTGGCGGACGTTCAAAAAGCTACGAGGATGAATTGCTTGCTGCACGTGAAGAGGCCTTAGCAGAAATGCAAGAGCGTGCTCGATCATTAGGTGCAGATGCAGTCATTGGGATGAAAATGGATTATGAAGTATTGGGGAGCGATAACGGAATGCTAATGGTCACCTGTAGTGGGACAGCGGTGACAATAAACTAGTTCAGACATGAGGTTGTGAAAAGAGTGTCTTGACCTGAGCGCTCACCAAGTAAAAACTGCGACGAGTAATCGCAGGAGCATTAAGGATGAAAATCTCGAAACAGCTCATCATGTTTTGAGATTTTTTGACTTATCGCCGAAGGTCAGCTCTTTGAACACCGTGAATCAGAGGTCGTGAAAACATCGGGTAGCTCTGATGACAATAAGAAAGAATTTTTTGAAACAGCTTCTCATGTTTTGAAAAATTCAGGCTTATTTCAAGGAGCTGATGTTTGAACACCGTTTAGCAAGAGGCTGTGAAAGAAGCGTTCAGCTCCGAGCGAATAAGAGAGGATTTTTTAAAATAGCTCCTCATATTTTAGAAAATCCTCTCTTATTGTTGAGGAGTTGCTTCTTGAACACCGTTTATTCGTTTTTAGAGATACTAGAAGAGACTGAGATAGAACTCTCACTTAAAAAATATACCGAACCTGTTCTACCAATACACCGATTCAAAAAACAGATTGATATAAAATAAGGTGTTTCCTAAAAAATATACGTAAAAACGTTAAATTTTAGGGAACACCTATGCTCTTTTTCCCTAAATTTAATTGATTATCCAAGTAAGATACTGCTATCTAATTATTTATGTACGTTGCTCTTTTCATCAATGGATTATTTTCTATTCTACTATCTATGATTGCTGGCATTTCACCATCCGATTATCCTCTTGAAGTTCGATTCGTTTTATTGCTATTTTGCATTTGATCTTGTTTATCACCTCGGTTGCTGAGCTCTTCTACCCGCTGTTGAGCATTCTCTTTTAGTTGGTTTATCTCTTGCTTTCTCACTAGAAGCTCTTCTTTAAATTTTTCATGTTTTCCTTTCCAACCTTGTACATTTCTTTCTAAGTCCTCAACCTTTTGCTCCATGACGTTTAATTTCCCACTAATTTTTTCAAGTTGTTCTCTTCTGTGTTTACTAACATCTCGTAGTCCCTTTGTCTTATCTTCAACAACGTCATAAATTGAGAAGAGCTGTGCTTTTAATTTTTTTTGCGCCTTCAATTCTTCACGACTATATTCCTTATCTGTTGCTTTAATTGGGTGTCTTAGCATCGTTGCTAACTTTTCCTCTTCTTTTTCATGAATATGAGCTGCTTTTTTATAATTTTCTCCGTGAGGATAGGTAGCGTGACTATCCATTGTTTTATAGGCGTTCTCTACTATTTTTTTTTGCTTATCAATCACTGCTTTTGTAAATCCTCTACCTTCTGCTATTTCTGTCATTAGATCCCCTTCTCTTATTTGATTAATAATCTGAATGTAACACAAATGTAGAGTTTTTTTAGCCAAAAATTTCTAAATAACAGATTTTTTGTTCTATGCTAATGATATTTATTCCTAGCGACTTTCTTTATTGATGAGAATCGCTGAACCAATAACTGTTTTTTATCTTTATCTCCTCATCATTAACTACAAATATTATTTTTTCCTTCATAAAAAATATCATTCATTTGTTTTTTTGGAACAATCTTCGATGTTGAATATTTAGAATATTATTTAGCAAGTAAAAAGGATGTGATTTTTCGCCCCATCAAGCAAAAAATCACATCCATATCATGTTAGAACATCTTTTTCATTCACTTTTCCAACGATCCTTTTCAAAAACTATCTTTTAGAACAAGGATATTCGCTGAATCAGCATGAGCTTCATTCACTTTTACTTCGCCAAACGGTAGATAGCATCTGCATAAATGGCAGTTGCTCTGAAAAGGTCATCCAGACTCATAAATTCGTTGGCTTGGTGCATTGTATCTGTATAGCCTGGGAACATTGCGCCGTAAGCTACACCACGTTTCAATAGACGGCCATAGGTTCCGCCGCCAATGATTTGTTCATAGCCTTTTTCGCCTGTATGGTCTTCATAAACTTGCAATAAAGTTGCTACCAATGGATCTTCCATTGGTACATAGTGAGGTTCCATGACACGTGTGCCACGAGTAACTGTTGCTCCTTCTGCTTTCATCGTTGTTGCAATGTCATTTTCTAAGCCATCAACGGTAACCCCTTTTGGAAAACGGAAGTTCATGTTGATATAGTTATCTTCTTCTGACCCATTTTCTTTAAAGGCAAACAATCCAGCGTTCATGGTCAATTTACCCATTTTTTCGTCTTCATGGGCAACCCCTAATTTTTCTCCATAAAAATCTTCATGGACATAGGCTGCTGCTACATGGATGAATTGTTTAGCAGAACCGATAAATTCATAATCGTCTAAGAATAATGCTAAGAATGAACCGGCATTGATCCCTGATTGAGGACTTGCACCATGTGCGCCCTTTCCGATCAATTCGATTTTCACATAGGTATTATCCGCTTCGATCGAACCACTTACTGGGTTTGCTTCAACAAAACGATAAAAAGCTTCTTCCATTTGGATCGCAGCTTCCGCACTTGGTACTTCAAGAGTCGCTGTTGCTGTTCCAGGCACCATGTTTTCACGTAAACCTGAAGTAAATGTCTTCAAGACATAATCTCCTGCGTTGTCTCCTTGGAAACGTAGTGCGAAAGAAACATTTCCTTTCTCACCATTGATGATTGGAAATTCTGCATCTGGAGAAAAGCCAAAGTCAGGTTCTTCTTCATGTTCAAAGTAGTAAGCCATGTCTGCCCAACCACTTTCTTCATCACTACCAACTACAAAACGAACTTTTTTGGATAATTCCAAGTCAAGATCTTTGATGATCTTCATGGCATAGTAGGCAGCCATGCTTGGTCCTTTATCATCACTAGAACCACGAGCAAAGATTTTCCCATCTTTGATTACTGGTTCATAAGGATCTGTATCCCAACCATCCCCTGCTGGTACTACGTCCATATGACCAAAAATACCTAAAGTTTCATCGCCTTCACCAAGATCAATATGTCCTGCATAGTTATCAACATTTTTTACGACAAACCCATCACGTTCGCCATAAGCCAACATATGTTTTAGCGCATCTCGAGGTCCAGGTCCAAAAGGTGCATCAGGAGTTACTTTTGAATCATCCCGTTCACTGTTCACACGTAAAAGATTTTTTAAATCTTCAAGTAGTTCTTCTTTACGTGCTTCTACTTCTTTTTGCCAATCGATTGTCATAAAATCAATCCTCCACTCATTAAGTCTACCTGTCCATCATACCATAAATCCTGCCAAAAAAACGTGCAAAAAAATTTGTGGTTCCTTAGCCAAACGGTATTTTATTTAAAAATACTCAGTTATAATACAAGAAAGGAGGCGGAAAAATTGTTAATAGATAGCGATTTATTACAAAAAGTAATTCAACCACGCCCAGAAAAGTCACATAAAGGAACTTTCGGTCGTACTGTCTTGATTGGCGGTAACCATCAATTTGGTGGTGCGATCATCATGAGTGCACTAGCGGCTGTACACAGTGGCGCAGGATTAACGACTGTTGCTACGGACCAGTGGAATCAAGCACCACTTCACACGCATTTACCTGAAGCCATGTGCATCGACTGGCAAGAAAAAGAACAACTGTTAGCAGTGATGGACACGGCAGACGTTCTATTGATTGGTCCAGGATTAGGGGACTCCTCATTGAGTTTAGAATTATTAGCATTCACTTTAGCACATCAAAAAAGCCATCAGTGGTTAGTGATGGACGGTTCAGCATTAACATTATTCGCTAAAGAAAATCTAACCCTCCATTTTCCCGAGCAAACCGTCATGACTCCTCATCAAATGGAATGGCAAAGAGTAAGCTCACTTAAGATCGAGGAACAAACACCTGAGAACAACCGCAAGCAGCAAGCCAAATTAGGCGCAACGATTGTTTTAAAAAGTCATCGAACCACGATCTACGGGCAACAAGAATGTTATCAAAATACTACTGGCTCTGCCGCAATGGCCACTGGAGGTACTGGTGATACATTAGCTGGTATGATCACTGGATTCTTGGCACAATTTCCTAAAAACGATGAAACAATCGCAGCAGCTGTCTACCTGCATAGTTTTATTGGGGATCAACTGGCAAAAAAACAATATGTTGTTTTACCGACACAAATCAGTCAAGCAATCCCTCAATGGATGCACTATTTTAGTCAGAAAAAAGATGGAAACAAGGAGTTCTAATGATGGAAAAATTTACTGGATACATGCGTGAGCCGTTTTACTATGAAACCGATCAAATGGGGATCATCCACCACAGCAACTATATCCGTTGGATGGAAGAATCTCGTGTTGCTTTATTGGATCATTTAGGTTTCAGCTATACAAAAATTGAAAAACTAGGAGTGATCATCCCTGTTTTAGAAGTCACTTGCCAGTACAAAGAAATGATTCGTTATGGTGAAACTGTTCGTATTTTGCCTAAAATCGAACAATATAGTGGTACAAGATTAAATTTTAGTTATGAAATCTACGGTTTAGATGACGGAAAATTACGAACAACTGGCTCTAGCAAACATTGTTTTTTACTCGCTGACAATCAGAAGTTAACCAAACTTGAACGGGTAAATCCTGCATTAGATCGCTTATTCCACGAGTATGCACAGTTGGATAGCTAAAGAATAGTATTTAACTCTTGTATTTTTTAGGATTTCCATTACGGATTTTCTTAAAAAAAATCAAAAAAGCTGCCTTTTTTCTTGTGTTGGCTTGATTCATCCGTATAATAAAATAAAAAGCAGGTGATCATCATGTATGTTGTGAAAGTATTGCACGGTTACATTGATAAAACAGGCTGCCGCACTAGAGAAAAAAATCCAGATAACTTATTGATTTTCAAAGAAAAAAAAGCATCAGAAGCTTTTGCTAAATCGATCGGAGGGCGTGTCAAACAACTGCACGAAGTACGCCCTGATTGAAATAAAACCTCAATCATTAGTTAGTCAACATGATTGAGGTTTTTGCTTGTCCAAAAAATTTCTTTAAAAAACGAGCTTACCAAAAAGAGTGATCCTTTTGGTAGGCTCGTTTTTCTTACTATTTTCTCTCTTCTATCTTGAGAGGGTTAGTTTGTCACCAGTTAATTGAATATTAACAGCATCTACTATTTTTCCTTCTTTTGACAAAACAGCAATATTTATGCCCGTTTTATTTCTTGCAACATTTATATCGCCCACTTTTATCGCAGCAAACTGTTGGTCAGCATACGGTGTAAAACTTGAAGAAACTGAGATCTCTTTCCCATTGATTTCTTGGCTAACAGAATTATAGTTCTTTGTCTGTGAAAATTCAGGATTTTTTCCTAACAGACGGATACCCGAAAAATTCCAAGAACTTTCTGAATCCCCATTTTTAAACTCAGGGAACAGCTTACGGATCTCTTCAGCTAACTGTTGGTTCATTTGTGTCTTGTCTCCTGCACCTGCCATCACAATCAAATGATCAGTTTGACTTAATGCTTCAAAATAGGCGTTAGCATTCCAAATACTCATCCATTTTGGATCTCCCTGTTGATAGATTGTTTCCCAAGCCTCTTTTGGTACTGAATGAATGGACTCTAAACCAAAATATTTTGCATTCGCTCGATTGACTTGTTTCGTTATATCCGTTTTTACGTGGGATAGTCCTCCCGAGTAAGCAGTATGACCAGTTTGATTATAAATCGTAAAGTTGGCAATCACCGGATTCAAATTCCCTTGTTTTTTTTGCTCTCTGACGTAATGGTATTGTTGATTGATCTCTCTATAAGAAAGTGCTATGTCATTGACTCCTAAAGCAAAAGTAAATAGAAATTGGGTAATCAATACGCCACTAATCACCCCATAAAACGCTCCCTGGGTAGATTTCAACACTTTATCTGGCCATTCAAACGCCATCGCCATAATGATAAATAAAACACCACCAAAAAATGATCTTCCCCAATCAAGTCCAGCTGGTGAAAGAGATAATACATAGATCGTGGCTATCCCTGCAAAGAGATAGATATAGGATAGTCTCAACCATTCTTTGTGTTTACTAAAGAAAATTCCCAACACGATCAGAACCGCCATCAACACAAAAAGAGCTAAACTATTTTCATATAGCGTTTTTGTGATTGAAAAAACACCTGAATACAATTTCCGAGGTAAAGACCACTGGCTACGAGCAAAATAAGTAGCTCGAACAGCATTTCCAGGGGCTGTTACCATCATGAATAAACCAAAAATTGCTCCTAACAATCCTGTGAACATCCATGGTCGTAAAGGCTTTTTCTTTTGATAATAAAAATAGAGGTAGCCAAGAACGATCAAGATCATCCCACCAGAAGTGTTTTCATTACACCAACCAGCTAGGATTCCTAAAATGAGTAGCAATATACTATTTACTATAGGATTGAATGATAATTCCTGCTCTTTCTCATAATAGCGATGGTAAAGAAAGAGGAAACTGACAACGATGATGCCTCCCCATAAATAATTAGCAGCACCAGTTTCCCACAAAATCGTTTGACCGAAAGCTGGGACAAATAACCATAAAAATACATTAATTAAAAAATATTTGAAGGAATAAAACGTAGTATTATCTTTTGTGGTCATTTTATAAATCAATAATGTCAGTAAAACATAGATCAGTGGATTGACCAAATTAAATACTGTTTTAGGCATCAACAAAAATAAACGTGCAATGATATGGACAACAGATCTTCCCGTCCAAGTCATATATTGTGTGTATTCATCATGTAAAATAGACGAAAAACTACTTGTTTTATACATATACTCAATATCATCCGCAATTAACGGTGTCAAAAAATTTAAAACAACCATGATAACATAGGCAGAAATAAGAACTAAAATTTTTTTATTATTGCGGATAGTCTCTTTTATTTGTTTCACTTCGCTCCTACTTTCTTCTTAAATTTTGCTATAAAAAGGGTTCCTGTGATTCACAAAGAAAATTATAGCATTTTTTGATTCAACTTACATTCTTACTTTTGTATTCGACTGCCACATAGATCAAATAAGGAAAAAACCATCAGTAATCATGAATGCGTGTTATGTACGAATAATCAAAGGACTAACCCTATTCTCCGACCCTGAAAAAGGGAGATAAAGACAAAGCACCTGACCTGTTCGTTATTCGAAATAAGACAGCATAAGCAAGATTATCGTAATAGCAAGAGGCTGTGAAAGAAGCGTTCAGCTCCGAGCGAATAAGAGAGGATTTTTTAAAATAGCTCCTCATATTTTAGAAAATCATCGATTATTGTTGAGGAGTTGTTTCTTGAACGCCGTGAATCAGAGGTCGTGAAAACATCGGGTAGCTCTGATGACAATAAGAAAGAATTTTTTGAAACAGCTTCTCATGTTTTGAAAAATTCAGGCTTATTTCAAGGAGCTGATGTTTGAACACCGTTTAGCAAAAGGCTGTGAAAGAAACGACTAACTCCGAGCAAATAAGAGAGGATTTTTTAAATAGCTCCTCATATTTTAGAAAACCATCGATTATTGTTGAGGAGTTGCTTTTTAAACGCCGTTTATTCACTTTTAGAGACACCCGAAGAGACT
Organism: Enterococcus sp. DIV1208; assembly: GCF_050530455.1. Classification (NCBI taxonomy): domain Bacteria; kingdom Bacillati; phylum Bacillota; class Bacilli; order Lactobacillales; family Enterococcaceae; genus Enterococcus; species Enterococcus sp. DIV1208. Next base: position 247,531 of record NZ_CP172887.1, on the reverse strand, counting down.
GAGGGGAGTTTTGGACTCCGAGGAAAATAAGAAAATACTTTTCGAAACACTTTCTCATGTTTTGAAACATTAAGGTTTATTTCAATTAGCCTATGTTTAAACACCTTCTAGGGCAAGAAATCGTGAAAGAAGCTTTTCTTCTTTCTGTTCAAATTATTCTAAGATTTCTCTTCACCAACATCATTTTTCATAGCGCACAAATTTTTAGAACATAAATAAATCCCTTATGCTAAGAGCACAAGGGATAAAAAATCTTTTACACTTCATTCGTGTAAGGGTCCCATCAAAATTAAATTGATGCACCGAAAAATAGTATTATTTGTATACGGTTAATTCTTATTTACAAATTAATTGTATTTTCTAAATTCTTTTTTGTCAAGCCACTTATAAACCTTGACTTCTTCTATTAATTAATAATTTTCCCCATATTAACTATCTCTTTAGAAAGAATAAAACAAACAAAGGTTTCTATAAAATCCATCATAAAAGCGCATTTATTTCTATACTTAAATGTGAATAAATTATCAATCTACGGTTTAGTCAGAACTCTTTATCCTATGCCATAAAAAGGAGATCTTTTATGATATAAATTAAACAATACAAAAAGCAGATAACACAATCAATTACATGTTTGATTACTATGTAGGCACTAGTCCTATAACTAGTAAGAAAATTAGAACCGAGTATAAAAAGAAGACTAGTAAAGACCTAACATTTATTACTATTCATAGTTTTAGGCATACGTATGTAAGCCTACTTTAGTTATCAGAAAGAAATCTAAAAAAAGTACAGGAATATTTCATTCTAATGTGAAAACTACACTAAATGGATACACGCATTTAAATGATAAGTACAGTGATCAAACCGCTGATAAGCTAATGGAGTTTATGAGTTTAGATTAAATTTTAAATAACAAAAAAACCCACTAGTTAGAGTGGGTTTATGGGTATTGAATACCCCTTTATTTGTTGTTTTCTAGGGCTTGGCGACTTTGGTCAGCTAATGCAGTAAATGCTGCTGCATCGTGGACAGCTAAGTCGGCTAACATTTTACGGTTGATGTCGATTTCAGCTAATTTCAAACCGTGCATCAATTTTGAGTAGCTCAAGCCATTCATACGTGCTGCTGCGTTGATACGAGCAATCCACAATTTACGGAAGTCGCGTTTCTTTTGACGACGATCGCGATATGCGTAGTTGTATGAATTCATTACTTGTTCTTTTGCTGTTTTAAATAAAGTGTGTTTTGAACCGTAGTAACCTTTTGCTAATTTTAGCATTCTTTTACGACGTTTACGAGTGACTGTTCCACCTTTAACACGTGCCATGTTTAATTCCTCCTAATAAAAATAAATCTTCAAATTTCGATCTTTTTGTTTTTTTTATTTCATTTTTGCTAGTTGTTGGCGAATACGTTTGAAGTCGCCACTAGAAACCATGCTTGCTTTACGCAATTGACGGCGTTGTTTTTTAGTTTTACCGTGGAAACGGTGACTTGTAAACGCGCGGAAACGTTTTAATCCGCCTTTACCAGTACGTTTGAAACGTTTTGCTGATCCGCGGTGTGTTTTTTGTTTTGGCATGACTATATTTCCTCCTCAAAATCTTTCGTTATCCGACTATCGACTGTCCAACAGTCAGTGAGTCATTCAAATTACTTACTGTCGTTTTTCGGTGCCAGCGTCAAGAACATGCTGCGTCCGTCCATTTTCGCTTTTTGCTCAACTGTCGCAATATCAGCAGTTTCTTCAGCTAAGCGATCCAAGACTTTTTGACCAATTTCTTTGTGGGTAATGGCACGGCCTTTGAAGCGGATAGAAGCTTTCACTTTATCGCCCTTCTCTAAGAACTTACGTGCATTACGAAGTTTTGTATTGAAGTCATTCACGTCAATTGTTGGACTTAAACGAACTTCTTTAACATTGATCACTTTTTGTTTTTTACGCGCCTCGCGGTCTTTCTTTTGTTGCTCGAAACGGTATTTTCCGTAGTCCATGATTCGCGCAACTGGTGGCTTCGCACTTGGGGCAACTAACACAAGATCTAAATTTGCTTGTTCTGCAATTTTCAATGCTTCTGCTTTTGTCTTAACTCCTAATTGCTCACCATCTGAACCGATCAATCGTAACTCACGTGCACGAATGCCGTCGTTAACCATCATATCCTTTGCTATGGTCATTCACCTCCAAATATTATGAGAGAAAGAAAAGCGTACCGAATATTCGGCAATAAAAAAACGAGTTCTCTTCCAGAACCCGCACGTACTTCACCTAATTCAATAGATGAAAACTATCTAGCCCAGTGACTGAATCAACTAAGGCGAGAAGCGGGTGCTTCTGCTTTTATTTCTCAACTTCAACAGTATAGCAAATCTATATTTTTTTGTCAATCTTTTTCACTAGAGACTCTCGAAACATTCCCTAATCAGTTAATTACTTTAGTTATATACTTGTCCAAATAAAAAACTTTTAGCTATCGAAACACACCCTTCATCAGACACTCAACTTTTTTGGTGACCGTCTTCCTTGAAACTACCGAATCCTACGCCACAATGCGATCAGCATCCAAACTGACAATATCAGACTGATGAATAAGGCGATCCCCCAACCAAAGACAGAATGTGTAAAAGGCAATTGTAGATTCATACCGAAAAAGCCTGTCACAATGGTAGGAACAGTCAGAATCAACGACCAGACTGTCAAAAATTTCATTGTGTCATTTAAGTTGTTGTTCAACAAATTATTATACGTTCCCGAAAGTTGATCAAGGATCTGGGAGGCCAAATTGGTCATTTCCACTGCCTGCTTTGCTTCGATCAATGCATCATCCAATTGTTCCTTCTCTTTTTCAGTGAGCTTTCGATAAATCGCTAATGCTTTGATTTGTTCTAATAACACGACATTTTGTTTTGTACCAGTCACTAGATAAACTAAACCAACTTCGAGGTCAGATAAAGCTAGTAAATTGCGGTTCGTAGTTTTTTCTCGCAACTTTTGGTTTAAGCGTTGTCGTTCACTATTCACTTCTTCAATCAACGGGAAGAAGGAATCTGAAATCAGAAAGAGCGTACGAAAAAGTAAACTATATACATTTATCTCGGAATCTCGATCTAAGATTGAACGAATCAGGCGAATCACATATTCTGTATTTTGAGTCGTAAATGTAAATAGACCATTTTCTTTTAGAATAAATGCTACTGGACTTGTTTCATAGTGGTTTTCGATTTTTTGTTGATGAGGAACATTGGTGACTAAAAGTAAAATATCATCAAGAGTATCATATTCCACACGAGCACGTTCATTTTTGTCTAAAGAATAGGTAAGCATCTCATCACTAATGCCATACTCTTCCTTAAGATTTTTGATTCCCATTACATCATCTCTAGGCACATTCAGCCAAAAATTTTGATCAAAATTAAAAAAATGTTTTTCTCTCATACCGTCCCCTTCTTCCTGTGCTGATAGATTCATTAGGTATCTCACGACGATTCTTCTAAGTATTCTTGGCGAATTTACAAATCATTAGCCCTTCCGACCGCTGTCTCGCTCTTAAAAATAAATAAGCCGATGAAAAGCGAAAATAGCTCTCCTATTTTCAATTTCTTCGGCTTAGCTATCGAAGTTAGATCCTGTCTTCTTTATACTATCATTTTTTATTGGACTCAAGAAACAAAGACTTCTTGACGAATTTCTGCCAACTTTTCTTCAATCATGTTCAGCACTTCTACTTTTGCTTGGGGATCTTCCACAAAATTGAATCGATCGCCATCAATTTGGATTTTGGGACTTTCATTGTACTCGTCATACCATTGATCATAGCGACGATTCAATTCTTTGTAATAATCATATAAGCTTGGATCGAAGGAAAGTTGTTCATATGATCGTCCTCTTTTTTCGATCCGTTCAAGCATCGTATCAAATGAAACACGAATATGAACCAATAAATCCGGATGTTTTTTATGTGCGGCATACGGCAACTCTTCCATCATATTTGCTAATAGCTCGTCATATACTCGAACTTCTGTTTCAGTTGCCCGACCCAAATCAGCATTCAAATGAAAAAGCAAAGAATCTTCATAGATCGAACGATCTAAAACATTGTTGTCTTCTTTCATTGCCTGCTTGATACTTTCAAAACGTTTATTCAAAAAATAGATTTGTAACAAAAACGCATACTGCTCAGGATTGGCATAAAATAAAGGCAATACCTCATTATCCTCGATTGACTCATAAAAAGCTCGACTTCCAAAGTGTTCAGCCATCATTTCTGTTAAACTTGATTTTCCAGCGCCAATGGTACCTGCTAAAACAATCACACTCATTAACCTCCAACTCACTTTATCACTAAATGTTGTGTCTTTTTCCAATTCTTTTTAAATATACCCCCAATATCTGGTGGTGTCAATTAGGAATAACAGGATATTTCCATTCATAAAATTCAATAAAATCTTAAGAAAAAAGAGGTTTTTCAACAGAAAACGTATTCTTTATTTTACTTCTGGGAAGGTTTTAGTAAAATAAAGATGAATTGTTTTTTGAACTTCTATGTTATACAATCTGTTCGTTAGCGCAAAGGATCCAAAGCGCTTTATTTTTTGCTCAAAAAAGTTATGGGAATAAAAGAAGGAGTTAGATTATGGCAAATTATGGCCAAGGGGAATCAAATGGTAAAATTATTCTGATGGGCGAACATGCAGTTGTCTACGGCGAACCGGCAATCGCTTTTCCTTTTCAGGCAGCAAAAGTAGTTGCTTCCTTGAATGAACACATCACTTCGTCAGGAGATCAGCTTGTTTCTTCCTACTATACAGGAATACTGCGTGATGCCCCACATTCGTTAAAAAACATCAAGCAGTTAGTATTCAACTTAAAAAAGGAACTGCAAATTGAGCAATCATTAGAGTTAACTATTCACAGCACTATCCCTGCCGAACGTGGAATGGGCTCAAGCGCTGCAGTAGCTACGGCAGTTACTCGTGCCTTTTACGATTATCTCGAACAACCACTTTCTCGCGAACAGCTCTTGACAAATGTCCAAATTTCAGAAAAAATTGCCCATGGTAATCCTAGTGGTATCGATGCTGCGGCAACAAGCAGTTTAGAACCAATCTACTTTGTGAAAGGACACCCGTTTGATTATTTCTCTTTAAATATCGACGCTTTTTTGATTGTCGCTGATACCGGAATCAAAGGTCAGACGCGAGCAGTGGTCAAAGACGTTGCTCATTTATTTGAAAAAGATCAGCAGAAAGTTGGACAAAAAATCCAACAACTAGGATACTTAACAAGGCAAGCCAAAAAAGCCATTGTTAAAAATAACCCCGAGCATTTAGCCCAAGCGATGAATGAAGCCCAACTAATTTTAAAAAATTTAACGATCAGCAACGATTTTCTTGATGTATTGATCGAAACCGCTAGAGATTCAGGCGCTTTGGGAGCAAAACTAACTGGTGGTGGTCGAGGTGGCTGCATGATTGCGCTAGCTCAAACAAAAACAAAAGCCCAAGAAATCAGCGAAGCCCTCTTACAAGCGGGAGCAGCTGCAACTTGGATTCAAGGATTAGGAGTACATACCTATGTTTAAAGGCAAAGCACGAGCATATACGAATATCGCCCTTATCAAGTACTGGGGTAAAAAAAATGAATCGTTAATTATCCCGATGAATAACAGCTTATCACTCACATTAGATGCATTTTATACGGAAACTGAAGTCAGCTTTTCAGAAGCTTACACGGAAGACCAATTTTATTTAGATAATCAATTGCAAGATGAAAAAGCAACCAAAAAAATCAGTACTTTTTTGGATATTGTGAGAGAAAAAGCGGGTACCACGAAAAAAGCAAAAGTGATCAGCCAGAATTTCGTTCCGACTGCTGCGGGTTTAGCTTCTTCTGCCAGCGGCTTAGCGGCTTTAGCCGGAGCATGCAACGAGGCATTGAAATTAGGGTTAGATGACCAAGCTTTATCAAGACTGGCTCGTAGAGGATCAGGTTCCGCTTGTCGGAGTATTTTTGGTGGATTTGTTGAATGGGAAAAAGGACACGATGATCAAAGTTCGTATGCTCATCCAATTTCCTCAGACGGTTTTGAAGATCACTTAGCGATGGTCTTTCTATTGTTGAATGAACAAAAAAAGGATGTCTCAAGTCGTGATGGTATGCGCCGAACGGTTGAAACTTCAAGTTTTTATCAAGGATGGTTAGATTCTGTCGAAGCCGATCTTTATCAACTAAAACAAGCAATCAAAACTAAGAACTTTCAACTTCTAGGTGAAACTATGGAACAAAATGGGTTAAAAATGCACGGAACGACATTAGCTGCTCGTCCGCCATTTACCTACTGGTCTCCTGATAGTTTAAAAGCCATGCAAGCGGTACGGGATTTAAGAAATCAGGGGATTCCTTGTTACTTTACTATGGATGCTGGCCCAAATGTGAAAGTGCTAGTTCAAAAAGACCATCTAGATAAGGTCAAAACAACATTTAGTGACTTATTTAGTAGCCAACAAGTCATTTCGGCTTTTGCAGGTCCAGGAATGACGATTATTGAATAAAGGGAGATTTTTATGATTGAAGTATCTGCACCAGGAAAACTTTATATTGCTGGAGAATACGCAGTTGTTGAAACCGGACATCCGGCTATCATCGTAGCCATTGATCAGTTTGTTACTGTAACCGTTGAAACCGCACGAAAAGTCGGCAGCATCCAATCTGAGCAATATAGTGGCATGCCGATTCGTTGGACTCGGCGTGATGGTGAACTTGTCTTGGATATTCGTGAAAATCCATTTCATTATATCCTTGCTGCCATTCGTTTGACTGAAAAATACGCACGAGAAAAAAATATTTTACTTTCTTTTTATGACCTAAAAGTGACAAGTGAATTGGATAGTTCTAACGGACGCAAATACGGTCTAGGCTCAAGTGGCGCCGTAACTGTCGCAACAGTCAAGGCATTGAATATGTTTTATGCGTTAAATCTTACACAGATTGAAATTTTCAAAATTGCTGCACTAGCAAATTTAACGGTTCAAGATAATGGCTCTTGTGGAGATATTGCAGCTAGTTGTTATGGTGGTTGGATTGCTTTTTCAACCTTTGATCACCAGTGGCTCCAAGAACAAGAAAAACAACATACAATCGTTGAACTCATCGAAATGGATTGGCCTGGTTTATCCATTGAGTCTCTTCCGACACCGAAAGATCTGCGTTTACTGATTGGTTGGACTGGCAGTCCTGCATCAACTTCTGATTTAGTCGATCAAGTCCATCGCTCACGTAAGGAAAAAATGGTAGCCTATCAAAAATTTTTACAAGATAGTACCTTATGCGTTCATGAAATGATTAAAGGATTCAAAGAAAATAACATTGATTTGATCCAAGCTATGATTAGAAAAAACCGACAACTACTCCATGAGCTATCTTCAATTACGGGCGTATTGATCGAAACGCCTGCTTTAAATAAATTATGTAGCTTAGCAGAAGAATACGAGGGAGCAGCAAAATCATCTGGAGCAGGTGGTGGCGATTGTGGTATCGTAATCGTGGATCAAAAATCCGGTATCTTGCCTTTGATGAGCGCTTGGGAATTAGCAGAAATTACACCCTTGCCATTACACGTCTATAGTAACCAACGAAAGGAAAAAGGATGAATCGAAAAGATGAACATGTCTCATTAGCTAAAGCTTTTCATAGTAAACAAAAAAATGAATTTGATACGGTTCGAATCGTTCATAACCCCTTACCTGAAGTTTCCATGTCAGAGATTGATCTACATACGACTGTTGCTGGCTTAACTTTAGACTATCCTTTATATATCAATGCTATGACTGGTGGAAGTGAAAAAACTAAAAAAATCAACCATGATTTAGCGATGATCGCAAAAGAAACAAATTTAATGATTGCCACGGGTTCAGTCAGTGCAGCTTTAAAAGATCCTGCTTTAAGCGATTCTTACACGATCATGCGTGACGTTTATCCAGAAGGAAAGATCCTTGCCAACGTAGGAGCCGGCACCTCTTTAGCACGAGCAAAAGAGGCGATTGAACTATTTCAAGCCGATGCTTTACAACTCCATCTCAATGCACCACAAGAATTGGTGATGCCTGAAGGGGATCGTGATTTTTCCAATTGGAAAGAATTGATCAAAGAAATCAGCGAAGGCATTTCGGTTCCTTTGATCGTGAAAGAAGTCGGTTTTGGTATGACCAGAGAAACGATTGATGAACTAGCCGAGTTGGGAGTTCAGACAATCGATATCAGTGGCCGAAGCGGAACCAGCTTCACTCAAATCGAAAATGCTCGTCGAAAAAAAAGAGAGTTAGATTATTTAGTCGATTGGGGACAATCAACGGTTACTTCTCTGCTAGAGGCAAACGAAGCCCAACATCAAGTAGAGATTCTTGCTTCTGGTGGTATTCGCAATGCCTTCGACCTCTTCAAAGCACTTTGTCTTGGTGCCAATGCAGTAGGCGTTTCTGGAACGATCTTAACGCATCTCATGACACACGGCGTGGCAGAAACGATCCAACTAGTCCAACAATGGCAAGCAGAACTTCAACGGCTATTGACCATGGTAGGAGCTAAAACTATCCAAGAACTTCATCACCAACCCTTGATCTTATCTGGAACTACTAAAGATTGGTGCGAAGCCCGAGGAATCCCTCTGACCAAATATGGCACACGAAAGAAATAAACAAATCGATTCAACTCAAAAAGGTTGTCCAATCATCGAAAAGATGAATGACGACCTTTTTTGTCTACAAAAATACAAAGTTTTCTTAGAATGAGATTTTCTTATGGCGTTGACTCTATTTTATCCTTCACCAATCACTTCATACTTTTGTTCAAGTTTTCATGCGATAAATAATAGGATACCAATTCTTTTTCATCTGATAAACAAAAATAAAACCTATGTATCTTTGACAAACGGCTATAATTCCATTCCTGGCATCATTGGCGGAGCGCTAGGTTTTATTATACCCATCCCCTTCCCCTTCCCTATCTCAGGACTACTCGTTTCACATACTTTCCCTAGTTCTTTGCTTATTAGATCAGTCAATTGTTTTTTCCCCTGCTGTTTTTCCTGAACTGCTGTTTCACGCTTAAAGTTATCTGGATTGGTTAGTAGATAACTATAAATATCTCTCCAACTCATCTGAAGATCTCGTTCTATTTTTTTTCGTTTTTTATCCACTTTACCACCACTAAATAGATTGAGCGTTTTTCCGCCAGGGTTAATCCTGAATCGTATAATTTTTTCTAGCTGCATAGATCTTTTAAGATATAAACGTATTATGACGTAATAGTCTATTTTATTTTGATTAAAACAAGAATTCTTTACATTCCCTAATTTTTTTAACGTTTGATCTAGCTCCTTAAGATTGTGGAGATTATTTTTTAATTGTTGCTTTCGTTGTTTTTCAGTCAATTCTTTAGTAACCAGTTTTAGTTCTTTTGTTGTTACTTTTTCTTTTGCTGCTATATTTTTTTCGGTTGCTGCTTCCTCTTCTGTTACTATATTATTTTTTGTTGCTGCTTCCTCTTCTGTTACTATATTATTTTTTGTTGCTGCTTCCTCTTTTAGTTTGTCATCCCCCGGTGTATTTTTTTCATCTGCGACAACTTTAGTGTTCACCACGTACTTTAATAAAGAATGATCGATCCATTTTTCACCTCTCCTACCAGTTAAATACTGCATTTCCTTCGTCAGTTTTTTTATCTCAGACTTGCAATTTTTGATTTCTTTTGCTATTTTGTTAAGCTCGTTTTTTTTGCTCTTGATCGTTTCACCATGTACTTGCTTGGTGCTTTTATATAATGCATTTTTTTTTGCTTTCACTGCGTTTTGAAGTTCCTGCTCACAGTCTTCCTTTTTTTTTATTTGAGTATGCTTTTTCTTATACCAATCCTCTCTTTTCTTAGCCCGTTCTTCAATTTCTCTCTTTAGTTCATGTTTCAACTCTATGTATAGCTCAGTGTATTTGTGTAAGTTTTCAAGTGGTTCTAAGTTTTCCCGCAATTTGACTTCTAATGAATCAACGGTTGACATCAATTGTTCTTTTCCCATATTTTCTTGATTTTTTGTTTTCTCAAATACTGGTTTTGTCATCCTAACAACTTCCTTTCTTTTTTCATTTTTACTTATCTAAAGTAACACGGTTTACTAGTCTTGATAAAACTACTTTTTCTAAAAAAGCGAATTAATCGTTTTTTTCTAACAAAAGAAATTCCTACGCTAGTTCTAACGAGATTGTTCTTCTTTCCGACAAAAAAAGCCCCTCTTTCCAGATCATCTTTATCTGGAAAAGGGGCTTGATTAACTATACTTGTATTGAATTAACCATTATAAGCATCAATAATGATTTGTTTTAGCTCACTGATCAATGGCTCTTTTGGATTTGCTGTTGTACATTGATCTTCATAAGCAAGTTCTGCCATACGGTCAACCGTTGAATCTAAGGTTTCTTGTGTCACACCTTGAGCCTTCAAGCTCATATTGATTCCAACTGATTGTCCTAATTCATAAACTGCTGTTGCTAAAGCTTCAACTAATTCCGCTGTTGTTTGTCCTTTTAACCCTAAGAACTTAGCAATATCTGCATAGTCTGTATCTGCACGGAAGTAATCATATTTAGGGAACATTGCATGTTTTTGTGGATCTTTTGCATTATAGCGGATGATATGTGGTAATAAAATGGCATTTGTACGACCATGTGGGATACCATATTCTCCACCAATTTTATGCGCAACTGAGTGACAAATTCCTAAGAAGGCGTTCGCAAATGCCATCCCTGCCATTGTAGAAGCGTTGTGCATTTTTTCTCGTGATTCCATATCAGGAGTTTTCACTGATTTTTCTAGGTAATCGAAGACTAATTTGATTGCTTGTAAGCTCAATCCTCTTGTATAATCAGAAGCCATAACAGAAACATAAGACTCAATCGCATGAGTTAATACGTCCATCCCTGTATCTGCCGTGACAGAAGCTGGTACTGACATGACAAATTGTGGGTCGACGATTGCTACATCTGGTGTTAATGCATAATCTGCCAATGGATATTTCACATGTGTATCACTATCTGTGATAACGGCAAAAGGTGTTACTTCAGAACCCGTTCCTGAAGTTGTCGGAATACACACAAATTGTGTTTTTTCTGGTTTATCGATCTTATATGTCCGTTTACGGATATCTAAGAATTTTTGTTTTGCTCCAAAGAATGAAGTATCTGGGTGTTCATAGAACATCCACATTCCTTTAGCAGCATCCATTGCAGAACCGCCACCTAATGCAATCACTGTGTCTGGTTTGAAATCAGCCATCAATTTCGTTCCTGCATAGACTGTGTTTGTTGAAGGATTTGGCTCAACTTCTGAGAAGACTTCGATTTTCACATCATTTTTACGTCTTGATAGTACTTCACGAACCGTATCACAGTAACCAAACTGCACCATACCAGGATCACAAACGATCATGACACGCTCTACGTTTTCCATTTTTTCTAAATAAAGCAAAGAGTTCTTTTCAAAGAAGATTTTTGGTGGTAATTTGAACCATTGCATATTATTTCTCCGTTTCGCTACAGTTTTGACATTGATCAAGTTGATGGCACTTACATTTCTAGAAACAGAATTTTTACCATATGAACCACAACCTAAAGTTAGTGAAGGGATCATTTCGTTATAGATATTTCCGATTCCACCTTCTGCTGAAGGAGTATTTACTAAGATACGGCAAGCTTTCATCCGTAGACCAAACTTCACATGCAGCTCTTCATCCTCTGAGTGAATCACTGCAGTATGGCCTAACCCGCCTAAGTTCAACATTCCTTCGCATAATTCAAAGGCATGTTCTGTATTGTTTGCTTTAACCATTGCAAGTACTGGAGAAAGTTTTTCACGTGAAAGAGGGTAATCCGCTCCGACACCTTCTAATTCAGCTACTAACATTTTTGTCCCTTCTGGAACTTTGATGCCAGCTAGTTTTGCAATGTCCATTGCAGAATGTCCAACGATTGCTGGATTTACTGCGTATTTACCTTCATTCATCACTGCATCTTCTAATTTTGAAAGTTCAGCTGGTTTCACAAAATAGACTTGATGTGCTTGGAATTCTGCTTTAACTGCAGCATAGACTTCTTTGTCAACGATTACTGCTTGCTCAGAAGCACAAATCATTCCGTTATCGAACGTTTTAGAAACGATCAAGTCATTCACTGCTCGTTTGATTTTTGCTGTTTTTTCAATATATGCTGGTACATTACCTGGTCCAACACCTAAAGCTGGCTTTCCTGTTGAATAAGCAGATTTTACCATTCCCGCCCCACCAGTAGCTAAAACAATTGCGATCCCTGGATGATTCATCAACATTGAAGTCGCTTCAATCGATGGATGTTCAATCCATTGAATACAATTTTCAGGTGCGCCAGCTGCGATCGCTGCATCACGAACGACACGCGCTGCTTCAGCAGAAGATTTTTGAGCACTTGGATGGAATGCAAAAACGATTGGGTTTCTTGTTTTCAACGCGATCATTGATTTAAAAATTGTCGTTGATGTTGGGTTAGTTGTTGGAGTTACCCCACAAACCACACCAACTGGTTCAGCAATTTCAATCAAGCCTTTTTGAACATCTTCATTGATGACACCAACTGTTTTATCGTGCTTGATGTTATTCCAAATATATTCAGAAGCATACATATTTTTGATCGCTTTATCTTCATAGATTCCACGACCAGTTTCTTCAACTGCCATTTTAGCTAACGGCATATGTTGATCTAATGCTGCCATTGCCATTTCATGCACAATATGATCTACTTTTTCTTGATCAAAGTTTTCCATCTCTTTTAATGCGACATTTGCTTTCGTTGCTAATTCATCAATCATTCCTTGAACATCAATAGTTTTTGGTTGTTCTTTCTCCATTACTTTAGCCATTGTCTTCCTCCTAATGGGTCATGGTTGTTTGTTAATTAATTCACATTCTCATCATACAACAAACCTTTTCAGATGTAAACCTTTATTGTGATTTTTTTCACAGTTTTTTAAATTTCGATTAAATCCTTTATTTATCAGTGTTTTTATTTATTATCCTAATTATCCAAAGTATTTTATCAAAAAAACAGATTATTCAAAGCTTAACAAAGTCAGAGATTTAGGATAAAAAAAGAGCCCGAGACACCGTCTCAGACTCAACTACTAAGCTTTACCTATTTGTTTTCTTTACTATCTTCAGGTGTTTCAACAGTTTCAGTAGCTTCTTCTTTCACTTCTACTGTTTCAGCAACTTTTGGTTCTGTTTTTTCTACCGTATTTACTGTCGAATCATTGGTTACGACAGTTCCAGGTTTAACCGTTTTGATGGCTGCTCGATCGTATTCTAGAAAAATCCCTTCACAATCTATAACAACTGTGCGTTTTTCATTGTCGATCTCTGAAACAACACCATGTAATCCGCCGATTGTAACTACTTCATCGCCTGATTTCATACTGTCTAGTAAATTTTGTCGTTCTTGTTGTTGTTTCTTTTGTGAACGTGACATAAAATACCACATTGCTAAAAGAGCAACGAACATGACTAACATTGGTAATGATCCCATTTTTTTCACCTCACTAACATGTATCTACACACTCAACTTTAGCAGAAAAAGGCGTGAGACACTAGTTTTTTACATAAATTTAGTGAAAAAGATTAGAAACTTTTGGCATTCTCTTTATTAAACCCATATTCCTCAAAAAAGGCTGCTCGAAATTCTAATAAATTGTCATCCATGATCGCTTGACGCACTTGTTTCATCAAGTTTAATAAGAAGTACAAGTTATGGTAAGACGTTAACCGTATCCCAAATGTTTCATCACATTTGATCAAATGACGAATATACGCACGTGTATAATTTTTACATGTGTAGCAGTCACATTTCTCATCGATTGGGCGGAAGTCATGTGCGTATTGTGCATTTTTCACAACTAAGCGTCCCTGCGAAGTCATACAAGTACCATTTCTTGCGATACGTGTAGGCAAGACACAGTCAAACATATCGACTCCTCTAATCACGCCATCAATCAATGAATCTGCTGCACCAACACCCATTAAATAACGCGGTTTATCCTCAGGGATCAATGGTGTTGTAAACTCTAACACACGGTTCATTTCTGATTTAGGTTCGCCAACAGACAAACCACCGATTGAATAGCCAGGGAAATCCATTGAAATCAAATCTTTTGCACTTTGGCGACGTAAATCTTCAAACCCAGCTCCTTGAATGATACCAAATAATCCTTGACGATCAGGATTCAGATGGGCTTTTAAGCCTCGCTCAGCCCAACGTGAGGTTCTTTCCACTGATTTTTTGACATAATCATAGCTTTCATCAAAAGGAGGACATTCATCGAAGCTCATCATGATGTCTGATCCTAATTTATTTTGGATATTAATTGCTTTTTCTGGTGATAAAAACATCCGAGAACCATTTAAATGATTTTTAAAATGGACACCCTCTTCTTCGATGTTACGCATATCGCTTAGCGAGAACACTTGAAAACCACCTGAATCTGTCAAAATCGGTTGATCCCAATTCATGAACTTGTGTAAGCCGCCTGCTTCTTCTACCAAGTCTTCTCCAGGTCTTAACCATAAATGGTACGTATTACTTAAAATGACTCCCGCACCCATTGCTTTTAATTCTTCAGGTGACATGGTTTTGACAGTTGCTAGTGTTCCCACAGGCATAAACATTGGTGTGGGAAATGTCCCATGAGGAGTGATCAATTCACCAAGACGGGCACCGGTATGTTTTTCTTTTTTGATTAAACGATAACGAATGGCAGGTTGTGTCATTCAATTCCCTACTTTCTCTATAATAATCGCATTGACAACTCCCATCATCATAATCGTTCTAACTCTTTTTTGCAAGGGTTCATTGGGTAACAGGTGTTTATTTAACCTTCATTTTTTAAAGAAATTATAATAACAGATAAAAGATAAAGAAAGCCAAATTGTTTCTTCTTTGTTATACTTATGGCATAAATAAAAAGGAGTGAAACTCATGCTATCTTCAAAAGAACTGAAACAACAAGCAAAAGACAGTTTAAAAGGACGCTGGGGACAAGCTGTATTATTGAATTTAGTCCCAACGTTAATCACAATTGCACTCATTATGATCATAGCTATTCCGACCGCTTTATTATTGGCTCATACCTATAATGATCCTGCAGCTGTCCAAGATATGGCAAACAATACCAACGGAGGTGCTGCTTCTAGCGGTGGTGGTATTGTGTCTGGTATTATCAGCGCACTATTTATGAGTGGGATCTCATGGACCTATCTAGATATCCTGCGTGGAACCAAATCGACCATCGAACCATTTAAAGATGCCTTTCGTGGTTTTACAGGATTATTTCTTGGGGGTGTGATTTTACTAGCTATTTTGATTTCGATCTTTACTACTTTATGGGCGTTATTATTCGTTATTCCTGGTATCATCAAAAGTTATTCTTATTCCCAAAGTTACTTCATTTACTATGATGTTATCACTGAAACAGGGGAAAAACCAGGAGTGCTAAATACGATCACTGATAGTCGTAAATTAATGGATGGCTACAAAGGTAAATTGTTCTGGCTTGATCTATCCTTTATTGGCTGGCATATCTTGGCCATGCTAACTGCTGGAATTGGTTATTTATGGTTAAATCCTTATATTACAGCAACTAAAGCAGCTTTTTATGAACAATTGCCAAAAAACGTATAAAAATCAATGTCCAATGAAACGACCCTCAAAAGTTAGACCAAAAATCTAACTTTTGAGGGTCGTTTCACATGCTTCAGCCGCAGTCGCTTTTTTCATTTCGCTCACTTCTGCTCAGCTTTTAGAACTTCGCCAGTATACGCATCAACTTTGACTGTCACTTTTTTTATTTTTTTTTAATAGTAATTGTCCAATACGATTTTCCTGATTGTCTTTCGAGATACCACATTACTGCTTTTCCTGTCCCAGTCGTTTTTTCAGCTACTTTTTCAGCTACTTCAGTAACTTCCGATAAACTTTTTAAGTTTTTGATATTGAACAGATCTGCGGATTGCTCGGTAGTGGCTTGTTCGTGTTTGTTTCGTATGCGATATACTTTTTTTTTTGATGTTCGCTGTTTTAGTTGAAATTCTTACGCTGCATTCTTTAGTTGCATCTCTACCAGTAATTTCGTAATAGTAAGGACCAACAGTCTGACTAACTTTCACAGAAGTAATCGCTTGATTAGGATAACAAGTCTGATAAGTTTCAAGTGCTTCTTTTAATGATACATTGAATTTTTCCGGCTCCTCAATTTCCTCCGCAGATGTGGACGAACTAGAAACATTGGCAAC
Source organism: Enterococcus sp. DIV1208 (assembly GCF_050530455.1). Lineage (NCBI taxonomy): Bacteria > Bacillati > Bacillota > Bacilli > Lactobacillales > Enterococcaceae > Enterococcus > Enterococcus sp. DIV1208. Next base: position 231,176 of record NZ_CP172887.1, on the reverse strand, counting down.
CTTGATTTCTTTCGTTTCATTCCCATAATTTTCATAAGGATAATTAAAAACAAACATCACCAACATCACCAAACTAAAACTAGTTAATACCGTTAAACACCATACAAACAACTTCATCTTTTCCGCTCCTTCACAATCAATTGTTAGATTCTTGAAATGAACGATTAATCGTTCTTTTTTTAGGAGTTTGAGGCTGGATGAATTGAATCCTCCAGCCTCATTGAGAGAATATAAGAGATAAAGCAAATAATATATCCCTATGTCTTTATTCTACTTAAATCTTTCATCTTATTTTTTTTATTTTTTTACCATCTAGTCATGAACAAATAAAAAAAAAACATATTAGAAAAGCTCCCCCATGGCTTTTCTAATATGTTTCATCATTACTTTTGATGGAAAGGAACGATTTTAGAAGTCAGTGTCACTGATTTCTAAATTTACTGTTACATTTCCACGCAAAGCTTTTGAGTAAGGGCAAACTTGATCTGCTTCTTCAACAAAACGTATTGCTTCATCTTTCGGCATATCTTTGATAAAGACTGTCAAAAGAACTTCTATTGTAAAATCTGCCTCTCCATGATTCAGCAAGGCAACGTTTGCTTTTACTGAACTAGGTTGATTGATGTTCTTTCTAGATAAAACTAATTCTAAGGCACCGTTAAAACAGGCACTATAAGCTGCTGCAAAGAGCTCTTCGGGATTTGTTGCATCCGTGTTTTGGGTTCCAGGTGCTGCGACATCATACAAAAATTTTTTCTCTTGTGAATAAATTTTACCACTACGACCACCTGTATTAATAGTAGCTACCTCATAAATTTTGCTCATAAATTTCGCCCTCCAAAGTTGATTGTAAATATAGTAGTTGGCATCTAGGTAATTGGGTATCACATAAAAGGTTAGTGTATAGGAATGATTGGGTTGTTTACAAGAATAGTAAATTTTACCTGAAACCAAACTGCGTCTATTTACTTCTTTACTCTAAAGGATTATTCAACGTCATTTTTTCTTAAAAAAAATACGAATCTACTCTTTATTGAAATTATTAAAAATTTTGAGCAAGGAAACTACTCGTGTTCAATTTTCTTTTTTCCATTTCCCTAAACCACTCAAAATAGGGTTATAGCCAAATAAAGACGTTAGTAAAAAATAGATAGGGACGGCTATAGAAACTTGGATTAGATTAGTCAAAAAGGTAGGTGACATGCCATTTGTAATTATTCTTGTAACGAACCACATAATAATGGATGAACAAAAAATAACCAGTAAGTTTTTTTTCTTAAAGCTAAAATTTGTTTGATTCAAGAATGATTTTGTACGTACCACTGTTACAAAAATTTCTGCTAAAAGGTTTGAAAAAACCACTCCAAAAAAACCGATCCACGGTAACAAGATTAAATTAGATAAAATATTGATAACCGCACCAATTAATACAGATTTATTGTAGATTTTTACTTTGCCAATCGGTATCAAATATTGTCTAGAAATGGACATACCTAAGGGCATCACAACGATCAAAATAGAAAAAAGTGGAATAACTTTATTGATGAATAAGAATTCTTTCCCAAAAAACCAGGGAACTAATTTATCGTAAACCGTAAGCATTCCGAACATCGCTGGAACACTAAAATATAATTGTAAATGAATCGTCTTATCAATGATGTCCACCATCTTATCAATGATGTCCACCATCTTATTAATGTTTCCTTTGGCATATAACCCACTCATGTGCGGTAATAGCACCATATCAAGCGTTGTAATAACCGTGATAAATACCGTATTGATTGTTAATGAATTAGTGTAATAACCAACAGCTGTACTACCAATAAAAACACCCAATAAAGTCTTGTTTAGATTCGTATAAAGTAAAATAGCAACCTGTGGGATAAAAAATTCAAAAGATGATCGGATATGTCTAAAGCTATCTAAGAATGCTACCTTTTTAAAATTTATATGTTTATGAATAAATAGCCATGTCAATAGTTGAGATAATAAGGTTCCTACTGACTGTAGTAAAACATATAAAATCGTATCAGAAGAATCTTTAATCAAAAAGATAATTAAAATGAAAGTAACAAATTGAATTCCCAGATTGATCATGCTCGTTTTTCTGAAATCCTCGATTCCCATAAAAAACCACGAAATGTCAAACATAACAGCTATAATAGTGAGACTTTGTATATAGAAATAGATCTTATTACCTAAAAAAGTAGTAAATAACAAAAAAACTAAAAGTGTAATACATGTTAAAACTGCTTTTAATAAACAGATTTCCCAAAACGTTTTTGAAATATTTTCTTTACGATTATAAACTAATGCGATTTCTCGATTCCCATACATCGAGATCCCTAAACTAGCGACTAACACAAAATATTGAGTAATCGAATTGGTGTAATTAAAAATCCCTAATCCTCCAGGACCTAATGCTTTTGAAACAATTGGGACTGTAATGATTGGCATGATAATCTTTGTCAGTTGAAATAATGACTGATACCCAAAATTTTTAAGCACATGTTTCAATTCTATTAGTCCCTTCCAAATATATCTCGCGTATAGACTTTCATTTCTACATCTTTGAGTAACGGATCAAATCGATTGGCTAATATCACATCTGAATGCTTCTTGAACTCATCAATGTCCTTTATTACTTTAAATGTCGAAAAATGCTCCTTCTTCACTGTCGGTTCATAAATGACTACGTTAATGCCTTGATCTTTCAAAAGACGCATGATACTTAAAATAGATGAATATCTGAAATTATCAGAGCCCGCCTTCATTGTTAAACGATAAATCCCTACTACATCTGGATTTTTTTCCATGATACGATCTGCAATAAATGTTTTTCTTGTATCATTTGACTGAACGATGGCTTGGATCAGATCATTTGGCACGTGCTGGTAATTCGCTAGTAATTGTTTCGTATCTTTCGGTAAACAATATCCGCCATAACCAAAAGAAGGATTATTATAATAGTCCCCTATTTTTGGGTCCATTGAAACCCCCGAGATAATTTGAGCTGTATCTAATCCATTCATTTCAGCATAAGTATCAAGCTCATTGAAATAAGCAATCCTTAATGCTAAATAGGTATTAGAAAACAGTTTGATCGCTTCTGCTTCTGTTGAATCAGTTAAAATAACAGGAACATTTTTTATTCGAGTATTTTTTTTAAACATCGAAGCAATTTTTTGTCCTCTTTTCGTGTTTTCGCCTACAACGATACGAGAAGGATAGAGATTATCATACAATGCTTTTCCTTCCCGCAAAAATTCTGGTGAAAAAATAAAATCCTCTGATTGATATTTCTTTTTTAAATACTTAATATAACCTAAAGGAATCGTTGACTTAATGATAAATACAGCATCCGTACGTACTGCCTTTACCTTTTCGATTACTTCTTCTATGGAGGAAGTATCGAATAGGTTTTTTTCTTCATCATAATCGGTTGGAGTAGCAATCAAAATAAATTCTCCCCATGATGCTGCACTTTTGAAGTCTTGTGTAAAAGTTATTCCCAATTCTCTATTATTCAAAAATTCTTGGATCTCTTTATCTTCGATTGGGGAACAACCTTTTATTAGTTTCTCGATTTTTTTCTGATCGATGTCATAAGCAACCACATCATTATTTTGGGCAAGCAACAATGCATTTGCTAGCCCTACATAGCCCATACCGAAAACAGATAGTCTCATTTCTTACACCTTACTTATTTTTTTATTTTTTGCTTGTTTTAAATTTTTTTGTATTTTTTTATTATCCCCCCATACAGCCTTAGAATCATATTTTCTATCGGGATAGGCACCATAATCCAAATGAATATTCAAGTGATTACCTGCAATGAATTGTTCGACACGTTCTTTTAATTTAACAGGATAACCTGAGCAAATATTAATGATTCCTGAGATTTCGTCTTGTTCAACAGCTGCTGCTACTTGAAAACAAAAATCATCATAGTCTAAAAAATCGTATTGGTTTTCCCCCATTGTAAAAGGAAAGTTTACCTCTTCTTCCTTGGCTTTCTCAATGATTTTTGAAAAAAACGAACTACCACCCGGTTGATTCGATACAATGTAATAAGCACGCAACCATTGAAATTTTTTATTGGTTTCTTTAGCCATAAACGAACTGAAATTTCTCAATGAATCTTTTGCAATGCCATAGTAACTCATTGGGTGTGTACTAGTGAATTCGTTAATGCAGCCTTCATAAAATCCAACTTCATGCATCGATCCCATCACTACGATTTTATCGATTCCTGATAAGAAAAATTTTTTTTAAAATAGTGCATGATCGGATAAGTTTCTAATATGACTTTCTGCATTATGGATAAACCCATCTTGCCATGCAAGATGGACTAATACGTTCGGTTCACCAAAATAATGATACGGATCAGAAATATCAAAAAGATTTTCTTGATAGATAGTGGCTTCTTTATTTATTCGATTCGTTCTGACATCTGTCGCAATAACTTCATTTCCATCATTGATCAGTTGGTCTACAATTCCAGTTCCTAAATAACCGTTTGCTCCAGTTACTAATATTTTCATCAATTCTCACTCCCCAAATTTACTATTTTTTCTATTATTTTTTCCCATGAGAAGAGGTCGAGTAACACCTGATCCCCAACAGGGATACGTTTTTTTCCCAAAAATTGAAGCATTTCGTTGATTGAGATCGGTGAATCATCATCCTTTACTTGATAAATATTTTGTTTTACTGCACTAAAAAATGGTGTTTCGCCTGATGTAATCACTGGAATTCCTTGATAAAGTGCTTCGGATACTTTGATAGCTGTCTCAATATTGGCACCTCGTAGATGTAACTTTAATGTACCGATAGCCATTGAAGCTTCACCATAAAGCTGTTCTAATTCTTGACGATCTTTATACCCATGAAATATAACGTATCCTTGTAATCGGTAAGATGCTACCAGTTGTTTTAACTCTTCAATTGCTGGTCCCCCACCAACAATGTCAAAGAAGACCTCTGGTGCTATCTCATCTTTTGTCCGATAATAATATTCAAGTCCTTCAATTAAACGATCCAGCCCATGATAAGGATAAAAATTTCCAACAGCAACTACCCGATGTGTAGGCTGTTCTTCATTTTTCTGATATAAATTGACTGGCAAATTATCCGGATCTACACCATTGTAAAAAGAAACCATCTTCGCCTTTTTTTTATTACTTGTCTTCGCCTCAATTACTGCAATCTTATTGCATTTTTTTTCATACAATCGATCACCTAAGTAATTCCATACTAGACTCAATCCACCCTTTAACTTATTGGGTGCTACATTCAATTGTTCTTTATAATAAGGATAAGTAGGAATTTCCATAATCGTTTGAATTGTTTTTTGCTGAGAGATACTTAACAGTTCACTCATTATTTTTGTATAATATTGATCCCGAAAATAGAAATGAGTCCATTCTCTCGACAACAATAATTTTTTTGTTGCTATTTGGATATCTTTTATTTTTTGACGGTGATTCGTTGCATCACTCTTTGTTAATAGACTGTCGTGAATCATCTGCTTGTCATAAAACTCACGTACTCTTATTTCTTGTTTTTTAAAATAAAGTAACCAACATTGCTTTTTATGATTGCTCATATACTTTGCTTGGGAACAGTTCTTTTTAAAAATACCTTTATTTTCTTCTGCAGAAATCCCACTCAAAAATAAGATGCTCATTGTATTTTGTCCTTTCTTATAGCCATTCATTCTGATAAAATAGCGGATTAAAAATCCTTTCAGGTATAGAGATCGAAAAATAAGAAACATAAAACCAAGCCAGAAGGTGAATAACTAACATCCCCCACAAAACGAGTTGATAATAGGTGACTTTTTTGTATTTATAACTAGCATTGATCACAGAAATATAAATCAAAGGCAATATACCTCTGGCTAAACGGTAAAATTCCACAGAATACCAAAGCAAAGGAATAAACATCAATAAAATCACCGAAGCATAAAACACATATTGTGAGAATAGTTTATTTTTTTGACTGATTGTACTTTTAGGAAATCCTAAATGTGCCCAGTATGCTAACCCCACATTCAGCAAGAAAAGAAAAATAACTTGTATCGAACCATTTGTTATTTTTTCAGTATATTGTTGGATTCTTCCGGAATTTGTTGAGAACTCTTCGATTAAATAATTCAAATAGGGAGGAGTTCCACTATAGATTACATAGATCAACTCCAGAAAAATTGCACCACCAACCATTAGTTGAATAAAAAACTTTTTGTTTTTTGAAGATAAAAATAAAAACGGTAGATAAAATAAACTGATCGTATGAAATAAGCTAGCGCTAATTATGCCAAAAAAATATTTTATTTTTTTATTTTCTACTAAATATGGAAATGAATAAATCACAAGAGATATCGCCACTAAATTCCTTAGTTGAATAGTATCAATAAAAAATAAAAATAACGTATAAATAATTATAAATAGATGAGTATTTACGCAATATTTTTTAACTGTCGCACCGATTAATAGGGTTGCAAATAAAAAGACCAACCCACGCATACCAAAGAGTCCTAAATTTAATTGTCGGCAAAACTGTGCAAAATAGTAAAAGCCGAATTCTGTCGCTTTATATTTGATACGTGCATCATCAAAATAAGTTGCTTTATAGTAGACCATGTCTGTATTTTCAGTACCACCTGCAAAAATCAATCCGAGGATCAAAACACTTAATAAGAGTAAATATTTATTGCGTTTATTTCTGAAAACTTCAATAAAATTAAGTATCAGTACAGCAAAATAAGCAACGATGATCATCCAGCAGACACCCTATTCAACATTTTTTTTATAAAACTGGTTCCATAAATCAACTGATTCAAGGTTCGATATCTCCGTTTTTCCATTAAACGACTCACCAGACATAAATAGTTTCTATAATACCGTGATGATTCTATGATTAAAGGTTTCTGTATTTTCTCTTTGGACAATAGTTGTTGGATATCTTGTAGCATCTTTTTTTGATTCGCTGTATTCATGCCGAATTGGGTATAGATATTCAACCCATGTCGTAAAAAATAAGTATAGCGATATTTTTGATAGTAGGGATAAACGCGTTCATTCCATTCAATTTCTCCAATTGTTTCTATAAATATTTGAAAATCTTTCACAGCTGAGGGATTATTTTTTAAAGAAGTACTCGTCAATTCACGTTGACTATATTGATAAACTACTTCGGGGACCAGCTGAATCGTTTGACATTTAGAAACATAGTTAAAATTGAATAAAGTATCTTCTTGCCCATAACGAAATCTTTCATCGAATTTCAAATCATACTCATCTATTATTTTTTTTCGGTACAAACAATTCCATAAATGGAGAAACGTCATTCGATGATCTAAATTAAACAAAGCATAAGCAATCTCTTTTTGATCCTTTAATTGCTTTTCTTCATAGGAGTAATCTATTTCAGACAAAAGCAGTTGTTTCTTATCAATCAACTGCATCGATTTGCCACCTACGATCATATCTGCATCTCCGATTTTGTTAGACAAATAGACATAGATATTGGGATCAATTGCATCGTCTTGATCGATAAAACTAACAAATTCGCCTGTCGCATAAGCTAAACCTGTATTACGGGCTGCACAGATCCCCGCGTTTGTTTGATGAATCAATAATATACGTTCATCTTGTTGTGCAAATTTTTGGCAAATTTGATAACTATCATCTTGTGAACCATCATCAATCAAAATCAACTCGATGTTTTTGTAGGGCTGATTCAATAACGCTTGGAGTGTATTTTCTAAATACAAGCTTCCGTTATAGATTGGAACAATCACGCTAATTCTCTTCAATTTTCTTACTCCTTTCCACTGAAGATCCGATCGAGCCAAGTGGATAATTGATAGTTTTTGTAAAGTTGATCATTTAGTAAATGGTAGTCTGTCTCAATAAAACGTTGTGGAATAACTGGCTTTTTTCGGTCAACTACGCAAATGTTATCAGGATGGTAAAAATCATAATTTTTCACTTCTGGATTTGTTGTAATCAGTTTTCTTCTCATTCCATGTGTCTCAATCGTACGCATCGTGAGACCTGATTGATTTGCTAGCTCTAGATCCAAAATAATTTTGCTCTCTTTAACCACTTCATTAACGATTGTTTGCGGAAGTGGTTGATAGATGAATTCTTCTTTTTTGGCTGTTGCGAGTGTCTTAGTTCCATATTTGTAATAATAAAAATGCCAGATAGAAGGAAGATATAGTTTGAAATAGTAGCTATATTGTTTTTTCTCACAAAGTTCTTTTACTTGATTGATAAATGAGTAACGCATGCTATGACCGAATCCCACAAAAGAAAAAAGATAGGTTGGCTCTTTTTTGTTTTTCTCATCGGAATTTATGTAGAATAATGGCAAAAAATTTAATTCTGCGTATTTCTTGCAGTCTTTCGCATCAAAACTATATAAATAATTAAAATAATCAAAGTATCTAGTCACTTGTGAAAATGTAGCAATTGAATCCCACAAATAGGCTAATTTAGGGATCGGTCCAACAATATCGGTCACCTCTTTGATGAACTTTTCAGGAAACAGTACTGGATTGATAACGAAAAAGTAATCATAATTTTCTTGTCCTATCGCTAATAAAATTTGCTTCAGATAACTCTCTCTTAAGGTATTGAACTTTGTAGAAAGTTTCATTTTTAGGTGTGAGTCCGAAGGGATCGCATTATAATACGTCACTTTTGCGCCTTTTCTTTCTAATTCTTCGATGATCAGCTGTGGATAATCGTAAAATTTCCATGCAATAAACAATATTTTTTTATCCTTTAAGCGTTTGTCCATACTATGCCTTCTCTCAATTTTCTCCGTTGTACTGTTTTGTAATCTCTCGAATCATTTGATTTAATGAATAATTTTTTTGATAGATCGCTATTATTTGTTGTTTGTCACAGCTATGCTCTGCATTTAGGATTGCTCGTGCAAATGAGTGAGGACTATCTGTATTTAATAAGCAACCACCTGTTTGTTCAATAATTTCTTCTACTCCTGTCACCTTTTTGCCAATAATCGGAACACCAGCGCGAATCGCTTCGATCAAAGAATAAGGCAACCCTTCATATCTCGAAGTGATCAAATAATGATCATACCCTGCAACGATTCGTTCACTATCCGTTCTTTCTCCTAATAAATGGACATTTCCCGTCAAATCGTGCTTGATTAAAAATGCTTTGACTTCTTTGAATAGTGGTCCATCCCCTGCCCAGACAAAATGATAATTAGGGTCTTGTTGAATGACTTCTTTTGCTACTTCCATAAATAAAAAAGGGTCTTTTTGAAAAGAAAGACGTGCGTTGTTACCAATAACAATATTCGATTCCTTCAACCCTAGAGATTCTTTGATCGTTTTTTTAGAAGGAAAGTCGATTGCAGGCAATCCATTGCGGATGACTATAAATTTGGATGGGTTATCAAGGTGTAATTTTATACCTGCCATTCGTTCTTCTTCAGATACATTAAACGTCTTCTTCGTTGCATACCTACTTAGCATCTTCTCTATCCAAATAAATAGTGTCTTCTTAGATTGCTTAAATTCCGAAGATAAGAAAGAATACGCATGTGGTGTATAAAAAACTTGCTCAATACGATTTCTTTTAGCAGCTATTCGCCCTAGCGCACCGGCTTTCGAACTATGACAATGCACAATATCCGGTTGAATTTCTTTCATTTGTTGTTTCAAGAAGCGGTAAGTAACATAATCATTTTTCACATCGACATTTCTAGTAAAGGTAGGACAGGGAATAAAGGTAGCTCGATCTTTTAACTGCATATATTGATCAGAAAAACAGTGATCCATTTTTTTTGTTCCATGAATAAAGTAAAGATCAAATTCTTCTTGGTCTAATTGTTCAATCAATTGAACGATATGTTTTCTTAAGCCGCCTTCCATTGATTCACTCAAGAGCAAAACTTTTTTTTCATTTCCCTATCAACACGCTCCTTCAGGACGCAAAATAACAAAAAATGTACGATAGATGATTTTGAAATCAATATAAATACTTCGCTTTTCGATATATTCTAAATCTAGCATCACCATTTCAGAAAAACCGATATTGCTACGCCCGTTAATTTGCCATAAACCGGTACAACCTGGTTTGACCAATAGTCTTTGCTCATCATATTTCGTATATTGCGAAACCTCTCTTTGTAAAGATGGACGAGGACCAACTAAACTCATTTCACCTTTCAAAACATTCCATAGTTGTGGTAATTCATCTAAGCTTGTTTTACGAATGAATCGTCCAAATTTTGTTACACGTGGGTCATCTTTCATCTTGAACATCGCCCCTTCTACTTCATTCTTGCTCAGTAGCGTTGGGAGCTTTTTTTCTGCATCGACACACATCGAACGAAATTTATACATTTTGAATAACTGCTTATTTTTGCCTACTCGGTATTGGGAAAAAATGATTGGTTTTCCCGGCTCTTCCAGATATATCCTAAGAGCAATCCAAAGTAAGAGAGGTGATAAAACCACAAGGCCAATAAAGCTAAAAACAATATCAATGATTCTTTTAGAAAGTTCATATAATTTTTTGCGTTTCAGCTTCACACGATAAAATTGGACTCTCGAGCCAAAGCCCTCTTGAAATTTTTTCGTAACCTCGATATTTTCACTCATCCCATTGCCACCTTTCTTTATCGAATGGATCAAATCAACGAAAGAAACTAAATCGACGATGTTTCACTCTTTGATAAGTAAACGGCTCAATTTTGTTTTCGTATAGGATATCCATCGGCATTTTCTTTAATGATTTAACTTTTTCATTACCATAATCTTTTTGAATAATGTGATATGCTTCTTTTAAATAAAAATTCCTTTTTTCTAAACTATGGGCATCGGAAGCAATCATTTGAACCATATTTAATTGAATCATTGTTTTGGCAGTCTTTTGGATTTTTCGTCCAAACAAACCGACGATACTTGGTGCCGTTCCTTGAGCTAGCGCCCCCATATCTAAGAAAGGCAACAGTTTATTCGGATCATTAATGAATATCCTATTTCTTTCTGGGTGGACGATGATTGGTATATAGCCTTTAGCAATTAATTCAAAAAAGAGCTTTGTTGCATAAAGGGGAACGTCATTCGTCGGGAACTCTATTAGTAGAAACTGTTTTTGCTGCCCAAAACCAATAATTTCTCTTTTTTCTAAATCTTCTATCAACGTACCAGTAATACGATTTTCTTGACCTACGAGCAATTTCAGCTCAATATTGTTACGATCAAATTCAGTTTGTAATTTTGCTACTTCATTGGCTACATTCGTAGCGGGATTCAAAAATCGCCCATTCTTATGATGGGGGGTACACATCAAATGTGTGATTCCTTGTTCTCTGGCTTTCAACGCCATTTTGAGACTTTCATCGATGGTTTTCGGCCCATCGTCAACTCCTGGTAAAATATGACAATGTAAATCGATCATTTTTGAGCCCTACCTTTATTGATAACGACCTTTCTTTTTATCTCACTGATTACATACATTCCAATAGCCATAACCACAGCAAGTATCCCTGCATATATAAATGTTTGGACGAAAGACAATAAGTACCCCCGTACAAAGTAATAAACACTTTCCGTTAAAATACCGATACGATCAATCACACCACTAAAATAGATCCATGTGGGTAATAATAGGAGTGTTCCGCCAGCGCCTAAAAACATCAAGGCGACAAATCGGAATTTTTGATGTGACCAATGAATGGTATGGAGTAATAGCAGAAGTAGGCAAACCAAGATCACACCATTTCCAATAATCAATTGATTCAGCAACGGCTTAAATTGCTTCACTTTATTCACATAGTTAGCTAAAAATGGAATTTCTAACGATTTTTCGGTTGCTTCGATCGAAGAATCCACTAGCCTATTGATTACTTGTTCTTTGTCTTTCGTTACTTGTATGTTTTTTGTTTGAATATAGTGATTTAAATGTTGTTGGATTTTCTCTTTGATTTCTTCTTCTCCAGATAAATCGTATGTTTTCCTCATATAAAGGCTAGTTACATACTTTTTGACATTAGTTTGGACAAATGATAACGAGACAATCTCTTTTAACTGATTCGCCGGGACATTGCTACCTCTTCCAATATCTTGAATTTTCTCGTTAATTTCTTGTTGAACTAATTTTGTATATCGAGAATTTTCCATTTGCTTGCTCATGAAATTAGGATTTGCTAAGGTTACTCTGATACAAAGCAAAGACAAAAAGCAAAGACATGCAACCGAGCAAATATAGGTCAAAAATAAGCGTGCTGTTTTCTTTCTTAAACCTTTCTTCATGCCGACTATCCTTTGTTTATTTATTTTCATTGATCATCGGTCCTGCATGTAATTTTGCAGTTACAAATAATCGTTGATCCGTTAAGCCAATGCTGTCGATCGGATAACAGGTATATAGTATTAATTTGGCATTATTTCTTTGACGAATCTCCTGCTTTATCTGAGTATCATGTTTATTGGCTACTCTTACTTCTTCTACCTCATATTGATAGCTACCGTAATTCGTTTGGATTGTTATAATCTCTTGCGCTTTGATGTTAATTAACTTGCCAAATGAATCACTATTATGCCCAGCAATCAATGTAGTTCCTATTTCTCCTGGAAAAGTGGAACCCATATATTGTCCCGCGCCTTTTCTTAAAATAGTTGCTGAATCGCCAAAATATAATGGTGTTTTTAATTGGATCGAAGGGACAGATATCTCTCCATACAATTGACCATAATGAGGAAATTGAATTTTACTAGAAGAAATCTCGCTTTCTCCATTCGTAGAAAGTTGTTTGATAGCTTCTTTATGATTGTTCTCTTTAAATGTGGGTGCCTCTGCAAGTAACAATGTCTGGATAGAGGAGGTGACAAAGTGAATGACTGGTTTGCCAATCACATAAATCAAAGAATAATTGATGACCAAAAAAAGAAACGCCAACAGACATCCGTTAACTATTCGATTTAGCCCTCCCTTGATTCCTCTCTTACTCACTTCTACGTGCCACCCAATATGCGCCTCCAGCCAACATCAATACAGCACCTAAAGCCACATAGCTCGTGGTATAATCTGCACCGGTTTATTTGATTTCATCTTCTGTATAATAAATAGGAGTACCTGAAGGATCGACAACCGAAACGCCATCTCGATAAAAAGTCACTCTCAGATTTAAAATTTCTCCAATTTTTAAGACAATCGTTTTTAATTGCTCAATCACTGGACGTGGTAAAGCTTTGATCAGATTTTTTAGTGAATGGATCGAACGAACATCGACATTTTGTGAATTATCTAAGATCAATTGACGTGCTTCTCTTAAGTAATTTGCTACCTTTAACGCATTTTCATCTGACACCTGATGGACCTTCAGATAATTTTCTGCTTTTGTGATATCTGTAATATCAAAATCATATTTTTTCCCTTTCACCGTTACACCGGTATAAAGCTCATTTAAAATATCTCTTTCTGCGTTGGTGATTGCCCCTTGTGTTTCAGCATGAACTGCTGTCGGCAACAATAAGCAGATAACTGACACCAATGTAAACAATATCCCTTTAAAATTTTTCATGATCTCTCCGCCTTTCATTAATAAATCCTGTAAATTTAGGATTAACTATGTCTTTTATTCTACTGAGAACCCTCACTTGATTTTTTTTGTTTTTTTAGCCTTCAAACGAATTACTTAAAAAAATAAAAAATGATTTGTATACATAAAAAGAGTTTGAGACAAAAAATTTTTGTCTCAAACTCTTTCATAATTATAAAAGGAAATAAATGAGAGACCTCAGTGACAGCCTCTTACGACAAATGATTTTTTTTCAAAACTTAGGGTCTTCTTTGAAAAAGTTCTTTTGTTTTGTCATTCGTGTACTTTGATGCTTTTCTCTTTAGCAAAGAGTTTCATTTGGAACATGATAGCAGATCACGATCCATAGTAGTAATAGCCTTGATTTTCATCCTCTTTAGAAGCATTGTAAACTACTCCTAAAATATTGGCATTTACTAATTCCAGTAGATGTTTAGCTATTCGAAAATTCGCTTTTTTTGTTAACTTTTCACTGACTACCATAATCGTTCCATCCACTTTTGAAGACAATATTTGTGCATCTGTCACGGCAGTCAAGGGAGGGGTATCGAATATGATCATGTCATAGGTTGCTTCCAACTCCTCAATCACTTCTTCTAAGCGAGAAGAACCTAACAATTCAGCCGGATTAGGAGGTTTCGGTCCACTTGTCATAACAGAAAGATTTTTTTCAAAACTTTCTTGTATACATTCTTTAGCCTTGATGTTTGTACCTAATAATGTGCTAAGACCTACATGTTTCTCTAAAGAAAAAATTTTGTCTAGGGTTGGCTTCCGCATATCTGCATCTATGATCAATACTTTTTGCCCTAGATTTGCGTAAACCACTGCTAAATTAGCTGCTGTAGTTGATTTACCTTCACCTACACCTGGCGAAGTAACCACTAATGTTTGCACTTTTTTACCATAAGGAAAACTATATTGGATATTGGTCCGAATCGTTCGATAGCGTTCTGTAATCGGTGAAGTTTTATCCATGATTGTAATTAAATTTTTTCTGACTGTGGCATTTCTTCCTCTTCTTGTCTTTCTCATTGATTACACCCTTACTTCTTTTTTCGATTTTTTTCTCATTGTCATCCATATAAGGGATACTTCCCAGTACCACCATATTAAATTCATTTTGAATCGTCTCACTATCACTGATTGTTCGATCCATGAATTCTAATATCATAATGATCATCAAACCAATAAATAAACCAATAAGCAATCCTTTGGCCAAAACTATTTTTTTATGTGGCTCTGTTGGTGTTGCACTAAGCGTAGCTTTTGAAATAATCGAAATGCGATCTACATTGAGTAATTTTTTTGCATTCTTCTGAAATTTTTCGGCTGTAACGTTAGCAATGTATTGGGCAAGTTTTGGATCAGGATCCGTTGCGACAATCGAAAACATTTGAGAATTTTCCTTTTGTTTGATACTTATAAGGTTTCGTAATTGCTCAATTGTTAAATGGACACCAAAATTTTTCGCTAAGTCTTGAGACATCTCATCCATTATCAAGTCTCCAGTAATAATGTCTTTATAGGTGGTAATCATTTGCAAGTTGCTGTTGACATCATTAATGTCTGCCGTTTCGTTTTTAGGTAAAGTAACGATTAATTGGGCTTGTGATTCATACTTTGGGACTAAGACAAATGCAATCAAAAGCATGGACATAATTAAACCTAATAAAGCAGAAATCACAATCGCAAATTTTCTTTTTTTTATGATACGCCAAAATTTCTCTATGTTTACTGTTTGCTCCATCCTTATCTCTGATTCTCCTAAATAAAATTATTTATAAACTATTTTTGCTCGTTAATTGACGATGTTCACTTTGAAAGAAAATAATACTTTTTTTATCTTTCTTAGTTGCTATCAATTATCTAAGGGATACTACAGTCAACTATTGACTTAATCAATCTTACTGAAATTAGTTTTTTCATTATCCGTTACATATTTGATGACTGTATATTGCTTGAATGAATCTGGTTTTTCAAATGAAATCACTAGATCAAAATCAGACTCTTTACCTTCATAACTATATTTCCCATAAATTTCTTTGACATTTTTATATTCTTGGCCTTTTCCTTTAACTGTCTTTAAATCAGCTGTTGATAATGTTTCTTTAATAAACTTCAATTTTTTTGGGTCCAATTTATTATTTTGGGTAATCGTTTTTTCAGCAATTTTTGTTAATTGCTTTACTTCTATATCTTGCTTATCGGCCCATGTCATTTCACTACTTGTCTGCGTTGGTTGACTGGAAGAAGCTGTACTATCAGTGCTAGTTGTATTAGTAGTTTTAGTTGATTTACCTGCCGAGCAGCCTGCCAATGCGAAGACAACCATACTTGCTAAAATTATTTTTTTCATTTGTTCATCTCTCCTTAAAATCATTTATCTCATTCTTCCTAAATTAGTACAAAAAAATTTAGTTGCTATATTAGTATAGTATTTTCGTTCATAATACTTTCCTAATTTTTTTATAGAACCCCACAAAAAAATTAATAATAAAAAAAATCCCTTTTAAAATTGCTTATAGAATAACTATAGTTACCTTTATTTATATTGGTTCCCCCAAAATTTAACGAACAAAAAATGGATATTTTGCGTTATAAAGTGATATTTACCAAGCGAAGGAAACTTCAAATGGAAGAGAATCAAATCTGTTTAGGAGAATTTAAAATGATTGAAGATTATATAGAAAAAGACATTATTAGAAAAGTAAAGTTAGTTGAATTTTTATTTGAATTAAAAGAACTGAACGTAAGCGAAACTGCAGAAAGATTGGGTGTGACATTCAACACAATCAAAGCGGATTTCCAAAAATTAGTCATTCGACTCGAAGATGATATCGACTATTATAAAATGACTAGTAGTCATCTACTGATATTTTTCAAACCATCTATTAGGCGCTATGATCTCATCAAACAAATTTACCAAGATTCTAATTTTTTAAGAGTTTGTTCCCGATATATCATGGGAGAAAATGATTATTTAACACTTGTGGATGAAGAGTTTTTATCTGTGACAAAAGTATTCAAAATAAAAAAAGATGTAGAGAACTATTTTGCAGAAGCACTCACCCCACTTACGAAGGAACCCGAAGAATCGCATGAGTTACAGTATCGCTTTTTGATCCTTTCAGTTTGGATGCGGTGTGACTATTTAGATACACAAATTGATCCCATAACAATGGAAAAAGCTGAAAAATATGCAGACAAACTACTTCATATCCTGTCTAATCGTTTAAATAAAACTCAATATACTTTCTTCAAATCCGCCATCTATCTTTCATTGGAACGGCGAAAAAGCAATCCAATTGTCTTTCCAAACGACACTATGAACATTTTTAAAGATGGTATCATTTTCAATATGTTTAGAGAGATTTTCATACAAATCGAGGAACCTTTAACAGATGAAGAGATAGCCTATCTAGCCCTTATTTACCGTACACTTCCTTACAATTCACCAAATTATTTCATGATCGAGATCGATTATCATTATGTAAGAAATCGCTTGATCACCAAGTTTAAAGAAATCGATTTATTGATCGAAATGTTTGAAAAAGAATTTGGTGTGAATTTATTTGGCAATATTTTGTTTGAAGTCCCCCTCTTTAACCTGCTATACACGTGTGCTTTGAACGTTGGTAATTTCTTAGTTACCAAACATATTTTCTTAAGTGCAGAGCAACTAGATTTATTAAATAAAGTCAAGTTTATTTTAAATAAATGGATTGAAGAACTTGATACTCCTATTCATCATATTCCTTATTTTCATCTGCAAGAATTTTGTCAGTTGACCTTTTTCATCTTGACCCATGGGAACCAATCAAAAATAGGTGTGGTCATCGTAGCAGAAAGTGAAACTTCGCATATCGTATTTCGGAATTCATTAGAAAAGAAAATGTCTACAAGTGATTTATTGATTGACACTACCCTTTATTATTCCATGGACGATGTGCCTAAATATATCAAAAAAACCGGTCATCTAATTATTTGTGAGCGAACGCTTTTGAATAAGGAAACCTTTAACACCGAGAATATTTTCCCAATCTTATTGAATTCCATCTCTAAGGATATCAATAAGATTGCGACACATATCATGAACTTTGATTGATCTTCACTTGATACTGAAAAGAATTAGCAAGCAAGATCCAATTTGCTTGCTAATTCTTTTTTCTTTTCTATCACTAATAAAAAAGCTAGTTCAGTACCAATGATTTCACTCTGTTTGTTCGAATAAGCAATATTTCTTTTTTCCACTCAGTAAACTAGTTTGAACAAACTAAGAGCAAGGATGGGACAAAGATTATTTCTCTTCAAATCGCTACTATATAATCTTTATAATCTTTTGCTAATTCTTCTTCTGGCTCTTCGATGATATATCCTTGTTCCTTCAGCACTTTCTTAGTAACAACATAGTGTTTGACACCTGCTTCTACAATAACGACATTCGTTAAAATATTACTAATCTTCCCTGTAGCTAATTCCCCAGAGACAGCACAGGCCGAAACAGTGATTCCACGTTCTAATTTCATGATCATTTCTCCTAACTTCCTAAAATTACTTACTGTTATCATTATAAAAATTTACTTCTGCTCATTTTACAATTATTTTGGTAAAAATTTCTTCTAAGTTACTAAAAATGAAAAACATTCGTTCAAAGACCTTAAAGAATACTTTTTGCAATGAACTAGCAGAAAAAGAGAGCCGCTTTCCTCTTTTCTTAATTTATATTTTAGCAAAACATACAGATAACATTTTTTTATCTATTTCACCTCAGCCTATTTTTTTATCAATAAAATTAACTATCCATTCTTTTTCATTTTTAAACATACTGCTATATTCATACTAAAAACTTAAATGAATCTAGTTGAAAGATAGGATAGAAATAATACATTTCTTTAGCTTCCTTCGGTCAATGACTCTATTTAGTTGCACAAAGTATTAATTTTAACTATTTCTTCCTTTTTTTAGAACAGCCTCAATAATTGAAAAAAAATCAAAGTCAGTTGGAATTTTTTACTTTTATATCAAAAAGACGAACTTTAACAAAAAAACGCTCAAAGCGTTCTCTATGCTTTGAGCGTCTTTCATACCTTTTATTTAACAGGTACATTTACAGAAACAAGTTGTTTTCCATCGAAACTTAGACTTTCAATTGTAAAACTATTTGCTGAAGCTGGAATCTTATTACCAATATAAACTTCAAATTGGTTGCCTTCTTTTAATTTAAAGCCTGGTTTGTATTCCTTATTATCAACAGTTAATTTGATAGAACGGATATCTCCTTTGTAAGTCCCTGTTAGATACTCTGAATTACGTGTATATTCATTTGGAACTAATTCTGGTTGGAAAACTGAAACTTCTTGACTTACTAAGACATTTCCAGATTTATCTAGACCTTCTAATTTTATAGATTTTGAATCAGCCGTGATTTTATTACCAATATAAACTTCAAATTGGTTTTCACCAGTGATTTTAAAACCAGGATTGCTTTCTTGTCCATCTACTACTAATTTGAATTTCTTAATGCCGTCACCGTTGAATGTACCTCTCATATATTCATCGCCACGGACATATTCATTGATACTTAAAGTTGGGGATTGCACAGTGATTTCTTTTGAAGTCAATTGTTGTCCTGATTTATCTAATCCAATCAGCGTAAATGTCGTTGTTCCTACTGGTACTTTGTTACCAATATATACTTCAAATTTATTACCTTCAGTGATTTTAAATCCTGGGTAATTTTCTTGTCCATTAACTACTAATTTGAATTTTTTAATTGCTTGACCTGTGAACGTTCCTGTTAAATACTCATTGCCAGCTAGGTATTCATTTGGTTGTAACTCAGGATTTTGTACATTCACATCTTGAGAAACAATTTCTTGACCTGTTTTATCTATTCCCACTACTTTAATAGAATTAACATTTGCTGGTACTTTATTACCAACGTAAATCTCAAATTTACCGTCAGTTAATTTGAATCCTGGGAAGCTTTCTTGTCCATTAATAATCAATTTGAATTTTTTAACGCCTTCCCCTGCAACAGTACCTGTTAAGTATTCATTAACGAATGTACTCATTAATTGTCAATTGCGGTGCTTCTACTGTTACATTTTGTTCGACAATTGTTTTGCCGGCTTTATCTAATGCTTCAAGCTTAATAACTTTTGAACTTCCAGTAATTTTACTTCCGATATAAACTTCAAATTTACCATTTTCTAATTTAAAGCCTGGTTCATATACTTTACCATCAACAGTTAGTCGGAATTTATTAATGCTGTTGCCTTGGTAAGAGCCTGTCATGTATTCACTACCTAAAACAAATTTATCGACAGACAATGATGGTGCTTGAACTTGTACTGTTTGAGAAGCAACTTGTGTGCCTGCTGGGTTAAATGCTTTTAATGTAAACTCAGTTGTTCCTTCTGGGACACGATTTCCTACATATACTTCAAGTTTTCCATTTTTTAATTTAAAACCAGGTTCATAGGTTTGTCCATTGACAATCAATTGGAATTTTTTGATGTTCCCAGTAATTGTACCCGTTACATATTGATCTCCTAATGTATATGGATTAAGTGTTAATGTTTGTTTCGATTTTTCTTCAAGTGCTTCTTGTGCTTTTTGGATTTTGGCTAATAATTCTGTTTTTGTTTCGCTTGCTTTTAAAGCATCCACTTTTGCTTTGGCTGCATTGATTTGCTCTTGCGTATTTTCTGGTTTTGGTGTATCTCCATTGAATAACGCATTTACTGCTTCTGTGGCTGCTTGTACTTTCGCAGCTTCTTCAGTTGCTTCATCCAATGCTTGTTGTGCAGCAGTGATTTTTGCTAGTAAAGCTGTTTTTACTGTCTCATTTGTTAATGCATCTACTTTTGCTTTGGCTGCGTTAATTTGTTCTTGTGTATTTTCTGGTTTTGGTGTATCACCATTAAATAACGCATTTACTGCTTCTGTGGCTGCATTTTCTTTTTCTACTTCTGCATTTAAAGCATTTTGAGCTGTCGTAATTTTTGCTAATAAAGCTGTTTTTGCATCACTATTTGCTAATGCATCCACTTTAGCTTTAGCTGCATCAATTTGTTCTTGTATATTTTCTGGTTTTGGTGTATCTCCATTGAATAACGCATTTACTGCTTCTGTGGCTGCATTTACTTGTATTTCGTCTAAAGCATTCTGAGCTTTTGCAACCTTTGCAAGCAAGTCTTCTTTTGCTTGACTATATGGCAGAGCATTTACTAATGCTTTGGCAGCGTTAACCTGTTCACTTGTATTATTAGGTTTAGGTACTTGATTATCATTGAATAAGTTATTCACTGCTACCGTAGCTTTATTTATTTGATCTACTTCAGCGGATGCTTTATCTAGAAACGGTGTAAGGAAATTAGCCCAGTATGCTGAGATATAGCTACTACTAATATCTCTTGGAATATAATTATTCATTTCTTGACGAACATTATCAATTCTACTTTGAGTAACACCTGGAGCTAAGACACCACTCGTTGAATAAATTGAGTCAAGCAATGTACTGATTCTGTTTCTACTTGTGATTGCACTTTGTGGGACATCGGTGAATTTACGATAGTTACTTGTATTCCAACGAGCAATATCTCCCTTACCAGTAGCCACATTAATAGAAAAATTAGTTGATGTTCCTTCAGCTTGGAATGTCACTTGAACATTTATTGTATTTGAATATTGCGAAGTAGAAAACTTCACATTTTTCCCTTGAACATTAACCTTTATGTCATTCGCTGTTAATGTGGAACTAGGTTGTTTGAAGATTGAAAAAGTAATTTGAAAAGTAGCTCCTCGCACAGTATTTGGTAGTGTCCCAGAATAATTATTCGTCGGTGTTGATGGTAATACTTCTCCAATATTCCAATCAAAATTGGAAGGATTCACTGTTTTTCTTTCTGTAGCTGTTAGATTTTGTTTTTGAGTCAACGTGTTCTCGTTTGAAATAGCCTCCGAATTTTTTGTATTTTTTTCAGCAGTAGTTGCTGTTTGATTTTTTTCTGCTGCATAAACCAATGAGGTTCCTGCACTAGCTGCACTTGAAACAAGCACTAAGCCTGCAGCTGACGCAGCAAGTAGTTATTTTCTAAGTTTTTTGCTTTTTGATAGATTTTTCTTTCCCATTTTACATTAAAACCTCCTATTAAATTGTCAATAAATTTTTATTGATAGACAAATTATAGGCGACCTCCAAAAAAATTTTTTTCACGTTTTTTCAATTTCAAGAATACTTATGTTAAAAAATAAAAATCTCCAATCGAATAAACGTCTATCCTTTTTCCTATAAAAAATGATTGCTCTCCTAAAGTTATCCACATCAAATATTGTTACATCAATGTCTTAACTCATTCCTAGCAAAATAAATTTCTTCTATCTTTTTTGAAATATAAAAAAAAAATATCTGAGCCACTAATAATATGCTTAGGTCCTAAACAGAAATCTTTATTTGGATAGGAGAAAGGATGAAATACAATGAAAAAGAAAATAATTGTTACTTCAGCTACTGGTATCATGCTATTTTCAAATTTACTTTTACCAAGTGCCCAAGTACTAGCTACCCAAGAAAATCTCTCATCAACTAATACTCAAGTTATTCCTAAAGCCTCAACGCAAAGTTTTACATTAAAAGGCTACGATAATACAACTTTTGCTCAAATCAGTGTTGCTAACAGTAACCTTCACTTGCAAACCTTCGCTGTTCAACCACATTGGGGCTTCTATGGAGATACTTACGCAAGTTTACAAATTAAGCGTGGAACACAAGACGTCTACAAAAAAAGCTTTGTCGGCAACCAAAAATTGACAGCTGAACAAAAAGATATTCCTTTGCAGGATGGAGATATCGTAACGATCACTCATCGTGAAGCGAATGATACTCGTTTTGTTGCTACAGATCCTTCTTTAAAGGGCAATACTGCCGGCAATTACACCTATTTTGTTAAAAATGGCAAATTAGAAAACATCACTTTGCAACTGGCAGAAGCAACGAAAGCTGTCAACGAGTTGTTCAATCGCGACACACCTAAACTGGGCATTACCCAAGAGCAAGCAGATGCAGCAGCAGCTAAACTTAATGCACTACCAGATTATCTAACTCAACGCGATCAGTTATGGAATAAGCTGGAAAAGGCCTACAATGCCATCAGTGTTCAAGCTGAAACACAAGGATTTACCTTAAAAGGTTATGATAATACAACCTTTGCTCAAATCAGTGTTGCTAGAAGTAACCTCCACTTACAAACCCTCGCTGTCCAACCACATTGGGGCTTCTATGGAGATACTTACGCAAGTTTACAAATTAAACGTGGGACACAAGTGGTTTATCAAAAAAACTTTGTCGGCAACCAAAAATTGACAGCCGAACAAAAAGATATTCCTTTACAAAATGGGGATATCGTAACGATCACACATCGTGAAGCGAATGATACTCGTTTTGTTGCTACAGATCCTTCTTTAAAGGGCAATACTGCCGGCAATTACACCTATCTTGTTAAAAATGGCAAATTAGAAAACCTCACTTCGCAACTGGCAGAAGCGACGAAAGCCGTCAATGATTTATTCGATGGCGAAACACCTAAAGCTGAAAATACACAAGAACAATTAAACACAGCTTTAGAAAAAATCAATGCTTTACCTAACGGATTAGCTGAACGAACAGCTTTACAAAAAAAATATGACCAAGCTTATCTTGCATTAAAAACCTATAAAAAAACGATGTTCACCACAGCATATCCAGGAAATACTGCTGCTGCAGGAATTTTAATGGGGAAAGATCATGATCGTCAAGATTTAGGTATCCAATTAACAAAAGGTGCAAAAATTACCATTAGACAAACGAATCCAAAATTCACTTCAAAAATGACGTTGCGTTTATTAACCAATAATTCAAGTACTGAATCTGCTATTGATTTCACAACAAACAATGTCACACTAACTGCTAAAGCTTTAGCAGTACCATTTGTTTATACGCCATATAATCAAGAAAATGGGGAAAAACCACAATTAGAATTTACTGTAGAAGGACAAAAAATCCTATTACCAGTCTTTAGTAAAAATGGGGATATCGAAGCATTTAAAGATACTTGGAATCAAACAAAAGGTTATGGATTGATCAAAGGAAAGAGATTTCAAACTTTCTTACCTGAACAAAATCGCAATCAAGCTTTAAAAGTGGACCTCAACCGTCTAATTGATAAATATGATAATGATATTATCGGATCCTATAATGAATTATTAGGTTTATCTGACAATGACCCAAATCCATTGAACCGTTCTTCAGAACGTAGATATTTCTATAAAGCAGATGCTTCAGGTGCGGGTGCTCTTTATTATGGTGGCCTTTGGGCAGCACAAACTAGTACGTCTGGCGACGCTTGGTTAGGCGATGGTTGGGGAGTGCTTCATGAAACTGGTCACGGCTATCAAGGAAGCTTTATGAACAAAGGAATGGATGTCGGTGAAGTTTGGAATAATCTATATGGTGTAATTTATAATTACAAACACATGGGTAAAACTGCTGCCGATAAAAATTCTTGGCTTTATGATTATGGACACAAACAATCCATTGAAAATGCATTAAAGAATACAATCAATAGTGCTGATCCAAAATTCAATAGTCAAGATTTACGTAAAAAATTAGTCATTCTTTCAAACATCGTTGATAAAGCAGGAAATGAAGGCTTTACAAATTTCTATACAAACTACCGAAAATTTGCTAGTCAGTCAGGATTCAATGCCAATAACTATCCATTACCAGATTTGATCACAACTGAAATGGGTGCACCGAAGAAAGTGGACTTTTCTGCTGTCTTAAACGCTTGGGGCTTATCAGTATCAGAAAAAGCGAAAAAAGCAGCCGCAGATAATGGCTACCAACAAGTGGCTCATTTGGCACAAGTGGTTCCTGATAATCGATTAGATGCAGCGATTCAACAATTGACACAAAATAATCGTCTAAGTTCCGTTTTATCTTTAGTTACAAATGAAGAATTAAAACCATTGAATCTAACAAGCAACGTTACATTGAAGTTTAAAGACGGCAACTTGTTCGAAGGTATGAAATTGCGTATTTTAGATGGAAATAAACTTTATAAAGAAATTACTTTAGGTAGCGATCCAGTTACGATCAACAACATGCCAAATGGTGTATACTCTCTTGAATTGGGAACAGACACTGGTTATATCCAAAAACCATATCTTTTTGTGAAAGACAATGGTACAGTAACTATTTCATTAAATAACTATCTCAAAGAAGCCACAGAAGCTGTTGACCACTTATTCCAAGACAATGATCATTCGAAAATCAAGACAAATCTGATGCAAAAAGATATTGATCAAGCCAAGAAAAAAGTAACGGCTTTACCAAACAGTAGCCAAAAAGATAACTTATTGACACGATTAAATAATGCTTTTGATCAATTGCAAGAGTTTACTTTCAAAGGATTAGGAAACTTCCATTTTGCTTCCTTTGACGTAGCAAATGGCGTAGCAACCGTACGTACAATAGCTGGTACTCCGCATAGTTACTTCAATGATCGCTATGCAAGTATCACTATTTCACGTAATAATGAAACGCTCTATCAAAAAGAATACATTGGAGATCGTCATTATGATGCTAAAACGGATACGATCAATTTGAAGGAGGGCGACACAGTTACTGTGACACACCGAGAAGCAAATGCAACTCGTTTAGCCATCAATCATGAGAACTTGAAACACAATACAAGAGGAACATACCATTACGATGTACGTAACGGATAATTAGTTCTAAGAAAGTAAAAAATGTTATTAAAAATTCTATACTAACTATTTAACTGAAGCTGGAGCAACGATTGCGGCTCTTTGTCAATCATGAAGAGACTGGGACAAAACTTGTCTCAGTCTCTTCTAGTATTTCTAAATACGAATAAACGGTGAGATAAAACTAGTATCTTCGGAAAATTTGAGGAGCACCAAGCAGGTAACAATCAACATCAAAAACTAGTGTTTGTATTTCTTGTCAATTTTCGGAAATTCTTTCTTATTTCTTGATACTGAATAATTTTGTCTCAACCTCAAATTATAGAGTCACTATTGCCCCAGCCACTTTATTAAGGATGATTATTTTATGAAACGATCACGCAATCAAAAAATTGATCACTTGAGAGCATTAGCAATTTTGTGTATCATTCTTGCTCATACAGGATTACAAGGAATCCTGTTCAATTTGCGTTGTTTTGATGTGCCATTAATGGCCTTTTGTTTAGCTATTTCTTATTACTATAGCAGCAAGAATCTCTCCTATATTTCCTATGTCAAAAAAAGATTCACTCGTTTAATGGTTCCAACTTATATATTTCTGGCGTTATTATTTACATCACTTTTTTTCATTGCTCAGATTACCGATACTCCTTATCAATTTAATATTTTTTATATTTTGCACGCTTTTTTCATGGATACAGGTTATGGTTATGCTTGGATTATGCGAACGTTTTTTCTTGTATCTTTACTCATGCCCTTCCTGTATAAATTGAGCAAAAAATATCAGCACTTTGTGGAAATACTTGGTATTTTCACTTTATTATTAATCCTCCAAATCTTTTTAGTTTATTTGATTCCTTATGTTCCAAGCTCATGGCAAATCCTTTATACTCAACTCGTTCCTTTAGCTTTTGGCTATTGTCCGATTGCTTTACTAGGATTACTTGTTTTTCAATTAGACCGAAAAAAACTATTACACTTATCAATTGTTATCTTATGTTACTTAAGCATTAGTTTCTATCTCTACGGACTCCATGGATTAACTTACTTTAAATACCCACCACAGTTGCCTTTTATTTTATATGGCTGTTTCTGTGGCTGTTTCTTATGGTATATGTTAGCTAAATATGAAGGGAATTTCTTCGCCCCTATCAGTAATTATCTTTCTCTTCATTCACAAGAACTTTATTTTATTCATATTTTCTATATTTATATTTATGAGTTTTATTTACCAAAGGAAGGAAGTCTGTTAAACAATTGGTTCTTTAATTTTATCTATTTACTTTCTATGTCATTACTTACGTTGTTTTTGATCAATCAAGGCAAAAAGAAAGTAAAACAAATTAAGAACAAAACACGCCAAGTAGAATGTGACGAGTAACCGCAGAAGCAGGAAAGAAAAATCTCTCGCATCAACTTTCCCTACTGAAAGTCAGCTGTTTAAACGTCTTTTAGCCATTTTTTACATGCGAAAGAGCTTGGGCTGTTCGTTTTTGTCCCAAGCTCTTTTGATTTATTCTTCTTCTGCTTCAGGCAATTGATGAAATTTGATCAACTCATTCACAGCCACAGGTACGACTGATAAAAAGCCTACTAACAACCAATGGTTTAAGCTAACATGCACTAAGCCAAAGAGTTCTTGGGTAAACGGTAAAAGTGCAATGACCGTAGTGATGACCAATGAAAGTACCGCCATTTCCAATAACGATTTATTCGTTGCTAAGTTCACTTTGAAAATTGACTGACTGCTACGCACATTGAATACATGGAGGATTGACGAGTATGCTAACACTAAAAAGGCAACTGTCTGTCCAACTTCTTGTCCTGCATCGACCCAAGGGCTAATAGTATCGACATAGCTTCCCAAATAATAACCAAACAAAGTCACGATCGTAAATATAGTCGCATTGATCGCAATTTTTTGTAGTAATCCTCGAGCAAAAATCCCTTCATTCTTAGGAATCGGTGCTTCGTCCATGATCCCTTTTTCTGCTGGTTCACGCCCCAAAGCAAATCCAGGCAACCCATCAGCAACCACGTTGACAAACAACAATTGAACTGCTGTAAACGGTGCTCCCCAGCCCACTAGCATCGCAATCAACACAATAAAAATTTCTGAGACATTACAACTCAACAAAAAGTTGATCGCTTTACGAATGTTTTGATAGACGGAACGTCCTTGACTAACCGCATCGACGATCGTTGCAAAGTTGTCATCGGTCAAGATCATATCTGATGCACTCTGTGCCACGTCAGTTCCAGTGATTCCCATTGCACACCCTACGTCACTTGCCTTCAAGGCGGGAGCATCGTTGACGCCATCTCCAGTCATAGCCACCACGGCACCAGTTCGTTGCCATGATTTAACGATCCGGATCTTGTCTTCCGGCGTAACACGAGCATAAACAGAAAGGTCTTTGACACGCTCGTCTAATTCATCATCAGATAGTGCTTGTAGTTCTGAGCCCGACAGTGCTTCGGCTGGATTTGATAAAATCCCTAATTCTTTGGCTATGGCACTAGCCGTAACAACATGATCTCCTGTGATCATCACTGTTTTGATTCCTGCTTTTTTTGCTCGTTTGATTGCTCCTTTACTTTCAGGACGAGGCGGATCAATCATACCGATCAAACCAATCAAACGTAAATCTTTTTCTAATGCTTCTGAAGTGATTTCTTGCGGTTCTTCTTCATAGGTAGCATAACCTACCGCAATGACCCTTAAAGCTTTTTTCCCAAAGCTATCATTGACGATCGTGGCCTGTTCAATGTCTCCTGAAGTAAAACGCGAAGCTAGGACGTCAAAAGCGCCTTTCGTAATTGAAATGTATTTTTCACCCATTTGATGAACCGTTGTCATCATCTTACGGTCTGAATCAAAGGATAGTTCTGCCACTCTCGGGTACTTTTCTTCTAATTCCTCTTTTGTGTGATAATTTTCTTCAACCGCTCGTACGATCGCGGCTTCTGTAGGGTTTCCTTTGACAATCAATTCATCATTTTCTTTTTCGACCGTCACATCGGTACAAAGAGCAGCCATCTTCAAGATTTCCATCGCACTGTTGGTCATTGAGTCCTCTACATCAGTCACTTCATCTTCTTTGCTCCAAACTCGGCGGACACGCATTTTATTTTGTGTCAGCGTTCCCGTTTTATCTGAACAAATCACATTGGCTGTTCCTAAAGTCTCAACTGCGGGGAGCTGACGAATAATGGCATGTTTCTTCGCCATTTTTTGGACACCATATGCTAAAGTCAATGTAACGATAACTGTCAATGTTTCTGGCACCGCAGCGACGGCTAAAGAAATGGATGTCATAAACATTTCCAGTAAGGGTTCTCCTTGGAGTTCACCAATAATAAACACTAACGCTGCAGCAGCTAATGCGATAAAACTGATGCGTTTGCCTAGTTGATTCAATCGAATTTGTAATGGTGTTTTTTGAGCAGTGTTGTCATTTAAAAGTCCAGCAATCTTACCCATTTCGGTTTTCATCCCGATAGCGGTCACAATCGCTTTCCCACGACCAGCTGCGACTGTACACCCTTTAAACACCATATTGATTTGATCACCTAAGGCATCATCTTCTTGACTCACATAATCTGCATCTTTTTCGACCGCTTCACTTTCACCAGTCAGTGCCGATTCCTCTACTCTTAATTGCGAGGTTTCAACTAATCGAGCATCCGCCGCAATGGCTGAGCCAGATTCCAAGACCAGAACATCTCCCACAACTAGGTGTTCAGCATCCACTTTTTCAACTTTGCCATCTCGGATGACTGTGGCAGTTTGCTTGTTCATATCCTGAAGAGATTCCAACGCTTTTTCGGCATTTCCTTCTTGTACGATAGCTAATACTGAATTAATGATTACGATCGCAATGATCAACAGTCCTTCAAATAAATCCCCATGTTCGGTGGCAAAGGCAGTATAAAAAGAAATGACTGCTGCTACAAGTAAAATAATCGTAGTAAAATCAGATAAACTTCGTAAAAACTTTTTTGCCAATGACTCTTTAGGCGCTTCCTCAAATTTGTTTTTCCCTTGTTCTTGACTTCTTTTTTCTGCTTCTTGGGTCGTTAACCCCTGTTCAATTGTTGTTTTTGTTTCACTCTCCACTTCTTTCACTGTTTTCTTAAAATCATCCATCCTATTCCTCCTTTATTTTAAGCACACAAAAAAGGTACTTATTTTACTATACCACTGTTAAATTGCCTTATTCAACTATACCGCTTGTTGCTTCTCTAAAATAAGCATATCTCGTGAGCTTCTTTTTTGCAACCGTTAACAAAGTGTGCTATATTATAAGTGTAAGGAAGGAGGATACCATCAAATAAACAAAAGAATTTCTCGATAGATTAGTATAAGCAAACAAAGTTGTTAAAAGGTACAGGTTTCACCAATGAGGTCATGTGAAGTATAATCTTTTACAAATAGTGAATGCGTATGAGGCGTTAGATCATGCAGTATCTAAACCAGAAGTAACATGATACGTAAAAAAGAAGAACATGAATATCTGAAAACTGAATAGAATCAAGAGATGTTTCAACTGTTGAAGATGTAACAAAAACAAGATTTTTTGTTTATCAAGAAGAAATTCAACACGGTACTTTGCATGGGTCATGGAAAGTTACACTTATTTTGTTTATTTGATTCCTTCCGCATACGAAGAGCTGGGCTTATCGAGAGCCCAGCTTTTTTTGTCGCCTGAGTTTATTTATCTTCTGCAAGAAACGAATCCATGTCTCCTACACTTTTTAATTCCAACTAAAACAAAGAATAGAAAAAAATCAGTCAAAGAACCCATTTTTCTAGTTGAGGATTCTTTGACTGATAATTTATAATGGGCAATTACTGCCATTTTGTTTAATCGTATTGAAACAGCTTTTTTATCTTTATTTGACAAACATTGCATCGCCGAAACTAAAGAAGCGATAACGTTCATCAATAGCATGTTGGTAAGCTGCTAATGTTAATTCTCGTCCAGCAAAGGCACTCACTAACATGACTAATGTTGATTTTGGTAAATGGAAATTTGTTGAAAATGCCTCTACCACTTTAAACTGATAACCTGGTGTGATGAAAATATCTGTCCAACCACTATCTGCTTTGATTTCACCATCAAATTTGGTTCCAATCGTTTCAAGTGTACGGATCGAAGTCGTTCCTACGGCGATGATCTTGCCACCATTTTGACGGACTTGATTTAAGCGACTTGCTGCTTCTTCTGTTAGACGATAAAATTCACTGTGCATATGGTGTTCTTCAATCTTGTCCACACTGACCGGCCGGAATGTTCCTAAGCCTACGTGAAGTGTCAAATAGACGAGTTCTACCCCTTTTGCTTCGATTTCTGCTAACAATTCTTTGGTAAAATGTAATCCAGCTGTAGGAGCTGCTGCTGACCCGTTTTCTTTTGCATAAACAGTTTGGTAACGATCTGGATCCTCTAAACGTTCTTTGATATAAGGAGGTAAAGGCATTTCGCCCAATGATTCCAACGTTTCAAGAAAAATACCTTCGTATTCAAATTCAATGATTCTTCCGCCATGTTCTAATTCTTCTTTGACAACTGCTTGTAAGCGACCATCACCAAATGTAATTCGTGTACCTACTTTCGCTCGTTTTGCCGGTTTGATCAACGTTTCCCAAGTATCTCCTTCTGTATTTGTCAAAAGTAATACTTCCAGGTGTGCACCTGTTTCAGTTTTTTCACCATATAAACGAGCTGGCAACACACGTGTATTATTCATCACTAACGCATCTCCTGGATGCAATTCTTCTAAGATGTCATGGAAATGTTTATCCGACATTTCCCCAGTTGTACGATCTAAAACTAGTAACCGAGAATGGTCACGGTCTTTTAGTGGTGTTTGAGCGATCAACTCTTCTGGTAAATCAAAGTCAAAATCTTCTGTTGTTAACATATCGTCACTCACTTTCTATCTTCTGCCTTGTCATTCTAACATTTTTACTGTTACCTTGGCAAAACCCGCACTCGAAAAAAGAAGAAAGAGAAACGAACGAACAAACCGATTTCTTGCAAATAATCGTTTTATTTTTTTATAGATTTGATTGCATCATTGATATGATTGAGTTCAAAACGTTCAATTGTGCCTCCAAATTCCGTAGTGATTAAGTCATTCAATTTCTTTGCATCCATTTCTTTGACAATCGCTAAGACCCCTTCTTGTCCTTCTGGGATACAGTTAGCAATATAATGAAAAACATTTTTAGATTTTTTCTCTGCATGATGCGCTTGCCCAAAACCAATGACATCGCCAATCGCCCAGCCAAAGATCGCCCCTAATGGACCACCGAGAAAGCCAATGATAATACCTAAAATACTATCACGCCACTCATTCTTTTCGCCTGAAAGATTCTCAAAATCCATCACTGTAAATCCTCTTTCGTCAAACGCGCGTTGAGCTAACATCACTTGTTGAACCTCAACATCTGGCTTTAGATCATTTCTTTTAAGTTTATTGAACACTTCTAAGCAGTGAACATCTTCCGCCATGTTGATCACTATTAGTGTATTTTCCGGCTCTACTTCGATGTTTGGATCTAGAGCTAGATCTTCCATTTCATAAAAAGAAGAATAATCATTTAGATCACCTGAAGCAATTTTAGCCATCAACATTTCTGACTTATTGAGTTGATCGTCAGATACTTTTTGAAAGTTGCCCATTTGATCCTTGATTTCTTTATATTGATCTTCCGTCAAGACTTTTCCATTTTCAGTATTTCTATAATATTGTGCCATTGTCTTTTCAGCTCCTTCAAATAAATTGGATAAACATGTTCTACTAAAAAAATACATCAATTAAGTGACACTTTTTTATTTATTTTTTTTGTAATTATAAAATAAATAAATAAAAAAATGCCTGAGTTTCTCACTCAAGCATTTTTTGGTCTTTAACATTTATTTCTTCAAATGATAACTATACGTACTTATCACGATATTTTCTCGCCAAGATAAACGAAGTCTTAATCGTAAACTTGTTTGATTGTGTAAGATATTTTGCCAACGACGGTTTGGTACAAACTGTGGAATCAATACTGTCGTCGTATAGTTTTGTTTTGCGGCATTTTTACTTACCAGATCAACGTAGCGGATAATTGGATTTTCAATGGAACGATAAGAAGAATGAACAACTGAAAAACGGACATCAGGAAAATGTTTCTTGAAGTCTGCTTCAATTTCTTTTTCTTTTGCTATATCTTCATCCAATGACACGTGCATGGCCACCACATAATCCCCGATCGAACGAGCATAATTGATCGCACCGATGTTAACACGTGTGACATTTCCTACTAAAACCAGCACGGTATTTCCATCATAGTCATGTAACTTGGCGTCCGTTTCAAGTCGCAACTGTTCTGCTACCTTTTTGTAGTGATCATGAATGCGATAGAAAATATACATCACAATTGGCATGATGATAAAGAATGGCCAAATATCACCTAAGCGGTAAACGAACAAAATCGCAATGATCGCATAAGAGATAAACGCACCTGTGATATTTGCAATAGATTTTCCTAACCAGTTCTTTCCTTCTTTTTTCCATTTAACGACCATTCCTGTTTGTGATAGCGCAAAAGGAATAAATACACCGATCGAGTATAACGGAATCAAACGTTCCGTTGAACCATGGAAAATAAATAAGAGAATGATCGAACCAAAAGCTAATGTCATGATCCCATTTGAGTATCCTAAACGATCGCCACGATCTTGATACATATGTGGCATGAACTTATCTTTTGCCAAATTGTATGCTAATACTGGGAATGCAGAGAATCCAGTATTGGCAGCAACCGCCAAGATCAAAGCGGTAGCAAATTGTAATACATAATACAATGCGCCATGGCCAAAGACAGCTTTCCCAATCTGAGACAATACAGTAACTTCTTTTTCAGGCACGATCCCATACCAATAGTTGATGAACGTGATACCGACAAAGAAGAAGCCTAAGATCAAAGCCATCATTGTTAAAGTTACTGCTGCATTTTTTGCTCGAGGTTTCTTGAAAAATGGTACGGCATTACTAATTGCTTCAACCCCTGTTAAAGAAGAAGAACCAGAAGAGAATGCTCGCAAAATCAATGCGATCGACACCCCTGGGATTGCAGCTCCAGGTAAGGCTGTTGCATGTAATGGTACGGCACCAGTAATGATATTAAACAGTCCGACCGCAATTAGCAACGTAATCACAATGATGAACGTGTAAACAGGGAATAGCAAGAAAGAAGCCGATTCCCTTAACCCGCGTAAATTCAGCATCATCAAGAGCAATACGATTGCAACTGAGATTGCTACTTGGTGACCATACAATGCGGGAATTGCCGAGGTAATCGCTTCGGCACCAGCTGACACGGAAACAGCTACCGTCAACATATAGTCGATCAACAAGGAACCTCCAGCGATCAACCCGGCATTTTTTCCAAGGTTTTCACTGCTGACGACGTAAGCCCCTCCGCCTTGAGGATACGCGTGAATGATTTGACGGTAAGAGAGAGTTAATGAAATCAATAGAATAATAACAAATGCTGCAATTGGCAGTGAATACCAAATGGCTGCAGTTGACAAGGCAACTAAAACAACCACAATCTGCTCTGTACCGTAAGCAATGGATGATAGGGCATCCGATGACAGCAATGCTAACGCGGCAAAACGAGTTAATTTATGCTCGTCGTTTTCAGCAGATTTCAACGGCTTACCTACTAACAACCTTTTTAAGTAGTCCAATTTTTTTACTCCTTTACACACATATTTACTTCAAAATTATTATTGTCAAAATTAAAAAAAATTTATCTTAAACAAGATGTTATAGTACGCTCCCATAATATAAAAGTCAATAAACTTTCATAAAATTAATTGAAAAAAATTAGAAAAAAAACAGTATTTTTTTCAATCGTACGTTAAATTAGCAAATGCCTTACATTTCAACGACTTTTTTCCTTTTCTGTCAAAAAATGTAACATCTCACTCATCGAGATTTTTCTTTCCTATTCAATAAAAACTTTTACTTTTCGTAGAACTTGAACAACCAGCACTTTCCAAAAAATAAGCAAACGGACTGTGATTTTTTCTAGCAATAATCAATCATTGTGGAATCAGCCATAACAAACTTTACTTTTCTATTTTCAATTTTTTCAATTAAACTCGTTGTTTCTACAAAAAGAAAAAAATAGCTCCTCTGATCACCTAAGCTCTGTTAATAAAATAAAGGCCTTGTCAGACGAAAATACATGACTATTTCTGTCTAACAAGGTCTTCTTTTTTCAAACTGGTTATTGCTTTAACTACTAGTGGAAAATATGACTCTGATGTGCTGCTTCTTTGAATTTGACCATTTTTTCTTGGACATAAGGCGCAACAGCCGTTCCAATAACACCAAAGCTAACGAATAGACCAATCATGATCCAAATCGCATTTGCAGCATTTGGCCAATAGATTCCTCCTGCTGATTCTCGTAATAGATTAACCGCATGAGTGAATGGCAAGAATGGATTGATCATTTGGAAGAACTTCCCTGATACTTGGATAGGATAGTTTCCACCTCCACCAGAAATCGATAGCACGAGGATAATGATCGCAAGTCCCTTTCCAACATTATCAAATAGCGCCGCTAAAACATACACGATCATCATAAAGGCTAGCGAGATCAAAACGGCAAAGGACACGCTGTAAACTGGATTATGGACATCTACACCTAATAAAAAGATATTTCCTAAAGTAACGATCAAACTTTGTGCGATAGCCA
This sequence comes from Enterococcus sp. DIV1208, assembly GCF_050530455.1. Taxonomy (NCBI): domain Bacteria; kingdom Bacillati; phylum Bacillota; class Bacilli; order Lactobacillales; family Enterococcaceae; genus Enterococcus; species Enterococcus sp. DIV1208. The sequence continues at coordinate 196,061 of NZ_CP172887.1, read as the reverse complement.
TCGTTAAGAACGTGAGCATTCGAGCAACAAATTGTTCTCGTTTTGTAAAATTGTTTCTTTCTTTTTTACCGAGATAATAATCGGTTGTCGCTACACTTGAGAGTAAGACAGCTCCCACCCACAAGCAAAGTGCTGTATAAAATGGCGTACTTGCCGATCCGTTGTTTGCAATTGGATACATCGTATTGGTTTTTAATTCTACTGGTTGCGTAAAGAAGTCACTCTCTTTCGTGGCATCTAGTTTCAATAATTTGATCACTTCTCCTAGATCAACTTCTTTTTCTCCTTTACGAATAGCATCTGCTGCTTTTTGGATACCTGTCTTGATGTTTGGCCAATCGTTATTGATCAAATCAGCTGCTGCATTTACTGCCGTTTCGACTTGTGGCATTTTTTCATTTGCTGTCGTCATCGTACTTGTGATTTCATTTTTGATCGTTGGCCAGTCATTTTGGATAAAGTTAGCAGCTGTACTCAATTTGTTGGCTAACACTGGCAAATCATTATTATACAGATCGGCTCCTTTATTGATCCCATTGACGATCGTTTCCATATTACCATTCAACATGGTGTTTGCATCATGGATCTCTTGTCCGATCGCTGGCATTTCTTTTTGGTACTTCTCTAATATCGCCACTGCATTGGTCACTGTTGCTTTTGTTGAATTTAACAGCGAATCAAAATCGATTTGGTCAGCCTTGCTTAACGCACCTTGAGCTGTTTCAATCGTACTGATGACTTGATTTAATAGTGAATCAACGGTTGAACTGACTTGGTTCACATCGATTCCAGAAATCAAGTTATTGACATTTTTAGCAGCAGTTTGAATTTGCCCTAAGATATTTCTTACGTTATCGATATTTCCTTCTTGAATGGCTTGTTTCAACGCTGGTAGGCGATTTTGTAAGCCGCTTAAAACTGGTTTGATACTATTTAATGTATCAATTATTTTTTGAAGTTTGGTATTACCCGTTTGATTCTGTAACTGTGTCAAAAAGGTAATCAACTGATCAATCGCTTGTTGCTGTGCTGGTAAACTATTGTAGAGATTATCCAATAATTTGAGTAAGTTTCCCTTCTCTTCTTCCGTCAATTGATTATCTGCAATTGCCTGATCGACACTCGCTGTGAATGAATCAATAGACGTTGCTACCTGACTAATCGATTGTATCGTTGTATTCACACTTGTTGTGATACCTGGTAATGCGTCTTTTAATTGCTCTGCACCTGATTTTGTTTGAGTAGCTAGATCTTTTGCTTGTGTTTCTAATTTCTTCACGTCAGGTAAGATTTCTTGGACTTGTTGAATGATCGACAACCCTTGTTTCGCTTCAGTGATTCCTTGATCCATCGTTTCTTGGATCGATGAAAAATCCTGATCGATCTCAGCAATTTGTCGACCTGCATTTTGGATTTCCGGTATTTTTTGTTGTAAATCTAAAATGATTTTCGCTTGCTCTTGGAGCTGTGGCATTTTATCATTCAGTGCAACCACTTTTTGTCCCATTTCATCGACTTGTGGGAGATAGTCCACAAATTCATTGGCTTTGTTTAACTTTTCTTTAATAGAAGGTAGTTGTTTTTGTAAATCGAGTACTTGTTGCGTATAGCCATCGATCGTATCAAGGTTCTCATCCGTTGAAAGTATCATTGATTTGACCTTATTGATACTTACTAGATTCGAATCAATGTCATAACCGATCTCGTTAAAGACCTTCAATAACGTTGAACTAGCTGTCTTAATAAATTCATCCGTAATCTGTGTTTGGATCGCAGAAGCTCCTTTATCGGTGATCTTAGGAGCGATCGCATTGATTTTCTCATTCACCGTGTATTCGATTTTTGGCTTTCTGATCTCTCCACTCGTAAAACTTAACAAGTCTTCTGAGAAATCCTTCGGTAAGTAGATTCCTGCATAATATTTCCCAGAACGAACCCCTTGTTCCAGTTCTGCTTTTGAGTCAACGAATTGCCATCCGAGTTGTTTATTGTCATGAAGTGATTTGATCACTTCTTTCCCAATTGCGACTTCTTTCCCTCGAAATTCTGCCGGTTGATCTGCACTGTAAACCGCAATAGGCAATTCACCGGTATTTCCGTAAGGATCCCATAACGCTTTGATGTTGAACCACGCATACAATGAAGGGATAATCATAATTGCAATGATCAAAAGTGTAGCAATTGGATTTTTAAAAATTCTTTTCCAGTCAAGTAGATATAATTTTAATGTGTTTTTGATTGACCGCATAAATATCCCCTTCTTCTTTTTTCAGCTGCATTACTTTACCATGTAAATCATGTAATTTTCAATTCCCTTTTTTCAAAAAGCTCGATAATTTAGACATAATAGTCAAACTGTCCGATTGTCTGACCATAGAATTGAAGAAATAGTTAAATTTTACATGTACCACTTTACCATTAAATAAAGCAGAAAGAAATTTTCATGCTAAAAATCAGAAGAAGAAAACGCATCCAGAAAAAGTTTGCTCCTTTTACCAGCCCAGCTCTAATCATAAGTTAATACGATTTTACCTGCAGAGGGGTGTCCTTCAAGTTGATGGTGCGCCCAGATTAAATGATCAAGAGTTGCAGCTAATTCTTCTGCTACAAAAATATGGTAATTTCCTGTTTTATATGCGGCAATTAAATGAGTCAAAGCTTCTTGATCTGAGTATTCTTTTCTAGGAACAAAAGTCTCATAAAACCCATTTTTTTTCTGACGAGATGCAAGGGAAGGCAATTCGTTCAACGCAACATAATGACCTTCTTCTTTCATAATTTTGATAGCCATGTCTCCCGCGATGCTTCCTTTCGTCGCATCGATCACAATATCTGCTTGATTACTGAATACTTCTTCAGGATTTTCTTGATCATAAGAAGAAAAATGAGTAACGCCTAAACTTCGGACTAATTCTTCATTTGTCTTTGATGCACTAGCTAACGTCCGAATCCCTTTTTGATGAAGTAATTGGATCAAACTAGTTCCTACGCCTCCTGAAGCTCCGGTCACCATTACCGTGTCAGTTGGTTGGATCGTTAGCAGATGATTAATCACATTGTAAGCAGTGATCCCCGTCGTTACCATTGCAGCCGCTTCTACCCAACTCATTTCATCTGGTATTTTAGCCACTTTACTTGCTGGTAAGACGATTTCTTCACCGTAAGCACCTGACACAGGATGAACGACTACACGGTCCCCCACAGCAAATGAATCGACGTCACTTGCTACTTCCGTCACGATTCCAGCACCATCATTCCCTAATACGTAAGGGAATGTTAAGGTTCGAACTTCCTTCATCTTTCCTGAACGCAAAGCGACATCATAAGGATTGATACTAAACGCTTTCAATTCCACACGAAGATGATTTGGCGTGACCTCCCTTGGTGTGTCTACTATTTCTTGAAACACCTTTTCAGCTGGTCCATAACCACTAATAGCAAACCTACGCATCTCTACCCCCTCCTTTTCTTCTAGTTTACGTGTAACACCACTATTTGACAAAAAAACTGTTTTAATCGCATCGGTGGCCTTTCTCTTTCATAGAGAATAAGAGAAGGACTAAACATTTTTAGAAACAAAATAATTGTTTTATTTCTCACACTATGTTAAGGTATCTACACTAAAACGTAATTTTTACGATTTGAAAAATTAAAGAGATTATTGGAGGAAAATATGGCAAAAAAATCAAAAATTGCAAAAGCTAGAAAACAACAAGAAATGATTGCCCGCTATGCTGATTTACGACAAGAGTTAAAAGCGAATAAAGATTATGAAGCCTTACGTCAATTACCTTTAGATGCACGCCCTGAGCGTTTGAAAAACCGTGACTTGATCGATGGACGTCCTCGCGGATATATGCGAAAATTCGGCATGTCTCGTGTGAAATTTCGCGAACTAGCTCATCAAGGACTGATCCCTGGTGTCAAAAAAGCTAGTTGGTAATTAGTATTAGACAGACGAAAGATATTCTGGCAAAATAGCAGTCACTCTCTGAATAAGATAAACTAATCAAACACATATAAAAAAAGCCGTAAGGACTAAAGATAGGAAAACTATTTTTGGTCCTTACGGCTTTTTTATAAGTTGAACAATGCTGACTCAACTTTTTTCTTATCATTATCCAGCATTTTTTATTAAGAGTCAGAAACGACCGTATAGCGATTGACATCATTAACGCTCAGATCCAACGATTTCTCTTATAACCTTTGTTGATTGACATTCAAGATAATTAGCTTGTTCCTTTTATATGTAAAGGCATAATGTGCTTATTTAGCGACAGGGGTCAATGCTTCGATACCTACACTGATTTTAAGTGCATGATCGACTTCTGACATAATTCCTCGATCTAAATGACAAACTTTTTCTTTTAATCTTGATTTATCAATTGTTCTGATCTGTTCAAGTAAAATGACAGAGTCACGTTCGATTCCAGTACCAGTTGCTTTTATTCCAATATGCGTAGGCAATTTAGGTTTGGCCATTTTGGCAGTAATGGCCGCCACAATAATCGTTGGACTAAAATGATTCCCTAAATTATTTTGAATAACTAAGACAGGTCGTGTCCCGCCTTGTTCTGAACCCACGACTGGAGAAAGGTCAGCAAAATAAATGTCTCCTCTTTTTACCATAGGATTCTCCTTACTCTTCATATTCTCTAGGAATGCGCGTTCCTAGTACACAGGCTACCTCATAGTGGATCGTACCTAATTGATCCGCTACTGCTTGCATCGATATCTCTTTTTCCTGATTTTTACCAATCAAAGTAACCTTTGTTCCCAGTGGAACTTCCTGAGGTAAACGGATCATAATTTGATCCATACACACACGTCCGACAATTTCACATAAATTTCCATCCACTAGGACGGAAAAGCCTTGCATGTTTCGTAACCAGCCATCCGCATAGCCAATCGGGATCGTCCCGATCCACTCTGGTTGATCGGTAATATAGGTTTCCCCGTAGCCGATGCCTTCACCTTTAGCCAAACGTTTCACTTGGATCAACTCGGAAACTAACTCTAGTGCGGGTTCCAATGGATACGGTTCTGGCAGTGCATGCCCTGAAGGATTTAACCCATACATTGCTACACCAAAACGAATCATGTTACCAATTTTTTCATCATGCCATAAAGCAGTAGCACTATTACTTACATGAACATACTTAGGTAAAGCAGGCAATGCATCGATTGTCTCTATAAAACGTTGATGTTGCTGTTGCCAATACGTTTCATCCGCTTGATCAGCCGTTGAGAAATGGGTGAAAATCCCTTCCCATTCCAATACAGCACTTTCTTGAATAAATGAAACTGCCTCTACGACTTCTTCAGGTGTCAAAAAACCAATCCGTCCCATGCCGGTATCAACTTTCAAATGAAGTGCTAACGCATGTTTCAGCTTTCTTTCTTGCAGATATTCAACAGCCTGTTCTAACCATTCTTTGTTTCCTACAGTGATCGATAAATCATGGACAACCGCTAAAGTCAATGCGTCAATGGGAATCATATTCAACACTAAAATAGGTTGTGTGAATCCCGCTTCCCGCAATTCAATCCCTTCGTCTAGATTAGACACACAAAATCCAGTAGCACCTCCAGCCAGTGCAGCTTCTGCTGTCTGGACTGCTCCGTGCCCGTAACCATTTGCTTTGACTACAGCAAATAGCTCTTTTCCTTTTGGTAATCTATCTAATTCTTTTTTGACATTTTCAGTAATAGCTTTTGTATGTATAATGACTCTTGTAGGTCGGTGCCAAGCGACAACCATGATTTTTCCTTCTTTCTAATCTTCTAAAATAATTTGTGCAAACGCTAATTCATCCGTATGCGTGATACTAACAAAACAAGTACCTGAATGAGGTGATTTTGTGACTACAGGTTGTCCTGCATCATTTTTTAAAATTTCAATTTCTTGAAACGTCACCTTACCAATACCAGTTCCCCACGCTTTTGAAAAAGCTTCTTTGCAAGCGTAACGCCCTCCGAGAAATTCTACTTGTCGGTGAAAAGGCAGGATTTGAAATTGCTCGATTTCATTTGGCGTCAACACTCGGTCGATAAAATTTTGTTTTTCTTTGATGATCTTTGCAATCCTTGGTAACTCAACTGCATCAATCCCAATTCCTTTAATCATAGACTCTACTCTTTTCAAAAATTTTAGAACACTCTCATTCTACCAAATTCTCGGTATTTTACCACCAATATGTCCATAAATAACTAAAAAGAAAGCTCCTCTTAAAAAAGAGAAGCTTATCATTTATTATTAATCGTTATTTGTACGGATCACAAATCCACGTTTTTTATCGTTTTGACGCTTACCGCCATCTTTTTGATGGTTATTATTTTTACTGTAGCCACCTTTTGATTTGTTGCCACGGTAGTTGTTATTATCGCGTCGATTACGGTTATTTCCGCCGCCACGTTTGCCATTTTTATTATAGCCTTTTTTCTGCATTGGCAATGGACGTTCTGGAGTGATTTTAACTGGTATTGCATCAGAAGGATCCTTTGCAGTCGTTTTTAGTAACAAAGCTACTAAATCTTGTGCAGAATACTCTTCAAGCAATTTATCTGCTGTTTGCAAATACTTGTCTAAGCCGTTTTCTTCAAGCTTAGCTTCAATTTGTTCCACTGCAGCACCTAGTTGTCCCTTGAATGCTTCTTTTTCAGTTGGCGGACGTAGAGTAGCCATCCGTTTTTTCGTTAAGTTCTCAATAACATGTAGGTAGCTCATTTCGTTTGGCGTAACGAATGTCACTGACATCCCGCCTTTACCCGCACGACCTGTACGTCCGATACGGTGAACATAACTTTCTGGATCTTGTGGAATGTCATAGTTGTAGACGTGAGTCACGCCTGAAATATCCAAACCACGTGCAGCTACATCCGTAGCAACTAAAATATCTAAATGACCATTTTTAAATGAACGTAAAACACTCATTCGTTTTTGTTGTGAAAGGTCCCCATGGATTCCTTCTGCACGATAACCGCGAGCTTCTAATCCACGTGCCAATTCATCAACACGTCGTTTTGTACGACCAAAAACAATCGTAAGTTCTGGTGTTTGGACATCGAACAAACGTGTCATGATATCGAATTTTTCGTATTCTTTTGCTCGAACATAATATTGATCGATTAAGTCAGCTGTCATTTCTTTCGCTTTGATCTTCACGTGTGTTGGTGATTTCATGAATTTCACGCCGATATTTTTGATTGCAGGTGGCATTGTTGCTGAGAATAATAATGTTTGGCGTTCTTCAGGTACTTTTGAAATAATATTTTCAATATCTTCCAAAAAGCCCATGTTCAACATTTCATCTGCTTCATCTAGAACTAATGTTTCCACTGTTCCTAATTTCAATGTGTGGCGGTTGATGTGATCCAGCATACGTCCAGGTGTTCCTACGACAATATGTGGACGATCTTTCAATCCACGGATTTGGCGACCGATATCAGCACCTCCGTAAACAGCTTGTACACGTACTCTTTTATCACGACCAAGACGATAAAGCTCTTCTTGTGTTTGGATCGCTAATTCACGTGTCGGTGCAATGACTAACCCTTGCAATTCGTGGCGATTAGTGTCAATTTTTTCTAACATCGGCAAACCAAAAGCAGCCGTCTTACCAGTCCCTGTTTGTGCTTGTCCAATCACATCTTTTCCAGACAATGCTAAAGGGATTGTTTCTGACTGGATCGGTGTTGCTTCTTCAAAACCAGCACGCTCTACTGATTTCAATAATTCTGGTGATAATTCTAATTCTTTAAATTTCAAATGAATCCTCCTATATGGTTGTTAACTGAGGATGTAGCTTAATTTTTGCTACCCCGTCGATTGTTCGGTCAAAGTGTTTGGTTCTTTTTGACAGTGGCCACGTACGTTTTTACTCATTCTTAGCCCCTGTGGCACCACCGAAAAATCACTTTGCGAAGTTTAGGCATTAGAAAAGCCAAACGGGTCGCGTTCAGCTTTATCATTGTTATGACATCTGGCTCTAGCAATTTACATAAACGAAAGAACCAGTCCAATTTCTCTTCATCTTTCGGCAATAGGTTATTCTAGCATAATTTCTTATTTTCTGCAAGTTTGCAGTTTATTATTTCATTCCTTGCAATTGTTTAACGACATCAATCAATCCCATTCCATTGCTTCCTTTTAAAACGATGCTATCTTCCGGACGTATTTCTTCTTTCACCGTTGCAATGAGTTGTTCTTTATCTGTTTCAAAATATTGTACGTATAAATCTGGATACTTTTCGTTCAACTTTTCATATAATGCTTTCATTTGGGGCCCATATAAATAGACTCCCGCAAAATCAGCTGGATCAAGATGTTCAGCCATACTTGCGTGCATCTTCAAAGCATCTGGTCCTAATTCCAGCATGTCCGCAAGTACAGCAAGTCTTCTCCCTTTTGTTGGTAAGTTGGCAAAAGTATCTAAGACCAATCCCATTGCTGTAGGATTCGCATTATAGACATCACTTAGAATCCCCGCACCATTTCCAGCACTTAGCCACTCCGTACGATTTTGCGTCACTGTGACACTTGCTAAACCTAGACGGATGGCTTCCGTTGGCAGACCAAAAAATTGCCCAACAGCATAAGCAATCAACGCATTGGTGACATTATAACTTCCAGGAAGAGGAATCATGAACGATTCATCATTGACGATAAAATGTGTGGCTGTTTTCTCTTCACTCGTTACCTCCGCCTGTAGCTCCCCTGTATTTAATCCAAACGTTTCAATTTTTTGAGTCAAACTTTCAGTCAAAGGTTTCAATAATGGTTCTTCTTCTGGGATAATCAACAGCCCATCTTCTCTCAAACCATCAACAATCTCCATTTTTGCTTGCGCGATTCCTGCTCGTGAGCCAAGGTTTTCAATATGTGCTTCACCAATCATCGTAATAGCCGCTACTTTAGGTCGGGCAATCAAAGAAAGCTCAGTGATCTCTCTGGCATGATCCATCCCCATTTCTAAAACGATTTTTTCGGTATCCATCGGCATGTGCAAAATCGTATAAGGCAAGCCAATATTATTGTTGTAATTTCCTTGTGTTTTATAGGTTTTGTACTTTTGAGCTAAAACTGAAGCAGTCAAATCTTTTGTCGTTGTTTTCCCATTACTTCCCGTAATTGCCACCACTTCAGCCCCAACTTTCGCTAGGTAGTACTTCGCCAGATCTTGCATTGCTTTTAGTGGATCATCCACAAGAATCACTCGAATCCCACTAGGTGCTTTGGTCGCTTCCAGACTCCAAAAAGTAGCAACCGCTCCATTATCCATGGCTTGTTGAATAAATTCGTGTCCATCTCTTGCTCCTTTTAGCGGCACGAACAACCCACCTTTTTCAATCTTGCGACTATCGAACTCCACACCTGTGATTTCCGTTAAATCATTCATTACGCTTCCTACAGCTTGAGCGATTTCTTGTACTGTTAGTTTCATAAAAAACCCGCCTTTTCGCATTTAGAAGCCGGAACAAATGTGAATGACATTCGCTCCAGCTTCTATTTTTAATTGTCTATTCGTTTGCTTCAAAAAAACCTTGTCGTTGATTAAAACGATTGATTCCTAATTGAATCAATTCTTCGATCAAATCGCCATACTTCAAGCCCATGTTTTCCCACAATAATGGATACATGCTAAATTGCGTGAATCCAGGCATTGTATTTAACTCATTTAGGAATAGTTCATTTTTATTCGTCAAGAAGAAATCACAACGGCTCAAGCCACTCCCACCTAGCATTGTATACGCAATTTTTGCATATTCCTGCGCTTTTTGATAGACCTCTTCCGGTACTTCAGCTGGGATTTGCATTTCAATCTTATTGTTGATGTATTTCGCATCATAATCATAGAATGCAACATCTTTGACTACTTCACCAGGTAATGTGGTACGCACGTCTTCATTCCCTAAAACAGCTACTTCAATTTCACGTGCTTCGATCCCTTGCTCAACGATCGCACGAGAATCATATTGATAAGCTAATGCAAGCGCATTTTGCAGTTCTTCACGGTTCTCCGCTTTAGAGATCCCTACACTTGAACCCATATTTGCTGGTTTGACAAACATTGGGTAAAGCAAAGACCCTTCACATTGATCAAAGATTTTTTTAGGATTTTCTTTCCATTGATTTTTCAAAACAGGGACATAAGGAACTTGTGGCACCCCTGCCGCTTGCAAAATGTATTTGGTCATGATCTTATCCATTGCACAAGCACTTGTTAAAACGCCAGCGCCGACATATGGCAAGTTCAATGTTTCCAAAAATCCTTGAATCGTTCCATCTTCACCATTAGGTCCGTGTAAGACAGGGAAAACAATCGTTCCTTCTTCTTTGATTTCTCCAGGATTGATCACTCTTCCCGTAAAGCCATCTGTCACTTTTCCGCTTGGGTCCCATGTCAAATGTAAGTCTTCTTTGCTCGTTGGTTTCTCTGTTAACAAAGGGCCTTTCACCCATTGACCTTCTTTGCTGATAAATATCAGTTGAACTTGATAGTACGTATAATAAATAGCATTTAAGACTGAAAACGCTGAAAGAACTGAAACATCATGTTCTGCACTGCGTCCACCATATAGTAAAGTAATCTTCAAAAGATTGTCCTCCCGTATCCAATATCTTTCACTTTTACTTCATATTTTAGCACAAAATCAAAAGAATCAAACAGCTTATTTTTCAAAAAGTCGATAAACTTATTTGTTAAATCAAGAAAAAAGGCACGGCATCGCTGCCTGCGCCTCTTTTTCGATTGTTGTTTTTCATCTATTCCATCTTTCGTTCATCAGGGACAATCCCTTGATTTAATAACCATTTATGGAAGAACCATTCTCCTATGCCAATTAATAAAGCAGGAATCAAAACTCTCATCCAGATGTTCGTCATATCATTCATAAAATAAAGATATACCCACAAAATGACTGCGGAAGAACCGGCATCTGCGATCGTCGCCGCAATATTCCCCACCTTTCGCAAAATGAGTAAATCACCTAATACATAAATCATCACGACGATAATGACCCCAACAATTGTCGAATCCATGAAGCTAACTCCGTATAATCCTGTTAATACGATCCATAAAATCGCCCAAATCATGATTGCTTTTACATGTTTCATTTTCTACTCTCTCCCCTCAGATTAGAAAAAAATTAGATAATAAAATATCTTTAATTATTTTATCATTTTAAAGACAATACAAGCAAAGATATCGTACTAATTGAGGGGAGAACAAACCTATTGTCGCTACTCATTGTTTGAAGATAACTTGACTTGTTCAAGTGCTTGAATTAATGCCTGTCTAAAGTTTTGATGATCTTGAGTGGTAAAAGGTTTAGGTCCTCTAGTCCGCAGACCTGCTTTGCGCAACCTTCCACTTTGGTAACGTTGTTCTAACAAGGAGTCAATCGTTGTTGCACTAAATTCTTTACCCGTTTGATGAAACACTCGTACCCTCTTTGGTAAAACTAAAGAAGCTAACCCATAATCTTGTGTGATTAGAATATCTCCTTTGCGAATCAAGCCCACAATGCGGTAATCTGCGCTATCTGCGCCTTGGTCAACGTACACAAAATGAACATACGCTGGATATTCTTTATGGGTGTAATGAGCCACGCTCGTCACGATCATGACTTCCACTTGATACAAACCAGCAATTTCAATTACATCCTCCTTAACCGGCGAACCATCTCCATCAATCATTATTCGCATGATGCCGCACCTCTCGTTTCCATAATAGATAAACACCCAGCACACCAAGGAGTAACCAGCTGATGTTCCCCCACTTAGCGTATTCCATTAATTGCACACTGATCGTAGGAATTCTTAACTTGTCAGTTAACTGCAACAACACTGCAACAGGTAGTTCTAGCCAACGGGTAAGAACTAGTAACAGCCCCATCAAGAGAAATTGATGGACCACACTCCCTTTGTTTTGTGTCGTAAATTTAATGATGACTCGTTGATCCATGGGAATATCCGTATCAGTGTCATAACACACACGATTTAACCAACCGCTGATCACAGCATGACAAAAACTTAAGAAAAACAATCCAATCACAAACGCAGTCGGGATCAATAAAATCAATAAAGAGAGAGATAGTCCGATCAACTGGACGATCACTGGAGGAGAGGGGAAACTACGTAAGATACGATTACCAATCAGCTTAGCGACGACCATTCCAGCTATATAAGGTAGATACATATAAGTGGCTAAATGATCAAATCCATACAAAACTCCTACATAAAATGTACTAAACAAAAAGAGAAAGTTCCCCACCATTCCACTCAAAAAATTCATGAGATTGAGCCAACTTGGAAACTGCCAATTTTTTTTGCCTCGCCCTAAATAAAAAGCGGCTAAAACAAATAAAAAGAGAAAAACATAAATTGTAAGATCAAACAGTTCTGGCTCAACGAGCAAGCGTGCATTTCGAAGCAAAAACAATAAGACAAAAAACACAATAAACAGCACAAATTCTTTCGTGACAAAAATCGTCGTTTTCATCTCTTTAAAATCCAATTCATACCTAGGATAATGGCTGATGGTGTGATAAGCCATGATATAAAACAATGTATACAGCCCTAACGTCACAACGATTTGGGTCGTACCTGACAACTCGATCGAGCGAAAAAGCAAAACCAATAATAGTAGCGCAAAGATATATTTTTTGCCTGTCATATTCGTAAAACCCTGTCGCTTTTCATGGTAATTAACAGTCACATTTGCTGGAAGTAGCCAAGCTGCACTAAATCCCAATAAAATACTAGACAAATAAAACAAGGGGAAATAGAGCACGCCAAAGATCCCTAATAACGAACCCGCCCCTCCCATCAAAAGAGCAATCATCAGTAATGTATAACTATCTAGACCTAAACGAATACTGCGGATCAAAAACAATCCCGTCATACGGAAAGTATAAAATAAGGTAAACGGTAAAATCGAAGCCCAGTTAGCCCCATCGCTCAAATTCAGAAATAAAAGATACGGAATAAATATAACCGTATTAGCTAAAATAAAAGGTGTTGATTGCGTAAAATTACGACCAAATTGTTTGATTTTCTCGAACATAAAAAAACTCCTTAGCGAGTAATTACAAAACTTATTTTTCATTCATTCTAGCATTAATCATAAGTAGAAACCAATTTTAGCCGATACTATCAACTAAGAATTTCGACTTATAACGAGCGATAACCTATTGCGACACGTCTTCTTGTCAGTAATAGTAACGCTCAAGCCAAACAAACCACGAAAGATTACCCATAAAAAATAGGACATTACCCAGAATCTCTTCTGACTAATGTCCTATCTTACTGGTACTTGAGTTTTTGTGAACTCAAGCAGACAAGCCCTTCTCCACAAAAGTCTTGCCCGACACCCTTGCATTCCGGCAAGTGATCACATCATGATCTTGTGTCTCCAAAATCAATTAGGCGCATCTGTAAACCAGAGGCCTTCTCGACCCGTCGCATGTCGTTACTTTAACACATATCCCAAAGTTATGCGAGTCTTTTTTTCATTTGATAATCGACCATTTGAAATCCTTGACCAATATCCGAGATCAGTTCACCAGCCATTTCAAAACCTTGATGAAGGTAAACGGCGATGGCTTGAGCATTGCCTTGATTGACACGTAGAAAAATCTCTTTGATTCCTTGTTCTCTAGCGATAGTTTCGTACCACTGAAAAAGAGCCGACGTCAATCCCTTCCCTCTGAATTGATTCATTAAGTATAACTTACTCAAATATATTTTGGATGCTATTACCTCATAGGCGGTATATCCGACCGTTTGCCCTTGCTCTTTTAAGAGAAAATACTGCACACCTTCCGCCACTTCTTTTTCAATCTGTTGTTTTGATTGATAGGTAGCCAGCATATAGTCCACTTGTGCTTGCCCAATGATCGGAACAAATGCTTCTGGCCAAACTTCCTTGATCACTGATACCAACTCGTCAATTTCAGTTGAGGTTACCTTGACTTTTTCTAACATTCTTTTTCTTTCCTCTCTTACTGCTAAAAATTTCCTTGTGCTTTCTGGAACAGATACAACATAATCAAACTATACGCACCGACAGACCAAGGTTTCAATAATAGGACAATTTGGATATATTCCTTAAAAGATATTTTAGTTAACCCTGCGACCAGACAAACCAAGTCATCAGGCGCAAAAGGAATCAACATGGTCAAACACAGTACTTTTTTGATATCCTTCGTTTTCTGTGTCAGTAATTGGTCGAATTTTTGGTACTTTTTGGGCGATAAAATAAGTTGTACAAAACTAACGCCATAATAACGAACCAATAAAAAACCAATGGCTTCACCGATAATCAATCCAATACAGCTATAAAGTAATCCCCAGCCATTCCCAAACATCAACAAGCCTGCCACTGAAGAAATTCCTCCAGGTAGTATTGGGATGATCACTTGAATAATCTGCAGGAGAATAAAAATCACTACTGCATACTCCCCAAATTGTTGGATGAAGCGTTGCAAAGAAGTGGTTGATCGAAAGATCCCATGTTGATAAGCATAAATGATTAACACCAAAAAGAACAATAAGCCAATAATCGGGATTATTCGGATATATTTATGTAAATGATTGTGATTGTTCATTTTCAGTCTCTCCACCTTTTAGCGCTACTTTTCATTAAGAATCGTTGCAAAAGTAAACGTTTCACTTGATAAATAAGTCGAAGAATCGAAAATAGCTTCTCCTATTTTCATGATTCTTCGACTTATCCTATTGGTTTCTTTGTTTTATTTATGATCCAAAAAACTAGCAACTTTCGTCGTAATCAAATCGATCGCTACGTGATTTTCGCCACCTTCTGGCACGATGATATCGGCGTAACGCTTAGTTGGTTCGATGAATTGATGATACATCGGTTTAACCACAGTCAAATATTGTTCGATCACGGAATCCAACGTTCTGCCACGTTCTTCCATATCTCGTTTGATTCTGCGGATGATACGGATATCATCGTCTGTATCTACATATACTTTGATATCCATCAAGTCACGTAGATTTTCATCTTCTAGAATCAAAATGCCTTCTAATATAATTACTTCTTTAGGCTCTTGGATGATTGTTGCTTGACTTCTTGTATGTGCAACATAATCATAAACTGGTTTTTCAATGGCGTTATAGTTCAGTAGTTCTTTCACGTGCTGAATCAGCAGATCATTATCAAAGGCAAAGGGATGATCATAATTCGTATTCAATCGTTCTTCAAAGCTCAAATGGCTTTGATCTTTATAATAAGAATCTTGTTCAAGCATCATGATGGAATGGTCTGGGAAATTATTGAAAATGGCACGACTTACGCTTGTTTTACCGCTTCCTGATCCACCCGTCACACCAATGATAATTGGCTTGCTTTTTGTCATTGACTAAAACCTCTTTCATATCCGTTTTTACATTCTTATCTATTATAGCGAAAATACACGAAAATGCTATATTTTTCTGAAAATTAATGCTTCTCGATTTCCAAAAGAGGATAAAGTTCTGCTAACGAATCAATCCGATAAGTCGGTACGATTTCTGGAATTTCCGGCAACCGATTTTTGTTAAACCAAATCGTATCAATTCCTGCCAAGTTCCCTCCTTTAATATCTGAGGTCAATGAATCGCCAATAATAACTGTTTTTTCTTTTTCAAATTGAGGAATCTGTGAAAAGACATGATCAAAAAATTCTTTCATTGGTTTTTGGGCGCCCACATCTTCTGAAACAAAAATTTTTTTGAAATAGCCCAACATTTTCGCATCAGTCAAACGTTGATATTGCGTTTTCGATACCCCGTTTGTCACAATATAAAGATCCGCTTGTGAAGATAACGTCTGAAGCAGTTCATGACTTCCCTCAATCAAATCATGCCCCTGATTCAAGTAATGTCTGTATCTTTTCTCCATAGCTAAACTATCAACTGTTTTACCAAATTGTTGAAATAGTAGTCCAAAACGACTCCCGGTAACCTCTTCTCTCGTCATATTCCCTTTTTCAAATTCACGCCATAAGTGATGATTTAATGCCTTATAACTTGTTTTCACTTCTGGTGTCAATTCAATTCCTTGCTCTGCAAATAATTCATTTAATGCTTTTGCTTCTGTCATCTGAAAATCAAGTAACGTATCGTCTACATCGAATAATAAAGTATGATAATTCATTTTTTTCTCTCCTATTTAAAATATATTTTCAATTGCTTTAATTCGGTTAATGTCAGTGAACGATAGGCACCTTCAGCAAGTTGCTCATCTAACTGCAAAGGTCCCATCATTAGTCGCTTTAGCTTTGTCACTTTTTTACCACGTGCAAGGAACATCTTTTTTACCTGATGAAATTTTCCTTCTTGTATCGTTACTCGTACTCGACTGCTGTTTTTGGATGTTTCCATGATTGTTAATTGTGCAGGTAAACAACGATAGCCACCCTCAAAAACAATTCCTGCTTGAAAAGCTTCGATATCTGAAGCTGTCACTTGTTCATTGATCTGCGCCTCATAAGTTTTGAAGACTTTTTTATCAGGCAGCAACATTTCATATCCCAACTGACCATTTGATGTCAGTAATAGTAGTCCTGTGGTATCACGATCCAAGCGTCCGACAGGATAGAGCGGCTTCGTTCGATCCGCTGAAGCAATCAAGTCTAACACGGTCATTTTTGTTTGGTCTTTAACTGCAGTCACAGAACCACTCGGTTTATTCAATAAATAATAGACTTCGTTTGTCGTTAAACGCTTACCTGAGACTTCGATCTCATGGATCAAACTATCCACATTTCGGTTTTGGCAAAATTCGACACAACCATCAATTTTAACTTGTTTTGATGCAAATAAACGCTTCATCTCTTTTCGAGTCGTTTGTAAAGTTTCTTCAATTAATTTATCTAAACGCATGGTGCTTTCCTTTCTTAGCCTAACAAGCATTATAACCCGAAAGAGAGTAGATGCAAATAAGAAAGCCATTGTTATTCCTTGACTTAAATTCAGATTCGCGCTACGGTTAAAGAGTAAAGTGAATTGGATTTCTCATACACAGCGTAATGACCTGGTGGAGAAAAGTTGAATCCTGACTTTCTAAAGGTAGATGTGCGCATCTACCTTTTTGCGTTTTTTAAGCGTCCTAGCCAATAATGTGCACGAGAATAGCCGTCGAAAGTTCACTTAAATAAAATCTGTTGGTCTACGTTGCCGACAGTCACATTTTAAGGAGGAATTTTGGTTATGTCAGTATCATTAGAAGTAAGTAAGAGAGAAGTACGTCCCCGTTCATTGAGAAATAAATTGCGTCATGAAGGTAAAGTTCCAGCTATTGTTTATGGGTACAATGTTGAAAGTACTCCGATTGCTATTGATGGACAAATATTCAGTAAATTATTACGTGAAAATGGCGCAAATACAGTAATCACAATGACGATTGATGGAAAAAAAGTCAACACGTTGGTTCATAAAGTCCAAACGAATACCTTTACCAACCATTTTGAACATGTGGAATTTCTATCTGTGAACATGTCAGAAGAAACTGAAGTCGAAACTGAAATCGTTCTTGTTGGCGAAGCTGCAGGTGTAAAAGCTGGTGGTGTCTTAGCACAAAACCTTTACACCGTGATCGTCTCTGCTACACCAAGCAACTTACCAGAACGTATCGAAGTTGATGTAACAAACCTAAATCTAGGCGATGCAATCACAGTAGCCGATCTACCTGAAAACAACGATTATAAAGTCGTTTCTGATGGTGAAGAACAAATTGCTGCAGTAGCAGCTCCAACTGAGGAAGCTGAAACTACTGATGAAGAAAGCGAACCAGAAGTTATTGGTTCAACGGAAGAATAACAAGTGACTTGTTCGTGTCAAAAGCGTTGGTAACCTTCGCTTTTGGCACGTTTTTTTCTCTCCTTAAAAAAAACTTATACTTTGAAAAAAAGTACACGATTTTTGTTGCATTTTTAAAAAAAGTCTATTAGAATGAACCATCGTTACAGTAAATCGTTTATCCTAAATGAAGAAATAAAACATGTCTATTCGATAAAACGAAGGAGGTTAAACAGATGTTTGAAAGTTTTGACAGTAGTCGTAACCGGTATGCCTCTGTAGGTGTTGTATCAAGTTTACCAGATGAACTGATTGATAGTATCTGGTTTATTATTGACCTAGACCTTAAGGGAGTCATCCCCTTAGATAATATGTTAGCCTTTGATTTAATCGACAATAATGGAAAAGTAACTATGCATTTTTCGCAAGCTGGTAGTGATGTTGAGATGGGAATCGATTTACCGTTTCACTATTCATCAAGTTTCCCAAGCCAAGTATATGCTTATGATGATGGTACTAGAGAAACCATTCTTTTACCCAGCGAGATAAGACAGTATTAAGGTTCACAACCATTCGTTGTCCCTTTTGATTTGTACGCCCAGGCCAAGTAGTTGATCCTTTGAATTTATTCTTTGCGTTTCATTCTTTGAATTTATTCAGCGATTCAATTCTTGGCTTGTTTTATGATGCACATCATTGAAAATATCTTTGAAAATGAATCTGCAATACATTGAAAGTTATCAAAATTATTTCATTTTTACCTAGTAATCTCAGGATAAACACTATATACTACTAACTAAATTTTATAGACAATAAGGAGTTTAAAAAATGCGCGATTTAACAAAAGGAAGTCCAGCTAAACTAATCTTAATGTTCACCGTTCCTTTACTTATTGGTAATGTCTTTCAGCAATTTTACAACATGGTCGACATGATCATCGTTGGTCAAACATTAGGGAAAAATGCGCTGGCTGCTGTTGGTGCAACCGGAAGCTTGACCTTTTTAATCCTTGGCTTCGCTCAAGGTCTTACTGCTGGATTAGCGATCATCACAGCTCAGCGTTATGGTGCAAAAGATTATCGTGGTCTTAAGAAAAGTTTTGCTGCAAGTGTTGTTATCAGTTTGGTTGTCACTATTGCATTAACCGTCCTTAGTTTAGTATTTATTCGTCCGATGCTGCAATTGATGCAAACGCCCGTTGAGATTATTGACCAAGCACAAACGTTCATTTCAATCATCTTACTAGGGATTTTCGCATCTATGAGTTTTAACTTGCTTTCAAATGTTATTCGCGCGCTTGGAGATAGCCGGACACCACTTTTCTTTTTGATTATTGCAGTGGTTGTCAACGTTGTGCTTGATTTGATTTTCATCATTTCTTTTGGAATGGGTGTCGAAGGCGCAGCAATTGCAACGGTTATTGCCCAAGTTTGCTCAAGCCTACTATGTTTAGTTTATATCAAGAAAAAAATTCCTTTGTTGCAATTACGTAAAAAAGATTTTCACTTTGATAAAGAAGAGATTCGTGTTCATTTGAACGCTGCTCTTCCAATGGCTTTTCAATCATCCATCATCGCCATTGGCGCCATCGTCCTTCAAGCTGCGTTGAACAGTTTAGGAACAGATGTCGTAGCCGCTCAAGCAGCAGCCAGCAGAATTGACCAATTTGCTAACCAACCAATGATGTCCTTTGGGATTGCTATTGCAACATTTACTGCTCAAAATTATGGTGCAAAAGAATATGGTCGAATTTTAAAAGGTGTTAAGCAAACACTTATGATGAGTATTGGCTTTAGTATTGTTGCAGGTGCGATCGTGATTTTCTTCGGTCATTCACTTATGCAGTTGTTTGTTTCACCGACAGAGACTCGTGTCTTTGAATTAGCTCAAACTTACTTCAATATCAATGGTTCCTTATATTGGATCTTAGCGATTTTATTTATCTTACGTTACACACTACAAGGACTTGGTCAAAGTAAGATTCCGACACTCGCAGGAATGATGGAATTAGTCATGCGTTCATTTGCAGCAATCATTTTAACTGGTTTACTTGGTTATACGGGTGCTGCAGCTGCTTCACCACTTGCTTGGGCAGGATCTGTCGCTGTTCTACTATACTCTTACTTGCGTTCAATGAAACAACTTAAATCTTTCGAGAATGAACAACAATACGCTATGGATGATCCTGAAATCCAATACAATAGTATCCAATAAAAGAAAAAAAGACATTTCTCTCATCGATCAGATAAGCAGAAATGTCTTTTTTATTAGCAATTTACATGATGTTCCGTTCAAAAAACGAAGGAGTCTGGTTAGATGATTTTAGCGATCAATTATTATATATGATCATTTTTACGAGTATTTTCATCCGTATCTTCTACTCGAACGTCTCCTTTTGTATCAATATCCAACTCTTCACGACTTACTTCTTCCGTCACTTGTTTCATATCTTCATGCTCTTTTTTGTGAATACCTACCTCTTCACGTACTACAGTATGTTTATTGACATCAATTTGTTCTTCTTTAAGAGGAATTGTAATCGTTTCGTCTTCCAAAGAATCATCTGAAATATTATCGCTTGCTTCAGCATTTACTGGTTTTCTTTCGATAACGATTTCTTCACGCTTCACAGGGACTTCCACTGTTTTAGTATCATTAACAACGTGTTTATGGATATCAACTTCCCCAGTTGTCACGTCATGGGTATTGACATCTAACTGTTCTTCTTTGAGTTGAATATTTTCATTATCTGTATTTAATGTATCCGTTGGATCGGGCATACTTTGAGTCCGATCGTTTTCAACAACTGCTTCATTTGGCGCTTTGTAATCTTTAACCGTAATCACTATTTTCCCAGCGGCAATATCCTCTTTGTATGAATACAATGGATCATCGTTAACAGAATCATCCGCTTTTTCTGTATACGAATCTTCCTCATAGGTGTTAGAAGTGAACGTATCTTTGATCCGTTCCCATAGCGAGCGTTCTTCATGCGTGCCTTCAACCTCATCCACATTCGTTTCTACATCAATTCCTGATAAACCAGAAAAACCAAAATTTTGAGCAGCATCTTTTGTCGTATAGATAATGATATCGTCTCGATCGTATCCTTCATCACGCAATTGTTCGATCACTGATAAAGCTTCTTCCCTCGTACTGTAACTACCAATAACTGTTAGATTTCTTTCATTCATGTGAATCCCTCCTGTTAATAGTATGTCTGTATTTAGTGATTCCGCTTACAGATCTATTCTATCGGATATTTTTTTTAGAACAAATATATGGTTTACAAAGTAAAAAAGATGCCAATCCATTCAGCTAAGTCGAATAGATTGGCATCAGTTCTATCGTTTAAAATCTTATGATCAAGAGATCCGTCCACCAAAATGAGTAGGAAGCTTCCGACTAAGGGACAAAAAGAAAGTATAAACATCGGTTTATTCGTTTTTGGTAGTGGTTAGAATGTTTTGTCTTACTTCTCTCATTTTTTTTGATCGTGAAATGTAGGATTTTGTTTATCCCAGATTCTTCATTCTGTTTTATTCGAATCGATACTGTTTTCTGCTATTTCTTGTTTTTTGATTTTAAAATAGTCCACATGTGTATGGGTATATTCTAACACCGTAAATTGAAAAGAATCAATTTGGATCACTGTACCTGTCTTGATGTTTTTTTCATGGTTCGACATAAATCCAGATAGTGTGATAAAAGTAGACTCTTCAAATTCAGGGATCGTAACGTGGAAATAACGACCAAAATCATCTAACGTCAATTTTCCTGAAACAATATAGCTCCCATCTGCTTGTTTCGCTATCAATGCTTCATCCAAATCCGTTTCATCCCGAATTTCCCCCACGATTTCTTCTAAAATATCTTCAATCGTCACTAAACCACTCGTTCCTCCGTACTCATCTTTTAAAATAGCAATATGTTTTCCTTTTTTACGCATGATCGTCAATAATTTTTTGATGGGGATCGTTTCTGAAGTAACGATTGGTTCTTCCACCAACTCATCCACTGTTAATTGATCGTCTTTAAACGACTGCTTAATCAAATCTGGTAAAGTAACATAACCAAGGACGTGATCCTTTGACCCAGAAATAACGGGGTAGCGGGTATGACCTCTTTGAATAGAAGCTTGAATCGCATCTTTCACTGTCTCACCAGCTTCAAAAACCTGCATAGAGGTTCGATCCACTTGGATATCTTTTGCCAACGTATCATCAAATTCAAAGACATTTTCTAAATAATAGTACTCTTCTTTCGTCAACTCTCCTTTTTCATAAGAATTCATAGCCACTAACGTCAATTCTTCTTGAGATAATGTCTCTTCTCCTTCTGAAACTAATTTCACACCTAATACTTTTCCTAAAGCCGCAGCAGAATGATTCAATACCCAAATAAAAGGAAACATTGCTTTATAAAAATAATGCAACGGACGTACAACAAATAAGACCACTTGCTCTGTATTCACGATACTATAACTTTTAGGTAAAAGTTCTCCGATCACCACATCGATATATGTCACCAAGATAAACCCTAATGCGACAGAAATCGTTCCGCTCAATGCTGAGCTAAACGGCAATCGACCGATCCAAGGCTCTAGTAACGCCGCCACTGAGCCTTCGCCAACCCAACCAATGATCAACCCAGTCAAGGTAATTCCTAATTGACTAGCCGACAAGTAGTTATCTAAATGATGCGTGACATGTAATGCTAATTTGGCATTCTTTACATTTTCTCTTTCTAATTGTTCTAAACGTGAACGTCTGATTTTAACTAATGCAAATTCACTAGCTACAAAAAAAGAAGTCACCGCAATCATCAAAAATAATATGGCAAAATTAAGTACCATAACTTCCCACCTCTCTTTTCATGTCCATTGTACCTCTTTTTGAATTTTTTTGGGAAAATAGGTTAAAAAACAACTCCTTCGTCTTCTTAAACGACCGATTTTCTTCACATAAGGTCTCCTACTTTTGATTTTTCTTTTCATTTTTGCGATAACTATCTGATAAATACGATTGATAAATCAGTGATTAAATGTCATTTTTTTCTTTTACTTTCGCAATATTTGTCATTCTTAAATAAGAAGAGGCAACTTTTACTAGACTTTAGGAACATCTTGCATACTCTTGTTAAAAAACCAAAAAATTCTTATTAAAGAAAAAAAAATCTCCTATATCCGAATCATTACTTTACAATGAATTTAATAAAAAATAATTTGAGGGAGATCATTTTTATGCCAAATAATGTGAATAAATCAAATGAAACGACCGATTTTTCATCCAACCAGGAATTACTAAACACAATTAACGCATGGAAGGCAATGCTTAAAGTTTACGGAAAAAACGAAACTTTAGAGACTTTAACTGCATTCAACTATAAAAATTCGGACATCAAATTGATTGCGGATAAGCTTCGGTTACCAAAACCAAGTAATCGAACATCTAGGAAAAAGCTAGTTCTTCCTTCAAACAAAAACACTACCGCCGAGGTGTTCATATCCAAAGATAGGTTACTAGATACTATCAACATATGGAATGCGATGCTTAAAGTTCATGGACCAACAGAAACTTTAGCTGCTCTAGCTACATTCGGCTATGGAAAAGCGGTCACCAAAATGATCACGACTAACCTTCAGTTACCAAAATCAATCAATCGAATAGCTGAAACAGAAAAAATAATTAACGCTTCTAAATCAAAGAAGTCAACCGATTTTTCATCCAACCAGGAGTTACTGAAAACTATTGACAATTTCAAAGAAATGCTTAACACAGGTGAATTAAGCAAAACCTTGGAATGTTTAGCTGAATTAAGCTATACGCCCATAAGTATCAAACTTATCATGGCTAACCTTGACTCGCCAGAAATAAAGGATCGAGAAACTATAACAAAAAAGATAATTGAAGCAAATCAAACAAATATTATAGCGAATTCCGACAAAAATAGAGACAAACTATCAAGTACCCAAAATAATCCACAAACACGAAACAATATGAAAGATTATATCTATAATACTTACATAAAACCAAATACAGTGGAAAATGACTTACATAATAAATCTTGCATAAAAAACTTGACAGAAAAAGCCATAAATAGTGTCCCTAGCGAGCCTTTAAGTAATACGGAAAAAGATAAAACCTCTCCACAACGTTAATCACTAAAAATAGTGAGACTAGGACATAAAGTTTACTCTTCGCTCTAAAAATGAATAAACGGTGTTCTAGAAGTAGCTCTATCGGAAATAAGCCGAAGAATTCCAAAAATATGAGAAACTATTTTCGGATTCTTCGGCTTATTTCTCAAAGCTAGACACTTCTGTCACAACCTCACGTAAATACTTTATTCGCTAAAGTTTAATTTTTCCTTTCTTTTAACCACGTTTTTCTTGTTACACCAATTAGTAACGGTACTGTTTCATGCTTTACTTCACTATACTCTAAACCAAACCAAGTTTCTGGCGTGGTCGCAATTTTTTTAATTGCAAGTTTTGCTTGCATGATTTGTCGTTCCCATTTGCTGAGAGTCGTCACATTTGAGATCACTTCATCAATCAAGATAAATTGGAAATCACCGACTTCTCTTCCCGGAGTTAACGAATAAGTCTGCGGTTGTTTTGGTAATCTTCCTTGTTTCATCAAATCATGAATGATTTGACGAACATAGACATTGATTTCTTGTTGTACTCTGAATCCTAAGAAGAGATTCACTTGTACGACAAAATCAGTATCCATCATATCGATTTGGTATTCTTTCGTATAAGGTTCATCCGTCACTTCCACATGTACGAACCAATATACACGTGCTCTTTTTGGTCGTTTGTCCAGAATCGAGTAGACAAATTGTCTACCAACTTTTCCTTCGGCCATATCTGGTACTAAGAACACCACATTAGTTTGATAAAGTGGCAATGAGTGATCATCTCTTAATTCCGCTAATTGTGGAATGTAATCTTTTAATGCCACATCTTCCGCAGCAGACTCACGGATGATATTTCCTTGTTCCCAAATAAACATGACAGCTAAAATAATGATCGCCATCAACACCGCAACAAACCCTCCGTGGAAAAACTTCACGATACTTGAGATAAAAAAGATGATCTCGATCGCACCAAAAAAGAAAGACACAATCCAGGCGAACCATTTGGAATAGTTGCTTTGGATCAAATAGAAATAAAGAAGTACCGTCGTCATCAACATCGTGACAGTAATTGAAAGTCCATAGGCTGCTTCCATATGATGTGATGTTCGGAAAGTAACCACGATCAACGAACAAGCCAACCATAAAATCAAATTAACCGCGGGAATATACATCTGACCGATACTGTTTCCTGGATACATGATTTTCAAGCGTGGTAAGAGTTTTAACTTAATCGCCTCTGATACCAATGTAAATGATCCAGTAATCAAAGCCTGTGAAGCAATGACCGCAGCGATCGTAGCAAACCCAACGCCAATAATCAACCAACCTTTAGGTAACATTTGGAAAAATGGATTGAGATTATTGATTTGTTGCACCTCTTGATTTTGATAAATATTCAGTAACCAAGCCGCTTGTCCGAAGTAATTCAATACTAAGCAAAGTTTAACGTAAGGCCAACTTAAACGGATATTTAATTTCCCCACATGCCCCAAGTCAGAATACAATGCTTCCGCCCCTGTCGTAGCCAGAAAGATGTTTCCTAAAATAAAGAGACCTAATCGATTGTCTGGACTAAAAAGTAGGCGAATCGCGTAGTAGGGGTTCAACGCTCGGATCACCGTCCAGTCTTGGCTGAAATTTATTAAACCCATCACACCTAAAAAAGTAAACCATAAAAACATGATCGGACCAAACGCTTTTCCTACTATCTCGGTACCGAATCGTTGAACCATAAATAATACGAAAATGATGACTAATGTAATAATGACAATAATATTTTGATTGTTACCGAATCGATCAAAAAATTGTGGGATACCTCTTAACCCCTCGATTGCTGTCGTGACAGTCACCGCTGGGGTCAATACTCCATCAGCAAGTAGAGCAGCTCCACCGATCATTGCTGGTACGATCAAGTATTTACTCCCTTTCCTGACTAGTGTATATAAAGAAAAAATCCCACCCTCACCGTGGTTATCGGCATTTAACGCAATCACCACATACTTGATTGTGGTAAGTAATGTTAGTGTCCAAAAAATCAATGACACCGAACCAAGGACAAATTCAGGATTGATACCTCGTAGTCCTCCGTTATCTTCTACGATGGCCTTCATTACATATAGTGGACTCGTTCCAATATCTCCGTAAACTACACCCATCGCAACTAATAGACCAGCCATTGAAATTTTTTTAGTGTTGTGTTTTGTTGTCAATTGTCCCCCTCTTTTCTACTTTCGTTCACTATCGTATTTTCTTCACAAATCATTGATCTTTTATTTCATGTGATTTACTTAACTAGAGACCCCTACGAAGTGTCAAATCATTATACAAGATTTCATTTAGTAATGTCGACGGATATAGTCTGCTAAAAATGAATACACACCGAGACAAAAAAGAGCTCCTAGCAATGAAGGGATGAGGTAGAATCCTTTGATCGAGGGACCTAATTCACCAAGAACAAATTCTCCTAACCAACTTCCTAAAAAGCCGATCACTACATTTCCAGTGACACCGCCAGGTACATCCTCATTTAAGATCAATCCAGCGAACAGACCTAAAACGCCACCAACGATCAAAGTCAGAAAAAAATAAAGCATCTCGTTCCCTCCTTAAAAAATACACCTTTATTTTATGTTATTTTGAAAATTAGACCAAAGATTATGAATAGCTTTTATCCAAGTAAACTTTCCAGAGGGATTTTAGCTATAAAAAGAAGGAGTAAGACATTGTCTCACTCCTTCTTTTTCAATGTAGCAAAAACAAGTATTTTTCACTGGCGTAGGCGTTTCACCCTTCAGATTACTCTTTTTGCTATTTTATCGTTTGAACGATTATTTTGTTTCTTTTTCAGAACCATCTTCTGTTAACATCGCTTTTCTAGAAAGATTTACGCGACCTTGTTTGTCAATCTCAGTTACTTTGACAAGGACTTCATCACCCAATTTGACTACATCTTCTACTTTATTGACACGGTCATTTGAAAGTTGAGAGATGTGAACCAATCCGTCTTTTCCTTTGATCAAGTTAACGAAAGCACCAAATTTTTCAATACGAACTACTTTTCCTAGATAAACCTCACCGACTTTTACTTCTTTAGTTAAGTCTTCAATGATCTTGATTGCTTTTTGGATCATTTCTTTATCAGATGAAGCAATACTTACTTTACCATCTTGATCGATATCGATTTTCACACCAGTTTCTTCAATGATACCATTGATTGTGTCGCCACCTTTACCGATCACATCTTTGATCTTCGCAGGGTCGATTTGGATCATTTCGATTTTCGGTGCATATGGGCTTAATTCTTCACGAGGTGCTGCAATCGTTGAAGTCAATTCTTCTAAGATTTCCATACGTGCTTGTTTTGCTTGGGCTAGCGCTTCTTTTAGGATTTGTTCCGTAATTCCTTGGATCTTAATATCCATTTGTAGAGCAGTTATCCCATCTTTAGTTCCAGCCACTTTAAAGTCCATATCTCCCAGATGATCTTCTAATCCTTGGATATCTGTTAAAATCGTATAGTTTTCGCCATCTGAAACAAGTCCCATTGCAATCCCTGCAACTGGTGCTTTGATTGGCACACCGGCATCCATCAATGCTAATGTCCCAGCACAGACACTTGCTTGTGAAGAAGAACCATTCGATTCTAAAACTTCTGCCACTAAACGGATTGTATAAGGGAAATCTTCTTCTGAAGGAATCACTTGTGCTAGCGCACGTTCACCTAAAGCACCATGTCCGATTTCACGACGACCAGGTGATCCCGCACGCCCTGTTGAACCAACAGAAAATTGTGGGAAGTTGTAATGGTGGATGAATCGTTTGCTAACTTCTACTCCCAGTCCATCAATAATTTGGTGTTCACCTAGTGGCGCAAGCGTACAAGCAGATAATGCTTGAGTTTGTCCTCGAGTAAACAAACCTGAACCATGAACCCGTGGCAACAAGCTTACTTCTGAAGCTAGTGGACGGATTTCGTCCAATTTACGCCCATCAGGACGAATCTTGTCGATCGTGATCAATTCACGAACTACATCTTTTTCTAAGTCCTCAGTAATTTGTTTTACTTCTTTTAGTAATTGATCTTCCTCTGCATGCCCGATAAATTTTTCGGCATAAGCTTCACGAATATCGATTTTTACTTGTTCGATATTGTCTTCACGAGCTAGTTTTTCTTCTGTCATAACAGCCGTTTTCATCGTAGCATAAGAAGCATCAAAGATTTCTTTTTTCAAATCTGCATCTACTTGTAACAAAGAAACTTCCATTTTCTCTTTGCCGACAGCTTGGACGATTTCTTCTTGGAAAGCAACTAATTCTTTGATTGCATCAAAACCAAATAGTAATGCTCCAAGCATATCTTCTTCAGAAACTTCTTTCGCACCACTTTCAACCATGTTGATTGCTTGTTTTGTACCTGCAACACTTAGTTCAATATCTGTTTGTTCCGCTTGTTCAACTGTTGGATTCAAGACATATTCGCCATTCACACGGCCGACTTCGACACCAGCAATTGGTCCATCAAATGGAATATCTGAAATTGATAATGCTAAAGAAGAACCTAGCATTGCAGCCATCGCAGGTGAACAATCTGTTTCAACACTCATCACGATGTTGGTTACTTGAACTTCGTTACGGAAGCCATCCGCAAACATTGGGCGGATCGGACGGTCGATCAAGCGAGCCGTTAAAGTTGCTTCTGTACTTGGACGACCTTCACGCTTGATAAATCCTCCAGGAATTTTACCGGCAGCATACATCTTTTCTTCATAGTTGATCGTCAACGGGAAGAAGTCAGTATCTTTTGCTTCTTTTGAAGCAACTGCCGCACTTAAAACTACAGTATCTCCATAGCGAACTAAAACTGCTCCGTTCGCTTGTTTTGCTAATTGACCGACTTCGATTTGTAAGGGACGGCCTCCCCATGTCGTTTTGAATATTTGTTTTTCTGACATAATTACTCCTTTTCTTTCTCGTGAAAGCAAGACGCTACTAAACAAATGAAAACCGCCAAACGTCGCTTATCCAGCTTTCATTTGGTTAGTAGGAGTCTATCATGCTTTTTTCGAGAATGGTTGTATTAGGTATTACAGTAAAAAAAGTGAGATTCATTTGAACCCCACTCTTTTTGTCAAAATTAACGGCGTAGACCTAAGCGTTTGATCAATTCGCGGTAACGTTGTACATCAGTCTTACGTAGGTAAGCTAACAAGTTACGACGGTGACCAACTTTTTTCATTAGGCCACGGTATGAATGATGATCTTTTTTATGCATACGTGCATGTTCATTCAAGTGGTTGATTTCTTCCGTTAATACAGCGATTTGTACTTCTGGAGAACCAGTATCCCCTTCATGGCGTGCATAGTCTTTGATGATTTCATTTTTACGTTCTTTTGAAATTGCCATTTCTTTCACCTCTTTCGATTATTCCCCTGTGACTGAGTAAAACGTTGGTGATTCGCTTAACCAAGTAACAGGCGATATGCCTTACGCATACAGCTATACTTTACCTGAATATACTGGAGAAATCAAGTGAAGAATCATTAAGAAAATTTAGTTTTTAAACAAACTTTCTCCTACTTTTTAAATTTTATGTTAAACTATAATGCGAAAATAGACGTATAACTGTCTAAAAAGAAAGGGGTACATATTCCATGATCACAATGGATAATATCATCCGTGAAGGAAATCCTACTTTGCGGGAAGTAGCGGAAGAAGTTGCTCTCCCATTAAGCAAAGAAAATATCGACCTAGGAAAAGAAATGCTCGAATTCCTGAAAAATAGCCAAGATCCAATCAAAGCGGAAGAATTAAACTTACGTGGAGGGGTTGGTTTAGCTGCTCCTCAACTAGATATTTCTAAACGCATCATTGCTGTACACGTGCCAAGCCCTGATCCAGAAGTAACAGAACCCACGCTAAGTACGGTAATGTATAATCCAAAAATCCTTAGTCACTCAGTTCAAGATGCTTGCCTTGGCGAAGGAGAAGGCTGTTTATCTGTTGACCGAGAAGTACCTGGCTACGTAGTCCGCCACGCTAAGATCACGGTTTCTTATACAGATATGAATGGCGAGAAACATAAAATCCGCTTGAAAAATTATGAGGCAATCGTTGTCCAACACGAAATTGATCATATCAACGGCGTGATGTTCTACGACCATATCAACGAAAAGAATCCATTTGCCCTTAAAGAAGGCGTATTGGTGATTGAATAAAAATGATTGAAAGTTGTATTTCAATCTAAATGACTCGTAAGAAATTGAACTAAAAAGCAGCATCTTCGAAAAAACAAGTAGCGATTTTCGAAGATGCTGCTTTTTAGCGTGGAGAGACCCACTCCTTTTTTATATTACTAAGAATCAGCGAGGCTATACTTTAAACTGATTAAAAAAACGGATTGGGAATGTTCTGCTTTCTTGATTCATTAGTGATCCCTTCCACTCTGTACTCTACCCGTCTTTTCCTTTGGATCTTTTTGTCGAACGGTTCTCATCCACAAACTAGCTAAACGTTCTTTCAACTTTCTCTTCTTACGTGGACTTTCTGGTTCTCTAAATTTTTTAGAAAGGTAGGCGCCATTCTTTACATAAAATAGGAAATTGTGTGTCTTCTCTAGTTCCTCTGTTAGAGAATTTGACTTACATTGTAATTTCTCCATTCGGTCATTTTGTTTCTCCGGGAGTTGGTTTAACATAAACTCCTTTTTCTCTATTCGATCATTTGATTTCTCTAATGCATCGATTCTTGCTTTAAGTTCAGCAATTTCTCGCTCGAGATTCTTCTTTTCCCCCATTGCTTGGTTTATTCGGTTGGTTGTTTTTAACGAACGTTCTATTTCATCGATCATTTCCATCCATTTGTCTAACTGTTTTTCTCCATTCTGTTGCGCATAGCATTGATTCTCTCGCTGAGCACGAAGTTGCTGAGTCAAGATTTTTAATTGATCTTTGCGTTCTCCTATTGGCTCATCTTCTTGCATTAATTGATTTTTAGTAATTTCTGTCTCTAATTCAGAATTTGATACTTTTAATTTATTGATCCCAACTTTAATTTTTTCAATTTGACCTTCTATTTTTTTTAATATATGTACTATTTCTGGAGTATTTTTGCATTTTATATTTTCAATTATTGTTTCTGCTTCAGATCGTAACGCAAGATCTTTCTCGCATCTTTTTCTAGCCATCAAATTAAAGAGCGTGGTATTATTACTCGGCAATTGTTTTATTTTATCCTCAACTGTATTTTTATCATATAGATCAGATTGTATCAGAACAGCCTGCGACTTGTATATTTCCACCACGAAACTTTTCCACTTCTCTAATTCTTTTTTTGCAGAATATGGGTCCCGCCAGTCATATTCAGAAGAGTTTAATTTGATTTCTTGTAGTTTTGTTTGTATTTTAACTATTCGTTCTGCTAGTGCTCGTAAAAACGCATTTATTTCTGAAACAGGTCGTTGATTTATCTCAGATTGTAGCTTATCTGCTTGTGCTCTAAATTCTAGATCCTCTTGACAAATGGTAAGATTTTTTTTAAGAGATTCTTTGTACGCTCACTTCTATCGAAAAACGATCCCCAGTAGTCATCGATCCAACTGATCGTTTGTTCAACGGTGCTTTGTTCGTATAAAAAGGGGAATTCTGCTATGTTTTTTTCCGCTTTTCCAACATTTCAATACTCTTTAATTCAGATAGTAAACTTTTCTTGCATCTCATCCAAAAACTAATCTGTTGTTCCAGTGCGTTATCTCCAAAATTTTTTGTCTTTAATTCATTGATACGCTGTTCTGCTATATTTGCATATTCAGCAAGCTTTTCTTTCGATAGATAACTAAGCTCTTTCTGTACATAATTTTTCATAGATAAACGTTGAGATTGTTCTTTTATTAGCTTAGATTGAGCATCCTTCCATTTATTTAGGAGACTTTTTACAGTCTGATTTTTATTTAAAGAGCCATTTAACATTGATATTTGTAAGCTAGCTTCCTTTAATTTTACGTTGATTTCATCATCCGAAAAGCAAATCACATTTTCTGACAGTTTATTAACTGCTACTGCTTCTTCGCGCCAAGCTTTTTCCCGTTGCCGTTTATTTAATTCGTTTTCGATCTTTCTCTTCGTATCTTTCCATAAATGACTTTTATTCTCAATTAATTCATTTTCGTTATAATAACTGTAATAATCTATGTAATCTTTCGATAGCTTTAACAGCTTAGCTAATTCAGAAGCAGGGATTGAAGACCGATTTTCAGAAAATTGATTTAAGTCTGCTAAACTTTGTTGCTCAACTTTGCGATGAAGTACTTCAAGCTGTTGTGTTAGTTGAGAAAACTCATTAGTAACAGTTGTAACCATCTTTTGATCTTTTAAATGAGGGAATCGTTCACTTAAGATAGTTAATTTAAATTTTACACTAGTTGTTAATTGCAGAAGTTCAACTGGCGAAACATCTTGACTTAAAAAATGACTATCAATGATTGAAGGTTCTTGCTCAATTTCTGGTCCCAACAAAGTATAGGGTTTCTCCTGTGGGAGGACGTGTAACTGATGGTCGTGATCAAAAGTGAATACTCGTCCGTTTAGTCCTGAATCATTCTGTAGATTGTAAAAACCATCCTCTAGCTCATGAGGAATAAGTAGTTGGGTGTTTTGATTATGCCGGACCAATATTACAGCCACTTCTTCTATCCAAGCATCTAGCCCATCAAAGAAATCGTCACATAAAAGATATTCAAATTTTGTACTAACTTGCTGAAACTCTTTTCCTAATGTCAGACCATTTTCCTCAAAAGGAACATACAGCGAAAAATTCTTAAGAAAGTCTTGACGAACGTAGGGATTATCTAACACCAAACTATGGTCATATATAAAATTCTCAATCATATTTTTATAATCGTTTATATTTTCCGCTTCTTTTAAATTCAAGCTGGATTCTGGATCATAGAAAAGTGTGGTTTTACCATTAGAAAGAATATTTTCAAGTGACGTTTTTTCTTCCCACGGCAAATTAAGTGAACATTCTCCTTGACGATTGAACACACTCATTCGTTCTTTTAACTCTTCTCGTGCAAGATATAACTGATGTACGGGCATTTCATCGTTAGGAGTATACGCTTTTATTTTAGGATCATAATAACAAAGTAGTTGGACATCAGGAGTTCGTTTAACTACTTCTAAAGCTATTTTCCCCATTTTATCCGTTATTGCTTTTTCTAAACTATCTTTAGACAAATTATGAACGCTGAGACTTCCCTGATCCCACATACTATTGAAAGAAAAATCTTCAGAATTTCGTGTCACCTCTTGAATGGCGTTCCACAAACGTTTTTCTTTTGCAGCTGGAGGTAAATGATCCAAAAAATTCCTGAAAAATTGTTGTCTACGGGTATGATCCATTAGTTTGTCTTGATTGGCAAATAGCACCTCTGCTAAATCCTTCGAATAATCATTTGTGGATTCCACCACCTCAAAGTCACCTTTAATCACTGTTTTTTCAGACTGATAAATCCATCCTATCATGCGCTTCAACTCCTATATTTTATTTATGTCACGAATGCTTCTGTAAGAAGTAGTATCAAAAAATAAATTCAGCTACAAAACTTCCTATTGTCCCATTTTACTTAGAAAATGAAACTAGTTTCTTCCTTCTTTTTCAAAAAAATAAAATAACTGGTACGATTCATAAATGGACAAATCATACCAGTTATTTATTATTTAATGTTCTTAAATATTCATCCCAGACTACTCTGCTCTTCATTAGCCTTCGTAGAGAATTCCTGCTTTTATCAACTGTTGCTTAATCGTTCTCAACACATTAGTATCTGGATAACGGATGGTATGCAGATGAATCCCATCGGTCAGCTCAGATAACAACGTAGCATTACTTTTTTTATAGCGTTTCATAAACAATTCAATTTCTTGAGTTGTTTGGATATGAAGCATGCCTGTCAACTCACCATATAAGGGATGTTCTACAATGACATCTAAAACTTCGCCACCAGCTTCAACGATCAAGCGCAACTCTTCTTCTGTTTGCTCACGACCATGTTGGACAGCAATCTTGCTCACTAAGCCGTTCTGTGTTTCATTGGTTTCAAGAACGTAACCTCTTGCCGTTGCAATAATAGCCGCGCCTGATGCTCTTAACAATGCAATGTCTCCGACGATAATTTGACGGCTCACTTGAAACCGTGAAGCGAATTTGCTGGCACTGACCGGTTTTTCTTCATTTGCCAGGGTATGCAGGATTTCTTTACGCCGTGCTTCTCCATCAATCATCCACTTTCTCCCCATTTAATTCATTTTGATAGTCACGAGAATGTTTCATCAGATCGATATATGTCGCTGTGATCGTTTCTTTATATTTCGTATTTTCTAACCGACTAGCGATTTTTTCTAATACTTCTTGCTCCCTTTTTTCGTCATAGACTGCTTTTTTCGATGCTTGTTTGGTTTCGCCAATTTTCGTTACCGTGTCCATACGTTTTTCTAGTAATTTGACGATTTGTTGATCAATCTGATCGATTGTTTGACGTAAGTCTTCAAGTTTTTCTGGTTGTTGATCTTCTAATATTTTTTTGATTACTCGAGCAGGATTACCTGCAATCACTACATTATCAGGAAAAGATTTAGTTACAACAGAACCCGCTCCAACTACGACATTGTTTCCTAACGTAACACCTGGCGTAATGATCACACCACCACCAAGCCAGACATTATGACCAATTTTGATTGGTTTCGCATATTCTAAGCCACTATTTCTTTTCACTGGATGAAGTGGATGAGTGGCTGTATAAAGTTGAACATTTGGCGCAAACATGCAATTGTCGCCGATTTCGATCGTACTTACATCTAAAAATGTACAGTTGTAGTTCGCATAGAAGTTTTCACCTACACGAATATTGTAACCATAATCAAAATTGATCGTTGGCTCCATGTAGATTTTTTCTCCCGTTTTTCCAAAGGTTTCTTTTAGTAATTGAGAACGTAGCTCTGCTGTTTCTGCTTGGTTGATGATCGTACTTTGGCTTCTTGCGTATTGACGATCCGCTACTAATTCCGGATCATTAGCAAAATATAATTCGCCAGCAATCATTTTTTCTTTTTCTGTTCTAATGGTCATAATTTGCTCCTTTTGATAATTTTTCAAATACTATAGCACCGTCCGTTTGCAGAAAATCATATTCTTGGTCTAACTGGATTGGCTCTTGGTTGATTACTAAGATTTGAGACTTCGTATTACGAAATTGGATTAAGTCACAAAACGGGTGTACTTGAAAACTCGTTCCGACGATGACGATCAACTCTGCTTGTTGAACAGCCGATGTTGCTCGCTCTATGACTTCATCATTAAATCCTTCCCCATACAACACGATATCTGGTCGAATTTGTCCCCCACATGTTGCATGTTGATCTGTTTGTAAATAGGTTTCCCAAGAAACGGTGTTCCCACATTTCCTACAATAGCAATGATAAAGATTTCCGTGAAAATTCACAAGTTTTGGACTTCCCGCTTTTTCATGTAATCCATCGATATTTTGGGAAACTACCCAAACTTGCTTTTTTGAGGCTAACTTTGCCATTTCTAAGTGAATAATATTTGGTCTTGCTGTTGGATGATAGATTTTTTTCACAAATGAATAAAATTTTTGTGGCTCATTGTTCATTGCTTCATGACTTAGAAGGTATTCGGGTTGTTCCAATCCATGATAGATTCCTTTTAACGATCGATAGTCGGGAATACCAGAAGGCGTTGATACCCCAGCGCCAGTTAGGAAAGTGATTTTTGAACTAGTGGCTATTGTTGCTACCGCTTCTTCAACGGTTACTTTTTTCATTTCCTTTCACCTCTCTCTTATTATACATCTATCTTTCGTTTATTGATTGATCGTACTTTTTATTCAAACGATTTCATTTTTTGAGAAACATCTCACAATATAGACTGACAAACCAATGAAAACGTGCTACAATACTGCTAGATTCTTCGGTATGATCATCACTATTGCTATCTAATAGTACGATAAACCAAGCATATAGAACAAAAGTGAGGTGAGTTGGTATGGTACCATCCATTATTTACTGGGGCGTGATTTTAGCTTGTATCGCCTGGTTAGCATTAAGTATTTATTTTTCAATTTTTTACCTTGCTCGTAAAGAAAATGGAAATCTTTGGGCATTTGCATTTTTCAATGTACTTGCTGCGATCGTTTTAGCGATTACCTTAGTTATTTTCCGAACATGGGGTTGGGGAATCACTCAATATTCAAGTCTGATTTATCTAATATTGGCTATTTATGGCGTAACGATTATTCTTCAAGCAATCTTAGGTCGTGAAAAAAAAGTAGTTAGTAAAACAGCATAATAAACAGAAAGCCAGGATCGAAAATGATTGATCGGGTCAGCTATTGCTAAGCAGCTCATCTTTTCGACTGCTTTACTTTATATTTATATAATGAGTAGGAATTAGGACACTTAAATAGATTCGTGTCCTAATTTTTATTTATTTAATGAATAATTATTCTTTTACAACTCTCGCTCTTTTTGAATATCATTTTTCTTATTTTTTGTATAATTATAGAAATTTTCTATAGCTATCAATACTTCACAAGAAAACTTCTGTTATAGATTGACAAAGTGCTTTGTCTATCGTAAACTATTTTTTGTATAAATAACTGAATACGAGATACCTCAATCAATGAGGTAGAGGTCGCGAGAATCATTAACCCTGTGGAGTGAAGCAAACACCGTGAAGCAGGACTAGGGAAGATCGCCGAAATGTACTCTTCTTTGCTTGAAGTTTACGTTGGGACACAAGTTAAGAGCTTGTGGACTGTCTTAGCAGTGATGCTAAGTTGCGCTATGTTTTGTGAGAGGTTTATCACTTTTGTGAAATGTTAGCGACCCTTTTATATTCTTGAAGCGGTCGTTTTTTATTTCTCCTGATAAGCTACTGCAACGCATTTGTTTAACCGCTCGTAAAAAAATTATGCGTAAACAGTTAATTTGATAAGTACGTCTATCTGACAGTAAAATTAAGTTAGCTGAAGCGGAACTTCGCCCGTTTCATTCCTGATGAAATCGTCGAGCCGTATGTGTAAAAAGAAAAGGAGAAAGATTATGAAAAAAAGTTCAGTTACACTTACCCTATTGATGGCATTTATTTTTTCATTCTTCACTGTAGGAAGTTTCGTGAATGCCGATGAGAAAACACCAACAGATGAGTTCCGTGTAGGTATGGAAGCGGGGTATGCCCCTTTCAACTGGTCACAGCAAACAGATGCCAACAACGCTGTACCGATCCAAGGTCAAAAAAGCTATGCTGGTGGTTATGACGTCCAAATTGCCAAAAAAGTTGCGGATGGATTAGGGAAAAAATTAGTCATCATGCAAACCAAATGGGATGGATTAGCCCCTGCGTTACAATCTGGCAAAATCGATGCGATCATTGCTGGGATGAGCCCCACAGCAGAACGTAAAAAAGAAATTGATTTTACCGATCCTTATTATGAATCACAACTTGTTGTAGTCGTCAAAAAAGATAGTAAATATGCCAATGCAAAAAGTTTGGCGGATCTATCAAATGCTAAGATTACTGCTCAATTGAATACTTTCCATTATAATGTCATCGATCAAATTCCTGATGTGCAAAAGCAACAAGCAATGGATAACTTCTCTGCGATGCGTACCGCTCTTGCTTCAGGTATGATTGATGGTTATGTCAGCGAACGACCTGAAGGGGTAACAGCAACTAGCGTCAATAAAGATTTAAAAATGTTAGAATTTACTGGTCAGAATGGTTTTCAAACAAATCCTGAAGATGTCCAAATCGCTATTGGAATGCGTAAAGGTGACCCAGATATCCAAAAAGTTAACCAAATTCTTAGCGGTATCTCTCAAAAAGAACGTACAGAAATTATGGATCAAGCAATCAAAGATCAACCCGCTTCAACAAATACAGAGGGAGAAAAAGCTGGTTTGTTCACTGATTTCAAAACGATTTGGGATCAATATGGGAATATGTTCCTTCGTGGTGCAGGACTTACGTTATTTATTGCATTGATTGGGACAGTTATTGGAACTACCTTAGGCTTGTTGATCGGTGTTTTCCGTTCTATTCCTGAGTCTGACAATGCCGTGACACGTTTCTTCCAAAAGTTAGCAAATTTACTACTATCGATTTATATTGAAATATTCCGTGGAACACCAATGATGGTTCAAGCTATGGTCGTCTTTTACGGATTAGCATTAGCCTTTGGAATCTCCCTTGATCGTACAATTGCTGCCTTATTCATTGTATCGATCAATACTGGGGCTTATATGACTGAAATCGTCCGTGGTGGTATTTTTGCTGTCGATGAAGGACAATTTGAAGCAGCGCAAGCAATTGGTATGACACATGGACAAACAATGCGAAAAGTAGTTGTTCCTCAGGTCTTACGTAACATCTTACCTGCGACCGGGAATGAATTTGTTATCAATATCAAAGATACAGCAGTCTTAAGTGTTATTGGTGTAGCTGATCTATTCTTCCAAGGGAACTCTGCTGCAGGAGCAAACTTCCAATTCTTCCAAACATTTACAATCGTAGGTATCATTTACTTGGTTATGACCTTTACGATTACCAGAATCTTGCGTGTAGTGGAGAAAAAAATCGATGGTCCTTCAGCCTATACAAAAATTGAAGAAGTTGACAACGCCAACTTGCAGGAATAAGGAGGAAGAATCATGAGTGAAGAAATCATTAAAATCAATCATTTAAGAAAAAGCTTCGGTGAAAATGAAGTATTAAAAGACATCAGCATGGATATCCATAAAGGTGAAGTTGTAACCATCATTGGTTCTTCTGGCTCTGGTAAATCAACTTTCTTACGCTGCATCAACCTTTTAGAAAAACCTACTGGTGGCGAAATTATGTATAATGGTGAAAATATTCTTGCGCCAAAATATAACTTGCCTAAATATCGAACAAATGTCGGAATGGTATTCCAATCGTTCAATCTTTTCAATAACATGAATGTCTTAGAAAACTGTATGTCTGGTCAGACGACTGTCTTAAAAAGAAACAAAGACGAAGCTCGTAAAGTCGCTCTTGAAAATCTAGAAAAAGTTGGAATGGAACGTTATATTGAAGCCAAACCTTCTCAATTATCAGGTGGTCAAAAACAACGTGTGGCAATCGCTAGAGCCCTCTCAATGGATCCAGATGTAATGTTATTTGATGAACCAACATCAGCACTTGATCCTGAGATGGTCGGAGAAGTATTGAATACCATTCAAGACCTAGCTCACACTGGTTTAACGATGATTATCGTGACACATGAAATGGAATTTGCAAAAGATGTTTCTGATCGTGTCATCTTCATGGATAAAGGTGTTGTTGCTGAAGAAGGAACCTCTGATGATATTTTTGTTCATCCAAAAGAAGAACGTACCAAAGAGTTTTTATCACGTATCTTAAAAAAATAGAAGAAAGCCTTTATCCGAAACGACAGGTTCGTTTTGATAAAGGCTTTTCCTTTTTTGGGAAATGATTCACTATTTTCTCATGTTTATCTGCAATTTATTTGAACATCATTCATTAATTCATCAGTCGATCAATCCTCTCTTCTTAGATTGATTGGTCTGATTGCATTTGTTTGAAAATGAATTTTTGAATATTTTCTGAATTAAGTTGTAATTTTTAGAAAATTCTATTAATATAGAAATTATCAAATTTTTTAGTTAGGATGATTAAACAATGGTTGAAGAGCAACAAGAACTACAGCGTGGACTTAAGAATAGACACGTTCAATTGATTTCGATCGGTGGTGCGATCGGAACAGGTCTTTTCTTAGGAGCAGGAAAAACGATTCAATTAGCTGGTCCCTCTATTTTACTGGCTTATCTTATTACCGGGTGCGTTTGCTTCTTTATTATGCGTGCCTTAGGTGAACTTTTATTATCTAATACAAATAATCATTCATTTCTTGATTTTGTTGCAGAATATCTTGGAAAAAAAGTTGCTTTCGTAACAGGTTGGACTTATTGGTTTTGTTGGGTTGCGATCGCCATGGCGGATTTGACAGCGATCGGGATGTATGTCCGTTACTGGGTTCCAGGAGTCCCACAATGGCTTCCTGAATTGATCGCTCTGATTTTACTGCTTGGTTTAAACATGGTGGCTGTTTCATTATTTGGTGAATTAGAATTTTGGTTTGCTTTGATCAAAGTCGTTTCCATTATTGCATTTATTATCGTTGGTATTTACATGATTCTTACCCATTACAAAACAAGTGCTGGACCTGCTAGTATCACCAATCTCTGGTCACATGGCGGCTTTTTCCCAACTGGCACGAAAGGATTCATTCTTTCCTTTCAGATGGTCACATTTGCCTTTACAGGAATCGAATTAGTCGGTTTGGTTGCTGGTGAGACCAAAAACCCTGAGAAAGTCTTACCCGAAGCTATCAATAATATTCCTATTCGAATCATTCTTTTTTACCTTGGTTCTTTGTTCGTTATCATGTCTATCTATCCTTGGAATAGCTTAGATGCGAACAACAGCCCATTTGTCGAAGTGTTTTCAGAAATTGGGATCACCGTAGCCGCTTCTTTGATTAATTTAGTCGTATTGAGTGCTGCGGCTTCTGCTTGTAACAGCGCGATCTACAGTACAGGACGTATGTTACGCTCTCTTTCACAAGAAGGTAGCGCGCCTAAAAAATTCCGTCAGTTGACTTCTCACCGTGTACCAGGAAATGCGTTAGTTTTTTCAACTATTGTGATTTTTATTTCCGTTATCCTAAATTATGTGATGCCTAGTGAAGTATTTACACTCGTCAGCAGTATTGCGACTACTTGCTTTTTATTTATCTGGGGAATACTCGTTTACACTCACTTAAAATATCGTAAAAGTATGTTAGGTAAAAAAGAGCATACGTTCAAAATGCCTTTTTATCCTTATAGTAATTTTCTTGTTTTTGCCTACATGATTTTCATTTGTCTAGTTTTATTTCTTGGCAAAGACACACGTATTGCCTTACTCTTAACTCCTGTTTGGTTTATTGGGTTATTGATCATTTATCGAATGAAATACGAGAAACAATCACTTTGAAATACAGACAACAATCCATACTAAAAAAAAATAGATTTATAAAAGTATGTTAGGACTCTCTTTTTTATAAGCCGCAAAAAATCTTTAGAATATGAGATTGAGACAAAAGTGTTTCGCATCAAGAATAAGAAGGAATTTCCGAAGATGCCACTTTTGTCTCACCATTTATTCGGTTTTAGAGCTTCTAGAAGCAACTGAGGCAAGTTTTGGCTCAGCCTCCAGATTTTTTGGTCAATTACTTATAGAACATCTCCCCTTCAATTACTCTCTCACAGAACCACTCAGGATATAATGATTATTTCAACTCAAGATCAATACTTTATACTCATTATTTGATTAGAAAAACATTGCTAAACTACGTTATTTTTGTTACTTTAAAAAAAGTATAAATAAGTAAAGGAGAAATCTATGACAAAAAAATTGACGTTCAAAGAAAATATGTTTATCGGTTCAATGTTATTCGGTTTATTTTTTGGTGCTGGTAATTTGATTTTTCCCGTTCACATGGGACAAGAATCTGGCTCTGCCGTTTTCTGGGCCAATCTTGGCTTCTTAGTAACTGGGATCGGACTACCTTTTTTAGGTGTAATTGCCATCGGTGTTTCAAAAACATCAGGGGTTTATGAATTAGCAGAACGGATCGGCAAAAAATATGCTTTGGTTTTTACTGTTTTGCTTTACCTCGTCATCGGACCGTTTTTCGCCTTACCAAGATTAGCAACTACCTCTTTTGAAATTGGTTTAGCTCCATTTATCCAAGCCAAGCAACAACATGTATTTTTAGTTATTTTTAGTATTTTATTTTTCTTCACTGCTTGGTGGTTATCCAGACGGCCTACTAAAATCCTTGATTATGTAGGAAAATTCCTTAATCCTGCCTTTTTGATTTTACTAGGAATCTTGTTGGTACTTGCTTTTATTCATCCATTGGGTGCAATCGATCAAGCTACTGTCCAACCTAGTTATCAAGAACATGCTTTCTTTACTGGTTTTACTCAAGGATACAATACATTAGATGCACTTGCTGCCTTAGCATTTGGTATCCTTATTGTTACTACGATTCGCAATATGGGTGTAACAAAGCCTTCTGAGATTGCTAAGGATACGATCAAATCTGGTGCAATCAGTATCGTTTTGATGGGAATCATCTACACATTACTTGCTTATGTGGGAACAATGAGTCTCGGTGGATTTGCTTTAAGTTCAAATGGCGGGATCGCCTTAGCGCAAATCGCAGATCATTATTTAGGAACTTATGGCAGCATCTTGCTCGCTCTTATTGTGATCCTTGCTTGCTTAAAAACAGGGATTGGACTAATCACTGCTTTCGCAGAAACCTTTACCGATCTGTTTCCTAAAAGAAATTACATTGTATTTGTGACACTAGCTAGTGCACTTGCTTGTTTGGTCGCTACTGTGGGATTGACAAATATCATCCAAATTTCATTACCTGTCTTGATGTTTATTTATCCTTTAGCAATGACCTTGATCTTACTCGTTCTTGTGGGTCCATTGTTTAAACAACGTCCTGCTGTTTACCGCATGACCACTTATTTTACACTAATTGCTTCAATTTTAGACGGTTTAAATGCTTGCCCAGACGGAATCAAGCAAACCAGCTTTGTCAAAACGTTGTTAGACTTCGCAACGAATTATCTGCCATTCTTTAAATTAGGAATGGGTTGGATCGTCCCAGCATTGATTGGTTTAGTAATTGGCTTGATTTGGAGTATGGTTAAAAAAGAAACACCTGTTGTAGAGTAACGGCATCTAGAACGATCATTCTTCTAAAAGAAGGAACGGTGTGCTATCATCACTTCTGTGAAATGAACAGAGCATATTTGAAGTAACTTTCCATTATTAGATTGCATCTAACAGTGGAAAAGTGCTTCAAATATGCTCTATTTATATATACAAGAAGGAACCTGTGTATTTTACTTCTATTTTCGGCTCTGAATTTTTTACTAAGTCATTAGAATCAACAGATAACTGACAAAATTACTTTTTGAATGAATCCATTGGATGTATTTAATTATTTAGTCAAATGGCTAGCAGAAATATATTTTCCTAAAAAAATTACCAACTTCCAAAAACTTTCGTCACAAAAAATTCACAACTCCTGAGTAATATATAAGCATACCAACAAACAACCCTAACAACACTTTTTCATTTTTAACTCCTTATCCTGCTAGCTCCCCGGCTAGCAGGACTTTTTTATTGAACTAGAAATGGCTGAGACAAACCTGAAAAATAGTTTTGTCTCAACCATTTTGTGTTTTAGTTTATCTATAACCAACTAGCCAGCTTTTGTCATTCCTGGTAGTCTTACCAATTTTTCAAAGTATCATTCTTGGTTTTCGTTTTATTGTATCAAAAAAACTGCCAACTAAGACATCGATTCGTTTTCCAACTTTAGATTTTACTGATTCTCCCAAGCCAACAAACACCATCATCAGACCAATCAAAAATAAATTTAATGCGTTTGTATAATAGTTATCCAAATCTGGAAATAGGACGAACACTATATTTAAAGAAACAACGATTGCAGCTGCAGAAAGGAATAAAGAATCAAATATATTCCATCCGGCTATCTTCCAATTTTTGGTCATATAATTAATCAAACGATTCTTTGGCATCCATAACACCTCTCTATTGATTGATAAAATCCATCTATCCTCATGACTTAATTATGTACTGCTCTAATATTGATTTTAAGTTTTCTCTTCGCCAACATCATATGACAAAAAGCAAAAAGCGACGGAAAATGAAGAATCTATTCCATCGCTGTTTTTGCTTCTATTTAGATAACCGCTCTTGATCTCCTGCTGGAGAAAGACTGGTGATTTTTTCGATTTGATCAATTGGAACCATTCGTATTTGTTGTTCCTTGTTTTGTAGGCGAATCATGACTACTTCTTTTTCAACATTTTTTGTAGCTACCCAGCCTGAAATCGTTTCGTACTTATTACTTTTTCGATTGGCTCTTACTTGTAAAATCACTAAACTATGTTGAGTAGCTGCTTTTTGCAGCTCTAAAACAAACTTTCCTTGCAAACGTACATTCTCTGCTATTTTTTCAGTGTCATTTACAAAAGAATCAAAAAGCTGATACGAC
Source organism: Enterococcus sp. DIV1208 (assembly GCF_050530455.1). NCBI lineage: Bacteria > Bacillati > Bacillota > Bacilli > Lactobacillales > Enterococcaceae > Enterococcus > Enterococcus sp. DIV1208. Next base: position 151,904 of record NZ_CP172887.1, on the reverse strand, counting down.
GTATGCGTGACTAACTTGGTCAATTTCTTCATTGGTGATACTGTTTCTTCGTTCATTGAATGCACTCCTCCTTTAACTAAGAAAGTGTTACTTAATTAACTATATTCTACCTAAGATTTAACGAAATAACAAGAATATTATCTATACTGAGCAACAAAAAGAAAGCGTTACCTATATAAATATATCGTTATTTTATTTATCTTTTTTCCATTCTTGCATCCAATACTTGAGCCCTTCAGTCAATAATTGGTAAGTTTCGTCAAAGTTATCGGTATAGTATGGATCAGGAACATTTTGTGTTTCTTTTCCAGGAACCCGACTTAAAAATAAATGGATCTTATGTTGTGCGTCGGTCGGTGCCATCCGTTGTAAATCCTCTACGTTAGATTGATCCATGCCAATGATCCAATCAAATCGTTGAAAATCTTCTTCTGTGATTTGGCGTGCAATCATTTGACTCGTATCCACGTTCTCATTTTCTAAAATTTTCTTTGTTCCTTTATGAGGTGAACGCCCCACTTCATAAGTGCTTGTCGCTGCAGAATCAATCAAAAATCGATCAGATTGTCCGTCTTCAGCTACCATTTTCTTCAACAAACCTTCTGCCATTGGTGAACGGCAAATATTTCCTAGACATACAAATAAAACTTTCGTCATGTTTGCTCTCCTTCTAATCATTTGTTTCCAGCTCTTCTTTTGCATACAACCGATAGGAATATAATTCTGTATCTTTGGCTAAGCGGAACAATTGGACGGCGATTTCTAGAGGCGTCTCTTCGTAATCATGTGTAATCCAATTGATTAGAACCCCACTACATCCATAAGAAAAAAAACGAGCATAAAACAATTTGTCCGCTTTTGATAACTGCTTTTCTTCATCCATTTGATCAAAAATCTTAATAAATGATTGCTGGATAACAGCAGTAAACTCTTTTTGTAGTATTTCTTGGTCAGAGGTAACAGTGTTCGCATAAAATTCTTTTTGTGTAGCAATTGCCTTCAACATTTTTAATGCTTGCTCTTCCCAGTTGTCTAAAGAAAGAGAATGAGGATCTAAATAGCATAAACAATCTTCGTAATACACCCATCGCAACAAATCGTATTTATCTGTAAAATGGTAGTAAAATGTTTGGCGATTGATGCCTGCCTCATGGGCGATTTTCTGTACACTGATCTTTTGAAAAGACTGCTTTTGACATAAATCAATCAATACGTTTTTAATCAATTGCTTAGTATGCGGTGTATCGCCCATCTCATCATCTCCTATCTTCTTTACAAAGACTTCTAGTTCTACGATTTTCTTGAAAAAGTATTTATATGGACAGTCGATTCAAGTATCCTTTTTTATACTTGATAATCATATCCAAAATGTTCATAGGCATATGGTGTGGCGATCCTTCCACGAGGTGTCCGTTTCAAGAAACCTTTTTGGATCAAAAAAGGTTCATACATATCTTCAACAGTTTCTCTTTCTTCACCAATATTGACAGATAACGTACTCAATCCAACCGGTCCGCCACCATATAATTCAATCATCGTACGTAATAGTTTCTGATCGACATAATCCAAACCTGCCTGATCGACTTGTAACAACGTTAATGCTTGATTGGCAATGGTTTGATTGATCTTGCCATCTCCCTGTACTTGTGCAAAATCACGTACCCTTTTTAATAAGCGGTTAGCGATCCGTGGTGTTCCTCTTGAACGTCTAGCAATTTCCAGTGCACCTTCTTCAATGATCTCTGTTTGAAAAATATCAGCAGAACGAATCACGATTTCTCTTAAATCAGCTTCTTCATAATATTCCATATGAGAAATGATCCCAAATCGATCACGAAGTGGCGCTGAAAGCATACCTGCACGAGTTGTTGCGCCAATTAATGTAAAAGGTGGTAAAGGAAAATGAACAGGATGAGCAGTTGGTCCTTGTCCAACCATTATATCAACGTAAAAATCTTCCATGGCAGAATAAAGCATCTCTTCTGCTACACGAGGTAATCGATGAATTTCGTCAATAAATAAAACATCGCCAGCTTCTAACTCATTTAAAATAGCAACCAGATCTCCTGGTCGCTCGATTGCGGGACCACTAGTTGTTCGTATATTGACTGCCATTTCATTCGCAATCACCATTGCCATTGTCGTTTTCCCTAATCCCGGCGGACCATATAACAAAACGTGATCCAACGGCTCTTCCCTGTGACGGGCAGCTTCAATATATATTTTGAGTTCCTGTTTCACTTTCTTTTGACCAATATATTGGGAAAGTAACCGTGGGCGGAGGGTCTTCTCTAAACTTAATTCATTCTCGCCCGTTTCAGGGGATAATAACTGTTCATCGGTCATCATTTTCCCTCCTTATTTTTTCATCATTAATTTTAAAGCTTGGCGTAAGTATTCATCTGTTGTGAGATTTTCTACTTCTTTTAGTTGTTTCTCGACCCGCTTGACCTCTTTATCACTATATCCAAGTGCTGATAAAGCTTCCATTGCTTCTGATAATGCCGTCGCATCTTGTGCTGTACTTTCATCAAATAAATTGAAGGGCGTATCGATACTTAATTCGCCAAATTTTCCTTTTAAATCTAAAATCATTTGTTGAGCTGTTTTTTTACCCACACCAGGGAATTTGGTCAGATAAGTCACATCCCCTGTTTCAACCGCTTGAATCAATCCTGAATGATCATCACTAGCCATAATCGCTAAGGCACTTTTTGGTCCAATTCCTGAAACACTAACTAACCTTAAAAATAATTGCTTTTCTTCTAAAGAATCAAATCCGTACAGAAGATGTGCATCTTCTCGAATGACCTGATGGACGTAAAGTTTGATTTCTTTGTTTAGCTTACTACTATAACGATAGGGATTGCCTAATGCAATTTGATAACCGATCCCATTTGTTTCGATTACTAAATAATAAGGATTGATAAAGGTTACTACACCTGTAAGATATTCATACATCTGTTATCCTCTTTCTTTCACACACATATGTTCGCATATTTTCTTCCATTGTAGCATACTTTTTCTTTTGAAAAAAGAGAACAGAAGATCGAGCTACGCTTCTCCTTTTTAACGTAAGTTTATCAAGGTTTTTAGGATAAACATTTTTTGCAAGAGATTTTAATTTGAACGATCAGAGTTTCAGCACTTTCCTCAAAACAAAGGATCAATATTCAGGAAACAACGCTTCAATAAAGATAAATAAGAAAAAACCTTGAAACAATCAAAAATTGTCTCAAGATTTTTTACCCAAAAATAAAGCTCTTCCTTATTCAACTTGTGATAGATATTCTCCATATCCTTGTTCTTCCATTTCTTCATATGGAATAAACTTTAAAGCCGCAGAATTGATGCAATAACGTAGTCCGCCTTTTTCAGCAGGACCATCATTGAATACATGCCCTAAATGAGAATCTGCTTGACTGCTTCGCACTTCCACTCGGTGCATACCATGAGAAAAGTCGGCCTTTTCTTTAATATCTTTTCTAGTGATTGGTTTACTGAACGCCGGCCAGCCACATCCCGCATCGTATTTTTCGGCTGAGCTAAACAATGGCTCCCCACTGACAATATCGACATAGATCCCTTTTTCATAGAAATCATCATATTTCCCACTAAATGGTCTTTCTGTTGCGTTTTCTTGCGTCACAGCATATGAAATTGGAGATAATTCCTCTTTTAAATCACGCTCATTTTTCTTGAAATCGCCCACTAAAAACGCCTCCTTTTTCTTTTAATCATAACGACAAAAGTATCAGAAGCAAACATTCTGCTCATAGTAATAATTGCTTAGACTTTACGACGTCTAGCAAACTCGACGAAACGAAATTTATCTAAACGGTGAATTGATTCTGTATACTCGAAACACCTTGTATCTTCGAGGTGAACCAGTCCTCTTACTACCACGACATAGCGATCTCCATGTAGATCCATCATCTCTTCGATTTCAGGAGTTACTTCTTCAACGGTAATTTCTTTCTGGGCGTAAGCAATCGTTAGTTGCAATTCATTTTCAAAGTATTCGTAGATCGAGCCAGCAGCTTGTGTTGCTGTTAAAGTTGGTACCACATTTTTTAATAAATAATCACGATCTAATATGACCACTTCTCCATTGATTTTCCTTTGACGAATCAAATGCCAAACCGGCGTTTTTTTCTTCCAGCCTGTTATTTCACTCAATGATTGGTCCACTTCTGTTTCTTCGATTAATTGAACGATGGTTTCACTTGGGATTCGTTGTGTTTCCTGTAATTCTTTGTAGCTTGTTAATCCTGCAATTGGAAAATCAAATCGATTGCGGTCTAAAACAATCGAACCCTTTCCTTGTTTCTTTTGGATATAACCTTCAGTCGTTAACAAGTTAAGCGCTTTTCGAATTGTTTCTCGTGAAACACCATAAATTTGAATCAGCTGATTTTCACTAGGGAGCAAAGTATGCGGAGGATATTGTTGATCCAAAATTTTTTGCTCTAAATCTAAAAAAATTTCATTAAATTTATTCATTACATTTCCTCCACTTAATATTCAATTTCTTTTATTCGCATATAAACTATACTACAGCTTTTTTGTTATTTCAATCGCCCCCTCTTTTCACATATCCCTACACTAAGCCAAGTGTAACGATTACATTTTTTCATTTTTCGCTTGTAAAACGCTTGCAATAGTAGGAAGAAACAAGTATAGTATGGATAAGATAACTTGTGTATACAAGTTTAAAAAGAAAGGGGTTTATTCCTATGGCAAAGTACCAAGCAGATGCTGAGAAACTGTTAAAGGAAATTGGTGGAAAGGAAAATATTGCTGCAGTTAGTCATTGTGCCACTCGGATGCGCTTTGTCTTAAATGATCCAAAAAAAGCCAATGAAGAAGCAATCGAAGATATTCCTAGTGTGAAAGGGATGTTTACCAATGCTGGGCAATTCCAAGTCATTATTGGTAACGATGTTTCAACCTTTTACAACGACTTCGTTGCTGTATCAGGTGTTGAAGGCGTATCCAAGGAGCAAAGTAAAGTTGCTGCTAAACAAAATCTCCACCCTGTCCAACGAGCAATCGCTGTTTTGGCAGAAATTTTTACACCATTGATTCCAGCCATTATCGTAGGGGGACTGATTTTAGGTTTCCGGAACGTATTAGAAGGAATCCAATTTGAAAGTCTTGGTGGAACAATTGTTGAACACTCTCAATTTTGGAACGGCGTAAACGGCTTTTTATGGCTACCTGGCGAAGCAATTTTCCATTTCTTACCAGTTGGTATCACTTGGAGTATCGCGAAAAAAATGGGCACTACACAAATATTAGGAATTGTTTTAGGGATTACGTTAGTTTCACCGCAATTATTAAATGCCTATAGTGTCGCATCAACAGCTGCGGCTGATATTCCATTTTGGGATTTTGGTTTTGCTCAAGTTGATATGATTGGTTATCAGGCACAAGTCATTCCAGCGATGCTTGCTGGATTTATGTTAGCTTATCTTGAAATTTTCTTCCGTAAATATATTCCACAGTCGATTTCTATGATATTTGTTCCATTGTTCTCTCTACTCCCAACAGTCTTAGCTGCCCATGTCATCTTAGGGCCTGTGGGTTGGACAATCGGTAGTTGGATCTCAAATATTGTTAATACTGGCTTGACTTCTTCAATCAGTTGGTTATTTAGTGCCGTCTTTGGTTTCTTATATGCACCTTTAGTAATCACCGGCTTACACCATATGACGAATGCAATTGATATGCAATTGATTGCCGATTTCGGCTCTACGAATCTTTGGCCAATGATTGCTTTATCAAATATCGCACAAGGTTCGGCAGTTCTTGCGATCATCTTCTTACATCGCGGAAATAAAAAAGAAGAACAAATCTCGATTCCAGCAATGATTTCTTGTTATCTAGGGGTAACTGAACCTGCAATGTTTGGGATTAATCTAAAATATGTTTACCCATTTGTTGCCGCAATGGTTGGTTCAGGTTTAGCTGGAATGTTTGCCAACTTGATGAATGTACGTGCTAATGCAATTGGTGTTGGTGGACTACCTGGTATTCTAGCCATCCAAGCAGAAACTTGGGTTCCGTTCATCATTTCTATGATCATTGCAGTTATTGTTCCATTTGGTTTAACCGTAATCTTCAGACGTCAAGGGATCTTAAATAAAATCGATCCTGCTGTACCCATAGAAGACACAACTGGCTTACAACTACAAACAGCTGATGGAAACAACGTTTCACCACAAAAATTTGAAGCTGCCAATGCAACAGCAGTTTCTACTCCGACAGAAGAGTTATTCGCTGTAGCAGATGGACAAATCAAGGAAATCACCGAAGTAGCAGATCCTGTTTTTGCTCAAAAAATGATGGGTGAAGGTTATGCTGTACTACCTTCCAACGAAAAAGTTTATGCTCCAGTCGCTGGTAAAGTAACAAATATTTTTGATACACAACATGCGATTGGTCTTTTAACTAATGAAGGTCTGGAAGTTCTCGTTCATATGGGTCTAGATACTGTCGAATTGAATGGGCTGCCTTTTACGATCCATGTAAAAGAAGGCGATTCAGTTACGCCAAAAACACAACTAGCCGACATGGACCTCACAGCAATTGAGCAGGCTGGGAAGAAAACGGACATCTTAGTTGTATTAACAAATAATGAAAAAGTTGCTGCCTTAACATTAGATCAAACAGGTCTCGTTCGTCATAGCGAAAAAATTGGAAAAGCGCAACTAAAATAAAAAATACTACTATATGAAAAATAACCTGAAAAAATTCTTTTAGTGAATTTTTTCAGGTTATTTTTCACTCTTTAAGCGTTGGTACTTTCATCAACACTTTAGTCAGTTTGATCGTCACTATGCTTAAAAACGACAAAAAGAAATAGCCGTCACTTTAACCGAAGTCTGGCTATTTCTCTTTGAAATATCTGATTAAACGGTCACCGTCTTTCGCGGTGCTGTCCAGGGGAGTTGTTAGCGCAACCCCTCTTTCATTTTCATTATACCAATTACTTCAGGTATTTACAACTTTCGCAAAGATAGAATTCCTCTTAAAAACCTTAACTAAAAATAACACTTTTATGTTTTAAAAAACACGTTTCTCGTGGCGATAATATGCTACAATAAATTCGACAGTAAAGTGGATCGACGGTGGCAACTTCTCACAAAGGTGGTGGTGCTTATGGGAATAAGTACTAAAATCTATGAAAGGAGTTCACTTTTTGTCCGCATATGAGATCGTTCAAACCATACTTGGCTTTGGTACGTTCACCATCGCTTTAGTCAGTTTGATCGTCACTATGCTTAAAAACGACAAAAAGAAATAGCCGTCACTTTAGCGAGTATAGCTATTTCTTTTTGAACTATTAAACTAATTCGCCACCGTCTTTCGCGGTGCTGTCTAGAGGAGTTGTTGACGCAACTCCTCTTTCGTTTTCATTATACCAATTACTTCAGGTATTTACAACTTTCGCAAAGATAGAATTCCTCTTAAAAAACCCTAAATAAAAATAACATTTTTATGTTTTAAAAAACACATTTCTCGTGGCGATAATATGCTACAATAAACTCGACAGTAAAGTGGATCGACGGTGGCAACTTCTCACAAAGGTGGTGGTGCTTATGGGAATAAGTACTAAAAACTATGAAAGGAGTTCACTTTTTGTCCGCATATGAGATCGTTCAAACCATGCTTGGCTTTGGTACTTTCACCATCGCTTTAGTCAGTTTGATCGTTACTATGCTTAAAAACGACAAAAAATAGCCGTCACTTTAGCAGGAGACTGGCTATTTTTTGTAAAATAAAAATTCGCCACCGTCTTTTGCGGTGCTGTCCAGGGGAGTTGTTGGACGCAACTCCTCTTTCGTTTTCATTATACCAATTACTTCAGGTATTTACAACTTTCGCAAAGATAGAATTCCTCTTAAAAACCTTAACTAAAAATAACACTTTTATGTTTTAAAAAACACGTTTCTCGTGGCGATAATATGCTACAATAAATTCGACAGTAAAGTGGATCGACGGTGGCAACTTCTCACAAAGGTGGTGGTGCTTATGGGAATAAGTACTAAAATCTATGAAAGGAGTTCGCTTTTTGTCCGCATATGAGATCGTTCAGACGATGCTTGGCTTTGGTACTTTCACCATCGCTTTAGTCAGTTTGATCGTCACTATGCTTAAAAACGACAAAGAATAGCCGTCACTTTAGCGGGAGACTGGCTATTCTTATTCTTTGTCGAATATTTAAATTCAACCGCCACCGTCTTTCGCGGTGCTGTCTAGAGGAGTTGTTAGCGCAACTCCTCTTTCGTCTTGATTATACCAATCACTCATACACTTTGCAATTCTAAATATGACTGAAAGTAGTGGACACAAACTTGAACGTTCCTATCTCAATTTCTGATTTCCGTCAACTGCAGCTACATAAATTTTTTTAAACCTTGGTAAACTGCACCGATTGGAAATCCAACAATACTGTAATAGTCGCCTTGGATCTCTTTAACAAATGCACCTGCAAAACTTTGAATACCATACGCACCTGCTTTATCCATATAATCACCGGTTGCTAAATAGGCTTCGATATCCTTAGTTGTCAAAGGATAAAAGGTCACCTTAGCTTGTGCTAAGATTTTTTCTTCTTGGTCACCTTTCGTCAGCACCACGGCTGTATATACTTCATGCGTTTTCCCACTAAGTTTTTGAAGGATAGCTTTTGCCTCTTGTTCATCCGCTGGTTTACCGATGATCTCATCATTGAAAACAACTGTCGTGTCACTTGCAATCACCAATACATCATTATCGTATTGATGTTTGACTACTTTTGCCTTTTCAGTTGCCATTCGCTCAACATAATTTTTAGGTTTTTCTTGAACAAAAGGTGTTTCATCGATATCAGCCGGATGAACATCAAATGCACTAACCAGTCGCCCTAATAATTCTTTTCTTCTAGGGGACTGCGAAGCTAACACAATTTTCATCTGTTTCTTCTCCTTTTCATGAGACTCATTAATGTGGATCTTGGATGCGTTTAAACATTCTTTCCATATCTGAATTAGTAAAATGGATCAACACAGGGCGTCCATGAGGACAATTAAAAGGATTTTCACATTGGGCTAAGTCCTTCAATAAAACCCTCGCCTGAGCTTCATTCAAATAATGATTTGCCTTGATTGAACGTTTACAGCTCATCATGATTGCTGTGGCTTCTCTAAATTTCTTCACGCTAACACTACCCGTTGTTAATAACATATCGATCATTTCTCGAATAATCGCTTCTTCCTCTCCAGATGGATACCAAGTAGGATGTGCTCTGACGATAAAACTATTTTGACCGAATTCTTCTAGATAAATACCTGCTTCTTCAAGCAATTGTTTTTTCTCTTTCAGTTTCAAAGCATCACTATTGGGATAATCTAATACAAACGGCACAAGTAGTTCTTGTAGATCGTTAGAAACTTCGCCAATTTTTTCTCGAAAATATTCATACTTGATTCGTTCTTGCGCTGCATGTTGATCAATAATGTATAAGCCATCCTGACTTTGAGCAAACAAGTACGTTCCATGCATTTGTCCAAAATATTCTAATTGTGGAAAGCGTTGTGTTACCTGCTCATTTTCTAATTTCTGAATCGCTTGATCTAATGAGCGCCCATTTTGACTTAAATCAAACTCTGGATGTAGCGCTAAATCCTCACGATAAACTGTTTCTGAAGAAGTTTCTTCTTCAGCTGTAGTTTCATGCTCGTTGGAAAAGTTTTCAACAGTGGATAACTCATTTTCACTCTTATCCACTGGTTTTTCTACATAGTTATCAACAATATCACCAGAGTTATCCACTGTTTTTCTTTTGCTTTCTGGATAACTAGTAGTTTCTTCAGAAAATACAGGAGAGTTTTCAACATTATCCACAGACTTATCAACAGATTCATGCACAAACTCGCTTTTTTCTTCCGCTACAAAAAATGTTCCGGTTGTTTGATCAAAATTCAAGCTTTGCGGTTTCTTAGGTTTCGCTTCTTCAAAAGCGTAAGATAAATCAATTTCGATTTGTTTCGCTTTTGGTTGATCAGCAACCTTTTTCTTGAATCGCAAGTTGTCAGCTGCACTGGGAATTAAGTTCTCCTGTACCAATGCTTTTTGAATCGCTTGAGTAATTAGCTCAGTTAATTCCTGTTCCTTCGATAAACGAACTTCTTGCTTTGTTGGATGGACGTTCACATCCACTAACAATGGATCCATTTTGATTTCCAGTACAGCGATTGGGAATCGCCCTACCATTAGTTTTGAACCATAGCCGGCTACAATTGCTTTATTCAAGGAAAAATTTTTAATAAAACGTCCATTAATGATGGTTGAAAGATAATTACGACTAGCACGAGTCACTTCAGGTAAAGAAATATAACCGAAGATTTCAAAATCTAAATCTTTCGCTTCAATCTTCAACATTTTCTTTGCTGTATTCAACCCATAGATTCCGGCAATCGTTTGTTTCAATTCGCCATTTCCTGAAGTTGCTAACATCTTATTCCCATCATGGACTAATCGAAAAGCAATTGCCGGGTGACTTAAGGCTAAGCGATTCACAATATCACCGATATTCGCTAATTCAGTATGCAGCGTTTTGACATATTTTAAGCGTGCTGGTGTATTAAAGAAAAGATTGCTGACTGTGATTTTCGTTCCTTGCCTTAAAGGAGCTGGGCGGTGTTCCATTACCGCACCTCCCTTAAGCTCTAAATAGGTTCCTTGCGTTTCTTCTTGATTGGCTGTTTCTACCGTCATCTCTGAAACAGAAGCAATACTAGGCAATGCTTCTCCTCGAAACCCAAGCGTACGAATTCGGAAAAGGTCGTCACGATTGTGGATTTTACTTGTTGCATGACGTTTAAAGGCGTTCTCAACATCTTCTGTCAAAATACCTTCTCCATTATCAATCACTTGGATCGTTTTTAATCCTGCTTCTTCAACTAAAATATCGATTTGACTACTTCCTGCATCTATGGCATTTTCCACAAGTTCTTTGACTACCGAGGCTGGACGTTCGACAACTTCACCGGCTGCGATTTGATTGGCTAAGCGTTCTGATAATTCTTGGATTTTCGCCATCATTCTACGCCTTCTTCCTATATAGTATTTATAGTGAGCTTACTCTTCTTATTTATCGTTGATTTACAGCTGTTTTTTCAATTCATAGAGTTGATTCAATGCATCCATTGGTGTCATTTCTAACAGATTCATTTGTTTCAATGTAGAAATAACTGCTGTTTCGGCATCGCTTAATTCACTGAACAAGGACAGTTGTTGCGTTTCTTCTTGTTCTATCGATGCAGTATCAGTTACTGGTTGTGCTATTGCTTCAAGCGGCTCACTTGTAACAGCCACGGAATGATGGCTCACTTCTCCTGATTCTAATGTATGCAAAATATCTGCAGCTCTTGCTAATAAATTAGAAGGTAGCCCTGCAATTTTCGCTACATGGATCCCATAGCTTTTATCAGCTGGGCCATCCATCATCTTATGCAAAAATACTACTTCGCCGTCTTTTTCAACAGCTCCTACATGTACATTTTTTAATTGAGGTAATTCTTCCTCTAGAACTGTTAACTCATGGTAATGTGTAGAAAAGAGCGTTTTTGCTTGTACATGTTGATGGATATATTCAATGATCGCTTGAGCTAATGCCATTCCATCATAAGTCGCAGTTCCTCTACCTAATTCATCAAAAAGAATTAAGCTGTTTGGTGTCGCATGCCGCAACGCTTGATTAGCTTCCATCATTTCCACCATGAACGTACTTTGTCCAGCAATCAAGTCATCACTTGCACCAATCCGAGTAAAAATCCGATCAAAAATTGGTAAGATCGCTTTTTGCGCAGGGACGAAGCACCCCATTTGAGCCATTAAAACAGTTAATGCTAACTGACGCATATACGTACTTTTCCCTGACATATTCGGTCCAGTTATCAATAAGATCATTTCGTCTTCAGCCATATCCACACTATTGGGAATATATTCTTGATGTCCTAATACTTTTTCAACGACTGGGTGCCGACCTTCTTGGATTAGTAATTGGTGTCGATCCGAGACCATCTCAGGACGAACATATTGGTATCGCTCACTGATCGTAGCAAAACTTTGCAGAACATCGGCTGTACTGATTGATTTTGCTAAAATTTGTAATGGTTTGATCGCTTTTTTGACTTCTTCTCTCACTGCTAAAAACAGCTGATATTCCAAATCAACAGACTTTTCTTCTGCTTCTAAAATTTGCGTCTCTAACTCTTTTAATTCTGGTGTGATAAAGCGCTCTGCATTGGCCAATGTTTGTTTACGTTCGTATTTTTCCAGTTCAACATTTGCCAGATTCGCTTTAGTGATTTCGATATAATAACCAAATACACGATTAAAGCCAACTTTTAAATTTTTGATCCCAGTCTGCTGACGTTCTCTTGCTTCTAACTCTGCTAGCCACTGCTTCCCATTAGTCATCGCAGAACGGTACGTATCTAACTGATCATTAAAACCATCTTTAATGATATTCCCCTCAGTAATTTGTAGGGGCGGGTCTTCTTGAATTGCTTGATCAATCAAATGAACCAGGTCATCCATCGGTTGCATTTCCTTCAATAAGTCAGTCCACTGACCTTGATCGATCCCTTCGATCAGTTGACGAATCAGCGGTACTTGTTCTAAAGAAGTCTTTAATTGAATCAAGTCACGCCCATTGACATTTCCAAAAGCCACTCTTCCTGCTAGGCGTTCTAAATCATAAACCTTCGTCAATGCACTTTGTAGATCAAGTCGTTCAAAATAGCTATTCAAAAGAGAAGCTACCATTTCTTGCCGTGACTTGATTTGATTGAGTTGAATCAGCGGACGGTCAAGCCATTGTTTCAGTAAACGCCCGCCCATAGCTGTTTTCGTTTCATCTAGCAACCATAAAAGCGTGCCGTGTTTTTTTCCTGTACGTATGGACTGGCTTAGTTCGAGGTTAAACTTAGAATAGTAATCCATTTTCAAATAGTGATCCGGTTGATACTCGATCGCTTTTTGGATATGCGCAAGACTTCTTTTTTGTGTCACTGCTAAATAAGTAAGTAATTTTCCGGTCACTTCTTTTTCAAGTGGATCGGATAGCTCACTGGTTAAGAAATTAAACTCTGCATTTTCTTCACTTGTTTCTTGTTTTGAGAAAACTAATCCTAATCGATTCTTTAATTGCTCAGCAAGTTTTTCACTAATTTCATTTCCTAAAACAAGTTCTTTTGTTTGCAAAGCCGTCGTTTCGTTCAGTACAGCTTCTTCATCAAACAAATGAGCAGTTTTTAACTCCCCTGTGCTTAAATCAGCATAGGCAAATCCAAATTCGTTGCCTTGGCTAACAATTGCTGTCAAAAAATTATTGTCTTTAGCAGATAGTCCCTTACTATCCATGACTGTTCCAGGTGTTACTAATTGAATCACTTCACGTTTAACCATCCCTTTGGTGGTCTTAGGATCTTCTACTTGTTCACAAATAGCCACTTTATAGCCTTTTTCAATTAAAATATCAATATAGCCTTGTGCTGCATGATGGGGTACCCCACACATTGGAATTGGTTCGTCTGCATTACGATTCCTGCTGGTTAATGTTAACTCTAAAATTTGAGACGCATTGATGGCATCTTCATAAAATAATTCATAAAAATCACCTAAACGATAGAACAAAAAAGCATCTTGGTATTGGGCCTTGATGCTTAAATATTGTTCCATCATTGGAGTATTCTTAGTTTTTTGAGGCATTGTCTTCCTCCTCTATCCAATTATTGATTTCATCTTGCAGCATTTTCGTCAAATGATGCAATAAATCATTTGCTTCAAGCAATTGTTTCCGATAAGCTACTACGATCGGATGTTGATCAAATTGTTTCGTCAATTGTTCAACCCGACCATTCGCTTCTTTTTCTGCTATTCTTTTTCCATAATAAGCATAGTTTGCTGCTTCTTTTTGTGCAGATTTGATATCTTCCGTTAACTTTTCTAAATAGGAACTAGTTTGTACTTTTCGCTCTAGTTCGTGGTAGCGGATGATCGTTTCATGTTCACTTAAAAGTTGAGCTAATTTATCCGCTTCTCGTTGAATATTCGGCTCTTTATGCAAAAGATGTCTCACTTTCTATTCTAAAAATGGACGGTCCTCGTTGATCTGGATTAATTGGATGGTTTTCGCTTTACCAGTTGCATCATCAAATTCCAGTAAACAGCCACTCAAAATACCTCGTCCTCGTTCAACGACTTCAAAACGTTTCGGCAAAGCTGTTAAAAATTTTTCGATAACTGGTTCTCGGCGCATACCTAAAATTCCGTCATAAGGACCTGTCATACCTACATCAGTTAAATAGGCAGTTCCCTGCGGTAGAATCCGAGCATCATTGGTTTGTACATGCGTATGGGTCCCAATGACCGCTGAGACTTTTCCATCTAAGAACCATCCCATGGCTTGTTTCTCACTTGTCGTTTCTCCATGAAAATCAACGAAAATGATTGGCGTTCTTTTTTTTGCTTCGGCGATCAAGCGATCCATCTTGCGGAATGGATCATCTAAGTCGACCATAAAAGAACGTGCTTGCATGTTGATTACAGCTAGTTCTACTTGATTGACTTTCACGAATACCATTCCTTGACCTGGCGTTCCTTCAGGAAAGTTTGCTGGACGAACGATTTTTTTTGCTTGATCGATAAATTCAAAAATATCTCGGTTGTCCCAAGTATGATTGCCCATCGTGACAACATCTACACCGTCTTGTAAAAACTTTTTATAAATTTTTTCAGTTATTCCTCTTCCAGAAGCTGCATTTTCTCCATTTACAATTGTGACCTGTGGTTGATATTTCTTTTTTAAACGAGGAAGATAGGTTGTAATCATATCTCTTCCCATTGAACCTACTACATCACCAATAAATAAAACCCGCACACGTTTTCCTCTTCTCTTTTAACATCATTCTATATTATAGTTGTTTTTTTGTAGAAAGAAAAGGGCAGAAAAATCCTCTGCGTAACCCTCATCTGAAACTACTAAAAAACTAGCTGAAGTCAGTCTCCAACTAGTTCTTTTTACTATCCTAGATTATACTTGTTTATTTAAATCATGGAAAGTTGCTTCAATGCTTTCCAAATTCCATCTTCATCATTTGTATCAGTAACCAACTTCGCTTCTGCTTGTACCTCTGGAACTGCATTTCCCATTGCAACACCAATGCCTGACATACGCAGCATCTCTCGGTCATTTTGGCCATCACCGAAACTAATGATATCTTCTTGCGCAATTCCGACTTGTTCTGCTAGGTGTAAAATCGTGGCTGCTTTTGAACCGTCATGTGGAACAACATCCACACTTTTTTCATGCCAACGAACAAATCGAATCTTATCGTAACTAGAAAAATGATGATCGTAATTCTGATCAAAAAATGCTAAAGCTTGATAGATATCTTGTTCTTCCACAAAGTACTGATCAAGTTCAGGTAAAACAGCGCCAAAAGAATGCATTGCCTCTTCCATCATTCCCACATGATTGGAAGAATAACGTTTGATATTATCTAGACTCACAAAAGCAGTATCGATATTTTTATCTTGTGCTTCTTTGACAAAATTGTCTAATTGTTCACGGTCAAGCAAATTTTTATAAACTTGTTCATGATCTAAAAATCCAGCAGCGCCATTACATAAGATATAATTTGTAAATGCTAGATCTCGGATAACCTCTTGCGCATGGAAACGACTACGCCCAGTAGCAATCGTTACCAAATGTCCTGCTTTACGTAACTTATCCAAGGCTTCTCTTGTGCTGTCTAATGCTTGTTTATTTGTGTCCAGTAGCGTCCCATCAATATCAAAAGCAAATAATTTACGTTTCATTTTTTTAGTCGACTCACTTTCTTATATATACTTGCTTGCTTCTCTTCTTGTCAAAGCAGACCATTCTTTTGTCAATTGTTCTTTTACCCAAGAAACATTTGTCTTGCTGTAATCGCGCAATGCCCACCCAATCGCCTTTTGAATAAAAAATTCCTTTGAGGAGCGATCTTCAGTAATCACTCGATCCAACAACAGCTGATTGGTAGCTTCTTTAAATCCTAACTGTAACGTAATTGCTATTCGCCGAAGCCAAAAATCTTCTTTTTTTTCAAACAAAAGAGAAACCGTCTCTAATTGTTCCATATGAAGTTTACACCATGTAGCATAAACTTTCCGCCAAGCATCAATCGTATCCCACCATGCTTTTTCCGGTACCAATACAGACAATTCGACCAACTCATCCAATGATAAACGTTTGATGTTTTGTTGAATCAAATCAATCGCCAGGTACTGATACTCCCGTTCTTTTTTTTCATAATAATAGAAAACAAGGAAAAAAAGGTCTGGAACATCAAGCACTTTGCTTTCACGCAAAAGTGTTTGTTGCAATTTCCAACGTTCTGGTTTGGGCACACCTGCAAATGAGTACTGATTTCTCATATACATTTCCATTGGATGTGCTTTTTCTTCATTTTTTTGAAAAACTAAAAGTTCCAAGACAGTCCTCCTTGAAAAATCAAGCCCGTATCTTAGGTGACAGCTGAAAAATCACTGTCACTACCTTTTAGTGGCTCTGTAGGTTGAAAATAGGCTGTGCTTACACAAGCATGATCCTTCATTTATTTCTTTTTAAGATTGGTACGTTTATTTTTCATGCTTTTAAAAGATACCCTCTTATTTTATAGAGTGAAACAAGGTTTGTAAAGCGTTTTTAAAGAGAAACGTACTTGACAGTTTCACCTTGTTTCCCTTATACTGGACTTTGTGTAAAATAATGCAGCGGAAAAATAATAATTTCGTCCCTAGTTCATTGCCCCGATTCGGGTTCAATTGCGTAACCGCGGCTGCAAAGGTGAAGATTGAAGAATGGACTACACGATTATGAATTTTTTATCGGATTATTTTACTCCAAAAACTAAATTTATTTTATTGGAGGAAATTTTAATGTCTCGTTATACAGGACCATCATGGAAAATTTCTCGTCGTCTAGGTATTTCATTATCAGGCACAGGAAAAGAATTAGCACGTCGCCCTTACGCTCCAGGTCAACATGGACCAAACAGCCGTGGCAAACAATCAGAATACGGTATGCAATTAACTGAAAAACAAAAACTACGTCACATGTACGGAATGAACGAACGTCAATTCCGTAACTTGTTCGTTAAAGCTAGCAAAATCAAAGAAGGTAAACACGGGGTTAACTTCATGATCTTACTAGAACAACGTTTAGACAATGTTGTTTATCGTCTAGGTCTTGCAACTACTCGTCGTCAAGCTCGCCAATTAGTTAACCATGGTCATGTGATGGTTGATGGCAAACGCGTTGATATCCCTTCATACCACGTTGAAGTTGGTCAAGTGATCTCAGTTCGTGAAAAATCACAAAACATGACAACAATCAAAGAAGCTGTTGAAGCAACTGTTGGTCGTCCAGCATTCGTAAGCTTCGATGCTGAAAAATTGGAAGGTTCATTAACTCGTTTACCAGAACGTGACGAACTATATCCAGAAATCGACGAAGCTCTTGTCGTTGAATACTACAACCAAAGCCTATAATTTTCAAAGCTTTGGCTTACAAGCCCACTATCTATTCGATAGTTGGGCTTTTTTTATGTAGATTTCCCTCTCTCTTTTCTAGCTCTCTTCTTTATTTGAATTTGATTCGCCCGTGTAACTCTCCTAGAATCATATGTTGAGACTTGCCAAAAAGTTCAAAATGAAACAATGTTTAACTGAACATATAACCTATCCTCAAAGGAAGATAGACTAATATTTTGAAGGAATACTTCGTTTATTTAAAAAATATACTTTACAAAAAATAATTTTTCTTATACAATTTCGTTAACTTAGAAAATAAAAATGGTTAACAAAGGAGAACTTATGACAAAATCACTCAAAGAACTCATTCTTGCTGCAGAATTTGCAGCGATCATTGCCGTTCTTTCACAATTCACTTTCCCTCTAGGTCTAATTCCTTTGACTGGACAGACTTTTGCCATTGGTTTAACTGCTACTTTCCTTGGTAAGAGAACAGGAACTGTCTCCGTCTTGATCTATCTTTTATTAGGTCTTATTGGGTTACCTGTTTTCTCGGGGATGTCTGGAGGAATTGGTGTATTATTCGGTCCTACCGGTGGCTATCTAGTTGGTTTTATCCTCCAGTCTTGGCTAATTGGATTTATCATGGAGAAAGTCGGTTCTCGCTATCCTCTGACAATATCCGCAAACTTAGTTGGTTCAGCAGCCGCATTATGCTGTGGCATGCTTTGGTTAATGATCAGTAGCAGTCTTTCTCTTCACACTGCATTTTTAAGTGGATTTCTTCCTTTTATAATCCCTGAAGCAATCAAATCGATTGCTGCCGCTTCGGTAGGTCTGTTTCTAAAAAAACGTTTGTCTCGACTTCAGTTGTTTAGTATGGATAAATAACTAGACAAAACAACTACTACGTTGTATTCCTTTACGAAAAATTTTTTAAAATAAAATCGTCACTGATTCAAACTGATTGTGGCATTACCTAAATTCCTTGAATTGATGATAAATAAAAAAAGCTTACAATCGTAAGCTTTCAGACTATAGACAAAGTACTTATTTATAGTGCTTTGTCTTTTTTATACGTTAAAACAGAACGATAAATTGGAGCTGTACCTGATGCTTTCAAAACAAAGTAAGTTTAAAGATCTCTATAAAAAAAGAGAAGAAACGATTGAACGAATATTCAGCACCACAAAAGAATTTCATGGGTTACGTTATACCAATCAAATAGGAATTGTAAAAATGCACATGAAAATCGGGCTTACTTTTGCTTGTCTAAATATGAAAAAGCTAAATCAAAAAATATCAAGCGAAAAAAGAGTATTTTTCTAAAGAAAAGAAGACAAATTTTATTTTTACATAAGGATTGTCTTCAATCTGATATAAATTATATTTTGTAAAAATTTCTGATTCTTAATTCTTAATACGTTGCTATACACTTGATTCGTGAACACCATGTATATTAGGATACTATCAGTAGCATTGAACTAACAGATCACTACTTTAAATTTTGGAAGGATCTATCGCCAGAAAAAGACGCCTCCAACATAAAATTAGAGACGTTTAAGCATTCTTTGTAGTAACTAAATAATTGTTGCCCCTTACCAAGCGGTAACTATATTTCCAAATCAACGTATTTATTTCTATATCATGAAAGAAAGCTCATCAATAGCAGTACACCTATTGTTATTACTAACTCCATAATATTTTCAATCCATATTGGAAAGAATAATCCTTTGTAAGGTGACCGAAAAAGGGATCGATATTTTTGGGGGATAGTGAAACTCAGTACACTAGATAGTGCCCATAGAAACAAAGCGAATAATACATTGTGTTTCATAGCTAAAAAAAGACTTAAAGCTAAGAGAATAAATTGACAAATTCTTAGAAAAACCAGGGATTTCATCTCCCACCTCCTCATGTACTAAATACAATCTCTGTACTCATTTATTATACAAATAAATTTAACAGAGATTGTATTTTAGTTTAAATGATCAATTTACCAACGGTTATCATATTTAGAAGACCATCTTGATTCAGTAAGTGTAATCCGAGCAGTTCCAGTATTTCCATGGTTGTCAATTTTATCTCTGCAATCTTTTGAGTAAAGATGAAGCGCACCATTGCTATACCTGCTAAAAGAGCTGCAGCTCCAATAACTACTGATCCAGCAGAAGTACTAAATTTAGCTAAAGCCGTAGCAAGGCTACCGGTTCCTGCAGCAGCAACATACATACCATTATAAGCGGTACGAGCAGTTTGTTTGCCAGAAGCTGTATTATAATATACATTCCAGCCACCATTTTGTATACGTTGACCTAACCCAGCAGCGAAGGCTTCTGCTCCCTCATATTTGTTAAGTATATATTGTGCCGTGCTTTCAGGATTGGCCTTCGAAGCTACTTGATATTGAGGTGTAGCTAGTTCCTGTTCTAATGCGACCCATTTCGCATTTTTCACCACTTCTATTGAAGTTGCTTCTGGCACAGCAATTTCATCAGCTGCTACTACTATTGATGCCGTGGGAGAAAATATACCTAAACATAAAAGAATTGCGAAAAATAAAGCATAAATACTTTTAGAGGTCCTACCAATTTCTTTTTTCATTTGTTCTTCTCCATTCATTTATTGTATTGCAAACGTTTGCAATACAATAATAACCCCTAATGGAAATTCATACATTATATTACCCAAAAATAATGATGATAAAACGGCGTCGTTATAATAACGTTTTTTTAAATAATAAAATATTTTTTAAACACCAAAAAGCTAAAAAAACAGCATTCATACAAATTATATATTTATAAAAAAACAAATATTATTTAAACTATTTGTTTTATAGCTTGATAATCTTCTGGATATAACCCATATTTAGCATACTTGTGTGATTCCTACAGCAGTCATCATATACAACTATTTTAGTTTTCTTTTTTATAAAAAGCTTGCAGTGTCCATCAAAACAATACTCTTGATCTTGAAATTCGATCTAAGCGTTATAAACTTCGTTTTGCTGAAATTGTCCGATACAATAAATTACTTCCTTATAATCAAGTGCAAATTTTATACCTTCTTCAAAACAACTATTAGGTTGCAGCCATTTTTTGATTTTTTTCTGATATACTTCAGGAATAGGTCTTTCAATTTTTTTCAAACGTTCCTTCTTTTTTTTTAACAAGCTATACCGATTTTTATAAGAAATTTTAAGTATCTCTGCTTCTAATCTTTTGTATTCAAGTTATTCATACTTGCTTCAGCCGCAGTCATCAAAACTTCATCTTGTAAATCATATTTTTTATTTGACATAGCCTTCCCCTTCTGAACACTATATAAGATATAAGTAATTAATTATATTTTGTCATTTTTCTTTTTAATCGACACAAATCTCAATGCGATAAATGGCAATAAGAAAAAGAAAGGCTCTGTTTATAACCCATCTCAGACTATAGACAAAGTGCTTATTTATAGTGTTTTGTCTTTTTTATACGTTAAAACAGAACGATAAATTGGAGCTGTACCCGATGCTTTCAAAACAAAGTAAGTTTAAAGATCTCTATAAAAAAAGAGAAAAAACGATTGAACGAATATTCAGTACCACAAAAGAATTTCATGGATTACGTTATACCAATCAAATAGGAATTGTAAAAATACACATGAAAATCGGGCTTACTTTTGCTTGTCTAAATATGAAAAAGCTAAATCAAAAAATATCAAGCGAAAAAAGAGTATTTTTCTAAAGAAAAGAAGACAAATTTTTCTTTTGTTTTTGAAAATAGACATATAAAAAAGAGGTTGAGACAAAAGTGTTCAGCATCAAGAAATAAGAAGGAATTTCCGAAAATTGCTTCTCAAATTTTTGGTAAATTTCGGCTTATTTCCGAAGATGCTACTTTTGTCTCACCGTTTATTCGTTTTTTAGAGATACTAGAAGAGACTGAGACAACTTTTGTCCCAGTCCCTTCAATCTAAAAGCTTTCAATCGTAAGCTTTTTATCTTCTATTTTTAGACTTAGCTAAATCGTCGTTTATTTTTTTAGATCTACTTTTTGTCCGACCCAATAAATGATGACTCCTCCCACTAGCATGGAAGCTAGCTCACCCAAAGCAACAGTTCCCCAAGTGAAGAAAAAGGGTAATTGATAGAATAGCTTCAATTGTCCAGCAACTGTAAACATAGAAAATGCAAAGACCAAAGCTGTAATCACCATTTTTATTTTCATGTTTCTTACTCGTTTCGTTATCTCATAGTTAATCAATAAGACAAGTAAGGTGCTGATACTACCAACTACTACATCAATCCATCCCAATGGAGAGGAAAGATTGGCTAAAGCAACACCTAGCGTGATAGCCAAAATATACTTTTTATTATAGAGCGACAAATAATTGAACATTTCGGAAAGACGTATTTGAATGGCACCAAAACTGATAACTGACAACACGAATGTAACTGCCACATATAAGCCTGTTACAAGTGCCATTCGAGCAATTTCTGCTGTGGTAAAACGATTAGTAGAACGAATTTTCTTTTGATCCATATTCTTTCTCCTTTACAAGATCGGGATACAATCGATCATCCTTGTGGTCAAAAATGCCACAAAAGATCTCGTCTCTCTCAACTCTTGGTAATAACTACGACCAAAGGATGGGAATTGACTTCCAACTGAAGTGCCGTAGTGCGAATAAATTCGCTAATCATAGCTTATCTGAAAACAATAAAAAAGACAAAATCATTTTAATAACCAACCACCGTCGATTGGAATGATCGTCCCTTGGATATAGCTTGCTTGAGGGGTTGCCAAAAACAACGTTAGTTCAGCAACTTCCTCTGGTTGTGCCCACCGTTTAACAGGCGTTTCATTCGCTACCCATTCCGCCATCTCACCATTTCCTGCAAAATCAGCTGCATTCATAGGTGTTTGAATTGCTCCTGGCGCAATCCCTTTGATACGAATACCTTGAGAAGCATAATCTAATGCTAATTGTTTCGTAAAACCAACGATCGCATGCTTTGCGCTGGTATAGGCAATCCCGCCACCACCACCGACAAAGCCAGCAATTGATGCCATATTGATGATTGTCCCTGTTTCTTCCTCAAGCATGTCTGGAAGGATTAAGTGCGTTAGCTGAAACATACTCTTGACATTAACAGCAAACACTCGATCCCATAAAGCTTCATCTGTTTCCAACAATGGCTGGTACTCATCTAAAATTCCTGCTGTATTCAGCAAGATCGCAACTTTTCCAAACGTTTCGTGACACTGTTCAACCGCCTTTTTTAACAAAGAATGATTCGTGATATCACCTAAAAAATAAGCAAAGGTTTCAGAAAATTGCTGGGATAGATCGTCCATTCGGCCTAATTGCTGATCAAAACCAAACACCCGCGAACCTTGTTCTAAAAAGGCTTTAGCTTGTGCCTGTCCGATACCTGAAGCTGCTCCAGTGACAAAAACAACTTTCTCTGTTAGATCACTGTATCTATTTTTCATTCCACAATGATCCAATCTTCAGCTAAAATGTCACAGACTGTAGGCGCAAAACTGGAAAATCCTTCGTCACTTGTTTTGATTAAAAAGTAAGGGGTAACGGGACAACCGTCAAATTCTTCTCCTGAAACAAGAACGACATACAATTCAAAACCACTCCAACCTTTTCGAATCACTTTATTCCCTTTTTTTAATGCTGGTAAAATTTCTTCAAATGTCATTTATTTCGTTCCTTTCTTTGTCTTTTCGGTCTTGGATCAACACAAATTTTTGGTACAATTGGATATAATCGTTTAACTGTAACTCTCCATTCACGATAAAATATTCTAAATCAGACCATGGTTTACGATGCACTTTGCTCGTTGAAAGTAATAAATCAACTTCTCGTCCCCGATAATCTGTTGGTAAAAATTTCAAACAATAAACATTTCGAAAAAAACGATGTAAGTCTTCTATTAACAACTGCTCTTCAAACAGAGGGAAATCTGTCATCAAAAGAATCGTGATCTGCGGTAACTTTGGTGTAAATGCACCCATTGTCTTTAAAACCGTTAAATACCGCCCCATCAAAAAAGACGTATTTTGAAATGCTAGCTGATCCACTTTTTGCTCGGTCTCAAAAAACAAATCGAGCCACTGGATAATTTCACTGTTTTCGATCATCAAATGATTTATAAAGTCACTGTCGTTCCCATCAATGGTTTCCTTAGCTTCTGGAAAAAGATAGGCAAATAAATGACTACTAAAAAGATAGGTTTCAGCTTCTTTTGTTAAGGGTTCTTCTGACAATCCTTGTTCCACTTGATAGAGAGCTAATGCTTCTTTTGCTTCATAAAGTGCATGGTAGGGTGGTGTTTGTCTCCTTCGATGGAAAGCAAACATTTCTTCTCGGATGTCTTCATCCGTATAGTACTCTTCTCGTGTCATCAAAACTAAAAATAACGCACCTAATTCTTCTTCATTTTGAAAATAGTTAGGAAACACTGGTTGCATCCAATGACAAAATTTTTGAAACATAGGATTATCAGTAATCAGTTGTCGCTTTCGTTCGTTTAACGATACGTAATGCTTCTGAGATTTACGCAAGAAGAAAGCTCCTAACATATACT
Source organism: Enterococcus sp. DIV1208 (assembly GCF_050530455.1). Classification (NCBI taxonomy): domain Bacteria; kingdom Bacillati; phylum Bacillota; class Bacilli; order Lactobacillales; family Enterococcaceae; genus Enterococcus; species Enterococcus sp. DIV1208. Next base: position 127,741 of record NZ_CP172887.1, on the reverse strand, counting down.
CTAGTCTTCTTTTTTTGATCTCATTAAGGCGAACATTGAAAAAAGCCATGATTTGTTCAGCAATTTTTTTCACATCTAATTGTGAAATCGTTACAAAAGGCCAAATTTTCCCACGAAACAACTGCCAAAACGTCATGTGAAGGTAAAGCCGGATGATTTCTTCTTCTCCTTGCACCACATAAGTCCCACGTTGTAAATAAATCCCGTAATTTTTTAATTGTTCTCTCCACTCGTTGATCTTTCGACGCGCAGTTGATTCGCTGATATATTGTTTTTGAGCAAATTGATAGATCGTATGAAACTCTTCAAAAAAAATATCGTGCAATAGCTGGTATTTCAGCGTACTTTGCACGAGAAAAATCAAAAAACGCTCATGTTCGATAGAATCAAGCGTATCATAAAAGGAATAGCCAGAACGAGGGGTTTTCATAAACAATGTTTGAGAGCTCTCGTTGAACTGATGGTAATTTTTTGTTAATTCGTTTAAGTACTTAGCGACACTTCTTGCATCTAATTGGACTGTTTGTGCCAGTTCTGCAATCGTGTGCCACTGATGATCCTCGAAACTTTCCAGCAGGAGAATTTTATAATAAAGGTCTTTATCAAATCGTTTTAAATATTCAGATGACAAATACAACTTTTACCACTCCTTTATGCTAGAACGTTTTTTTCATTGTAGCATAAATCCTGGGAAACAACATCAAAACAGGTTAGTAAAAAACTGAAATAATAATGGTAATAAAAAGACGGTCAGCATGCCATTGACGCCAATGGCTAAGCCTGAAATAATCCCTTCGATCTCACCCAATTCGATTGCCTTTGCTGTACCAATCGCATGAGAGGTACTTCCTAACGCAACCCCCTTAGCAATCGGACTGCTGATCTTAAAAAGACGAAAGATATGAGTAGCGATCAACGACCCAAAGATGCCAGTAGAAACAACAATTGCAAGCGTGACCGCATTGATTCCTCCCATCGTATGAGAAAGATCAACAGATATCGCTGTTGTCACTGATTTAGGTAGCAGAGAAATGACCATCGCTTTTTTTAATGTAAATAAATAGCCAATACCCACACTGACTAAGCAATTAGCTACGATCCCCGCTAAGATTGCCGCAATGACTGGGAAAAAATTTTCTTTTAACAAATGAAAATTTTTATATAAGGGAATAGCTAATGCAACTGTTGCTGGCGTAATCATCATGGTCAAAAAATTCCCACCCACATTATAATCCTGGTAACTGATTCCAGAAAAATGAAGAAAAAGAATGATCACTAAAATAGACAATACCAACGGATTGATAATTGGCAATTTATACTTGCGTAAAAATTTATCTGATAATACGTAGACACCTAACGTTAAGCTTAATCCAAATAATGGGTTACGAATAAATTCAGTCAATTTGTTGCTCCTTCCTTTTGATTTTCTGCAACTTTTGGCTACTTGTTTGTTTCAATTGAACAGATTGTAACATTTTTTCTACTACTTCTGCCGTTTTGCCTGCTACGACCATCGTTACGATCGAACAGATCACTACCGCACCTAATAAAATAGGCCAAATTGTCGCAATATCACCAAAATAGTCAAGTAAACCTACCCCTGCCGGGACGAATAAAATCGTTAAATTATTTAATAAAAAATCACCTGTTCCTCCTAAATGCTCAGGCTTTACTAGTCGCATCTCAAAAGCTAGGAACAAAAATAAGATACCTAGGATACTTCCAGGAATTGGTAAATGGAACAATACACGAGTTCCTTCACCTAAAACTGAGAAAAAGAGGATAATAAAAAATTCTTGAAAAAATTTCATCTATGAAACACTCCTTATTGTTAGCTTTCATTTTACTAACAATATTTTTCTGAAATTTTCAAATTGTGCTGTTTCTAAAGTACAATATTTGAAAAATATAATCGTTTTTTTTTGGTATATTTATAATTGAGGTTGGTGTTTTGTGGGAAAGTTCCATACGTTGTTTTGGAAGTTGGTCAGATTTCTTTTATACATAGAAATCATTTTTTTATCTGCACTTATTTATGACCAATAAAAACGTCGGATGCGAAGCACTACACCTATTGTGTTGTTGTTTCTTTTTTTTTGCATTTTTATAAATTTTGGAGGTATATATGGATTATTCACTTATGACCCGTCTTGTGGCGGAAATGATCGGTACAGCTTTATTAATCATTCTTGGGAATGGTGCTGTAGCAAACGTAGATTTAAAAGGAACAAAAGGTTATGGAAGTGACTGGATGTTGATCGCTGTAGGTTATGGCTGTGGTGTAATGATGCCAGCAATGATTTTTGGTGGTATCAGTGGAAATCATATTAACCCAGCGTTCACAATTGCTCTTGCCTCAAATGGTTTATTCCCATGGGCTGAAGTATTACCTTATATTGCTGCTCAATTGATTGGTGCCGCAATTGGACAATTGATCGTTGTAGCTTGCTACAAACCTTATTATGATCAAACAGACGATGTAAACCATGTATTAGGTACTTTCTCAACAATCAACAGTGTTGGTTCTAAATTCAATGGTTTTGTTAATGAATTCTTTGGATCATTTGTTTTATTCTTTGGTGCACTAGGAATTACTAAAGCACCTTTCTTCCAAGACAATCTTGGTACAGCACACTTAGCTCTTGGTTTCTTAGTATGGACGTTAGTTGCTTCTCTCGGCGGACCTACTGGACCTGGTTTGAACCCAGCACGTGACTTCGCACCACGTTTAGTCCACGCATTGTTACCATTAAAACATAAAGGTTCATCACAATGGGGTTATGCATGGGTACCTGTTGTTGCACCGATTTGTGCTGGTATCGTTGCTGTCTTCTTATACAAATTCTTATTTATGGCTTAATTTATCAAAAAAACTTGGAATCACTTCGATTCCAAGTTTTTTTATTTGGAGAAAAATTTGATTTCTGTCCTCTTTTAACCTATGTCATACTATGCAAAGAACGCAAAATAAATTGCAGACTTTACTATTTATTTTATAAATGGAGGAACTCCTATGCCTTACGAAACAGAGCTTCAGCGACATCTTGATATATTTGCTCTTTCTTTATCATTAAAGAAAAATAATAGATGGTCTCCGGAAGATGATAAAGTGAATTACCCACTTTTATTTTCTATTTATATTAAAATGATCCAACAAGATGAACAAGAATTTTTTGTACGTAAGCAAGACAAATTAAAAATGATTCAGTCACTCAACCGAAGCAAGGATTTCTATTCTTTTACTCGTCACACACAACTTTTTCATACTTTAAAGCGGATGATTTCAAATGATCCTCGAGATTTTATTCTTTTGCCCTTATCTTATAGTATAAAGAAAAATAAAAAAAGTGGTCATGTTTCCGGAGCACTCATCTACAAAGAAACGAAAAACTATAGAATTATTCTAGTGGATAAAAGGAAGCACCTGTCAAACTCATCTGTAAATATGGTTAAAATTCCTTCGGAGAAAATGGCTCCCCTTTGTAAAGAATTGTTTGCACAGAGAGATCATCCTAAACTCGAAACTTGTTATGATATTCTGTACAGAATTATTGACCATTCCTCTTCTAACAGCTTTTCGTCACTAGACTATACGATGCATGAATAAAAAGAAGGAAATTGTGTGGTCAAAGAAATAGAAGCTACTGCAAAAACTGCGCTCTTACATTGCCGCCATAACCTTCTCGCTTCACAAGGTAAAAAAAAATTAAAATGGAGTGATGTTCCCGAGTCCACTTTGGAGATGCAAAAACGTTTTTTAACTGTGATCAAATCAAAATACATAAAATCTCCTCTTCCTGATTATTTCTTTGAAATTTACAAATTGAGAAAACGAGCGAATGATGAACATTCGCCTTTAACAATGACAGAAAAAAACAGAATACATGAAATATACAAAAAAATATTTGCCGATCATCCAGAAATTCAAGAAATCTTCAAAGAAACGCCTTCTAGTAACCTTTCAAAAGTAGAGAAACCAATACAGTTAAACAAAGCAATTATAGCAGATCCGAAAATGGGTAAGTATCCAAAAGCTGGCAATACCAAAAATATGATCAATATTTTTGAAAAAATAACTGACGAAAAAAATAGGATAGCTAGCGGACTAAGAACCGAAAAAAGGACGCCAAAAGATGAGTTCATTCGCTAAAGGGGATAATGTGAATCAATAATCCGATTGTGCTCAACAAGAAAAAATAAACGAGTGCCTAGCTCCGCAATAAATAGTTAGACCGTGACCGTTCTAACCCTATTTTCAAAAAATGATATTACTCGTTGACAATGGAATAAAAAGCCATGACAACCCTTCTAATAAGAAATGGTCGTCATGGCTTTTGCAAACTCTTCGTACAAATGTTCATTGCGGTAGCGATTAAACTCTGGGTCGTGTTTTCGTAATAGCGTGCGTAACTTCATGGGATGATAACTATCGATCAAGTGATTTTCTCGTACAAACTCCCTCGTCAATTGCCATTCATAATAATAGCCAAAAGGACGGCAACTATAGCGGGTACCATGAATGAGTTTATCTTCAAAACGGCGATGGGTATGTCCAAAAACAACCTGTTTGATATTATCGTATTGATCTAATAGTTGTCCAAAAGAAGCGGAACCTAAAAAAGCATTTAAGTTGTTCCAGCGTTCGTATGGAGCGTTTTGATAGACAATAAAGTCTTTTTTAGGAACAAAATGTGTCGTTAAAATAACGTCCAGTTTTTTTGCTTCTAACTGGTCTAGTAACTTTTTCATTGCTATCAGAACTCGAGCGTTGACTTCAATGTCACTTCCCTCTCGTTTAATAAAACGATCATACCAGTAAAGGTTCTTCATACGCAGAATTTGTTTATTTTCTTTTAACTCTGAGAATTGATAATCATACCAACCATTCATCCCAAGTAGGACTGTCTGCTTATTCAACGCCAGATATCGTTCATTTAAAAAGTGAGAATCCGGGAAATGATTCATCATTTCTTCTCCCTCAACATCTGCCAATTCATGGTTCCCAAAGTTGAACGTTGTAGGAATTCCTTTTTTGGCAAAAAATTCAACAACTGCTTGACAAAGATCGACTTTATTCGCCACATCTCCTGCTAAGTGAAGCCGTGTGATCCCTTTGTCTGTGAGAACCTTCCACAAAATCAGCCATTCTTGTTCACTAAACTGATTGATATCTACATGTAAATCGCTGATAATTGCCAAGTTTCCCATACGCTTACCTTCTGTCTCCTATTTTCTACTCGTGATGTATGATTTGAAGATTACCTTTTAGTAATCCACTGGGGCCTTTTAACTGTAAACTCTTATAAGTCGGTTCAACTGCAATTGTCGTCGGATCATCTAGATACATCAATGCACTTTTTTTGATGTAGATTGGTCCAACAGCTGTTTCTACTTTGACAGAGTATAAACTCAAATCTTTTGTTGTCTCTTTCTTTACGAGAATCAAACGAAAGGATGTATCAATCTGACAAGTTACTCGACTGTCGGCAAAAGGACCATCTCCGTCTTCAATATCAAGTAATAACTGTTCATCTTCGTTTTGTTGTGCTAATAATTTTTCTTTTGCTTCATCTGTTAGTAATAATTCCATTCTTATCACCTCAAACTTAGCTTAATGATTTTACAACTCAGATGCAACTAACTTGTTTATGCTACACCTTTATCAACTTCTACCTGCTTGCCATTCTTGTCGTGTCAATCCTCGCAAGACAACTGAAACGATTTTTCCTTTGAAACGCCTTGCATCAGGGATGATTCCTTCTTTTTTCATCCCAAGTTTTTCCATTACACGCCCCGACTTAGGGTTTTCTGCATCGTGATAAGCAAAGATTCGGACCAAGTTTAACTCTTCAAATCCTAATTTTATCAATGCTTGACTCGCTTCTGGAACAAATCCTCTTCCCCAATAGTTCTTATTCAGTGCATATCCGATCTCTGCGTTATCTTCATTTTCTTGTACTCTTAAATCAATTGTCCCGATGAATTGTTGATTTTCTTTTAATTCAATACCGTACTTCCCTAAAGGTGCTGACATAAAATAATTAGCGATGCTGTTTTTCGTATCTTCAACGGATTGATGTGTTGGAAATACAAACCGTGTCGTTTCTTCATCATGAGCATAGTCATACATGTCTTTTGCATCATTTAATGTAACGGGGCGTAAAATCAAGCGCTCTGTTTCAATACGTTGATGTTGCGCAAAAACCAAATTTCGATTGATCAATTGTTCCATCGCGATCCTCACCTTTTGCTTTTTCGTTTTCTTAACTGTAGCGAAATTTGTTATAACTTTCAACTACTTCCGTTGAAAGAATTCTTAAACCTGCCTAAAATAAAGGACTGGAAAGTTCAAAATAAAAAATCCTTAATCATTGCTTGAAAAAGAATAATTTTTTGTTCACGTTTTATTAACATCTTTTCGTTATCGTTGAAATAACCAATAAATACAATGGATATCGGAGGAGTTCCTATGAGAGAATATACGAAAAAAATCTATTTTATTGAAGAAACCCAAAATATTGAAGGATCTTATATTGAAGTAAAAACCTTATTTGTCAACGAGGATAAAGAACAAGCCCTCACGACATTTAAACAATTATCAAAAAAACTAATGCCTTCTTTTGGCTTGGTACTAGGTGAGTATAAAATCAAAGCCGGAAAAAGTTATTTTTCCCAATTGTTAAAACGGTGGGCACATTTACCAGCTGAATTTTATCGTACAATGAAGATTCTGAATTACCAAACATTAGCTGAAACGAAAATGTGAAAAAGTTAAGTTTTATTTATGATTCGTTTAGTATCCTTATCAACACCATAGGAGGCGAACGAGATGATAAAAAAATTTTTCACACGATTATTTACCCAGCATCAACCTAGAATTAATCCTTATGAAGTCGAAAATGAATTTATGTTGAAGACAGACTTCCCTAAATGCTACTAATAGCTTGCTTTATAACCAAAAGAGAGACTGACAGATTATTTTCTGACAGTCTCATTTTTTCTCCTATTTAAATCTTCTAAATATATATATCTATATACAAATCCATAACCATTAATCTTCCTTAAAAAAAATGTACTTTTATTAAACAAGCTTATGTTCTAGAAAAGTATTTCTCTTGCTTTACAACATATGATTGTAACGAAGGCTCAGTTCTTTGTTGGCTAGGTAAGGTAAGAATATCTCCCATTTTTTTTAATTGAGGTATAGAAGGTGGCATTTGTTCATTGTTGATTCCTACAATACGAGAATCTTTTTTAAATTCTTCAACAATTTTATTCCGTTTATAAAGCCTCCAATTTCTTTTATAAATATTGTTATATCTTCTTTTTAAAACTATGTATTTTATTTTTTTATATATATTATTTTTTCTTTGACTTCGTATTTTTTCTAATTTCATCATCTTCTGTTGTAATTTTACATTTTTTGGATGATTTTTTCGCTTCAGATAATAATTGTTAAAAATATAGTCAAAAGACTTATTTTGTTCATGTTTATTAGTTTTTAAAGCCTTAAGAAATCGTTTTCTCATCTCTAAAGTTGAATGAGGGCAAGAGTTCCATTTAGGTCTCAATGTTGGTTTAGAATGAGAATATGACAGAATACTTTTTTGACAGTTAAAAAGAGCTACTTTAAGTGTAGATTCTACCTCGTTAACAATGCAGTTTCCAACATTTTGAGGTGACATATCAACGTTAAGCCTAGAAACACACTTTTTTGTTGATATGCGAACTAATTTCTTTAATTCTTCGAAAGGTTGTATCGTTGGTAGAGCAAACTTATTACTTAAATAAAGTACATGATTAAGCTGATCTATTCTTTCAGCATAGATGGTTACAAGTCCAACAGGAAATTGATGATTAAATAGTTTCGCTTTATCAACCATTACTACGTCATAACAATTTCCATGTTTATATATTATTAATCCAGAACAATGTCCTTTACCAGAATAAAGAGGATAGGCAAGTGGTACAATCAAAAATGACGTAGGATCATTTGTTTTAAGACTTTCCAGTATTTGTAACGATGCAGTAGTACTTGGTGCATTACAAAAATCTAGTGTTTTTGTTAATGACGAAAGAATGTGTTCTTTCCTATTTTCATCAATAAAGAACCCATCAGTATCCTGTTCAATCATTTTTTTGTAGGTAGAAAGTAGCATCACTTCGTCCTCTGTGCCAGTATCACCGTCTCTCTTGTGCTCTTTGACAGCATCTTCCATTCTATAGTATAAGTTGGTATTACGTTTTAACCCTAAGGTCAGGGCTAAAAGCTCATAACGACGTTGATAATAATCCATATAATTCAATTCCTTTCATATGTAGAGATTAAGATGAATAATTTAAAAAACTTTATTCGATTCATTAGTGGGAGTTGCTAACAAATATAGCATAGTTGAAGATATAATATTCATTAATTTTTTCCTCAAGAAAGAAATAGTCGTTCTAAGCTTACATAAATATGAGCACATCCCGTTATGACTATAAAAAAGATTACTCCACCATCTATAGAATCTAATATTTTTTTATATATAAAGAAAATGAGACCGATAACAATCGTCCCATCTCGTTTTTACTTTATTTCAAGGCTTGAGCAACATCTTCAATCATTAATTTCATGGATTCTAAGCCTCCACCACTTAGATACCAAACGTCTGGCTGTAGCGAAATCACTTTATGATGTTTACCTGCATCCGTTTGTACAATCAACTCATTCGCAGCGACATTATCCTTACTGTCATCGCCACCGATCGCTTTCGTACGATCTACCACAAAAAGAATACCAGGATTTTTGTCTAATACATATTCATAAGAGACGCTTTGTCCATGAGTAGAAGCTTCAATATGTTCATCTGCTTGTTTAAAACCAAAGACATCATGAACAAGTCCGAAGCGTGATCCTGAACCATAGGCGGATAATTGTCCTTCATTGACTAACGTCACTAACGCAGTTTGATCAAGATTACTTGTTTTTTCTTTTATCTCATTGATTTTTTTAGTTAAATCGGTAAGTCCTGCCTCGGCTTGATCTTCTCGATCAAAAATCTTTCCTAAGGTTTGAACATTTTGTTGTATCGATTCCCATGGCTTGCTTGAATCAACAGCTAAATATAAAGTAGGCGCAATTTTATTTAATTCCTCTTGATAATCGCTTTGTCTCCCTGAGATAATGATCAAATCAGGTTGCATTTGGTTGATTTTTTCTAAATCAGGTTCTTTAAGTCCGCCTGCGGAATCCACTTCTTTATATTTTGCCAAATAGTCTGGTAAATTCTTCGTGGCCGCACCAACGACTTTATCCCTCACTCCTAATGCATCCAAAGTATCTAAAGAACCATTATCAAAGACGACGACTTTTTGAGGTTTTTGTTTAACTTCAATTTTCTCACCGTTACTGTCTTTTACGGTCAAAGAAGATTGAACTTCTCCGCCGCTGGTTTTCGTATTTGACGTAGTACTCCCCGCATTGCTACCACATGCTGCTAACGCTACTGTTGCTACTAATAAAAAACTGACAACTAATTTTTTCATTCCGATTCTCCTTCTGCTATTTTAAAAATAAAGACAGAATCTGCGCCCTTCAATCTCGCAAACTCGAATGTCCATTTCATATAATTCATCTAAGATGTTCTTTTGAATAATTTCATTGGTGGCTCCTTGAAGAAACAGTTCCCCATTTTTCATGGCAATGATCTCATCCGCATAGCTTGCTGCAAAATTGATATCATGAAGCACAATAATGATCGTTTTCCCTAAATCTCGAACTAAGTGTTGTAAAATTTGCATGATCTGAACAGCAAAATTCATATCCAAATTATTTAGCGGTTCATCTAGTAAGATATAATCAGTATCTTGGGCTAACACCATCGCTATATAGGCTCGTTGTAGTTGCCCACCCGAAAGCGTATGGATCATCTGGTTTTTTAAGGAGGTTAAACCTAAGTGTTGCAAAGCTTCCGCCACGATTTGTTGATCCTTTGTAGTTAGCTTGCCTTTTGTATAAGGAAAGCGCCCAAATTCTACCAATTCTTCCACTGTGATTTGCATACTGATGCCATTTGATTGGCGTAAAATGGCTAATTTTTGAGCTAATTCTTTTGATCGCCAGGCTTTCACTTCATTATGATCAAGATAGATTTCCCCAGTATCTTTCGCAATCAAACGACTAATCATGGATAAAACCGTTGATTTACCAGCACCATTGGGACCAATAAAAGCCGTTAATCTTTGGTCATGGATAGAGACATCGACATCTTTGACTACCCGTTTGTCATGGTAACTTTTATTGACCTTTTTTAAATCGATCATCCAATTGTCTTCCTTTCTCGAATCAGTTTGATCATAAAGTACAGTCCTCCTGAAAACTCTACGATGACACTGACAGTGGTATTCCATTTAAAAATTTGTTCAACCAGCAGTTGTCCCCCTACCAAAAACAGTAACGCTACCAAAAAACTACCTAAAAACAACTCTCGATGCCGATAAGTCGCAAATAATCGGTAACTAACATTCGCTACAATAAAACCTAAAAAAGTTAATGGTCCTACTAATGCCGTTGCTGTTCCTGTTAAAAGACTGACACAACACAGGATTAAAAATTGAAATCGCTCTGTATCGATTCCTAAATTGATTGCCTGCTCTTGCCCTAGATGAAAAACGTCTAAATAACGACTTTTATAAAACAAAAAGAGCCATGTACCACTAATCAATATAGTTGCTGGTACTAGATAATGACTAGGGATGTTCCCAAAACTAGCAAATAATTTTCCTTGTAATAAATCATATTCGTTTGGGTCCATCACCACTTGTAGAAATGTACTCACACTACTGAACAAAGTCCCTAAGATGACACCAGTCATCAAAAGCAAAAACAAGTTCATTTGTCCTTTCTTTAGTAAAAAGAAAAAGAGTAATTGACTCAAGCCAACCATTAACGCAATATTTGTCAAAAAAAAGCCAGTCCCTGTTTGCTGAAGCATGGTCACACCCCCAACGATAAAGAAAAGGACCGTTTGAACTAAGACATAGAGAGAATCTAGTCCTAATACTGAGGGTGTCAAAAACTGATTTTGGGTAATTGTCTGAAAACTGATCGTGGCACTACTGGTGGCTAACGCAACCAGTAAAAAAGCAACGATTTTTTTACTCCGTAAGGCCCAAGCAAATTGCCAATTTCCATAAGTGTTGATCGTTAAATAGCTCATAATCACTAAGAGGACAAGAAGCAACAGTCCAATGAATACGCCCCTTTTTTTAAGCATATTTTTTCCTCCTAACCAACAAATAGAGAAAAATAATAGCCCCGAAGATTCCCACGATCACACTTACTGGGATTTCGTAAGGATAGATCACCAAGCGAGCAACGATATCACAAAAAAGTAAGAAAACACTTCCCAACAATGCAGTAATACCAATTGTTTTATGTACTTGATCTCCATATAAACGGGCTGTGATATTTGGAATGATTACCCCTAAAAATGGAATACTTCCCACCATGATCAAAACAATCGCACTAGCCAAAGAAACGAGACCGATCCCTAGTAACTGCATTTTTTTATAGTCAATCCCTAAATTGACCGCAAATGACTCCCCCAATCCAACAATCGTAAATCGATAAGCAAAGAAAGAAATAACGATTAATAATGGAACGGTTACATAAAGCAATTCATAATTTCCACGTATAATCGTGGCAAAATTCCCCTGTAACCAAGAAGACATATTTTGGATCAATTGAAATTGATAAGCAAAAAAAGTGGCAATGGAGCCGATGATATTACCTAACATGACACCGATCAATGGTAACATCAGTTGATTCTTTTGAGGTAACGTTTGTGCCAAAAAAAGAAATAAAAGTGTCCCACCAAAAGCAAACAAAAAAGCGGTAAATGAACGTAAAAGCAACGGTGCATTTGGTAAAAAAAGCATCACCACTAAAATACCCAATCTTGCACTATCCATCGTTCCAGCTGTGGTAGGCGAAACAAATTTATTTTGCGTCAAATGTTGCATGATCAAGCCACAAATACTGCTAGTTGCTCCTGCAAGGATCAGGCAAACCGTTCGTGGCAGACGAGTGGCAAGAAACAATTGCGTGCTTTGTCCTTTGAATTGAAGCAAATCAATTACTTGAATCGTTGAGACACCAATAAATAATGAGCTGATAGTCAGTAAACCTAACAACCCTATGAGCCAACCGTAGCGCATCAAACCCCTCCTGTAATTGATAATGATTCTCATTCTTATTCTAAGTGAACAGATGAACAAAAGCAACCGCTTTTTTTCCTTTCAAACTTCAATTGTTTGTATGTTATACTTTTATTAGCTATACAATGAAAAGGAGGATATTTTGATGTCAAAAGATGATGTACAGAGCCACTTAGATAAGGGGATGTATGGTACACCATTAGTTAATCCAGAGGAACAACATAAATATATGGGGACATTCCGTGAACGTTGCTACTTAAGTATGACTGTAGCTGAGATGAAAGATCCCATAAACAAAGAAAACTTTCTCAAAGAAATCGAAAAACAACCCGATGTTACGGTTCTTCTGAATGGCTCGCTACCTTTAACGATCCAGAATCAATATATCCAACTTGCTACCAAACAAAATGTACGCTTTACGATCGTTAATGATTATGTATCTGATGATCCCAATAGCTTTGGTTTATTAGTCGCTGCTAAAGAAGCGGTCAACGAGCCAGTCATTGATGTAGAAAAGAAATATCCCAAACAAGAGTCTCTTTCTCCAAAAGAACAGCCGAAGAAAAAAAGTTTTTGGGAACGACTATTTTAAGCTTATGCTGACTGTCATATTTCCCATAAAAGGCATGATACTCAAAACAATCTCTAAAAAAGAGAAGATACTAAAATTGACAAGCAATTTAAGTATCTTCTCTTTTTTTGGCGTTGAACACTATTTTCAATCTACAACATACCTCATTCAGTAAAAAATCTTTCACCTATGTTATCCCATAGCTAATTTCTTTTGATCTTCATAACTATTCAATCAATTTTAAGGGGCATTAACTAAATTCCATTCAACGTGCCCCGTATAATTTCCGGGTTGTGCTACCTTTGCATCAGTGATTTTGAGCGAGACATTTCCTAAATCATAATTATAGACAGAGGTATGAATTGCTTGAGTAGCTTTCATTATAACGGTTGGGCTATCCGTTTTTATTTCTGGTGAAATAGTACCTTGGACTTCACTACCACAATCAACCAAGTCCGTACTAGGATTAAATGGCGCATTTCCATCATTGATATTTTTCTTCACGATACCTTGGTTAGTTAGGACGATCGAGCTTGTTGGAATCTCCTGAGCGCTATCCCAAACAAGTTGCGCTTGTAGTGACCAACTATTATTAGTTTGACTCTCATCACATACACCGACATCAAAAGAAGTTTGTTTAATAAATGGAATATATTGCTCTCCTGATTCTTTTAATGGTGTTTCAAGAAAGCTAAATTTCTTAGGGATATAAGAAAGTCCAAATGAACTTGTTGTTCCCGGTCTCATATTGTCTGAAGGAGATGGCATTTCTGGTAATGGTGACCAGATGGCTTGATAAGTCGTATTGAGTAAGTCTGTCACCTGATTTCCACTGCCCCCTTCTTTTATGTTCCAGCCGATAAAAATGCTATTTGGTTTCTCAGCGACTAGAGTAGCTTTGAATTGATCAAGTGTTGCCATTTGTAGTTTAGGATCGGTAGGAGAAACCGCAACAGATTGGAAATAGTGTTTTGTTATACTATTATCTTCAAACGTCCCCCCGTTGGCATCAAAAGTTGGACCAGCGATTATCCGATTATTTGAAAGATAATTATAATTCAATAGTTTATTATCTTTGGCAATAACTAATAGTGGAGTCTTGTTGTCTGTAGTAAAGATATTAGTAGTATCAGTGACATTCGTCAGATCAAATTGTCTTAAATCTAATAAGTTTAACTCATTCATGCCAAGAAACATGCTGTTCATAATCTTTACTTTTTCGGTTTGAAAAGAGCTCAAATCTAATTTTTTTACACTAGATAAATAAGAAAACATATGATCCATATTTACTACTTGACGAACATCCCAATTTGCTAGTTCTAATTCTTGTAATTTTCGATCTGCATTGAACATATAATTCATATCTATAATATGGGAAGTATCCCAACCACTCAGATTTGCTTTAGTTAAAAGGGGATCATTAGCAAACATCGCTCCTGTGTTTGTCACTGTACTAACATCCAATCCCGTCAAATATACTTCCTTTAAATTCGACCAAAATTGAAAAGCATGTCTTAAATCTGTCGTTTGAATTGGTACTTTATTCCCCGAAGCAATTTTAAAACTGGTAATCGATTTATAATTAGGGAAAACTGCAGTGTTGATATTGTTCAAAATAGTCGGCTTTCCATTGATTACTGTAGGTACAATTATTTCTTGGCTCTTTCCAATGTATTTCGTTAAAAGATAACGATCCTTTTGTGGCGTCAACTGATATTGCCATTCCGATACAGTACCGGTTGCTGCTGTAACAGAGGAAGTTATTTGATCTACAGGCGATGTCGCTACATAACTTCCCTCAATAGAATGTTCATTCATTAGGTCTTTTAAAATGACACTGTTTGCTAGTTGTTCTTGCAATTGATTCTGTAATGAAACAGGCCAATGACTTAAATCTAAATTTTTTAATGCGTGACAATTAGTGACGAATCCTTTGACACTTTTAATCATGGTTGTCTTCCAATTGTTGATTCCCTCAATTTTTGTTAACTGTGGACAATCATTAAACATATCACTCAAATCTTCTGGCATTTCATTTTCTAAGATTGTCACTTGTGTTAAATTCGGACAATTCATAAACATGCCTCCTAAATTAGTCGCATCAAGTTTGTTGATCTTTACAGATTGTAATTGTGCACAGTTTTTAAACATTTCACTTGTATTAGTCACTTGACTAAAATCAGTCTGCCCAAAATCAACATTTCTAAGTGTTTGATTTCTAAAAAATACTTGTGACAAGTTGACACTATTTCCCTGATCACTAGCAATACAAGGGGCGAAAGGAAGATCAGCAGATACCGTCAAAGAATGCACTTCATTTTTGTTGATATCTCTCAAAAATTGTGGAGATAAGATTAGTTTTTTTATATTTGGTTGAATAGCATCTAAAAATGAAGAATTAATCACGATGGCTGGGACTTGGGTATTGTCTGACAATCCTGACAGCGTTAGTTCTGAATCATTCAATAGATAGTTGATGTGTTGATAGACTCCCTGATGAATTCCTCCTGTTGGCGAATTTTCTTTCTTAGTGAGTAGTTTTGGCGATTCTATTACTTGCTTCAAGTCGTTGTTTTCAACGGCAGTCGCTGTTTGCTCTGTTTGGCTATCTGCAAAGCCTGATTGTCCATAATAAACCATATTTCCTAACAAAATCATCATAATCGAAACATATTTTATTTTTCTCAAATCAGTCAGCTCCTCTTCACTTATAATTGTTTCGCCACAACGAAAAAGTAACCAATACCTAATAAGATGAAACAAATTGAAGTAATAAGAATTAGTGTATTAAGATAAAGAATCGTTTTATTTTCTTCTCCTATAATCACTCTTTTATAATTCATTAAAAATAGGTAAATGGCTAAGCTCATGAAGAGAATACCCGTTGAAATAATAAAAATCGGTATCGTATACATAATTGTTCACTCCTTCCAATCAAATAAATATAAGACTTATACTTATTTGATTCCTCCTTTGAAAGTATGTTATTTCTGTTCATAAAGTAAATCATTCATACTCCTATTTTTTCTAAAAATGGATATAAACGAAAAAAGAGAATGAGTACTCATTATTTTTTCTTATATCTTATAGCCAGATAGATGATGCCAGCTACATTGACTAAAAAGAGAATGATCCAACTAATTTGGAGTCATTGAGGAACAACAACGTGATAAAGCGACTGTTCATTGATATCATTAGCCGTTGTTGGATTGATCGTAAATTCTTTGCTAAATAACCATTCCTTGCCACCTGCCTTAACTGAACCAGTAAAAACATATGTCCCTGCTTTTAGTTCATCCTTTTTCCAATCAAATTGAAAAGGATAGACTGAATAAGGTGCAATATTTACATTTGTTTTTTGTTGCTCTTTGATGACTTTATCTGTATTTTTTTCAAGAATTTTACCTGCAACAGTTGCTTGATCAAATATATAAGGGTTAGGATTTAAAATATCTGCTTGAATGATTTTTCTTCCATTTGATAAAATCGGAGCGACTTTTTCTAAAGTAACAGAAATAGGTTGATTCATTTTGGTTTTTGCATTGTTGGTTAAAACTACTCCTAATGTGTAGTTATACGTATTTTCGATTGATACTTCTTTTTTCTGATCTTTTGGTGTTTTTTCAGCTTTCTCAGAAACCACGATTCCTCCGACGACCACACCGGGAAATTTTTCTTTGGGTAATGTAACCGTAAGAGAGGTATTTACTTCACTCTTTGCTGGTACTTTGACTTCTGACTGTGTCGATTTGACGATCGAAGTCAATGGTAATTTCAAATCTTTGTTGTCTTTTATCGTACCTGTATAATCTAACAAACCATTCACATTGGTATTTGCGTTTGTAACTTTAATCGTTAATCGTTTCTCCTGATTTGAACTATTGATCAATTTAACACCCAATTGATCTTGTGTACCTGGTTGCTCACATAGATAAAAATAGCCTAAATTAATATCAATTTGATGCACATTGGGAATACGTTCGATCGTATAGCCTCCCATTATTTCTTCTGCTTGAACATCCAACGTACCAATAAACATAAACATAAGAAATAAGATGATTGATTGCACTTTTTTTAACAATACCGTTCTTCCTTCCTTTTTTTGATTATCAGCAGCTCTTTGATCAAAAGCTTGGTCTGCCAATAATCAAAAAAAGGAAAAGAGTAAGTCCTTTCCCTTCTTAAGGTAATTATGGAGCAACCGATAGATTCCATTCGACATGTCCTGTATGTGTCCCTGCTGGCGTAGTTTTTGTATCTGCTATTTTAAGAGACACTTGTCCTAATCCATAATCATAGGTGTCATTATGCACAAATCCCTGTGTTCCTGACATCAATAAAACTTGAGCATCTGATGTAATCTCAACATTAGGCACAGCAGTAACTGAACCAGCTGGAGCGTCCACTAACTGACCATTTCCAGTATTGACCTTCGCATTAGTTCCAGTATGGGCAGTTTGAATCGACATTCCTTTTTCTCCATTATCCCAAACAACTTGTGCTTTTAAAGACCATCCCATAGTTTCCCGAGTTTTGTCTTTGACCCCGACATCAAATGTGCCAGAATTTTGCGGCATGGTCACAGGGATCGTTTGAGAGCCAGTTTCCAATAATTTTGTTGACGGGATTGTAAAAGTACCTGGTTCATAAGCAATCCCAAAGGCAACCGTAGGATTATTTGATTTATTCCCTGGATCAGATGAGCTGGCAGGATCTTTCGTATTACTTGGTGGCGTTGGATTAGTCCCACCATTTGTTGGTAATTCTAATGGCGCACTGATCGGTGTTTCAGCTGTTGCTGGACTCGGAGTCGTAGTTGTGCTTGCTGCGTATACCCTTGGATTATTAATTGATAAAAAAGAAGCCAACAAGCCAGTGCTGATTAAAAAAGTACTTTTTTTCATTTATTTCACTCACTTTCTTTTTCAAACATCGGGTATTTTTATACTGTCCTGATTGAACAAAAAAAGCGTATCATTAAACTAGATTCAGTTTTTGTTCGTTTTTTTTGATTTCATACTTGTTTTCAAAAAAATCTAAGAGACTGAGCAGTAAAAGTAGTAAACAGGGCGATCATTTGCACATGACTTTTAAAAATAAATCGTGTACTTAGCAACCCGATGCATAAAAAAAACCATAAAATCCGAAAATAACATCCTTATTTTCTGGATTCTATGGGTTATTTTTTAGCTAGTGAGTTTTGCCATAATGTGATTAATTTTGAGTCAGGATATTAAGTTCAGGATACAATAAATTCAACACGTCTAAAGTCAATCTTCTCCCTTTACCTGCAAATGGGTACACGTGCATATGCATCGCTGGATTAAAGTTAGCTTCGATAATCCCATAAGCAGTAGCGCTGTTTTCCGGTGCTACCTCTTTGTCCGGAATAATCAAATCGATTCCACTAATTTTTGCGCCTAAAGCTTCAACTGCAGAAACAGCTATCTGCTTATAACTTTCAGAAAATTCGTCTGTGACATCAATCGAATCGCCACCTGTACTAATATTAGAATTTTCTCGTAGATAAACAACCTGATCTTTCTGGGGAACAGAAGAAACGGTAAGCCCTTGTTCTTTTAACATCAGTTGCTCTAATTCTCCTAAATGAATTAGCTCTAAAGGTGCTCGATGGTTTGTGCCTCTTAAAGGATCAAGATTCTTTTCAGCGACCAATTCAGCAACTGTACGTTGTCCATCTCCAACGACATTAGCAGGTTTACGAAGCATGATTGCTTTGACTTTGCCATCAATCACAAAGAAGCGATATTCCGTGCCTGGCATAAATTCTTCTACTAAAATCGAACGATCTTCGCTAAAGGCAATCGCAAGTCCTGCTTGATAGTCAGCTAAATCAGCACCTTCTTTAAAAATCGTGATGCCTAGTCCATAGTTCGTTGATTTAGGTTTAATGACAAATGCTTTGTTTGCGAATCTTGGATAGGCTTTGACTGCTTCCTCCATTGTCGTAAACTCGGCTCCGTTTGGCACACGATAGCCGGCTTCTCTCAAGACTTTTTTAGTGACCGTTTTATTTTCCATGATCAAGGGAACGATATAGCTATCTTTACTTGTCATATTTGCATTTTTCACGTACTCAATATGATCGTGATGCTGTAACCGCAAAAATTGATCCGATTCGTCAATCACTTTCACTTCAATACCTTTTTGGATCGCATCAAATAACAAGATTTGCGTAGACAACTCCATCTCTCTAAATCCTGCGAGTTGATACGGACGTTCATGCGCTTTTTGATAGTAAGAAAGACCCAAAGAGGTAGCAAACTGATGTTGACTACTTTCTTTTGCTGCTTGATAGATTGTTCCTGCTAGTGTTTCACTTGGACGTTCCAGTTCTTCTAACATTTTTTCAATCAATGGTAGTGCCTCTAGTTGCTCAAGTTCGAGCGCCATTTTCTTCATATCAGTTAAAAGATAACGGCCTTCCTCGATAAACTCGGTTTGATTTAGAGGATGTTCAAGAGAGACGATTTCATTTTTTCTAGTTCCTTCTTCTACCCATTGATCAGCTGCTTCTTTTTCTTCCGTCCATAACATATAAGTTAAAAATAACTGTAAGAAACGAACTTGTTCTTGATCAATTCCTAAACGTGCATTGGGATTTAAATCGATATTTCTTAATTCGATATAACGCACACCCGTTTTAGCTAAATCTGCTACCCGTTTACCACCACGAAAACGAAGTGGCGTATAAAATTCTTTTTCTTCTGATAGTTTTCCTTCTTCAACCATCTTTTCAATGTCGAACAAATATTGCTCCATTGAAGCATACGAAACTTTGACATTTGGATGATTCGTATAACCATACGAACTATTCCGAATACTTCGAACTGGCTCATTAGGAGCTGGTTTATCAATGAAATAGTTTGCTTCACTTAATGGTGATGCCCCATAAAAATAGGTAATCAACCACCGATAGCGCAGAAAATTGCGCGCAGTTTTCAAATATAGCTCTGTTTTAAAAGCAGCAAACTCCGAAAACTCTGTTTGTTGCACAAACAACGATCGAAGCAAATCATCTCCAAATTCAAAATTAAAATGGATACCACTAACCATTTGCTTTCTTTTCCCATATTCTTTAGCTAAATAGCGGCGATATAACACATCTTCAAAATTTGCTAATTTTGCAATCATGATGTCTTCATCTTTTGCTGGCAATGCTGGTGGCATACTTAAAGGCCAGATCATTTCATTTTCAGGAATTGAGCGAGCAGCAACATCATAAATGGCTGACATATATTGGAAAAGCTCATGGATCGAATCGGTGACTGGTGTAATTAATTCAATTTGTGTTTCACTAAAGTCTGTCTGTATATATGGATGAAACGTACGATCGCCAAAAACACTTGGATGATCAGTACGTGTTAGATCTCCTGTAAGGTTCACTCGCTGTCCTTCTCGTTCCACACCAAAACGTGCTTGATCGATAAATGGACGTGAACTAGGATGTTTTAGTAATTGTTTAAAATTCATGTTGATTATCCTCCAGTTCGTATGCCTCTAATTATAGTAAAAAATAGCCAGAAAAAGAATGAAATTGTTTCAAAATATAAAAAAAGTCTGTCCAATTTTATGTACGCTTACTTCGTCGGTTGGGTTGGTTCACTCCCATACCTTACTAATACCATCATTATATGTAGAATTACCGTTACCTTTCTATAAGAAAAAGCATCTAGCTAAAAAGATTCAATTTTTTAGCTAGGTGCTCTTCTTGCTGATAAAAAGAATAACTGCTTACTCTTCTTTCAACAATCCTTTAAATAAACCAATAACAAAATCATTAGGTTCAAATGGTTCAAGATCATCGATTCCTTCGCCAAGCCCTACCAATTTCACTGGTAAGTGAAGTTCATTACGGATGGCTAACACGATCCCACCTTTGGCTGTACCATCTAGTTTGGTTAAAACAAGCCCAGTGACATCAGTTGTTTCTTTAAATTGTTTTGCTTGTACCATTGCATTTTGACCAGTAGTCGCATCTAGTACAAGTAATGTTTCATGAGGTGCATCTGGTAATTCTCGTTGAATGACACGTTTGATTTTTTCCAACTCATTCATCAAGTTGACTTTGTTTTGTAAACGTCCAGCTGTATCTACTAACAACACATCTGCCTGTTCACTTTTCGCACGTTCCATCGCATCATACACAACGGCTGCTGGGTCGCCACCAGCATTTCCCCGAACCACTTCGACACCAGCACGTTCGCCCCAAACCACTAATTGGTCAATCGCACCTGCTCGGAAAGTATCGGCTGCTGCCAGCAGCACTTTTTTTCCTTCATTTTTGTATTGGTGGGCTAGTTTTCCGATACTGGTTGTTTTTCCAACACCGTTTACCCCGACAAACAAAATAACTGTTAATCCTTCTTCTTGTAGATTTAATTCATTAACTTCGTTGATTCCTTCTTGTTCATATAAATCCACTAATTTTTCAATGATTGCATTTTGGATCTCAGCTGGTTTCTTTGCGTTTCTCAGTTTTACTTCTTGACGCAACGCTTCAGAAATCTGAATAGCCGTATCAAACCCAACATCCGCACCAATCAGTGTTTCTTCTAATTCTTCAAAAAAGTCTTCGTCTACTGTCCGAAAATTAGCAAACAATTCATTCATTCGTTCGCCAAATGTTTTTCTGGTTTTTTCTAACCCTTTATCATATTTCTCTTGTACTTCGACTTCTTCTGGTTCTTGTTGTTCACCAGTAAAAGCACGCTTGATTTTATCAAAAAAGCCCATATGATCCCCCCTAATCTAAAACAAATTTTTCGATAACTTTGGCTACACCATGTTCTAAGTTACTTGACGTAACATAATTCGCTGCTTCTTTAACAAATGGGACGGCATTTGCCATGGCAACACCCATTCCAGCGTATTCAATCATCGGCAAGTCATTTTCTTCATCCCCAATTGCCATGATCTCAGCTGGTTCTAAACCTAAATCTTTTGCTAGTAAAGAAATACCATAAGCTTTTGTCACACCTTTTGGCATAAATTCTAAAAGCATACTGCGGGTCTTGATGATTTCATAACGTTCATGAAATTCGGCTGGTATTTCTTTGATCTTAGGATCTAATTCCGCTTGCGGATAGGCAATAACTGCTTTATTCAACACAAACTCGTCTGTCAGATCTGCTAAATTTGCCGGTTGAAACTGCAATAATTTATTTAATGTGTTGTATAAAGATTTTTTCCCTGGTGCAGTCGGTAATTGTAAAACCACATGATCTGATAATATATCTAAGGGCAATGCCAATTTTTGCGCAAGATCATATAAACGATGGATATCAGCAACTTCCATCACTTTTTTCTCAATGATTTCTCCTGTATCATTTTTTTGAACAAGACCACCATTGAAGGTGATGCTATAATCCCCTTCGTCCACTAATCCTAACTCTTGCAAATAATGAGCCATTGCTGCTAAGGGACGACCAGTACATAAAACGATCTTAACACCTTTTTCTTTTGCTTTCGCTAAAGCTTGCTTATTCTCATCTGAAATTTGTTTTTCTTCATTCAATAATGTACCGTCTAAGTCGATCGCAATTAATTTAATCATTTATTTCCTTACACCTTCGTTTCCATTTTTTCTTCTTCATTGATATCTTCCATACGGACAGACACAATTTTTGAAACACCTGATTCTTGCATGGTTACTCCATATAAAACATCGGCAGCTACCATGGTACCTTTTCGGTGTGTGACCACGATGAATTGAGTGTCATCTTGGAAATCACTTAAATAACGTCCAAATCTTTTCACATTTGCTTCATCTAACGCAGCTTCTACTTCGTCTAAAATACAAAATGGAACAGGACAAACTCGGATGATTGAAAACAGCAAGGCGATAGCAGTTAATGCTCTTTCCCCTCCAGAAAGCAAGCTCAGACTTTGTAATTTCTTGCCTGGTGGTTGCACTTCGATTTCGATCCCTGTTTTTAATAGATCCGATGGGTCAGTCAATACCAATTCTGCGCGACCACCACCAAACATATTAGGAAAGACTACTTTAAACTCTTGCCTGATTGCTTCAAAGACTTCTTTAAAGCGAGCCCGTACTTCAGCATCCATTTCTTCCATTGTTTCAAACAATTGGTTCTTTGCAGATAACAAATCATCACGTTGTGTGGCTAAAAACGTATGTCGTTCATTCACTTGCTCAAATTGCTCAATCGAACGGATATTCACTGGTCCAAGGTCTGCGATCTGCTCTTTTAAGACTGCTACTTTCGTGCGACTACTTACAATATCGGAAGTTGGCTGGTAATCAGTGACAGCTTTTTCAAAGCTGATTTGGTATTCCGTTTGCAAATAGCTCAGCTGATGATCCAACAACATTTCTGCACGGTCTTTTTGCACTTCCAGTTTCGATTGTTCTGTTAGCTGTTGCTTTTGTTGTTGGTTTTTTTCAGCAAGTACTGTTTCAAGCTGATCGATTTCTTTTTGCGTACGTTCTCGTTGTTCCTTCACTGCCACTAGTTCTGCTTGTAGTTCTTCACGCTGTTGCGCAAGTTCCGTGATTTGGCTCGCTAAACTTTCTTCAGTGATTTCATGATCAGAAAAATCTGCAGTCAATGTTGCTAATTGTTGCTCTAAACTTGTCTGACGTTCAAGTGCTTCATTTTTTTGAACACGTGCTCCACGTAATTGGATCTGTAAATGATTGAATTGCTCTTTCAAGACAGCTAAATCTGCTTGTTCCTGTGCTTTTCGTGCTTGGACTTGTGATCGTTTTTCTTCCATTTGATCACTTTCTTGGTTCAGTGATTTGATCTCTTCATCGATTTGTTGTCGTTGTTGTTCGATTTCCTTTTGTCTTGCCGTTAACTCTGCTTGTTGTTTTTGATATGTTTCGATGAATTGTTGCAATTCTCTCGTTTCAAAGTTTGAGAGTTGCTTTTCTTTTTCAAAGCGTGCTAAGTCATTCGTGATATTTTGCAGTTGATTCGTTATTTCCTGCTCTTCAAACCGCAATTGTTCATTTTGCGTACGCAACTTTTCTTGTTTTTGGCTCAAGTCAGCGACTTTGGTTTGTAGTTCTTGAACAATTTTTTCTTGATTTTGCAACTGCTGATCTGCTTGTTCATATTCAGCTGTCAGCTGTTTCAATTCTTGATTTTGAGAGAAGAGACTGCCTTGATTTCCCCGTTTATTTGCTCCACCCGTCATGGAACCACCAGCATTCATCACGTCTCCTTCCAGAGACACTACTCGGTATTGGTATCGTATGGTCTGAGCAATAGCATTGGCACTAGTTAGATCCTTCGCTAATAAGATCGTTCCCAATAAATTGTGGACCACGGTTTGAATTTCTGCAGGGAATGTCACCTGTTCACTTGCGATACCTAAAAACCCATCTACCGCTGCTGCTTGCGAAAGAACGTGCGCAGGTAACTGTCTAGGTTTAATCGTTGTTAACGGTAAAAAGGTCGCTCTACCCCCTCTTTGCTTTTTCAAATAAGTGATTGCTTGAC
Organism: Enterococcus sp. DIV1208; assembly: GCF_050530455.1. NCBI lineage: Bacteria > Bacillati > Bacillota > Bacilli > Lactobacillales > Enterococcaceae > Enterococcus > Enterococcus sp. DIV1208. The sequence goes on along the minus strand of NZ_CP172887.1, from coordinate 103,477 downwards.
GTGCATCGTGTTCGTTTTCAACAATGACGTGTTGCGCTGCTCCACCTAGAGCTGTTTCGATTGCAAGGGTAAAAGAGCTAGGTACATCAATCAACTCAGCGACTGCACCTACGATACCAGATAATTGTTGTTTATGTTGTAAAACTAACCGAACGCCCTGGTAAAAACCAAAATAGTTTTCTTGGATTTCTTGTAAACTTTTTTGGCGTGCCTGTAATTGTTGGACTTGGTTCATCAATTGGTACATTTTAGGTTGTTCATTGGTTAATTTAGTTTGTACTGTTTTCCCTTTTGTTTGAACTTCTTCCAACTCATGTTGGTTCTTAACTAAAGCTTGTTGAAGATTTGCTTGTTTTTCAGATAGTTCCTGTTTTTGAGAGGATAACGCCAAGACAGAGGCTTCTACTTCTGATTGCTTCGCTAATGTTTGTTTACTTTTGGACGTTTCTTGTAAATATTGACGTTCAAGATATTTCAATTCATTTCCGACATTCGCTTGTTCTTGCATCAAATCAACATATTGATCTCGTAATTCAGATAATAATTCCTTCGTTGATTTTTGATATTTTTCCAATTCTTGTTGTGTCTTCATCAACTGTTGTTGTGCTTCTTGGATTTCTGTTTCTTTTTCAGTTGTTTCTTTTGTCAATTTTTCCTGAAGTTCCTCAAAATGCGCTACTTTCTTTTGCGCCTCGGCCAAAGAAGCCTGATATTCTTGCGTACTCTTTTGTGTATGCTTTGTCCGCTCTATTAAGACATCTTTTTGCCCTTCTGCTTGTTTTAATCTTTCAGACAATGCCAACAGACTTTGTTGACCTTTTTCAATTTGACGGTCTTTTTTGGCGTTTTGCTTTCTTTTTTCTGATAGTACGGCTTCTTGCGATTGGATATGTGTCGCTAATTTTGTCAGCTCTTGATTGAATTGTGTCAGCTGAGTTTGTTTTTCTTCCCACTCTTTTTTCGCTACGTTGATCTCCGTAATCATCAACGCTATATCCGTTTGGGTTAATTCTTCTTTTAACTGCAAAAATTTCTTAGCGATTTCACTTTGCTCAGCTAGAGGTGTTAATTGCTCTTGCAACTCGTAAATAATGTCTTGTACTCGACTAAGATTATCTTCTGTTTCAAATAACTTTTGTTCCGCTTTTTTCTTGCGTTGTTTATATTTTAATACACCTGCTGCTTCTTCAAATATTCCCCGACGGTCTTCTGGCTTACTACTAAAAATTGCTTCTACTTTCCCTTGTGAAATGATCGAAAACGATTCTTTTCCTAAACCTGAATCTAAGAACAGTTCTTGGATGTCTTTCAATCGACAAGGTTGTTTATTGATAAAAAAATCACTTTCGCCTGTTCGTCGATAGCGACGAGTCACGCTGATTTCTTGATAATCCAATGGTAAATAATGATCGGAATTATCCAAAAGTACTGTAACTTCTGCCACATTCAAAGGCTTACGAGAGTCTGAACCAGCGAAAATAATATCGGGCATTTTCCCCCCTCGAAGGCTCTTAGCAGATTGCTCGCCTAAAACCCAGCGGATTGCTTCAGTGATATTACTTTTGCCACTCCCATTTGGTCCAACGACGGCTGTCACACTATTTTCAAAATCAATCACTGTTTTATCTGCAAAGGATTTAAATCCAGCTATTTCAATTCGTTTTAAATACACGAAGCGTTCCCTCACTTACTTTTACAGTGCTGCCAGTGCATTTTCTGCAGCAGCTTGTTCTGCTAGTTTTTTCGATTTTCCTTGCCCAGTCCCAATCAACTTGTCATCTACATAGACTTCGATCCAAAAAATCCGTTCATGTGCCGGACCTTCCTCTTTTATTAATCGGTATTCAATAAATACATCACCTGATTTTTGCAACACTTCTTGCAACTTCGTTTTATGATCCATCTCATGTGAAAAAGCACCTGCTTTGACTTTTGGAAAGACAACTGTTTGAAGAAAGGCATGGGCTGCTTCAAACCCTTGATCAAGGTACAAAGCACCTAGAAAGGCTTCAAATAAGTCACAAAGAAGAGCTGGTCTGGTTCTTCCCCCAGAATTTTCTTCTCCTTTACCTAACATGATATATTTATCAAATCCACATTCTTTGGCAAACTTGGATAAACTATCTTCACGAACGATCGCCGCACGTGTCTTTGTTAGTTTCCCTTCTGGGATATCTGGATATAAACGATATAAATATTCTGAAACCATTAATTCTAATACGGCATCTCCTAAAAATTCTAATCGTTCATTATCTGATAATTGAAGGTTGCGATGCTCATTCACATAGGATGAATGGGTAAAAGCTTGTTCAAGTAAATTGAGATCGTGAAAAACGATAGTATACTTTTCTTTTAATTCATTTGTCAGCTGATTGTCCATTTTTCACATTCCTTTATGGATATTTTTTCAATACTTCCTTATTATACTGGTTTTTGTCTAAATTTGAAATGGTTCCGACAAAAGGTAAGTAAAGGTTTAATAAACCTCAAGAATCCAATGATTTTTTCGATTAAAGAATTTATTAGCTGATCATTTGATTGATTTGATAAATAGTATTCAAAAGTTGCCAGCTATACGAAAAGACCTCCCAAACCGTTTCCGTGTTTGGGAGGTCTTTCTCATTGCCAGATTCGTTCAATACTTTCGCTAAACGGCATGTATGTCCTTATTTTAAGAACGTGATTCTGCTGTTACCGTTACTTTCGCCCATGGATTTGGTGCATCATATGACCAATCCCAATCTTTAGTACGATCGCTCACTGGTAGTACTTCATTACGGAACAATGTTGGAATTGCGAAAGCTTCTTCAAATGCATATGCTTGCCATTTTTTATATGCTTCTTTTTGGTAATCTGCATCAAATGCTTCACTTGAATTGATATCATTGATCAATTTCGTATTTTCTTCTGATTCAAAACGAGTGTAGTTGAATGCTGCATTTGGTCCCCATAGTCCGTTTGGATTTGGATCAGTTCCTGTACTCCAAGCTGCTTGATATACATCAATTTCAGGATCGTCATTTTCTAATTTATCGTAGAATGAGTTAAATTCGATTAAACGTCCAGTCGTGTATTTCACATCTAAGCCGATTTTTTTCCATTGTTGCACATAGTAATCAGATAATGGTTGCGCTGTTTCGCCACCTGACATTGAAGCAAAGTTGATCGTTAATTTATTTCCGTCTTTATCTTCACGTAACCCATCACCATCTACATCTTTATAGCCAGCATCATCCAATAATTTGTTTGCTTTATCGATATCTTGCGTAAATCCTTTTAGATCGTCATCGTGGAATGATTCAAATACAGGAGGAATCAATGAAGTAGCATTGCTTCTTAACCCTGCATAGAAACGTTCTCCTACTGCATCGTTATCTAATGCATAACCCATTGCTTGTCGCAATGATTTATCTGCCATTTTAGAATTTGGATCGTATTCAACACTGCTCTTTTCAGCATTCCATTTACCTAATTTGAAGCCTAAGTAAGTGTATGATGTTTGTTCACGTCCTAAGTTTGTGTAACCTGAGACATCTTTATATGTGTCATACGTATCTGTAGGCATTTGGAAAATCATGTCATAAAGTTTTGAGTTCAAAGCTTCTGTTGCACTAGCAATCGGCAATGATTTCATCGTGATTTTTTTCAATTGTGGTTTGCCATTCCAGTAATATTCATTTGGTAGATACTCTACTGATTCTCCTGCAACGATATTACTCATGTAATATGGACCAAAAGTCACTGGATTTTTACGTACTTGATCACTTGATTCCATGTCTTTGATTGCTACACCTTCAAGTGTGTGTTTTGGAGCTGCATATGCCCAAATCCCACCACCTGATTGAAGCATACTTGGTTCCACTTTTTTATATTCGATTTCAACTGTCTTATTGTCCACTTTTTTGATACCTGAGATTGTCGGAGCGCTACCGCTATGGTATTCTTCCATCCCAACGATGTTTCGGAAGTTATCATCATAACGGATACCTGTATAATCCTTGTTACCGATAATTTCATAAGGGAAAATCACGTCATCTGCGGTTACATCTTTACCATCTGACCATTTTACATTGTCTTTTACTTTGATCGTTGCTTTTTTCGTCTCTTGGTCTAAATCTAAACTCGCTGCACCATCATTTGTGATCTTGAAGTCCGCATCATTTGTAAATAGTGCTTCATGAGAAGGTGCCATAAATGCTGCATCGTAAGAATCTTGATAAAATTCCCATTGGAACAATCCTTTGAATTGACTATCGGTTGCTACTGCAGCCTCCAATTCGCCATCTTTTATTGCATCTTTATCATTTTTCGTTGAGATTGGAAATGTTAATTCCTTCTTCTCACCGTTATTTGCTGAACTCCCAGAAGAGTTAGAACCTCCGCCGCTTCCACAAGCAGCTAATGCCATTACTGAAAAAAGTGTAACAACGCCTAAAATTGATTTCTTCATTCCTTATTTCCCCCTTTGCTTTCTTCTTTATCCTAATCGTTGGCGTGCATCGGCAGAACGCTTAAACGCTTGTCCAACATAGTTTATACTCAACATCAATACTAAAATTAGAATTGACGCAGGTAACCAGATCCATTGTCGATTCACTAAAACCTCACCGTTGCTGGCATAACCGATTAGTGTTCCTAAACTAGGAACATTTGCTGGTAAGCCAAACCCTAAGAAAGTCAAAGTGGTCTCGATCCCAATATTTGCTGCAAAGTTCATCGTTAAGTTGGTAATGATCAATGAACTTAAGTTAGGCATGATTTCACGGAACATGATTTTAAAATCACTTGTTCCCATTGTTTTTGAAGCACTCACATAATCACGCCTTGCTTCTGATAAAGTTTTACTTCTGAATAATCGAGCTTTAGCAACCCAATAAAATGCACTCATAATGAAGATGAACGACCAAACATTATATCTAGAGATAATCGATACAAATACGATAATAATCAACATAATCGGTAAAATCATAATGAAGTCAACGATACGCATCAAAATATTATCGATGATCCCCCCATAAAACCCAGAAATGATCCCTAGTCCAACCCCGATAATCGAAGTGATGACTGTGATTGCAAAACCAATGGTGACGGAGTTTCTTGCACCGATAATCAGTTGTCCTAAAACATCCCGACCACCTTCATCTGCTCCTAAAATAAATTTTGTCCCCTCGGTAGAGATAGCACCTGGAGCTGCATATTTATCAAAGATGCTGACATACATTACTTTATCTTGGTCTGTAAATAACGCACCGATAAAGATAACTAACAATAAAATAACGAGTAAACCTAATGAAAAAATGGCGATTTTATCTTTTTTAAATTCACGGGCAATCATTCGTAATCCCATTGGCGGGATACTTTCTTGCACAACGTCTTTCTTTTTATCACTCATTTGTCTTTTCTCCTTTCTGATTGAATTTTATTGGATACGGATACGTGGATCAACAATGCTCATGATGATATCTGAAAGCAAGGTTCCGATCAACGTCGCAATTCCTAAAATCAATACTAAGGAGGTAATAACTGTATAGTCACGTTGTCCGATCGAATCAATAAACAATTTACCGACTCCTGGGTAGCCAAAAATCTTTTCAATAACTACTGAACCAGCAATCAAGGAAGTAATTTCATAACCCATTTGTGAAGCCATCGGCAATGCCGCGTTTCGGAAAATATGACGACTAAATACTTTATTGGTTGGTACCCCTTTTGAACGGGCAGTTCGCACAAAGTCTAAAGATTTTGAATCAATGACTTCGCTACGTAAATACTGAATCGTTACAGCTGTAGCTAAAAAGGCTTGAGTGATCGATGGTAAAATGATGTATTTCATGCGATCAATCAACTGGGTGAAAAAGCCCCCTTGGATTCCTAACGTCTGGGAGCCGCTGGTTGGGAACCAACCTAGACGATAACCAAATACAAATAACATAATCAATCCAAAGATAAATAACGGAACAGCAAAACTAAAGAAATTGTAGATTACAACAGCTTTATCCAAAAATGAGTTTTGGTATCTGCCCGCCAACATACCTAGTGGTACAGCAATCAAATAAGTAATGATAACTGTTAAGATCGACAAGTAAAGAGTATTGACGATACGCTCACCAATCAAATCAGAAACTGAACGTTTGTATAAGAAACTTTGACCGAAGTCTCCTTGTAACGCATTCCCGATCCATCGGAAATACTGGACATACCAAGGATCATTCAAACCAGCTGCCTGTCTCATTTGCTCGATGACTGCTGGATCTTGGTTGGGGTTGATCAACCCGGTAAAAGGATCTCCAGGCATCGCTTTTGCCAACATAAAGATCAAAATACTAAGAATAATAACTTGTGGGATCATTAATAATACACGTCGTAATATCGTTTTCCACATTAGCTGGCACCTCCATCTTTCAACGCTACTTTATGCGTCGGTGTGATCGTACGGAGATCGTACACTCGACCAGTTGCATCGTAGTACTCCTTTTGATTTTGGATGTACTCACGTTCCACTCTTCGTCGATTCTCTTTGTGTAACTCCCGATTTTCGACATCAATCCGAGGGATAGCAGACAGTAAACGTTTCGTATAGATATGACGTGGATCATTATAAATATCTTCTCGTGTACCAATTTCAACGAATCGACCTTTATACATAATTGCGATATTATCACACATATGTTTCACGACTCCCAAGTCATGAGAAATAAATAAATAACTTAAACCAAATTCTTGTTGGATTCGTTTCATGAAATTTAATACTTGCGCCTGAACGGATAAATCCAATGCAGAAACTGGTTCATCTGCTACGATGAGTTTTGGGTTTGTCGCAACTGCACGTGCAACCCCTAAACGTTGACGCTGTCCACCTGAAAACTCATGTGGATATTTATACAGCGCATCTTCCGGCATCCCTACGATATCCAGTAGATTTTTCACTTTTTTCTTTTCCTCTTGATCACTCAAACGTTCAAAGTTACGGATCGGTTCTGCAATAATATCCAATACTCGCTTTTTAGGATTCAAGCTGGACATTGAGTCTTGGAAGATCATTTGAACATCTTTGTTATAGCCAATTTTTTGTCGGTTACTTTTTTTAGTGACATCTTTACCTTCATAAATGATTTGTCCTGAAGTCACTTTTTCTAATCCAACGACTGCTTTCCCTGTCGTTGATTTACCAGAACCAGATTCTCCGACTAAGCCATACGTTTTTCCTTTTTCAATAATGAAGTCGACACCATCTACTGCATATACATGATCCGTTACTCGATTAAAGAATCCACTACGAATAGGATAGTGTACTTTCAAATCGCTGATTGTAATTAATTCTGTCATCTACACCTCTCCTTTTTCGTCTCTAAAGTGGAAATGTTTGTAGCAAGAGCAACGAACCAAATGATTCGGAGCAATTTCATGAAGGACAGGGTTTTCTTCGTGATCACTGGCTGGAATCCAAGGAATCCGAGGAGCAAAACGACAACCAGTTCGTGGCATATTTTTCAAAGAAGGAACAACGCCTTCAATCACATGGAGCTCAGCTTCATGGTTCCCCTCTTGAGGAATAGAGTTCAACAATGAACGGGTATAAGGGTGTTTAGGATTTTCAAAAAGTTCTTTGACCCCAGCTACTTCAACAAATTGACCGCCATACATTACCGCTACCCGATCAGCCATTTCTGCCACAACACCTAAGTCATGCGTGATCAGAATGATTCCTGTTTTGGTTTCTTCTTGTAAGTCTTTTAATAAATCAAGAATTTGCGCTTGAATCGTTACATCTAGCGCTGTCGTTGGCTCATCTGCAATAACAATCGGTGGCTTACACGCAATCGCAATGGCGATGATTACCCGCTGTCTCATCCCCCCAGATAATTCATGAGGATATTGTCGTCCGACTCTGGCAGGATTAGGAATCCCAACTTGCTCCAACAATTCCAAGGCACGAGCTTGCCGTTGTTCAGCGTTCATTTTGGTATGATAAGATAACCCTTCCTTAATTTGATCTTCAATACGCATCAAAGGGTTTAACGCAGATAACGGATCTTGGAAAATCATCCCAATATCATTCCCGCGGATTTTGTTATACAAAGTTTCATTCAATTCAATCAAGTTTAAATCATTATATAAAATTTCGCCTGTGATCTTTGTGTTGTTTGGATCAAGTAACCCCATAATAGTAGTCGCTAATGTACTTTTCCCGCAACCAGATTCTCCAACGATTGCTAAGATCTCGTTTTTATCTAATGTAAAAGAAACGTCATCTACTGCATCGTAATACTCATCTTTAAGACGGAAGCCTGTATGTAGGTTCTGAACATCTAATAGTTGATTATCTGACAATCGAATACCCCTCTCTGCTCCCTGGTTGGAAGTTTTCTTAATAAAAAATGATATCCCACAGAATAAAACGTTTTATAATAAGCGTTATTCTAAGGATAGTGCAATATATTATTAATAATTATATATAAAACCCCTCTACAATGCAAGAAAATTTCAGTCAGTTGCCAGAATTGTCAGAAAAATCTATTTAAAATAAAGATAAATCACTTGAAAAATTAAAAAAAAGTGAGTAAAGATCCGATTGATCTTTACTCACTTTCATGCTGATGATTAGTTAAGATGATTGCTGATGTAGTCAACTGCCCCACCAACTGTTTCAATTTGTTCTGCATCTTCGTCAGAAATTTCTGTTCCAAACTCATCTTCAAGTTCCAAAACAAATTCCATGATGCTGATTGAGTCAGCTTTTAGGTCATCTTTGATATTTAATTCATCAGTTACTTTATCTGTATCAATTTCAAAATGATTTGAAATAATTTTCGCTACTTTATTAAATACTTCTTCACGTGACAATGTTTTCACCTCCAACAATTATCAAAATTGCCGATTTCCTTCACCAAGGCTAATTTTACTGACATTTTCTAATATTGTCCACCTTTTTTTCTATAGGGTCGTCGACGAGCAACCAGAAACATTATTCTGCAGGTTTTTCGAATTGTTCAACTAACTGCCCTACCACATTGGTTTCCAACATAGTGTGGATTTGTCTGATGGTATGTCTCACTGCATCTGGTCCAGTCGCACCGTGAGTTTTGATGACTGGTGCCTTTAATCCAAAAAGAACTGCTCCGCCATGTTTTGAATAATCCATTTCTGATTTTAATGAACGTAACCCATCTTTCAACAATAGTGCGCCCATTTTTCCTTTAAACCCTTCATTTAAAATGGCAGCTTTCAAAAGGTCCATCAGATTCATGGCTGTTCCCTCAATGGATTTCAATACTGCATTGCCTGTAAATCCATCGGTTACAACAACATCTGCTACCCCGTTCAATAGTTCCCTCGCTTCAACGTTTCCAATAAAATTCAAACTGGTTTCATTTTGAAGTAATTCGAAAGCTTTTTTAGTTAATTCGCTTCCTTTTGTTGCTTCCGTCCCATTATTCAATAAAGCAACTCGAGGTCTACCGATTCCTCGGACTTTTCTTGCATAAAATGAGCCTAAGATGCCATATTGTAATAAATGTTCCGGTTTATTTTCAGCATTTGCACCTAGATCAAGCATATCAAACCCTGCATTGGGTTGACCGACTACCGGTAAAGTAGACATCAGACCAGGGCGTTCGATGTTTTTGATACGACCAACAATAAAGAGTCCAGCTGCTAATAATGCGCCAGTGTTCCCCGCTGAAAAAATCGCGTCTGCTTCACCATTTTTGACAGCTTGTGCTGCCAAAACCATCGAAGCATTCTTTTTACGGCGAATGGCTTTAACTGGTTCATCATCACTATCGATTTTTTCATCTGTATGAATGATCGTCACATTGTGTTCTGTTGTTAGATATTTTCTTATTTCATTTTCCTTACCATAAAGGATAAATTCCACATCTGGGAAATCTTTTTGAGCTAAAGCCACACCTTCCACAATGGCTTGTGGTGCGTGATCTCCACCCATTGCATCTACGGCAATTTTCATTATTTCCACTCCTTTTTTATCATCACTATAAAGTATAGCACAGTCTATTAATCAAAATAACGATTATCTTGATTTTCCAAGTCTAAACTGCGGATCAAATGTTGGTATTCTGGCAATAGTTGCCAATCCTTTAACTGCCATAGCTTTTGTGCCTCATCACGAGCTACCTCTAATATATTACTATCTGTTACAAGATCAGCAATTGCAAATTGCGGTAAGCCTGATTGGCGAAAACCAAATACTTCTCCTGGTCCACGCAACTCTAAATCTTTCTCACTTAGAATAAAGCCATTGTTCGTTTCTGTCATTATTTTCATTCGCTCAATCCCTAATTCATTTTTAGGATTAGCTACCAATACACAATAAGAAGCATCACTACCACGTCCAACACGTCCACGTAATTGATGTAACTGTGCTAATCCAAAACGATCAGCATCCATGATCAACATGACTGTAGCATTCGGAACATTTACACCCACTTCGATGACCGTCGTTGAAACCAAGATTTGCATCTTGTTTTCTTTAAATGTTTCCATAATTGCTTCTTTTTCCTGGTTCTTCATTTTACCATGTAACAATCCGACTTCATACTGAGGCGCAAAAAGCGCACTTAATTTTTCATAAATTTCAACAGCGTTTTTAACGTCTAATGCTTCTGACTCTTCGATCAACGGGCAAATGACATACATTTGATGTCCTTTCGCCAGTTCCTTCCATGTCCAATCTAACACACTATTTAATTGTGGCGTACGAACCCATCTCGTCTCTATTGGAATCCGGCCAGCTGGAAGTTCGTCAATTACCGAAACATCCATTTCTCCGTATGCAGTAATCGCTAAAGTCCGAGGAATTGGTGTGGCTGTCATAAATAAAACATCTGGACGCCAGCCTTTTTCACGGAGTACTTTTCGCTGATTCACACCAAAACGATGTTGTTCATCCGTAATAACTAAACCTAAGTGTTGAAATTCGACTCCTTCTTGAATCAACGCATGGGTACCGACAACGATATCGATTTCTCCTTGTTCCAGCAATTCGAGTAGTTCTCTTCGTTCTTTGGCTTTCGTCGAACCCGTTAACAGAGCAAGTTTAACTTCTTGCGCATCAAATAATTGAAGAAGGCTTTCCATGTGTTGTTGTGCCAAAATTTCAGTTGGTACCATCAATGCGCCTTGAAACCCTGCAGTGACCGCCGCATATAAGGCAATTGCTGCAACAATCGTCTTTCCGCTACCTACATCACCTTGCAATAGGCGTTGCATATGTTGCGGACTTCTTAAGTCACGACAAATTTCATTCGTGACTCTTTTTTGGGCATCCGTCAATTCAAAAGGTAGTTTTTGAATAAATTGTTTCAAGCGCTGGATGTCATATAAAATTTCAATGCCATTTGTTTCTGCTTTTTCCGATTTTTTAAGCCCTTGAAGTCGCATTTGAAATAAAAAGAATTCTTCAAAGACAATTCTTCGTTTTGCTTGATGGTTTTCTTCATGATTTTTCGGAAAATGCATGCTTTTAACAGCTGTTGGCCGATCCAACAGTCGATATTTCTCAACTAATCCATTGGGAAGATTCTCTTCGATCAAATCACCATACTCTTCGAAACCTCTTCGAATCAAATCGACTAAAGTTGTTTGACGGATTGATTTATTGACATGATAGATTGGAGAAAAATCATCCACCGCTTGAGAACCCAAAATTTTCATACCATTTAATGACTTCCGTTTCGCATCCCATTTTCCATAGACAGCAATTTCTTCGGATAAGATCACTTTATCTTTCAAATATGGTTGATTGAAAAAAGAAACATTGAAAACAGCATGATCCTGCATCATACGAAATTGGAGTCGATTCTTTTTGTAGCCAAAGCGACTCATTACTGGTGGTGAAACAACCAGGCCTTTTAAAGTCACTTTTTCTTGATCAAGTATTTCATTTAAATTTCTTTCTTGAATGTCTTCATAGCGAAAAGGATAATAGGTCAATAGGTCTTCGATGGTTTGGATTCCCAGACTAGCAAGACTATCCGCCCTTTTTGCTCCCACACCGGCTAACATCGTCACTGGATCATTTAAAGACCTCATATTTCACCCTCCTTTACCGTATGTTTCACTATCAATCCATTCCTTAGAAATAGGGCTGCACCAACAACCTGGTACAGCCCCCGTTCTTTTACCGTTCGTTCAGGCGAAAAGGATTGTCCTTTTCTATTCTGCAGAGAATAAATACGGATAAACCGGTTGATCGCCTTGATGAATTTCAATTTCTAAATCTGGATGTTGTTCAACTAATTTAGCTGATAATTCTTCTGCTTGATGAACCGAACCACCTTCACCTGCTAAAATCGTCACAATTTCTGTTTCTTCAGTGATCATTTTTTCTAAGGTAGCGAATGAAGTTGCCATCATGTCAGAATCTGAGATAACGATTTTCCCGTCAATCATCCCTAAGAAATCGCCCTCAGTAATTTTCACACCATCAATGGTTGTGTCACGAATCGCATGAGTAATCTGCCCACTAACGACACTTGCAAGCATTTCTGTCATAGTCGCTTTGTTTTCTTCCAACGATACTTGATCATTAAATGAAAGTATCGCAGTTAATCCTTGAGAGATCGTTTTTGATGGTACGACCGCTACTGGGATATCTGCTACTTCAGCCGCTTGATCCGCAGCCATGAAGATATTTTTATTGTTTGGTAATACGATGACTTTATCCGCATTGACTTCCTTGATCGCTTTAACGATATCTTCCGTACTTGGGTTCATCGTTTGTCCACCACTAATGACATAGTTTGCTCCTAAACTTTCAAATAACTCTTGCACTCCTTTACCGGCTGCAATCGCTACGATCCCATAAGGTGTACGAGCTGCTTTTTGTGGTTTCGCTTGCTCATCGTGTTCTAAAATCGTTTCATGCTGTAAACGCATGTTGTCGACTTTGATTTTTACTAATGAACCAAATTTTTGTCCATAATTTAATACTTCACCTGGATTTTCGGTATGCACGTGGACCTTAATGATCTCATCATCATTAACAACCAATAATGAATCACCGATTCCATCTAAGTAATTACGAAATTCTTCATAGTCAAATTGGCTATCGACGGTTGGCCCTTCACCGATTTTTACCATGATTTCTGTACAGTAACCATAATGGATATCTTCTGTTGCTAATTGACCTTGGACACTGCGATGATGCTCAGCATTGACCATTTCATCCATTTCAGCTGGTGATGGTTCATAGACTTCTGTCATTTTGAATTCACCATTCAAGGCACTTAAGAAGCCTTCATATACAAATAGCAAACCTTGACCGCCACTATCGACGACACCGACTTCTTTTAACACTGGTAACAAATCAGGTGTTTTCGCTAAGGCACGTTTCCCACCTTTTACCACAGCCGTCATCACTTCAACAACGTCGTCACTTGTTTTAGCTTTCTTTTCTCCTGCTTTTGCAGCTTCACGGGCTACTGTCAAAATGGTTCCTTCAACAGGCTTCATGACTGCTTTATAAGCTGTCTCAACGCCATGCGTAAAAGCCGCAGCTAAATCTGCAGCGTTTAACACTGTCACATCAGGTATTTGCTTTGAAAAGCCTCGGAATAATTGAGACAAAATAACTCCTGAATTTCCTCTGGCTCCCATTAGTAGGCCTTTTGATAACATTGCTGCTAACTCGCCTACTTTTTCAGAAGTAGAATCAGCAACTGCTTTAGCTCCACTTGTCATAGATAAATTCATATTTGTACCTGTATCTCCATCAGGAACTGGGAATACATTTAACGAATTGACATATTCTGCATTTACTTGCAGACGATTCGCGCCCGCCTGAACCATTTCCTGGAATTGGCTTGCACTGATTTCTGTTACACTCACCTAGATAATCCTCCTTCAGATCGACTGCTGAATCATTCAGCAAGCCTTCTGCCTAGTCTGGCAGTACACGAACACCTTGGACGAAAACATTAACAGAATTGGCTGTTACACCTAGTAATGTCTCCAAGTTGTATTTTACTTTTTCTTGGACATTGCGAGAAACTTCTGAAATTTTTGTACCATAACTAATGATCGTATAAACATCTACTGCGATGCCATTAGCTTCTTGGCGAACAACTACTCCTCGAGAATAATTTTCTTTTCGTAGAATTTCAGTAATATTATCTTTTATTTGGTTCTTGCTGGCCATTCCTACAACACCGAACACATCTGTTGCGGCGCCACCAACAACTGTTGCAATCACATCATTGGTAATTTCAATGGTTCCAGCTGACGTTTGAATTTTTACAGCCATGAATGAGCCTCCTTAACGGGCAAAATACTCCCATTTTTCTTCTATCATATTTTATCATAGCGTCACCCGAAATAAAAGGCAGTTACCCTAAAGTACTCAAAAACCGCTGAAAATTTTAAAATTAGTCCTGTATAATTTACAATTATTCCCATGGATTGTCAATTCTTGCTATGAAAAGACACTTGCATATTACCCCTTCATATGATATGTTATTCTGGTATGAGCTGAATTATTCTATCGCTCCAAATCGAGGTAAAGGGGGAAAATTACATGGCAAAAGTTTGTTACTTTACTGGTCGCAAGACAAAAAGTGGAAACAATCGTTCTCATGCGATGAACTCAACAAAACGTACTGTTAAACCTAACTTACAAAAAGTTCGCGTTATGATCGACGGAAAACCTAAAAAAGTTTGGGTGTCAACTCGTGCTTTGAAGTCAGGAAAAGTTGCACGCGTTTAATTGAATGAAGTTTGAACCGTTCGGTGCGTGAACGGTTTTTATTTTTATTATAATGCCTTACTTTTCATAAAAGAAGTTAGTTGAAAAGCCTACAAATGATCTTGATGAACGATCATTTGTAGGCTTTTTAGGTTTTGCCAAGTCCTTAATATTAAACATGTATTCTTTTAAAAACTGGTATTTTATTATTTATAAAATCAGTTTATATAAGTTTTCTTGCCTTTTATTTTCAAAATAAACGTTATTTATTATTGTTTTTTTATTTTTTTGGAAATGCCAAGTCTTTTCATGTAGTTAAAAATATGAATATGATAAACTAGAGATAACTTCATATTTCATAGAAATTTGGTGAATGAATCAATGAAAACAAAAATCAAACTTTTTTTAAAAGAAAATGGTCGTTATGCTTTTGCTAGTTTTCTGATCCCTTTTTTGATACTTGCGTTAGTTTACTTAAGTATCGGAATTTATCCAGGAAGTAGCCGAAGCATTCTTGCAAGTGATGCATTTTCTCAATTTTCAAATTTCCATGCAAGCTTTCGGAACATGTTATTAGGAAAGCAAAGTATTTTTTATACTTGGAACGCTTCATTAGGTCTGAATTATTTATCTTTAATTTCATATTACTTAGGCGGATTATTTACTCCGCTTGTTCTTTTGTTTCCTAATAATATGATGCCTGATGCTTTATATTTTCTAACTCTGCTTAAAGTTGGGTTTGCTGGATTATCTTTTTGGTTCCTTGCGCGGACGTATAAAATTCCACGTTGGGGACAAGTGGCTTTAAGTGTTAGCTATGCTTCGATCTCTTTCATTACCGCTCATTCTGAGATCATTATGTGGTTGGATGCGTTTATTTATCTTCCACTTATTATTTTGGGTATCCATCGGGTCATGGATTATAAACGACCAACATTATTATTTGTTAGTTACTTATTGCTCTTTTTATCCAGTTTTTATATGGGCTTTATGATCGGTATTTTTTCTTTTCTTTATTTTATGGCAAGGCTGTTTACAAAATGGTCACTCTACAAAAAATCGATTGTACCTTATGGGATTACTTCCTTATTAGCTGGTGGAGCATCAATGATCATTATTCTTCCAGCAGTCTTGGATCTCCGATCAAATGGCGAAACATTAACACAGATCACTACACTAAAAACCGAAGCTACCTCATATTTGGATATCATCATGAAAAACATGATCGGTGTCTATGACACAACCAAATATGGCTCCATTCCTTTTATTTATGCTGGTTTGTTTCCATTAGTTTTATGTCTATTTTATTTTGCTAGTCGAAAAATCAACTTAAAGAACAAACTTTTGTATGGTAGTTTATTTGCTTTATTGATTGCTAGTTTCTATCTTGTACCACTCAACCTCTTTTGGCATGGTATGCATGCGCCTAATATGTTTTTGTTCCGCTATTCCTATTTGTTTTCTTTTCTCGTCCTTTTGTTAGCGGCCAAAGGATGGGAACGAATAACTAAAGAGGATCAAGGCTTACTCCTAAGTATCATCATCATTTTAGCAGCAGTTTTTGCTATCGCATGGGGACTTAAGCCTAATAATAGTTACTCTTATATTACAACGACATCGTTTGTCTTAACGATTGTTTTCTTGAGTCTTTACGCGTTAACAATTGGCTTTTTCCAGCAACCAAAACAGCCCGTTAAATACCTTAGCTTATTGTTACTGTTACTGATGACAGGAGAAGCAAGTGTCAATACGAATAGTATGATTCATGGGATATTAGACGATTGGAATTATGCTTCACGAAGCTTATATACTGATCCTGCTCCTAGCATCAAGTCACTTGTTGATCAGACAAAACAAGAATCGGATACTTTTTATCGATTAGAAAATCTTGATCCGATTTCTCCTAATGATTCCATTAACTATGGCTATAGTGGTATCAGTTTGTTTTCTTCTATTAGAAACAGGAACTCTTCTGCTTATCTAGATTCGTTAGGCTTTCGTTCAAGAGGAACAAATCTTAATATCCGCTACGCAAACAATACGTTATTGATGGATGGGTTTACAGGAATAAAATATAATATTGCTAAAAACGACAGTAGCTTTAGCAAATATGGCTTTGTGAAAGAAAGTCAGAGCGATGACTATACACTCTATAAAAATCTAAATGCTTTACCGCTAGCTTTTACAGCACCAGTAGATATTAATCACGTGGAACAACCATTAACTGACAATCTCACGAGTCAAACCAATTTGATCAATCGGCTGGCTGATTTAAATGAGCGGTATTTTACTTTCTACACACCAACTTTGAAAAGCCAACAAAACGTCACAGTAAACAAGACGTCTACCGGGGTGACTTATTCTGAAACCACGAATAACCAGCCCAAAACGCTCACTTGGGAAGTGCGTGTACCAGCAAACACACAAGCTTATCTCAGTTTGTTCCCTACTAACTATGCCCAATTAGAAAGTTCTACCGCCACGATTACTGTCAACGGTGTGTCACGAAAGACTCAGATCAGTATTTCTGGACAATATTATGATCTAGGATATTATCCTCAAGACACAACAGTTACTTTCTCTGCTAGTTTTTATGGCACAAAAGAGGTTAGCTTTATGGAACCTAAAGTTCTTGGACTTGATGTTGTTGCTTATCAAGCAGCAATGAATCAAATCAAAGAAAATGGTGTTGCTATGAAAACGACCGGCCGAACCGCCACTGGTACTGTCAACACATCCGAAGAAAGAATGCTAGTCACAACGATCCCTTATGATGCTGGCTGGTCCGCAAAAATCGATGGAAAGGCAGTCAAAGTCGAAAACTTCAAAGATGCCTTTGTAATGATCAAACTACCTGCAGGCAAACATACCGTCACTTTTAGTTACTTACCTCAAGGTTTTATCATCGGATCGATTTTGTTCGTTCTTTGTATCGGACTTTTTATCCTATATGTGTGGTATCAAAAGAAAGAGCCCAAAGTAAATAAGCGATATAAACATAGTTAATGATCCACTCAGCGCCATCATTTCTAAAATTGAAATGATGGCGCTGATTTTTACGTTGATGACTCTTGTAGTTCTGATTACTTATCTACTACCGTATTCAGTAATTTCATTATGTTCTGTTATCTTCCTTACAGGACTTGTGGAGCCTGCAATCCTTGACGTTGATTGCAGACTCGAACTTGATTCACGCCTTTTCTCCAAAAGCTCTCCTAAGCGTTGAACATCACCCTGTTGATTAGATGAACTGCCATTATTTAAATTCCCACCTCCGGAAAGAGAGGGTGAATTGTCAAGGATCCAATCGCTTATTTTTATTATTTCAACCTACAAAACATGTTCCGTCATGGCAAAACCTACCAAATAAAAAAAGACAGAAAGAAACTTTTCTTCTTTCTGTCCCAATTATTCTATCTCTCATAACCAACATCAATTTCTGATCATTCCTCAACGAAGTTAAAAAGTTAAATGTTCTGGTTTATTGATTACTTATCTGTCGTACCCAACGGCGCCCTTAGGATTATTTACCCGGCTTACAAGATTTGGAGATGCTGTAGGTCTTTCAGACTGCGAATCTATTTTGACCACCTGTGTGCCACAGTCTCCTAAAATTACTCTCAGTTCTTTTTTCTGACCATTACTCAACCTACCGTTATCTACCTTTCCATTCTCCACTTCTCCGTTATTAAACTTGCCATTATTCCCCTCTTCATTACTTAATTGTCTAGCGATTCTTTGATATATTGGGTTGTTTTGCAAGTCTCTAATATTATTCACATATGTAGATTTAGACAAAGGAACTCCACCTGTTTTTTTGGTTTGAGAGGTAAGTTGATTTAAACTGCCTGTTTTTCCTTCTTGTCCTGACTTCTCCTCACTCGGTAATATCAAAGAGGTGTTTTCTGTAAATTCTTTTTTTGCAGACTCTGCTGTTCTTTCTTGTGCTACTGGATTATTTAACTTTATTTGATTTAATACGTCAACGAATTTTCTTCTATGCTCTCCTTGATCAGAAGGTTTAGTTTCTGACGATTCCTTTGTTATTGGCACTGGTATTACTGTTGTCTGATGTATGGGCAGGTTCTTTAGGAATATGTTACCCATAGCGTTTTTAAAAATTTCTTTCTCAGTTGCTGTCATAGCCATAAACGATTTTGAACCAGTTGTTTCTCCCAATATGCTAGTTGGATTTTCCATCTTCGCACTCGATAGTACTGATGGATTATTGTTTGCCGAATTTTTTGCTGAGGCTGATGTTACTATTTTTGGCTGTATGGATGGGTTTTGTTGGAATATATTACCCATAGCATTTTTAAAATTTTCTTTCTCAGCTGCTGTCATAGCCATAAACGATTTTGAACCGGTTGTTTCTCCCAATACGCTAGTTGCATTTCCCATCTTCGCACTCGATAGTATTGATGGATTATTGTTTGCCGAATTTTTTGCTGGGTCTGGTGTTACTATTTTTGGCTGTATGGGTAGTTTTTGTTGGAATATATTACCCATAGCGTTTTTAAATTTTTTTTTCTCATCTGCTGTCATAGCCATAAACGATTTTGAACCGGTTGTTTCTCCCAATATGCTAGTTGCATTTCCCATCTTCGCACTCGATAGTATTGATGGATTATTGTTTGCCGAATTTTTTGCTGGGTCTGGTGTTACTATTTTTGGCTGTATGGATGCGTTTTGTTGGAATATATTACCCATAGCGTTTTTAAAATTTTCTTTCTCATCTAGTCTCGTCTCAATAAAGGGTTTTTCCTCATGTACTTCTCCCAGTATGCTGATTAAAGTATTCTGATCTAATTTTTCATTGCTCATATCATTTATTCTCCTTTCGCTCATTAGGTTCTATTATAAAGAAAAGAATCCTCTCTTTAGCAACAACTTTTTCTTTTTTATATACTTTATGTTATTTCGATTGTTATTTTAAATAATAGTTATTTTATATTTCTATAAAATTGATCATTTAGCTACTTAGATGCTAGTAATATCTTTTTACTGTTATTATTTTTTGGATAATTAAAACTCATAAAAAAATAAAAAAACGTTCCGTTTAGAGAAATATTTTTTCTCTAAACGAAACGTGTGAATAAAAGGTCTTTATTAATCATACACCACTTCATACAGATATAACCCTTCTGGATGAGCTGTGGGTCCTGCAGCATTTCGATCTTTTTTCGCAATGATTTCGGGTATACTATCCTCTGAAAGTCGTCCGTTCCCAATCTTCAGCAACGTACCGACAAGGATCCGAATCATCTTGTACAAGAAACCATTCCCACGAAAAGTAAATAACAACTCATCCCCGGCCTCATTGACTTCCATCTTTGCTTCATAGATCGTTCTTACTTTGTCCTCGATTGAACTTCCAGAAGCACAAAAAGAAGTGAAATCATGGGTACCTATTAAGTCAGGCAATGCTCGTTGAATTTTCGATAAATCAAGTGGATAGGGGAAATAACTTGCGTAATGCCGACGAAACGGACTGCGTGGTTTTCCAATATCGACCCGAAACTGGTAAGTTTTTTCTTTTACTAAATAGCGCGCGTGAAAATCATCTGAAACGATCTCAACGGCTTTAACTGCGATATCTTCTGACGATTGCGTATCTAATGCAAAACGCATACGTTCTAAAGGTCGTTCTTCAGGATAATCAAAATGGATCACTTGCCCCATCGCATGGACCCCTGCATCAGTACGGCCAGAACCAAAGACAGTGATCTCTTTTCCATTGGCCATTTTCTTTAGCGTTTTTTCCATTTCCTCTTGGACAGTACGACCATTTGGTTGCTTCTGAAAACCATTAAAATGGGTACCATCATAGGCAATAATTGCTTTATAACGTGTCATACTTTCACCTACTCATCAACTTCTTAAAAAGACTAATGCAATGGTCATCAAGACAAAAACAACAAGGACCATCGTATCTCGTTGATGCCAATGCAGTATGCGGTACTTTGTTCTTCCTTCACCACCTTGGTATCCTCTTGCTTCCATGGCAGTCGCTAAATCTTCTGCCCGGTTAAAACTGCTAACAAACAAAGGAATCAGTAAAGGAATAACTGCTTTCATTTTTTGGACTAGACTTCCTTCACCAAAATCAACCCCACGGGCTCGTTGTGCATTCATGATTTTCTCTGTTTCATCCATCAACGTTGGTACGAATCGTAGAGCAATCGAAAGCATCAACGAAATTTCATGCACCGGAAAGCGAACTGCTTTTAATGGGCGAAGTAAATACTCAATCGCATCAGATAATTCCAAAGGTGGAGTCGTTAATGTTAATAAGGTAGACATAAAAATGATTAGTACAAATCGGCAAAAAATAAACAGCCCATTCATTACACCGAACTCCGTAATATTGAAGATTCCCCAACTCCAGTAGGTAGCACCACCGCTAGTAAATAATACTTGGAGTGCCACTGTAAATAAAATCAACCAGATCAAAGGACGGATGCCTCGGATGAAAAATTTGAAATCTACCTTTGAGAGAAAGACAGCAAGTAAAGTGAAAACAGCTAATAACGCATAAGTCTGCCAATTATTTGCCAAAAAAATAATTCCAATAAAGTAGAAACTTGCTAATAACTTTGCTCGAGGGTCTAATCGATGGATCAAGGAATCTCCAGGCATGTATCGACCAAAAATTAATTTATTCATCATAAGGTTGTCCCCCTACTAATGCTACGAGCTGATCTGCTAATTCATCTGCAGTGATTGGAAGTTCGGAAAAAAGCGCTGTTCGACTATTCAGCTTTTCCGCAAATTCTGTCGCAGTCGGAACACCTAATTGCTTTTCTTTGAGCCAAGATAGATTTTGAAAAACTGCATGAGGTTGACCGCTATTTACAATCCTACCTTTTTCTAAGACATAAACATAATCAGCGTAATTTGCCACATCATCCATTAAATGAGTGACCAATACGATCGTGATTTTTTGTTCTTTGTGCAGTCGCCAGAACATATCCATCATTTCTTTTCGACCTTGAGGATCAAGTCCAGCCGTTGGTTCGTCTAATACTAGTACTTCCGGCTTCATAGCAAGTACACCTGCAATCGCTACTCGACGCATTTGTCCTCCTGATAATTCAAAAGGAGAACGCTCTAAGTAAGTTTCATCTAAACCAACTTGTTCTAATGTTTCTTTAGCTAAATCTCGTGCATCTTCCTCACTGACACCAAAGTTCTTTGGTCCAAAAGCAATGTCTTTTGCTACCGTTTCTTCAAATAATTGGGCTTCAGGAAACTGAAAAACAATACCTACTTTTTTACGAATGGGTTTTAAGTTTTTATTATTCGTATCGGGCTTGATTTGTCGATCGCCAATATGTACGATCCCACTGGTAGGTTTAATCAACGCATTCAAATGTTGCAGTAAGGTTGATTTCCCACTTCCAGTATGCCCGACTAAGGCTGTGTAGCTATTTTCTTTAATCATTAAATCAATATCAAATAATGCACGTTGTTCGAATGGTGTGTTTGGTTGATAGGTGAAATCTACTTTTTCAAAACGGATGTCCATAACCATTCCACCATCCTTTCTTCTGTCATATATTCACTAGGAACATCAATTCCTCGTTGCTTCAAGGCGCTTTTCAATTTTTCAGGAAAAGGAAGATCTAACCCTAAATTGATCAATTCTGGACCAGCAGAAAAGATTTGTTCTGGTGTGCCTTCATTGACTAATTCTCCTTGTTTCATCACTAATATCCGATTGGCATTTGCTGCCTCATCGATATCATGAGTGATAGATATGACGGTCAAATTACTTTCATCTTTGATTTTTTTAATCGTGGAAATCACTTCTTCACGACCTTCTGGATCAAGCATACTAGTAGCTTCATCTAAGATAATAATATCTGGACGTAGAGCTACGACTCCAGCAATGGCTACTCGTTGTTTTTGTCCACCAGAAAGTCTTGCTGGTTCACGTTTGGCAAAATCGATCATACGTACCTTTTCTAGCGCATCTTGTACACGGATCACCATTTCTTCTCTAGGTATACCTTGGTTCTCAAGACCAAAAGCAACATCATCTTCAACAGTAGATCCAACAAATTGGTTGTCTGGATTTTGGAAAACCATTCCAACCATTTGACGGATCGACCAGATATTTTCTTCATTAAGTGTTTGATTGCCAACTTTCACAATACCAGACTCTGGTAGAAGCAACCCATTGATTGTTTTTGCAAGTGTTGATTTCCCTGATCCATTATGTCCGATGATTGCGATCCACTCACCTTGCTTGATGGTAAATGAAATGTCTTTTAATGCTGGACGAGGGTCATCAGGTTGATATTTGTAATTAATCTTTCCTAATTCAATTATTGGCTCCATAATTACTCCTTCTCCATCCTAAGTTCCTACTAACACTATCAAAAAACACCTGATTTTTCAATTGTTTCCGTTTTAATTAAAGTGTTTTTTTACACCTTCAATTAGATGTCTTGACAGGTAATTGAAGGTACAAAAAAACACTTTATGATGAGTGCATACTCCCCAAACCGATAGATTTGGGGAGTAGCGCTGAGCTAGACTCGGAAGAGTTAACTTCCAACATCATAACACTCTAAAAGAATCATCTATAAAGTGATGTTATTAGTGTGATTTTAGACAAGTTCTAAGACAACCATTGGTGCACCATCACCGCGTCTTGGTTCTGTCTTCAAGATACGAGTGTAGCCACCTTGACGTTCAGCATAACGAGGTGCAATATCATTAAATAGTTTTTGTAAAGCTGATTCAATGACGATGTCCTCATTTTCTTCACGTACGCTAGCAACTTCATTACGTACAAAAGCCGCAGCTTGACGACGTGCATGTAAGTCTCCACGTTTGCCTAAAGTGATCATTTTTTCTGTAGTTGAGCGAACTTCTTTCGCACGAGCTTCAGTAGTCACAATACGTTCGTTAATTAATAAGTCAGTTGTTAAATCACGCAACATCGCTTTACGTTGGCTAGATGTGCGTCCTAGTTTACGATAACTCACGTTGGTTTCCCTCCTTCGTAAAAGGTTTTAATCTTCCTTACGTAAACCTAAACCTAAGTCGTGTAATTTAGCTTTCACTTCTTCTAATGATTTACGTCCTAAGTTACGGACTTTGATCATTTCTGGCTCAGATTTATTTGTAAGTTCTTGTACAGTATTGATTCCTGCACGTTTCAAACAATTATAAGAGCGAACAGACAAGTCTAATTCTTCAATTGTCATTTCTAACATTTTTTCTTTTTGTGTTTCTTCTTTTTCGACCATGATTTCAGCATTTTTAGCTTCATCAGTTAGGTTTACAAAGATGTCTAAATGTTCTGTCATGATTTTTGCAGATAAACTCATTGCTTCCAACGGTTCGATTGAACCATCTGTCCAAATCTCCATCGTCAATTTATCAAAATCTTCACGGTGTCCAACACGAGTGTTTTCTACTTGGTAGTTCACACGACGAACTGGCGTGTAGATTGAATCGACTGGAAGTACACCAATTGGCATATCTTCTTTTTTGTTTTCATCTGCTTGAACATAACCACGTCCTGGCTTCACTGTTAAGCGAGCGTGGAACGTAGCTCCTTCAGAGACGCTACAGATGTACATATCTTTGTTAAGAATTTCTACCTCACTATCAACGATAATATCGCCAGCAGTTACTGTAGCAGGTCCGGTAATATCGATTTCAAGGGTTTTTTCTTCTTGACCATACATTTTAAGTGCTAAGCCTTTAATGTTCAAGATGATTTGAGTGACGTCTTCTCTTACCCCTTTAATGGTAGAGAATTCATGCAGTACACCATCGATTTGAATATTAGTGATGGCAGCACCTGGCAAAGAAGATAATAAAATACGACGTAGGGAATTCCCTAAAGTAGTCCCATATCCTCTTTCAAGAGGTTCAACGATGAACTTGCCATAATCTTTTTCTTCATCAATTTTTGCGATTCTTGGTTTTTCGAACTCAATCATTCTTATCTTTACCCCTTTCAAAACGAAAAGTGTCTTGTTCAATGACGTTACTAATAGAACTCAAAATGAGCGGCACTCATTAAACACGACGGCGTTTTGGAGGGCGGGCACCATTATGAGGAACTGGAGTCACGTCACGAATTGCAGTCACTTCTAAACCTGTAGCTTGTAATGAACGAATTGCTGCTTCACGTCCAGAACCAGGTCCTTTAACTGTTACTTCAACAGTTTTTAATCCGTGTTCCATTGCTGCTTTTGTAGCTGTTTCTGCTGCCATTTGAGCGGCAAAAGGAGTTGATTTTTTGCTTCCTTTGAAGCCTAATGAACCAGCTGATGACCACGCTAATGCATTCCCGTGAGTATCAGTGATCATGATGATAGTGTTGTTGAATGTAGAATGGATATGTGCAATACCTGCTTCTATATTCTTTTTCACACGGCGTTTACGATTCACTTTTTTTGCTGCCATGAAGTTCTAACCTCCTTCACTTAAGAATTATTTTTTCTTGCCAGCGATAGCGCGAGCTGGACCTTTACGAGTACGTGCATTGTTTTTCGTGTTTTGTCCACGAACAGGCAATCCACGACGATGACGGATTCCACGGTATGAACCGATTTCCATCAAACGTTTGATGTTTAAGTTCACTTCACGACGAAGGTCACCTTCAACTTTTAATTTATCTACTTCTGCACGGATAGCATCTGTTTGTTCATTCGTTAATTCACGAACACGAACATCTTCAGATACACCAGCATCAGCTAAGATTTTTTTAGCAGTAGTGTTACCAATACCATAGATATAAGTAAGAGAAACTACTACACGTTTATCACGAGGAATATCTACTCCTGCAATACGAGCCATATTTATTGCACCTCCAATTATCCTTGACGTTGTTTATGTTTTGGATTTGCTGGGCAAATCACCATAACGCGTCCTTTACGACGAATTACTTTACAATGTTCGCACATTGGTTTTACTGATGGTCTTACTTTCATGATAATACCTCCTGTAGTTTTACGGAGTACAATTATTTAAAGCGATAAGTAATACGGCCACGGTTTAAATCATACGGAGACAATTCAACCGTCACTTTGTCACCAGGTAAGATACGGATGTAATGCATACGGATTTTACCTGAAACAGTAGCAAGAACTTGGTGTCCGTTTTCTAGTTCAACTTTAAACATTGCATTCGGCAAAGTTTCGACGACTGTACCTTCGACTTCAATCATATCTTCTTTTGCCACGCACAGTACCTCCTTGTACTTGTTTCGCATTTTCACACGATAAAATGGCGGAAACTGCAGTTCCCACCTCAAAATTCTCAAAATGGATCATCTAGAGGATTTCTCTAGAAGTCGGACTGACATATTCTATCATAATTTATTGAACTTGACAAGAGTAACTGCTTAATGCAAGTCGGCTACGGGCAATCGTGCTATTTTTCAATAATTTTTTGGACATCAGTAAATACAGCATCGATTTCACGATCACCATCGATAGTGTTTAGCAAACCTTGTTCTTTGTAATAGGCCAAGATTGGTTCACTATTTTTGATGTTGATAGCCAGACGATTTTTAACCGTCTCAGGTTTATCATCTTCTCTTTGATAGAATTCATGCCCACCACAACGATCACATGTATCTTCAACTTTTGTAGGGTTAAAAATTTTATGATAAGTTGCTCCACAATTGCTGCAAATGAATCGGCCAGCTAAACGCTCAACCAATACATCTTCACCAACATGGATATCGATGACTGCATCAATTTTTTTGTCTAAGTCTTTTAACATTGCATCTAGCGCTTCTGCTTGCTCAAGTGTACGGGGAAAACCATCTAATAAGAAGCCTTTTTCCGTATCAGGTTCAGCTAAGCGCTCTTTCACGATTCCATTTGTTACTTCATCAGGAACTAATTCACCTTTATCAATATAAGACTTTGCTTCCAAGCCAAGAGCTGTTTCATTTTGCATTGCTGCACGGAACATGTCTCCTGTTGAGATGTGAGGAATATGATAAGCATCAATGATTTTTTCTGCTTGTGTTCCTTTACCTGCGCCTGGTAGCCCCATTAAAATGAGGTTCATTGTTTTCCCTCCTAATAAATGTGAGAACGTGTGTTGAGGAAAAACCTCAACACGCTTTCTTACTCGATAAATCCAACGTACTTACGTTTCAGCATTAAGCCTTCTAACTGTTTCGCAGTTTCTAAAGCTACACCGATGACGATCAGTAAGCTAGTACCACCTAACCCAATGGACTGAGGCAGATTCCAAATCATTTGAGCAATGATCGGTAATAAAGCCACTAAACCAAGGAAAATCGCACCGACTGTACTTAAACGCATCAATAAGCTTGAGACATACTCTTCAGTTCCTTTACCAGGACGTACGCTTGGTATATAGCTTCCTTGTTTTTGTAAGTTTTCCGCTAATTTCTCAGGGTTTACTTGAACAAAAGCATAGAAGAATGTGAATGCGACGATCAAGATCGTATAAATAGTTGCACCAGGTGCAGTATTATAGTTAAAGATCTGCATCATTATTTTATACCAGTTTTCAGCCCCAAATCTTCCACTCAATGCTTGTAAAACCGCATTAGGTGTCGCAATAAACGAACTTGCAAAGATAACCGGGATAACCCCAGCCACATTGACTTTCAACGGTAGATAACTACTTGTTGGCGCCCCTGCTACACGTTTCGTATATTGAATTGGGATTTTGCGTTCAGCTTGTTGGAAAAATGTAACGCACGTTACGATCAATAGGATTGCAACGATTAAAATAGCAATGAAAATTGCAGATTTCCAGATATCTGATTGATTGATATTTACGAAATAGTCTTCATAAATTTCTTTTACACTTTCAGGAAGTCGAGAAATGATCCCTGCAAAGATGATCATTGATACTCCGTTACCGATTCCTTTTTCTGTGATTTGTTCTCCTAACCAAGTGACAAACATTGTACCCGCAGTCAAAATCAGACCGATAGTAACATAGGTTGAAACGTTAGGGTTATTCACAAAACCTAGTTGAGCATACTGGTTAAATCCAGCAGTGATCCCAACTGATTGGACAAATGCCAATACTAATGTCAGGTATCGAGTTGCTTGATTCAACTTCTTACGACCAACCTCCCCTTGTTTTGACCATTCAACAAAACGTGGCACGATATCCATTTGTAACAATTGGATAACGATCGAAGCTGTAATGTAAGGCGAAACCCCCATTGAGAAGATGGAGAAGTTTTGCATCGCACTACCACTCACCAAGTTCAACATGTTGAAAAAAGGCAAAGAAGAAAGGTTTTGCAATGAACTAGCATTTACTCCGGGCACAGTGATATGTGCACCTAAGCGAAACACAAATAGAACAAAAACAGTAAATAGGATTTTGGATCTAATGTCTTTTACTTTAAAAGCATCTTTTAACAGTTTGAACATTAGATCACCTCAATTGACCCACCAGCAGCAACGATTGCTTCTTCAGCTGCCTTAGAAAATTTTGCGGCTTTCACAGTCAATTTCTTAGTTAACTCACCGTTAGCTAATACTTTGATTCCAGATTTTTCGTTTTTCACGATTCCAGCTTCTACTAAAGCAACTGGAGTTACTTCAGCACCATCTTCAAAACGATTTAGGACATCAAGGTTGATGACTGCATAATCTTTGCGGTTCACGTTTGTGAAACCACGTTTTGGTAAACGACGGAATAATGGAGTTTGACCCCCTTCAAATCCTAGACGTACACCACCGCCTGAACGAGCTTTTTGACCTTTTTGACCACGTCCAGCAGTTTTTCCGTTACCAGAAGAAGTACCACGTCCAACACGGTTACGTACTTGTCGTGAACCTTCTGCAGGTTTTAATTCATGAAGTTTCATAGGTTTGGCACCTCCTTAATATTCTAGTTCATATTTCTTACTATATACTAGGTTTGTTTAATTAGATTTCTTCAACGTCCACCAAGTGAGAAACAGTGTTGATCATGCCTTTGATTGCTTCATTAGCAGGTTTAACCACTGAGCTGTTAATCTTTGTAAGACCTAACGCTTTTACTGTATCACGTTGGTTTTGAGGACGTCCGATAATACTGCGTTTTAAAGTAACTTTTAATTCAGCCATTATTTTTGTCCTCCTTATCCGATTAATTCTTCAACTGATTTGCCGCGAAGTTCTGCAACTTCTTCTGCACGTTTCAATTGTTTCAAACCTTCAACAGTTGCACGAACAACGTTGATTGGTGTATTTGAACCTAAAGATTTAGAAGTGATATCTGCTACCCCTGCTAATTCCAATACGGCACGAACTGGTCCACCAGCAGCAACCCCAGAACCTTCAACAGCAGGTTTCATTAGGATTCTACCACCACTAAAAGCACCGATGACTTCGTGTGGGATTGTTGAACCAACCATAGGTACTTCAACTAAGTTTTTCTTCGCATCTTCAATTGCTTTACGGATTGCTTCAGGTACTTCTTGTGCTTTACCAGTACCAAATCCTACATGTCCGTTTTTGTCACCGACAACAACTAAAGCAGCAAAACGTAGACGACGTCCACCTTTAACAACTTTTGTTACACGGTTAATTGCAACAACGCGGTCTTCTAATTCCAAATGTTTTGGATCGATATAAACCATGAATGGTATTCCTCCTTTTCCTAAAATTCTAGTCCATTTTCGCGAGCAGCTTCAGCTAAAGCTTGCACACGGCCATGGTAAAGGTATCCACCACGGTCAAAGACTACTACTTTAATGCCTTTTTCAGTTGCACGTTCAGCAACTAATTTACCGACAGCTTGTGCTGCTTCTGTTTTTGTTCCACCTGAAATTTCTTTATCCAAGGTAGAGGCACTTGCTAGCGTTACACCCGCTACGTCATCAATAATTTGAGCGTAGATGTTTTTGTTAGAACGAAAAACGTTCAAGCGTGGGCGCTCAGCAGTACCAGAGATATTGTTACGTACACGACGATGTCTTTTCTGACGTGTTTTGTTCTTATCTGGTTTTGTAATCACAATTGTCACCTCTTTAATTTTATTGTACTGCACTTAGGCAGAAACACCAAAGTCTCGAAAAATAGAAGCTGCGGCACAAGTTAAATCTCTTTTGAATGAAGGTAAACTTCTGCAAAATCCTTTTTTCCTGCTGCTGGCTTCTATGCAATTTTTCTAAACTATTTACCAGTTTTACCTTCTTTACGGCGTACATATTCGCCAACATAACGAATACCTTTACCTTTATAAGGTTCTGGAGGACGAGTTCCGCGAATGTTCGCAGCTAATTCGCCAACTTCTTCTTTGTTCGCACCTTTAACAATTACTTGTGTGTTAGCTGGTACTTCAACAGTTACGCCAGCTGGTGGTGTGATTTCTACTGGATGTGAGTAACCTACGTTCAAGACAAGTTTTGATCCTTGTAATTGCGCACGGTACCCAACCCCGATCAATTCTAATGCTTTTTGGAATCCTTCACTAACACCTACAACCATGTTGTTGAAGTTAGCACGAGTTGTTCCATGGATTGTTTTCATTTCTTTACTGTCATTTGGACGAGTGAAAGTCACTTCGTTTCCTTCGATATTCATTTTGATATCAGAAGAGAAAGTACGTGTTAATTCACCTTTAGGTCCTTTAACTGTAATGTTGTTTCCATCTTGAGTAACTGTTACTCCTTCAGGGATCACAACAACTTTATTTCCAATACGGCTCACTTAAAGACACCTCCTTGTAAATTCTAGTTGATTACCATACGTAAGCGATAACTTCGCCGCCGATATTTTTTTCACGAGCTTCTTTATCAGTAACAACACCTTCAGAAGTCGAAATGATTGCGATACCTAAACCGTTCAATACTTTTGGTACTTCGTCAGCTTTGACATAAGCACGCAAACCTGGTTTAGAGATACGTTTTAAGTTAGTGATAACACGTTCGCCGTTTTTACCAAATTTTAGGAAAACACGGATCACGCCTTGTTTGTCATCTTCGATATATTCAACATCACGAACGAAACCTTCACGTTTTAAGATTTCAGCGATGTCACGTTTAATTTTTGATGCAGGAACTTCTAAAGACTCATGTTTAACCATGTTTGCGTTACGGATACGAGTTAGAAAATCTGCAATTGGATCTGTCATGACCATTGATCTTTTACCTCCTTCTTATGCGAATTTACTTTTTTACCAGCTAGCTTTCTTCACGCCGGGAATTTGACCTTTATAGGCAAGTTCGCGGAAGCAAATACGGCAAAGATGGAACTTACGATAAACTGAATGTGGACGTCCGCAACGTTCGCAACGAGTGTAAGCTTGTGTTGAATGTTTTGCAGGGCGTTTGTTTTTAGCAATCATTGATTTTTTAGCCACGTAGTTCGCCTCCTTTAATTATTTTTGGAATGGCATGCCTAATTGTGTCAACAACTCACGAGATTCTTCATCTGAGTTAGCTGTCGTTACAATAACGATGTCCATACCACGTACTTTATCTACTAAATCGTAATCTACTTCTGGGAAGATCAATTGTTCTTTAATACCTAAAGTATAGTTTCCACGACCGTCAAAGGCTTTTTTACTTACACCATGGAAGTCACGTACACGTGGTAGAGAAACTGAAACCAATTTGTCTAGAAATTCGTACATTCTTTCTCCGCGCAAGGTAACTTTTGCCCCAATTGGCATTCCTTCACGTAAACGGAATCCAGCGATTGATTTTTTAGCTTTAGTAATCATTGGTTTTTGTCCAGTGATCAAAGTTAATTCTTCAACTGCTTTATCTAAGTTTTTAGCGTTTGATACCGCATCACCAACACCCATGTTGATGACGATTTTTTCAACTTTAGGTGTTTGCATAACAGAGCTATAGTTAAATTTTTCCATCAATGATGGAGTTACTTCTTTAAGATATTTTTCTTTTAGGCGGTTCATTCAGTAAGCCCCTCCTTCCTTAAACTTATTTATTATCTAAAACTTCACCGGTTTTTTTAGAAACGCGGACTTTTTTGCCATCTACTTCTTTGTAGCCAACTCGGCCAGCTACGCCAGTAGAGTCGATCACCATCACGTTAGAAACATGAATTGGTGCTTCCATCTCAACAATTCCACCTTGAGGAGCAGCTTGAGAAGGTTTTTGGTGTTTTTTAACAACATTCACACCTTCGACAATGACTTTATCTTTTTTCGGAAACGCTGCTAATACAACGCCTTCTTTATTTTTGTCTTTTCCAGTGATAACTTTAACTTTATCGCCTTTTTTAACAAACATAACTGTTTCGCACCTCCTTTGATAAGTGTCTCAAGATTATAAAACTTCTGGTGCTAGTGAAACGATCTTCATGAAGTTGTTTTCACGTAGTTCACGTGCAACCGGCCCAAAGATACGCGTTCCACGAGGGCTTTTATCATCACGAATAATCACTGCAGCATTTTCATCAAATTTAATATATGAACCGTCTGTACGACGAGCTCCTGATTTTGTTCGAACGATAACGGCTTTTACGACGTCACCTTTTTTGACAACCCCACCTGGCGTTGCTTGTTTAACCGTAGCAACGATCACATCACCGATGTTAGCAGTTTTACGACCAGAACCACCAAGGACTTTGATCGTCAAAATTTCACGTGCGCCTGAATTATCAGCGACTTTTAAACGACTTTCTGCTTGGATCACGTTGTGTATCCTCCTTTCAGATTTTGCATTCAATCTATATAGGAAAATCTCGTGTTATTAGATAATAACTGCTTCTTCGACTACTTCCAACAAACGGAAACGTTTTGTAGCTGATAATGGACGAGTTTCCATAATTTTCACGATGTCGCCAACTTTAGCTGTGTTGTTTTCATCATGCACTTTGTATTTCTTAGAATAGTTCATGCGTTTGCCATAGATAGGGTGGTTTTTCTTTGTTTCAACAGAAACTGTAATGGTTTTATCCATTTTGTCAGATACCACGCGACCTTGATAAACTTTGCGTTGATTTCTTTCTTCAGTCATACGCTTAATGGCCTCCTTCCATAATTACTTAGCTTGTTCACGCAATACAGTTTTGATGCGTGCAATCGATTTACGTACTTCTTTAATACGTGCAGTGTTTTCTAATTGACCTGTTGCTAATTGGAATCTAAGATTAAACAATTCTTCTTTTAATTGTTTTTCTTGATCAAGCATTTCGGCAGTGGTTAATTCTCTGATTTCTTTAACCTTCATTCGATTCACCACCCATTTCCTCACGTTTTACGATCTTAGTTTTCATTGGTAATTTGTGAGAAGCTAGACGTAACGCTTCACGAGCCACTTCTTCAGACACGCCTGCAATTTCAAACATGATTTTACCACGTTTTACTGGTGCAACCCATCCTTCAGGTGCCCCTTTACCAGAACCCATACGTACCCCAATTGCTTTGGCAGTATAAGATTTGTGAGGGAAAATTTTAATCCATACTTTCCCACCACGTTTCATGTAACGAGTCATTGCGATACGAGCAGCTTCGATTTGGCGGTTAGTGATCCAATGTGAATCAACAGCTTGCAAACCGTATTCACCGAATGCTACTTCTTTACCACCTTTGGCTTCCCCGCGCATTTTTCCGCGGAATTCACGACGGTGTTTTACACGTTTAGGTACTAACATGATTATTTCCCTCCTTTCTCAGTGTTTTTTTTAGTTGGAAGAATTTCTCCACGATAGATCCACACTTTAACTCCTAGTTTTCCGTATGTTGTATCTGCTTCTTCCCATGCGTAATCAATATCCGCACGTAATGTGTGAAGAGGAACAGTTCCTTCTGAGTATCCTTCTGAACGAGCGATGTCCGCACCGTTTAGACGTCCAGATACTTGAGTTTTGATCCCTTTAGCGCCAGCACGCATTGAACGTTGGATGGCTTGTTTTTGAGCGCGACGGAAAGCAACACGATTTTCTAATTGACGTGCGATTCCTTCACCTACTAATTTTGCATCTAGATCTGGTTTTTTGATTTCCACGATGTTGATATGGATTCTTTTACCAGTTAATTTATTTAATTCTTTTCTTAGGTTTTCGACTTCAGATCCGCCTTTACCAATAACCATACCTGGTTTTGCTGTGTGAATTGAAATGTTAACACGGCCTGTAGCACGTTCGATTTCAATTGTTGATACAGCAGCATCAGCAAGTTTAGTTGAAATAAATTTACGGATTCTTAAATCTTCGTGTAAGAACTCTGCATACTCTTTTTCAGCATACCATTTAGCATCCCAGTCGCGGATGATGCCTACACGCATTCCAATTGGATGTACTTTTTGACCCACTGATTATCCCTCCTTATTTTTCTGATACGACTACCGTGATATGACTTGTACGTTTGTTGATTGGAGAAGCTGATCCTTTTGCACGTGGACGGAAACGTTTCATTGTTGGTCCTTCGTTAACAAATGCTTCAGATACTACCAAGTTTTCAACATCTAAGTCAAAATTGTTTTCTGCATTCGCAACTGCTGACATCAATACTTTTTCAATGATTCCAGCAGATTTGTTTGGTGTGAATTTCAAGATTGAAATTGCATCCGCAACACTTTTACCTCTGATAAGGTCAATTACTAAACGGGCTTTTCGAGGTGAAGTGCGAACTGTTTTTGCAGTTGCTTTAGCTGATGTGATTTGTTCTGCCATTTGGTTTTATCCTCCCCTCAATTAGCGTTTCGTTTTCTTATCGTCTGCAGCATGGCCACGATAAGTTCTTGTTGGTGCGAATTCACCTAGTTTGTGTCCTACCATATCTTCTTGGATGTAAACTGGTACGTGTTTACGTCCATCGTATACTGCGATGGTATATCCAACAAAACTTGGGAAAATGGTCGAACGACGAGACCAAGTTTTGATAACTTTTTTCTTTTCAACCCCTGCTTGAGCTTCAACTTTGTTCATTAAATGCTCATCAACGAAAGGTCCTTTCTTTAAACTACGACCCATGGTGAACCTCCTCTCAAAATGTGCGACACATGGTCAAAGAAATTATTTATTTTTACGACGACGAACAATAAGTTTGTCTGATTTAGCTTTTTTATCACGAGTTTTGTAACCAAGTGCTGGTTGTCCCCAAGGAGAAACTGGTGCTTTACGTCCGATAGGAGCTTTACCTTCACCACCACCGTGTGGGTGATCGTTAGGGTTCATTACGCTACCACGTACAGTTGGGCGTTTACGCATCCAACGAGAGCGTCCAGCTTTACCGATGTTGATCAATTCGTGTTGTTCGTTACCTACTGAACCGATTGTTGCACGGCAAGCAGCTAAGATCATACGAACTTCACCAGAGTTTAAGCGGATCAATACGTATTTGCCTTCTTTACCAAGTACTTGAGCACTTGTACCAGCAGAACGGATTAATTGTCCACCTTTACCAGGTTTCATTTCAATATTGTGGATAACAGTACCAACTGGAATGTTTTCTAAAGGAAGAGCATTTCCGACTTTGATATCTGCATCTGGACCTGAAACAAGTTTCATTCCAACTTGTAGTCCTTTTGGTGCTAAGATGTAAGCTTTCACTCCATCTTCATAGTGTACTAACGCGATGTTAGCTGAACGGTTTGGATCGTATTCGATCGTTTGAACAGTTGCAACAACGTTATCTTTATTACGTTTGAAGTCGATCACGCGATATTGGCGTTTGTGTCCGCCGCCTTGGTGACGTACAGTGATGCGGCCGTTATTGTTACGTCCAGCATGGTTTTTCAATGGTTGTAACAATGATTTTTCAGGTGTTGATGTTGTGATTTCAGCAAAATCAGAACCTGTCATGTTACGACGACCATTTGAGGTAGGTTTGTACTTTTTAATCGCCACGTTTTTCCCTCCTAATTTAATGAGTTATCTAGTAAGTGCTTATTCAGCAGCTTCGAATAATTGGATTTCTTTTGAATCTTCAGTCAATGTAACGATCGCTTTGCGACGTTTTTTTGTATATCCTGCATATTTGCCCATACGTTTGAATTTCGCACGTACGTTCACGATGTTCACGTTTTTAACTTTTACGTCAAAAGCAGCTTCAACCGCTTGTTTTACTAAAGTTTTGTTTGCACGAGTGTCCACTTCAAAAGTATATTTCTTGTCATCCATGGCAAGCATTGATTTTTCAGTGATCACTGGGCGTTTGATTACGTCTAGTAAGTTCATTATGCAAGCACCTCCTCAATTTGAGTAAGAGCAGTTTGTGTTGCTAACACTTTTGTATTTGAAACAACATCTAGAACACTTACGTTATCAGAAGTTACTACAGTTACGTTTGGTAAGTTACGTGCTGATAAAGCAGCAAAGTCGTTACCATTCTCTAGAACAACCAATACTTTAGAGTCAATAGATAAGTTAGCAAGAACTTGTTTAAATTCTTTTGTTTTTGGTGCATCGAAGCTTAATCCTTCAATTGCTACCAAGTTGTTTTCAGCAACTTTTTCTGACAATACAGATTTCATTGCTAAACGACGAACTTTTTTAGGAAGTTTGTAGCTGTAAGAACGTGGTGTTGGTCCAAAGACTACGCCACCTCCACGCCATTGTGGTGAGCGGATTGATCCTTGACGAGCACGACCAGTTCCTTTTTGACGCCACGGTTTACGTCCACCGCCTCGAACAGCACTACGGTTTTTAACCGCATGTGTTCCTTGTCTTAATGACGCACGTTGCATAACGATTGCATCGTAAACAACACTTTCATTTGGTTCAATTCCGAAGATTTCTTCGTTAAGTGTGATTTCACCGTTTTGGCTTCCATCTTGTTTGAATAATGCTACATTCGGCATTCCTTAGTTCCTCCTTTCATCCTACTATTATTTAGCTTTCACAGCTGATTTGATAGTGATTAATGATTTTTTAGCTCCAGGAACATTTCCTTTAATTAAGATAACGTTTCTTTCTGCATCAACGCGAACAACTTCCAAGTTTTGGATTGTTACGCGGTTGCCACCCATACGGCCAGCAAGACGTTTGTTTTTGAATACACGGTTAGGTGCAACTGGACCCATTGACCCAGGACGACGATGGTAGCGAGAACCGTGAGCCATTGGTCCGCGGCTTTGGCCGTGACGTTTGATAACCCCTTGGAATCCTTTACCTTTCGT
The DNA here is from genome assembly GCF_050530455.1 of Enterococcus sp. DIV1208. Classification (NCBI taxonomy): domain Bacteria; kingdom Bacillati; phylum Bacillota; class Bacilli; order Lactobacillales; family Enterococcaceae; genus Enterococcus; species Enterococcus sp. DIV1208. Next base: position 66,725 of record NZ_CP172887.1, on the reverse strand, counting down.
AGTACCTGTTACATCAATAATGTCTCCTGCTTGGAAAACATCTACTGTAATTTCTTTTCCTACTTCATATTCTCCTAGCTCAACATTTTTGAATTCACGAATGAAGCGCTTAGGAGCCGTGTTTGCTTTTGCAACATGACCTTTCGCAGGTTTGTTTGATAAAACTTCACGCATATCTTGGTAACCAACTTGAATAGCTTCGTAGCCATCAGTTTCCATTGTTTTCACTTGTAGCACTACGTTTGGAGTAGCTTCTACAACAGTTACTGGAATTAATTCGCCAGATTCAGTGAAGATTTGTGTCATTCCCACTTTTTTCCCTAAGATTCCTTTGGTCATGAGTACACCTCCATTAATTTTATTTTAATATTATAGTTTGATTTCGATGTTAACACCAGATGGTAAGTCTAGCTTCATCAAAGCATCAACAGTTTTTGGTGTTGGGTTCACAATGTCGATAAGACGTTTGTGTGTACGCATTTCGAATTGTTCGCGTGAATCTTTGTATTTGTGAGTCGCACGAATAACTGTGTAAAGACTGCGTTCAGTTGGTAATGGAATTGGACCAGACACGCTAGCTCCAGTTCTTTTTGCAGTTTCCACGATTTTATCCGCCGCTTGATCTAAAATACGGTGTTCATACGCTTTTAAACGGATACGAATTTTTTGTTTTGCCATCTTGTTCCCTCCTTCGCCTATTTTGAAAAGTAGACATAGCTCCACGAAAATTTCCGTCACGCTCGTTCGTGGCAAAGCGTCCGGGCGTGTCGCAACCTCTCGTTTCTTAGCCGACGAAATCCTATAGATCACGTCTGTGACATTTACGTTTAGGTAAACGCACCTTTGTAATTATAATATATCTAAATCCACAAAGCAAGGCTTTTTTCCTGTAAAAAACAATTTGTTTTCATAATTTTTCATTTAGATAACTTTAGATGCCTCTTATCCTTAAATGTCACATTTTATTTCTACTAAACTTCCTTCCTATAGTAGTTCGCCTATCTTCAGTTATTCAAAAAAACCGCAGAACCCCCAATCATGTTGGTTTCTACGGTTTTTTATTCTATTAACTATCGGAAGTGATAGACGATCTAAGCCATACACTTTTCTTGAAAAACAAAGTTTGGATTATTTTTTTTAGTTCTGTTCTTGTCGCCAAGGTTGAATATTCGCTTGACGATAGACTTTTGCTTGGTTGATTGAATGGAAGAGTTCCATCTTTTGCTTCACCACTTCTTTTGCTGCTGCGATACATTCAGGATAAATGGCATTTGGGTCCCATAGCTCTGTTGTAGCTAAGATCTCACGACACTTTTTATAAAAAGCATATTTATAGTCGGATGAAATATTGACTTTCTGAATACCGATTTGCACTGCTTTTGCAATTTCTTCGTCTGGGTTAGCCGATCCTCCATGTAAAACTAGCGGAATGGCTACTTTTTCTTTAATACTTGTTAAAACATCCATTTTCAATGCTGGCTTGACATCTTTTGGATAGATACCATGAGCGGTTCCGATTGCCACCGCTAACGAATCGATTCCTGTACGTTCCACAAATTCCTGTGCATCTTCCGGCTTCGTATAAATGACTTCCGATACACCGCCTTCTACTGAAGTACCCGTGTTACCAATCGTTCCTAGTTCGCCTTCAACTGAGACCCCGATCTTATGGCAAACATCTACCACTTCTTTTGTTAGTGCAATATTTTCTTCAAATGGCAACAAGGAGCCGTCGATCATAACTGAACTAAACCCACAATGAATCCCTCGCATGATACTTGCTAAGCTATCGCCATGATCCATATGGATAACGAAAGGCACAGTGCTGTTTTTCGCTCGGCTCACTGCATATTGGAAAAACTCATCTTTGGTAAAGTCTAATTCTGTCGGATGGACTGCAATGATTGCGGGTGCATCATTTTCTTCTGCCGCCTCAATGACTACTCGTAAAAAGTTGCTGTCAGCAACGTTAAACGCCCCTACTGCAAAATGATTTTCCTTGGCAATTTCTAACATTTGATTCATATTGATTAACATCGTCTATTTTCTCCATTTCTATGATTTATTGGTTGAACCTGATAGTTGAATGTATTGCTGAACTAACTCTTTTCCTGCTATGACTGTTTGTTGGATGAGAGTGGGGTATTCGATCGTTGGCTCCTGTTGTAGAAGCTGTTGGCATCTTTGTTGTTGCGCCTTCATAAAATCAGAACCAACATTAATCTTATTGATTCCTAACTCAATGGATTGGCGAATGTTGTCTTTTCCCGCTCCTGACCCCCCATGTAAAACTAACGGAAGTTGAGTCTTCTCTTTTATTTCTTGGACAATATCGAAACGAAAACGTGGTTTGTACCCTTTAGGATAATCTCCGTGACTGGAGCCATAGGAAATCGCTAAGCAGTCCACACCCGTTTCATTGATCAATCGGATTGCTTCTGCTGGGTCCGTACACATGGCATCATCTGTAAAATGGTCGCCTGTGACTGCCCCCATATTTCCTACTTCTGCTTCTACGCTCGCATCATACGTTTGGGCAAATTGAACCATCGCTCTCGTTATTTCGATATTCTGATCCAAGGGATACATCGAAGCATCCATCATGACGCTGGAAAATCCTTCTTGTAAGCACTGCTTGACAAATGCGATGTCTTGACCATGATCTAGATTAATCGCTACTTCGACTTTGGCATCCTGTGCCATACGGATGATGGGCTTCGTTAAATAATGATAATTGATGTGTTGCTTTAAGTGATCTTGCAATAAATCTATGATGATCGGCGCATGTAATTCCTCAGCAGCTTGGATCGTTGCTTTAGCTGTTTCTAGATTAAAGCAATTGATCGCCATGACAGCATAGTTTTCTTGATTTGCTTTTTTGAGCATCTCTTTCATTGACACATACATATCAAATCCTTCTCTCTACAGTTTTTAAGATAATTTAATAGAAGAAAAATCTACTTCTTCCTCTTCTTCCTCTACGACAGGGTGTTCAGCTGGCGCCTTTTTCAAAACAAACAATAGAATGCCGGTAACTGCAGAACCAATCAATAAGGCAAAGGTAAACTTCAACGGATCCGTCATTGCTGGGATAATAAAGACCCCACCAGAAGGAACTGGTGACCCAATTCCCCACGACATACTCAAACCTCCGCCAATCGCTGCACCAGCTGTACACGAAATGATCACACGAAGCGGATCAACTGCCGCTAAGGGGATAACGCCTTCCGTAATCATGCAAAGTCCCATCGGAAAAGCAATCTTAATGTTGTTTTCTTCTTCTTTTGAATATTTTGTTTGCCGAAATAACTTAGATAAAACCCATGAAATGGTGACACCGAAAGGCGGAACCATTGACGCTAACACTTTCACAGCTTCTGGTTCTTGCACACCTTCCAAAAGCATCCCATCAGCAAACAATGAGGCTACCTTATTGACTGGTCCACCAAAATCAAAGGCAGCCATCCCACCGACAATTGACCCAAAGAGGAATTTTCCAGAACCTTGTAGTCCTTGTAAAAAATCGGTCATCGCTTCTGTTGCCCAAACAATCGGCACACCTACCACGAAAAACATCAATAAACCGATACTAAGGGTCGCTAACAGTGGGATGATCATCATCGGCATCAATCCTTGTGCCCACTTAGGAACTTTGAGATATTTCACCAATAACAGGACAAAGAACCCCACCAAGTAACCGCCTAACATACCACCTAAAAAACCTGCGCCAATGGCATTGGCAATTAACCCCATAAACAAACCTGGACCAATCCCTGGGCGATCGGCAATGGAATAGGCAATCGCTGCAGAAATCACTGGAGCCAATAATCCCATGCCCAAAACCCCTAGAGAAACTAAGGCATCGGGTACAGAATAAGACGCTTGATAATCATTGATGACTTGCCCACCTGTTAAATTCCCAATAGCGATCAAGAGTCCAGCGGTCACAACAACTGGTAACATGTATGAAATAGCTGTCAGTGCATGCTTTTTTAATTGTAGTTGACGAAGCATCCAATTCCTCTCCTTTTATGTTTTACTGAGTTCTTCTTCAATTTTAGTAATCAACCCTTTCGGTGCTTTAATGACCATGTTCGTAGGAATCTCAATCACTTTTTTTCCTTCGAACCGCTCCTTGCCACCAATTTTGATATCTGCTGCAATAATGACGACATCTGCCTGCTTGATCTCCTCCTTCGATAACTCGTCTTCTGTACCAATTGTTCCTTGTGTTTCGATGTGCACTTCATGTCCTAATGCTTTTGCTGCTTTTTCTAATTTTTGTTTGGCAATATACGTATGTGCAATTCCTGAAGTACAGGCTGCTACTCCGACGATCTTCATTTTTCCTTCCTCCTTTTCTTTTAGACAGTTGGTTCTTTTGCTAATAGTTCCATTAATTCTGTTTTACTAGTTGCCTGATTCATTTTTTCGATAATGGTATCTTCTGCTAATAACATTGCTACTTTTTGTAATAATTTGATATGAACGGTATTGGCATCTGTATCTTTTACTGCAAATAAGATAATGACCTTTACAGGCTGCTCATCTAATGATTCCCAAGGGATCGGGGTCTCGACTTTACCCACAACCAAAGAAGTCTGAATGACACTCGCTGATTTTCCGTGGGGAATCGCCACACCGTTTCCAATCCCTGTGATTCCTTCTTTCTCCCGTTGAAAGACATCTGATGAAAAATCATCAACATCTTTGATAATGCCGTTTTCTTTTAGTAATTCACTTAATTCGAGAATCGCTTCTTTTTTTGTTTTCGCTTTCATTTCTAAACGTATCAGTTTTTCTGTAATCACATTTGCGATACTAAATTCTGACATTACCTGTTTTGTAACCATTTCACATCTCTCCTAACATTTGCTTCACACGTTTTTCGTCTTGCTTGGTAAATACTGAGTTTACTAATATCGTGGGAATCTTCGGTGGCTCATTCAAACAAACCGTTGTTAAAATCAAATCGATCTTACTAAATTCCGCTTGGTTTTTCTGGTACTGCCGAGAAGATAAAACAGCAATAATCTCTAATTCAGGAAAGGCTTTTTTTACTTTGACTTTCAATAGTTCTGAAGTTCCAACACCACTACTACACATGATCAATACACGTTTTTTTATTGGGGCTAACTCTTTGTATCTCACAAAGTATAATGTTAAAAATCCAATTTCATCTTTGGATATATGGTTTGTATGAAATTTTTTTTGGACCATTTTACTGACAAATTCTACTAATTGAAACGTTTCCTGGTACTCTAATTCAATATCGTGCAATAAATCATTTTTGATTGTGATCTCATGTTTTAATCGATACAATAGCGGCTGAATGTGACTATACAAATCATGTCGGTTTCGTTCTTGATCAATCGCTACTCCCATGAGCCGGCTCATCGTAGCAGAAAAAAAACGGGTGATTTCTTCAGCTTCATTTGAGATATTTTGATGTTTAATCGAACCATTTTCGATCCTGGAGGAAATCAAGTATTGAAAAAGATAAAAAGTTTCACTTTCAGGGAGAGTCGTATTTAAATATTGACCTAATTTGAGCATGACTTGCTTTGATAGTTGGTACAGTTCCTGGTTATAATGGATCAGCGCCTGATCTTCTTCATCTAAATCCCACGTATCTTCTTCTAAATACACGACCCCTTCACGGAAGCGTTTGACTAAGATATAAATATGAGAAAAAATATTCATTGCATATGGATAGGCAATTCGGCTGACTAGTTTTTGTTCGATAAACTCAACGATCGAAGTAATAAAATTGATATCAAATGAGCTGATCATTGGGTGACTAGGAACCACTTTTTTATCTTCCAATAAATGGATACTTAATAGCATATTCACTACTTTACGAATATGTTTTTCTGTTCCTTCGATACCAATTCGGGTACCTTGTCGTTTAAGTTGGAGGTGGTTTTTCATTAAAAATAAACTGATCTTAGCCAAATCATTACTAATTACCGGATCACTGACATAATACGGATGGAACAATTCATTGATTAATAACTTCTTGGGTGCCTTAAACAACAAATTAAGCAAAATCGCATTTCTTCTTTCCAAAGGTCCTTGACTCGTTCGACTTTCATTATGCGTTGCACTCACATTTAAATATTTATCGTAGTCTAACCGAAATCCTTTGCCTGCCTCTGCCAAAATGATTTCCCCGGTTTCAGACACATCATTTATCTTTTTAATCGTGCGGTAGACCGTTTTCGTAGAAACATGGGCAAATTCAGCTAACTCCTGAGCTGTAAGGGATAAGCCATGTTTAACAAAGTATTCGACCATTTCTTTCTCTCTTTTGCTTAGCTGCATTTGTTCAACCTCCTTGTTTATACTATAACGGAATTTTCTGACAACTCATTTTTTGTTCTGTCCATTACTCTGGACATTTTTAAAAGCGTTTACAAAAAAATGGCAAAAAAGACAAAAAACACCGAAGCAGGCAAAAACCTGTCTTCGATGTTTTACACGATACATCAGAGTACATAAAAGTAATGAATAGACGAAACGATGAAAATAAGTAACTATTGATTGGTGTCAGTAGTTTTCTTCCTTAATTACTCTTAACATGACCAATCACAGCATTTGCTTTAACTACCCCACTAGCATCCATCGTTAGCTTCGCCACTTTTTCACCATTGGTAAAAGCAACGATCAGATCTGATTGTTTGTTTGCCGATTGTAGTGCCACCAAGTCCATGGTTGCAATTAATTGACCACGTGCAACTTTTTGTCCCTCTTCAACGTAGATCGTAAAAGGCGCTCCTTTTAAGTTCACAGTATCGATCCCCATATGCAAGAGAACTTCAATTCCTGATTCCGTTTTGATACCAACTGCATGTTTCGTTGGAAAAATATTGATAATCGTACCAGCGATTGGAGCAAACACTTCGCCATTCGTTGGTAGAATCGCAAACCCGTCTCCCATCATTTTTTGTGAAAAGACATCATCTGCCACTTCTGTGATTGGCATTAGCTTCCCATTTGCTACCGCAAAAATATCTTGGTTTTGTGGATCAACGACTGTTTTGGTTGTCACAGTAGGCGTGGACTGAGCAGTTCCTTTGCCACTACTTCCATGAATTTTTTTCATTTCATCTGCAACAAATTGGACTTCCGTTCCAACGATCACTTGAATATTTTTGGCATCAATTACTTTCAGGCCTGGAACGCCAGTCGCTTTGATTTTCCCTTGATCAACTTTTGCCGTATCTTTTACATACAAGCGTAAACGTGTCGTGCAATTGTCAATGGAAACAACGTTCGCTGCACCACCTAATGCTTGATAAAGTTGATTAGCTAGCGTGGCAAATCGATTGTCACCAGTTGGCACTGTTCCTACTTCCCCATTTTCTGCAACTCCAGTATCTTCTTCACGCCCCGGAGTCATCAAATTGAATTTTTTGATGACAAATAAAAATGTAAAGTAATAAATCACACCCATCGCCAAGCCTAATACCAATAGCATTAATGGTTGATTGGCAATAGGTACACGTAAGCTTAAGAAGAAATCAATAAAGCCGGCGCTAAAATTAAAGCCCGCTGTCCAATGGAAGGTTGCTGCGATAAACATCGAAATCCCTGTTAAAGCAGCATGAACGACGTACAATGGCCAAGCGACAAACATAAATGAAAATTCTAACGGTTCAGTCACCCCTGTAAAGAAAGAAGCGAAAGCGGCAGCTAACATCAAAGATGCGGTCACTTTTTTCTTTTCTGGTCGCGCACATTGATAGATAGCAAGTGCACCAGCAGGTAACCCAAACATCATGACCGGGAAGAAACCAGCTTGGTACATACCGGTGACTCCTTTTACCCCTTCACTTGCCCAGAATTTACCGATATCATCAATTCCAGCTAAATTGAACCAAAAAACATTGTTCAGTGCATGGTGTAAACCAGTTGGAATCAGCAAACGGTTGAAGAAGCCATATAGACCAGCACCTAACGCGCCCATTCCAGAGATCAATTCACCGAAACTAACCAATGTATCATAAACTGGTGGCCAAACAAAAATCAATAAAGCAGAAATAATTGCCATTAAACCAGCTGTTACGATTGGTACTGCTCGTTTTCCACTAAAGAAAGATAACGCCATTGGCAATTTAACTCCGCTGAAGCGATTATACATCGCACCAGCGACTAAGCCTGCCAAAATTCCAATAAATACATTTTTATTATTGATTGCATCAAAAGCGATATTCACTTTTTCAACATCCACTTTAGTAAACAATGCGACAGAAGCACTATTGACTAATGTGACTGGTGCTAAAAAGGCGATCAATCCTGCCAATGCTGATGAACCATCTTTGTCCTTAGACATCCCCAATGCTAACCCAACAGCAAAAATGATTCCTAAATTATCTAAGACTGTTCCTCCAGCTTTGATCATAAAAGCGGCAAAAATGTTATTGCCACCCCAACCAGTCGGATCGATCCAATAACCAATCCCCATGAATAAAGCAGCTACTGGTAGGGTTGCTACTGGTAACATCAAGGAACGTCCCATTCGTTGTAAGTATGTTTTCATTTTGTTCTCCTATTCTGTTGTCCCTCGCAAGCGTTCGATATGAATAACTAAATAACCAAGTTCTTCGCTTGTAATAGACATTTGATATTGTTTAGTTAAAAGTACTCGAATTTTTTTTGCGACTGCATAACTTCCTGAATATTTTCGTTTGACTATCTCAATAATCTCCTCGTCTAAGACCGCATACTGCTGATTGTGATACCGTTGGATCAACAACCGAAGATGGTTTGCTAAACGAGAATAATTCAGTGCCATTTGTTCGGAATGGATATCGATCCTCAGCTCTTTTTCAATCAACTGGATAATTTCCGACACGATCGTGACTTCGCGAATGCTACGATGATTACTAGTTTGTCCGCTATGACCACTATGGATATGTATCGCTATATAACCCGCTTCATCATATGTATAAGGAATAGCTAAAGTGTGATTCAAATAATCAACTGCCCATTGCGCAATACTAAATTCTTCGTGGTACAGCGCCTCGATTTCTCGCAGTAATTTATTTCGAATAACAATTCCATTACGAATATTTTCAGCAGCAAAAGCAATATGATCCGTTAACGCGATCAACACATGCTCATTCAGCTTTTTCATTAAAACTGTTTCTGCATGATCAATAATGTGTTCAGCAGCAAAAAGAAACTTTTCGTCAATTTGATTCAGCAAACTTTGTAGTTTCATTTGACTTTCTGGCTCCATCACAAACATCCGCTCAATTTCTCGATGAAAAATCAAGTCATTGCGCTTTTTATCGAATCCAACACCTTTACCAATTGCGACCTTTTCTTGTCCATCGTCATCGACTAAGACCGCATTTTGATTAAAAATCTTTTTGATTTTCATAATAATAACCCTTTTTCTGCAGAATTAAAGTTACTTCATGGACCAATCATCCTTTATCAATCTTAAGCTTGACAACAAAAAAAGCATAGAAAAATTCCACCAAAGTCTCCTTATCGACGGAATCTTCCCATGCCTAGTATGATCTAGTCACATGAAAAATAAATATGTTAACGCTTTAATTTTATCGAGGGAACGTTTTTTTGTCAACATCTTTTTTTCCTTTTGTCAAACAAAATGCTTTCATTTACTCAATAAAGTTTAAAATAAGCCATAAAAAAAGCCATGATGTCTAATGACACCATGACTTTTTATTGTCCGAATACAATGTTGCTTACAATTCAGTTGATCAAAGATTAAGCTTTGATTTCAGTAACGACACCGGCACCAACTGTACGTCCGCCTTCACGGATTGAGAATTTAGTACCGTTTTCGATAGCGATTGGGTGGATTAATTCAACTTCCATTGTTACGTTGTCGCCAGGCATAACCATTTCAGTTCCTTCTGGTAATTCAACAACACCTGTTACGTCAGTTGTACGGAAGTAGAATTGTGGACGGTAGTTAGTGAAGAATGGAGTATGACGTCCACCTTCTTCTTTTGTCAACACGTATACTTCTGCAGAGAATTTTGTATGAGGTGTGATTGTACCTGGTTTAGCTAAAACTTGTCCACGTTGGATGTCTTCACGTGCAACACCACGTAGTAAAGCACCAATGTTGTCTCCAGCTTCAGCGTAGTCTAATAATTTACGGAACATTTCAACACCAGTAACTGTTGTTTGAGCTGTTTCTTCTGCGATACCAACGATATCTACAACGTCACCAACGCGAACTTGTCCACGTTCAACACGACCTGTAGCAACAGTACCACGACCAGTGATTGAGAATACGTCTTCGACTGGCATCATGAATGGTTTGTCGTTGTCACGTTCTGGAGTTGGGATATATTCGTCAACTGCAGCCATCAATTCAAGGATTTTTTCTTCGTATGAAGCGTCGCCTTCTAAAGCTTTCAAAGCTGAACCAGCAACTACAGGAACATCGTCACCAGGGAATTCGTATTCTGTTAATAAGTCACGAACTTCCATTTCAACTAATTCTAGTAATTCTTCGTCGTCAACCATATCTACTTTGTTCAAGAATACAACGATGTATGGAACACCAACTTGACGAGATAATAGGATATGTTCACGAGTTTGAGGCATAGGACCATCAGCAGCAGAAACTACTAAGATAGCTCCGTCCATTTGAGCAGCACCAGTGATCATGTTTTTAACGTAGTCCGCGTGTCCTGGACAGTCAACGTGAGCGTAGTGACGAGTGTCAGTTTCGTACTCAACGTGAGCTGTTGAAATTGTGATTCCGCGTTCGCGTTCTTCTGGAGCACCATCGATTTGATCGTAAGCCATAGCTTGGCCGCCGTTTTTCTTAGATAGTACAGTTGTGATTGCTGCTGTTAAAGTTGTTTTACCGTGGTCAACGTGTCCGATTGTACCAATGTTAACGTGTGGTTTAGAACGGTCAAATTTTTCTTTTGCCATTTTAAAATGTCCTCCTAAAAATACAATATATTTTTTATTTGTCTGATAGGTATGTGATAAACCAAAAGTCTATCACATGCCCATATCATCGATAATTATTTTACACGAAACTATATTAAAAATACAGTCTCTTTAGATAATCTGTCAAACAGACGATCTTGTTTTAAGAAATTATTCAGCTTTACCGCCGTTTTTCTTAATGATTTCTTCTTGGACTGATTTAGGAACATCTTCATAGTGGTCAAATACCATCATAAATGTACCGCGTCCTTGAGTTGCTGAACGCAATGTTGTTGCGTAACCGAACATTTCAGCCAATGGAACAATCGCATTAACGATTTGTGAGTTACCATGTGCTTCCATACCTTCAACGCGACCGCGTCGGCTAGTTACGTGTCCCATGATATCACCTAAGTAATCTTCTGGAACAGTAATCGTTACTTTCATCATTGGTTCTAAAATAACAGGACGTGCGTGTTTTGCAGCAGCTCTTAAAGCCATAGATGCAGCAACACGGAAGGCTGTTTCATTTGAATCGACGTCATGGTATGAACCATCGTAAAGTTTTGCTTTGATATCCACTAATGGATAGCCAGCAAGAACACCGTTATTCATAGATTCTTCTAGTCCTTTTTCAACAGCAGGGATGTATTCACGAGGAACGACCCCACCGACGATTGCATTTTCAAATTCGAAGCCTTTACCTTCTTCGTTTGGTGTAAATTCAACCCATACGTGACCGTATTGACCTTTACCACCAGACTGACGTACGAATTTACCTTCAGCTTTTGTTGCTTCACGGAATGTTTCACGGTATGAAACTTGTGGAGCACCAACGTTTGCTTCAACTTTAAATTCACGTTTCATACGGTCTACTAAAACGTCTAAGTGCAACTCACCCATACCTGAGATAACAGTTTCACCAGTTTCAACGTTTGTTTCAACTCGGAATGAAGGATCTTCTTCTGCAAGTTTTTGCAACGCAACACCCATTTTATCTTGGTCTGCTTTTGATTTAGGTTCAACAGCAACTTGGATAACTGGGTCAGGGAATTCGATTGACTCAAGAATAACCGGTGAGTCTAATGCACATAATGTATCCCCAGTTGTTGTATCTTTCAATCCAACAGCAGCGGCGATATCACCTGAGTACACTTTATCAATTTCTTGACGAGTGTTGGCGTGCATTTGTAGAATACGTCCGATACGTTCTTTTTTGCCTTTAGAAGCGTTCAATACATATGAACCACTTTCAAGGACACCAGAATAAACACGGAAGAAAGTTAGACGACCTACGAATGGGTCAGTCATTACTTTAAACGCTAATGAAGCAAAAGGAGCTTCATCGTCAGCTGGACGTGTTGTTTCTTCGTCTGTTTTTGTATCGATCCCTTTGATTGCTTCGATATCAACTGGAGAAGGCAAGTAATCAAGAACGGCATCCAACATTAATTGAACCCCTTTGTTCTTGAACGCTGAACCAGCTAATACAGGGAAGAATTCAACATTAATTGTTGCACGGCGGATACCAGCAATCAATTCTTCTTGTGTGATTTCTTCACCTTCAAGATATTTCATCATTAGTTCTTCGTCTGTTTCAGCAACAGCTTCGACTAATTTTTCGCGCCATTCTTGAGCTTGTTCTAAATATTCCTCAGGAATTTCAGTTTCTTGAATATCTGTTCCTAAGTCATTTGTATAGATTTCAGCTTTCATTTTAACCAAGTCGATGATACCAGTGAAGTTTTCTTCAGCACCGATTGGCAATTGGATTGGATGCGCGTTTGCTTGCAAACGATCATGCAATGATTTTACTGAGTACAAGAAGTCCGCACCGATTTTATCCATTTTGTTACAGAATACGATACGAGGCACTCGGTACTCAGTTGCTTGACGCCAAACTGTTTCAGTTTGAGGTTCAACACCTGACTGTGAGTCAAGTACAGTTACCGCACCATCTAATACACGTAGAGAACGTTGAACTTCAATTGTGAAGTCTACGTGTCCTGGTGTGTCGATGATGTTTACACGGTAACCTTTCCACTGCGCTGTAGTCGCAGCAGATGTAATTGTGATACCACGTTCTTGTTCTTGTTCCATCCAGTCCATTTGTGAAGCTCCTTCGTGGGTTTCACCAATTTTATGGATTTTACCAGTATAGTACAAGATACGCTCTGTTGTTGTAGTTTTACCTGCATCAACGTGAGCCATGATACCAATATTACGAGTTTTTTCTAGCGAAAATTCTCTTGCCATTTTCTTACTCCTCTCTTTATTTAAATCGATTGTAAATTGACTTTCTGCTGTCGTTTACCCCAACAGGCAGAGAGGATCTTACCAACGATAATGAGCAAATGCACGGTTGGCATCAGCCATTTTATGAGTGTCTTCACGTTTTTTAACAGAAGCACCAGTGTTGTTTGCAGCATCCATGATTTCTTTTGCTAAGCGTTCTTCCATTGTGTGTTCACCGCGCAAGCGAGCGTAGTTTACTACCCAACGAAGAGCTAAAGTTGTACGACGTTCAGGGCGAACTTCAACTGGTACTTGATAGTTTGAACCCCCAACACGACGTGCTTTAACTTCAAGAACAGGCATAACATTTTTCATAGCTTGTTCAAACACTTCTAATGGATCATTACCTGTAGATTCTTTAATCAAATCAAAGGCGTTATAAATAATACTAGCTGCAACACCGCGTTTTCCGTCAACCATTACACGGTTGATCAAGCGAGTTACTAATTTTGAGTTATAAATAGGATCTGGTAAAACATCACGTTTTGCAACAGGACCTTTACGTGGCATCCGTAACTCCTCCTTCCGAAATATTCTTCATAGTAATTGCCTTACTCTCTTAACATAGTAAGAACAAGTTTCATTTGTTTAATAATTAAAATTAAGCTTTAGGTTTTTTAGTACCGTATTTAGAGCGGCTTTGTTTACGGTCGTTTACACCAGCTGTATCAAGTGCACCACGAACGATATGGTAACGTACCCCTGGTAAGTCTTTTACACGTCCACCACGTAGTAATACTACGCTATGTTCTTGTAAGTTGTGACCAATCCCTGGGATATAAGCAGTAACTTCAATTAAGTTTGACAAACGAACACGAGCATATTTACGTAAAGCTGAGTTCGGTTTTTTAGGTGTCATTGTACCCACACGTGTTGCTACCCCACGTTTTTGAGGAGAGTTCACGTTTGTTTGAGTTTTCTTAAAGCTGTTATATCCTTTGTTCAAAGCAGGTGAATTAGATTTTTCCACCTTTGATTTACGAGGTTTACGTACTAATTGGTTAATTGTAGGCATTCCTTGTTTCCTCCTTCCCACGATTCGCGTCTAGTTCCACACATCCAGGTGGTTCTTTTTTTGCGATAAAAAATAAATGCAATTCTGCATCTTTATCAAATATGCTTTGATAAACAGTCAGCACGTCTCTTTACCAGAGACCTGTAGATAAAGCACCTTGGTTAGGATATCATGAATAAAGTACTCTGTCAACCAGTGTTATGTATTTTTTTTAGCCATTTGAAATTAAAAAAAGGACGCTATCTTTTTCCAATCATTCAATATAAAATAGCTATGAATAGAGACGAAAGAAAAGGTGGGAACAACAGATGAATTTGAAACAAGCAGCTGGAATTGAAGCAGCTAAATTTGTGAAGGACGGAATGATCGTTGGTTTGGGTACCGGTTCTACAGCCTATTATATGGTAGAAGAAATTGGTAGAAGAATGCGTGAAGAAGGATTAAACATCACTGGTGTCACTACATCGAATGCCACTAAAGAACAAGCAGAAAAATTAGGTATCCCTCTTAAGAGTATTGATGAAGTACCCGTAGTTGATCTCACGATCGATGGTGCTGATGAAATCAGTAAAGCATTTCAAGGAATTAAAGGTGGTGGCGCAGCATTACTTTTTGAAAAAATTGTTGCTACGTATTCAAAACAAGTCATCTGGATCGTTGATGAATCAAAATTAGTGGAGCAACTTGGGCAGTTCCCTCTTCCAGTAGAAGTGATTCCTTATGGCGCTCAACAATTGATGCGGATCTTTGATGAGAAAGGTTACCAACCTGTTTTACGTCAAACCGAAACAGGTCAGATAGTCAAAACAGACAGTGGTCATTACATTATTGACTTACATTTAGAAGTGATCAATGACCCTGAAGCTTTAGCAACGTACCTTGATCAACTGGTTGGTGTCGTTGAACATGGACTGTTTTTAAATATGGTTTCAAAAGTCGTTGTCGGCTCCGCACAAGGCGTATCAATTATCGACTCACCTCATCAAAAATAACAACCCTGATATTAGTTATAAAAATTAGCAAAAATAGTTCATTTTAAAAACATAAAAAAACTATCTTTTCAATGGACTTTATGCTACATTTTTACTGTTATCTATAGACAGAAAATCATTGCTAGAAAGGAATCACCATGAAGATTATTGGTTATGCACGCACAACCATAAATGATGTTGATCTTACAACACAAGTGGAGCAACTCTCTAATTTTGGTTGTCAGGAGATTTTTCACGAGACATACAAGTCTAAAGATGCGGTGTCTAATAATATTTGTTTAGAAAAAGTAATCAAGGAAATGCGACAAGGCGATACTTTAGTTATCTGTCAACTTCATCGTCTAGGGAAGTCCACTCGTCAGCTAACAGAACTCACACAATTATTCAAAGATCGTGGCTTACACCTAGTTAGTATCCAAGAAGAAATCGATACGCGTACACCGATGGGGAAAATCTATTTTCAACTAATGGAAGGATTAGCCATTATGGAGTGCTCTTTAATCAAGGAACGGACACTTGTTGGGTTAGATGAAGCACGTAAAAAAGGTAAAATCGGGGGTCGTCCAAAAATCGATCCAAAAACAATTAAAAAAATTCGTCGGCTTTATTATGAAAAAAAAGAAACGATCCAATTAATTTCTACTAAATGTGGTGTATCAGTCGGAACCTGTTATAAATATATCAATCTTCCAGAAAAAGAGATTCAGCAATTATCTTAAACGACTGCCTACATCTTGATATTCTTTCATTTAAAAATGGATTGGCGCAACAAACGCAGACTGTCTGCTAAAGACGAATCAACTGTATATAATGAATAGGTAGGTGGATCAATGACAGTGCAGCCATTGACCCACCTACCTCTGTTTATCTGTCACTGTAAGAATTATTTTTGTTTTTTTATCTGTCTATCTTCTGATTTTCCCTTTCATTAACTTCATTTTTCAATGGAAATCTAGTCAAAAAAATTGTACAATAAAGCAGAACTGAAATTTTCAGAAATATAACCTATTTTAAAGGAGAGCTAAACATGCCAAAATTAGTTTTTTCTCGTCATGGTCTTAGTGAATGGAATGCATTAAACCAATTTACTGGTTGGGCTGACGTAAACTTAGCACCAGAAGGAATCGAAGAAGCCAAAGAAGGCGGACGCAAAATCAAAGAAGCTGGAATTGAATTTGATGTTGCTTACACTTCAGTTTTAACTCGTGCCATCAAAACATGTAATTTGATTTTAGAACACTCAGATCAACTTTGGGTTCCTCAAATCAAATCATGGCGCTTAAACGAACGTCATTATGGTAAATTACAAGGATTGAACAAAAAAGAAACAGCTGAAAAATATGGAGATGACCAAGTACACATTTGGCGTCGTTCATACGACACTCTTCCTCCATTGATGGACGAAAGTGACGAAGGTTCTGCTGCAAACGATCGTCGTTATGCAATGTTAGACAAACGCGATATTCCTGGTGGCGAAAACTTGAAAGTTACTTTAGAACGTGCTTTACCATTCTGGCAAGACGAAATTGCTCCAGCTTTACTAGACAACAAAACTGTTTTAGTAGCTGCACATGGTAACTCTCTACGTGCTTTAGCAAAACACATCGAAGGAATTTCTGATGAAGATATCATGGATCTTGAAATTCCAACTGGTCAACCACTTGTTTATGAATTAAACGATGACTTGACAGTTGCTAAAAAATACTATTTATAATAAATAAAAAAAGTGGGCAAGCGATTCAATTGAATCACTCGCTCACTTCTTTTATTAATCTGCGATTGCTGTTTCTAATCCGACTTCGATCATTTCGTTAAATGTCGTTTGTCGTTCTTCTGCAGTTGTTTCTTCTCCGGTAAGCAAATGGTCACTCACTGTCATGATTGCTAATGTTTGGACATGATATTTTGCTCCCAAATAGTATAAAGCAGCTGCTTCCATTTCCACACCTAGCACACCTAATTCAGCTAATTTAAACGTTTCTGTTGAATCATCTTTATAAAATGAATCTTCCGAGAGAACATTTCCTACATGTGTGGTAAATCCTTTGTCTTTTGAAATTTCATACGCCTTCAACAATAAATTAAAATCACTGATCGGCGGAAAATGAAAGGCTTGGAAATTTTTCTCGATCATCGAAGAACTAGTAGCTGCTCCTTGGGCTAAAACAAGATCACGAACATGGACATCTTTAGATAATGCACCACATGTACCCACTCGTATCAATTTTTTCACACCGTATGAATGAATCAATTCATGGGCATAGATCGTCGCTGACGGCATCCCCATCCCCGTTCCTTGTACCGAAACACGTTCGCCTTTGTAGGTTCCAGTAAAACCTAACATCCCACGAACTTGGTTGTAACATACTGGATCTTCTAAAAATGTTTCAGCAATATACTTTGCTCGTAAAGGATCGCCTGGAAGTAGTATTTTATCAGCGATCTCTCCTTGTTTTGCTTCAATGTGTACGCTCATCTGACACTCTCCTTGATTCAGTTATAGTAATACTAATACTTCTTTAATCAATGCCTTAAATGATTGTTTGACACGTTGCGTTGTTTCCACCACTTCTTCATGGTTAAGGTTCGCTTGCATGCCTGCTGCTAAATTAGTGATACATGAAATGCCGAGAACTTTCAATCCGCTATGTGCTGCAACGATCACTTCTGGCACAGTGGACATTCCGACTGCATCTGCTCCCATCGTACGTGACATCCGAATCTCTGCTGGTGTTTCATATGTTGGTCCAGAATAGCCCATATATACCCCTTCTTTAAGAGTCAAATCTAATTGGCTCGCAGCCTCTTTGGCTACTTCACGGTAAGTTAAGGTATACGCCTCGCTCATATCAGGGAAGCGTGGACCGATCTCATCTTCGTTAGGACCAATCAATGGGTTTTGACCTGTGAAGTTGATATGATCAGTAATCAACATCAAATCGCCAGGAACAAATGATTCATTTACCCCACCACTTGCATTCGTGACAATCACCGAATGAGCCTTTAATGCTGCCATTACCCGCACAGGATAAGTGACAGTTTGCATTGAATGACCTTCATAAAAATGGAATCGTCCTTGCATTGCCAGAACTTTTTTACCAGACAAGGTACCATAGACTAATTGACCAGCATGGCCGACAACTGTTGATGTTGGGAAAAATGGGATTTGGTCATAAGGAATCACGATCGCTTCCTCGATTTCTTCCGCTAACTCTCCTAAACCTGAACCTAAGATCAAACCAAAATCAATTTCTTTTACGCCCTTTTCTAGAATAAATTGAGTCGTTTCTTGTAACATTTCGCTTAATTGGGTCATTTACTTTCTCCTATTAACTATTTTTTTCTACAGAAGTCAAGAGGTTAGAAGCCCTGTCGTTCGACTAGCTAAAAAAACAGGTATGCCTGATTAACAAGGCTTTTTCACCTCTTGATTGATACTGTTAAAGCAAGATGGCTCTTTGAACAAAATGATTGACCTATCTTAGTTACGCTTTTTCAGGTCAAATTTTCAAACGCGGTCTGTCATTCCTATTTCAAAAGTTTTAAGAAACTTTCGCCGTTTTCGGTAGCAGGAACATCGAAGTTTTCAGCAATCGTTGCTGCGATATCTGAATAGTAGCCTTGTGGCAAGCTTCCTTGTCCTTGCATTTTTTTGCTGAAAACTAATAATGGTACATATTCACGTGTATGATCTGTTCCAGGGAATGTTGGATCATTTCCATGGTCAGCAGTAATCATCAGTAAGTCGTCCTCTGCCATTGCCTCTAATATTTCAGGAATACGTAAATCAAAATCTTCAATTGCGTGGGCATAACCTACAACATCCCGACGATGTCCAAATAATGCATCAAAATCAACTAAATTAGTAAAACTGATCCCTGTAAACTCTTTTTTCATCACATTTAATAATTGGTCAACGCCATCCATGTTGCTTTTCGTACGGACGAACTCTGTAATCCCTTGACCGTTGAAGATATCGTTGATTTTTCCAACAGCGATAACGTCTTTTCCTGCTTCTTTTAATGAATCTAAAACCGTATGCCCGAATGGATCCAATGCGTAATCATGTCGGTTGCTCGTACGAGTAAAATTACCAGGTTCTCCAACGTAAGGTCGCGCAATAATTCGACCAATCATGTATGGGTCGTCTTTAGTAATGTCACGAACGAACTGACAAATCCGATAAAGTTCTTCTAAAGGAATAATTTCTTCATGCGCAGCAATTTGTAGAACTGGATCTGCGGACGTATAGACGATCAAATCACCAGTTTTCATTTGATGTTCACCATAGTCATCTATAACAGCGGTTCCACTATATGGTTGATTGCAAACAATTTTGCGTCCTGAGAAGTCTTCAATTTGTTTGAGTAATTCATCAGGGAAACCGTTAGGAAATACTCGAAATGGTGTCTTGATGTTCAGACCCATGATTTCCCAGTGACCGGTCATTGTATCTTTTCCTACAGATACTTCCTCTAATTTAGTGGCATAGCCTTGGTGGTTTTTAACCGCTTCGACACCTTCTAATGGGCGAATCGTTCCTAATCCTAACTGTTCTAAATGAGGAATTGTCAAACCAGCTTCTTTTGCGATATGCCCTAGTGTATCTGAACCTTTATCACCAAATTTTTCAGCATCTGGCGCTTCACCGATTCCTACTGAATCCATGACAATCAAATGTACGCGTTTAAACATGATTATTCCTTCTTTCTTTTTTATTATTGCTATTAAATCAAAAAGGGCGAGTCGAAAAAACATTTCCCGTAACCCACCCTTTTTATTCACTAAAAGTTTATTTTGATTTTATATAATTTTTACCGTTCGCTTTAGGTCCAGATGCTTTTCCTAAGAACGCTACTAACACAATAACGGTTAATAGGTAAGGTGCAATCTGCAGCAATACTGGCGGTATCGAAGAAATCACTGGTAATTGAGCTCCGATGATACTTAAACTTTGCGCAAAACCAAAGAATAAAGAAGCGCCCATGGCCCCTAGTGGATTCCATTTACCGAAGATCATAGCAGCCATTGAGATAAACCCTTGACCTACGATCGTTCCGGCAGAGAAATTCCCTGAAATCGATTGAGCGAATACTGCGCCACCCATTCCGCCAAGTAAACCAGAGATCAATACCCCAGAATAACGCATCGCGTAAACATTGATTCCCAATGTATCCGCTGCTTGAGGATTTTCACCCACTGAACGTAAGCGAAGTCCGAACTTTGTCTTAAAGATAATAAACCAAGCAAGAATCGCAATTAAAATGGCACAATAAGCTGGTAAAAATGTATTTTTAAAGAAAATTGGTCCAATTACTGGAATTTTTGATAATCCAGGAAATGAGAAATATCCTAAGTTAACTGAAATGTTATCAGTTTGTCCTTTTCCATACCATGTTTTAATTAAAAATACACCCAAAGCTGGTGCCATCAAGTTGATAACTGTCCCGCTGATGATATGGTCTGCACGTAAACTAACAGTTGCTACTGCATGTAATAAAGAGAATAACACACCAACTATCCCACCGACTAAAATAGCGATCCATGGTGTCATGTCTCCTAAGGTAGGACTCATGGTTAGATTAAATACTACCGCACTGAAAGCACCCATAACCATGATGCCTTCTAAACCTACATTGACAATCCCACTTCGTTCAGAAAAAGTTCCACCTAAAGATGTAAGAATTAATGGTGTTGAATAAACCAACGTTGAAGTGAGGATTAAAGCAATTAACTCAGTTGTTGACATTATAATTCTCCTCCTTCTTGACTCTGATTTGTTGGTTTCGATTCAACAGTCTCCACGATCGCTTCTTGTTTTTTACCTTGGAAGAATTTCGCCATAATGAAACGAATCAAGAAGTTGATCCCAACAAAGAAAATAATCAATGCAATCGATACATTTACGATTTCAAATGGTATACCGGCACCTGTTTGCATCCCCAAACCACCGATTTTCAAGATACTGAACAAGAGTGCTGAAAGTAAAATTCCAATCGCTGAACCAGAACCTAACAGTGACACAGCCATTCCGTCAAATCCGATGGCTAAGGAAGTTGTTTGAACGAAAAAGTTTTGATACGTTCCTAATCCTTCGACTACTCCACCAAGTCCTGCTAAAGCGCCTGAAATCATCATGGAGAAGACGATCGTACGTTTACTACTCATTCCAGCATACTCAGAAGCAAAAGGATTTAGACCTACCGAACGAATTTCAAAGCCTAACGTCGTTTTCTTCATCAATAGCCAAACAACAACCAGTGCAATCAATGCTAAAAACAAACCAGCATTTACACGAGAACCGCCAAACATTTGTGTCAGCCAAGGTAATCTAAGAGAAGCATTTTGCCCAATCAAATTTGAAGAATCTAAGCTTGAACGATACGTATCTGGCATGATGTCATGTAAAGCAAAAGTACTTAAATAAAGTAAAATATAGTTCATCATAATAGTGACGATTACTTCACTTGTACCGAAAAAGGCTCTTAATACCCCTGGGATAGCCGCAGCCAAAGCTCCTGCCAAAGCACCTAAAATCACACAAGTCGGTAATAAAATGACTTTTGGCAGATCAGGAAAGGCAAGTGCTACCCACACACTAACGATCCAACCACAGAGTGCTTGTCCCGAAAGCCCGATATTGAAGAATCCTGCTGAGTTCGCAACAGAAAAACCTAATGCAGTAAAAATCAACGGTGTTGCTTGCCGTAATGTTTCACCAATACTTCTTTGAGAACCAAGGGACGCATTTAACATTGAAGAATAACCTTGGCCTGGGTTATAACCAAAAGCTGCCATCAAGATAGCACCTAAAACTAAACCTAGAATTACCGAAAAAATAGGAACTAGGAGATTACGTATCTTTTCATTGCGATCATTCATGTGCGCCACCAACCTTTTCTAACTCTTTTCTTGCTTCTTCTAAAGAATAGCCCGCCATAAGTAATCCTAGTTCATTTTCAGAAGTTTCTTTTGGATCAACGATTCCCACGATTTTTCCTTCGTGGAGTACCGCAATACGATCAGAAACATTCAAAATTTCTTCTAATTCAAAACTAATCAATAAGACCGCTTTGTATTTGTCTCTTTGTTCAATCAAACGTTTATGAATAAACTCGATTGCTCCAACATCTAGTCCACGTGTCGGATTAGCAACGATCAACAAGTCAGGATCACGATCGATTTCCCGAGCGATGATTGCTTTTTGTTGGTTCCCACCTGATAATGCTTTTGCTGGCACAAGTTCATTCGTTGTCCGAACATCATACTCTTCGATTAATTCACGTGCATGTTCATTTATCAAAGAATAATTCAATAAGCCATTCCTACTGTAAGGTTTTTGGTAGTAATTTTGTAAAGCAATATTCTCCGCTAACGTCATATCCAGAACTAAGCCATACTTATGACGGTCTTCGGGCACATGTCCTACACCAGCCTCCGTAATTTTTCTTGGCTTTTTATTCGTGATATCTTCATCTTTTAAGCGGATCGTTCCACTTTCTGCTTTACGTAAACCGGTTAACGCCTGGATCAATTCTGACTGTCCGTTACCATCAATACCAGCAATTCCTAAAACTTCTCCTGCTCGTACTTCTAAACTTAAGTCTTTGACTGCGTCCAATCCTCGGTTTTCTTTAACCACTAGATTTTCAATCGATAACACAACTTCTTGAGGCTGACTTTCTTTCTTCATTGTCTTAAATGAAACCGTACGTCCAACCATCATATCTGCCAATTGTTGTGAAGAGACATCTTTTACATTTACTGTACCAATCCCTTTACCACGACGGATAACTGTACAACGATCTGCTACAGCTTTAATCTCATCTAACTTATGGGTGATCAAAATGATCGATTTTCCTTCTTTGACCAACTCTTTCATGATTACAATCAGTTCGTCAATCTCTTGTGGCGTTAATACTGCTGTAGGTTCGTCAAAAATCAAGACATCTGCCCCACGATAAAGTGTTTTTAAAATTTCTACCCGTTGTTCCATTCCAACAGAGATATCTCGGACATACGCATCAGGATTGACCGATAAACCATATTGTTCAGAAAGCTTTTGGATTTCTTCACGTGCTTGGCGACGATCAAGTACCCCTGCTCGACTTGGCTCACTTCCCAAAACAATATTTTCAGTAACAGTAAATGCATCCACAAGCATAAAGTGCTGATGGACCATTCCGATACCTAGCTGGTTCGCTTTTGTCGGACTTGTAATTTTCACTTCTTTCCCATGCATCAGTATTTCACCTGATGTTGGCTCTAAAAGGCCTGAGAGCACATTCATCAAGGTTGATTTTCCGGCACCATTTTCTCCAAGTAAAGCGTGGATCTCTCCTGCTTTCACTTGCAAGTTGATGTTGTCATTTGCTTTGAACGTACCAAACTGTTTGGTGATATTCCGCATTTCGATGACAATATTTTCTTGAACCACAATTTTTCACATCCTAACGATTTCTATCTAGGCAACGATTAACAAAGATTTTTCATAAAATCTCAAATTGAAGCAAAAACTTCAGGGGATTATTCCCTTATCAAGAGGCTGTGAAAAGAGCGTTTTGACCTGAGCATTAAGGAAGAAAATCTCGAAACAGCTTTTCATGTTTTGAGATTTTTTGACTTAATGCCGAAGGTCAGCTCTTTGAATGCCGTTTAGCAAGAGGCTGTGAAAGAAGCGTTTAGCTCCGAGCAAATAAGAGAGGATTTTTTAAAATAGCTTCTCATATTTTTAAAAATCATCGCTTATTGTTGAGGAGCTGCTTCTTGAACGCCGTTTAGTAAGAGGCTGTGAGCAGCATGTTCTACTTCAAGAATTAAGAACAAAAAAACGAAAATAGCTTCTCAGCAACATCTTGATAAAGAAACAATCGTTAGTTATTTACTAAACCATAGCCTTGTCAAACAATTGTCCAACAAGGCTATAGAAATTCGTTTGATTATTTTTCAGGAGTTTCTGGTACTTTGATATCTCCTGAGATGATTTTTTCTTTTGCTTCATTCACAGCTTTTTCTGCTTTTTCTGAAAGTTGACCTTTTGTGATACCAACACCGTCTTCTTTCAATCCGTAAACGGTATGTTCTCCACCAGGGAAATCACCGTCAGCTGATTTTTGAGCTAAGTCTTCAACAACAGTTCCTACACCTTTTAGAGTTGATGTCAAAGTAAAGTTTTTCTTTTCACCGTTTAAAGTGTATTCGCCTTCGTCCGATTGGTCACGGTCAACCCCGATAACCCAAACTTTTTTGTCGCCTGATTCGTTTAATGATTTCGCTTCTTGGAATACACCGTTACCAGTACCACCAGATGCGTGGAAAATGATATCTGCATTTTGTGCATACATTCCTTGAGCAATTGAACGTCCTTTATCTGGCGCTGAGAAGTCTCCTGCATATTGATTCAAGACTTTAATTTCTTTGTTTAAAGCTTTTGCACCAGCATCTACACCAGCTTTGAATCCTGCGTCAAAACGATCGATTACTTCACCTTTTACCCCACCAATGAAACCAACAGTGTTTGTTTCAGTTGTGTAAGCTGCGGCAATCCCAGCAAGATAAGAAGCTTCGTTATCTTTAAATGTTGCTGAAACCACGTTGTCTTTGCCGTCGATAACGTCATCAATAATAGCAAAGTTTGTTTCAGGATTTGATGCAGCTTGCTCTTCAATAGCTGGCTTCAATTTATAACCAATACCAAAGATTGTTTTAAAACCTGCATTCAAAGCTTGGTCAATATTAGGGATATAATCTGATTCATTTGCTGATTGGAAATATTGGAACCCATCATTTCCACGTGATAGATCATGATCTTTCCCCCAAGCTTGTAGTCCTTCCCAAGCTGACTGGTTGAATGAACGGTCATCAACACCGCCCGTATCTGTGATCAATGCTGCAGTTGCTGTTTTTGAACCGCTGTTTCCACCGGTTGAATCAGTTGAATCTGATCCGCTGCCACATGCGCCCAATAATAACCCAGCAGATAACGCTACAGCACTTAAACCAAATAATTTTGCTTTTTTCATTTCTGTAAAGCCCCCTAAAATAATTGTTTTATTTTTCAACAGTCAGCTGACTGAATGAACATGAGTGATAATTCTATAGATCTTTTTCTGTAAAGGCGTAAGGTAATAGTTCTTTAACCGTCATTGCCTTAGTCACACCGTTATCCCCTACTAAAGTTACCGGCATGTCTGGTACACAAAACTCAGCCATTACTTGACGACAAGCACCACAAGGAGAAATTGGCTCTGGCGTATGACCAGCCACTACTAAATGAGTAAACTCTTTTTCTCCTTCAGAAACAGCTTTGAAAAAAGCCGTGCGCTCCGCACAATTGGTTAAACCAAACGAGGCATTTTCGATGTTGACCCCTTGATACGTTTTTCCAGATTCAGTGACTAAACATGCACCTACTGGAAAATGTGAATATGGTACATATGCTTTATCCAATGCTTCTACTGCAATGTTGATCCATTCTTGCTTCACTTCTGTCATAAGCTTCCCCTTACTACTTAATAGCCTTCGCCAGTAGATCCTGACATAATCGAAACTCCTGCACTGGTACCAATTCTTGTCGCACCAGCTTCAATCATTGCCAAAGCTTCAGCTTCGTTATGGATACCACCAGATGCTTTTACACCCATTTCAGGTCCAACAGTTTCACGCATTAAACGAACATCTTCGACTTTTGCTCCTCCAGTTGAAAATCCTGTAGAAGTTTTAACAAAGTCTGCCCCAGCGGCTTTTGCCAGCTCACAAGCTTTTACAATTTCCTCATGATTTAATAAAGCTGTTTCGATGATGACTTTGACTAAAGCACGATCTTTGGCCGCTGCAACCACTGCTTCAATATCTTTTTGGACTTTATCAAACTGTTGAGACTTCATTGCCCCAATATTGATGACCATATCCACTTCATCTGCGCCATTTTCAATCGCATTTGTAGTTTCAAAAGCCTTAGTTTCAGCAGTATTAGCTCCTAAAGGAAAGCCAATTACTGTACATACTGCCACTGGTTCGCCTTTTAATTGTTCTTTTGCTAGTGCGACCCATGTTGGGTTGATACAAACAGAATAGAAATGGTATTTCTTTGCTTCTTCAATAATTCGCATAACGTCTTCTTGAGAAGCATCTGCTTTTAAGATGGTGTGATCGATCATTCGGTTCAATTCCATTTTTTTCTCTCCTTTTATTCGGTGATGATATCATGTATCAACGTAGGCTTTTCAGCCGAGTCACTAATTTGGATATTTTGATAGAGCAATTCTTGAACAGAAGAAATCTCTTTTGTATTACTGTAGATTGTCAACAATGATTCTCCCTCTTTTACAGGATCACCAATTTTTTTATTTAATTTAAGACCAACTGCGTGATCAATATCATCTTCTTTAGTTTTGCGTCCTGCACCTAACATCATAGCTGCAATCCCCAACTCATTCGCAACGAGTTTTGAGACAATACCACTCGATTTGGCTGGCAACTCAACAACATACTTAGCTGTCAGTAATCGTTCTGGTTGGTCTACGATAGAGTCATCTCCACCTTGATTACGGATCATTTCCTTAAATTTGTCTAAGGCTTTGCCAGATTCTAGCGCTTCTTGCAGTAAACTTCTAGCTTCTTCGATTGTTGCTGCTTGATTGGCTAAGACCACCATCTGACTCCCTAATGCATAACACATTTCCAGCAAGTCTTCTGGTCCATTGCCGTTTAACGTTTCAATTGCTTCCACAACTTCAAGACTATTACCAATTGCTTCACCAAGAGGTTCAGACATATCAGAAATTACGGCTACTGTCTGACGATGAGCTAATTTTCCAATACTAGTCATTGTTTTTGCTAAACGTCTAGCATCTTCAATATTCTTCATAAAGGCGCCGTCACCTGTCGTCACGTCTAAAACGATCGCATCTGCTCCTGCGGCAATTTTCTTACTCATAATCGAACTGGCAATCAAAGGAATCGAATCCACTGTCGCAGTCACATCCCGCAAAGCATAAAGTTTTTTATCTGCTGGTGCAAGATTTCCTGATTGTCCAATAACAGCCACTTTACTCTCATTGACAATTCGGATAAACGCTTCATCAGAAAGTTCGATTTGAAATCCAGGAATTGCTTCTAGTTTATCCAGCGTACCACCTGTATACCCCAAACCTCTACCTGACATTTTGGCAACTGTAACACCCACACTTGCGACTAAAGGTGCTAAGATCAACGTTGTCGTATCTCCCACACCACCTGTAGAGTGTTTATCCACTTTGATCCCATCTAAAGGACTTAAATCAATGACATCTCCTGAGTGGGCAATGGCAAGTGTTAAATCCGTGATTTCTCTATCGGTCATATCTTGATAAAAGATCGCCATCAACAATGCGCTGATTTGATAATCTGGAATTTCACCATTCGTGTATTTTGTAATAATATACTCGATTTCTTTTGTCGATAATTCATTTCCGTCTCGCTTTTTTTCAATCAGATCCACCATTCGCATTGCTTGATCCTCCTCGTCTTCATTCGGTATTATACAGGAATTTTCCAAAAGGTAAACCACTTTAGTAAACCAGTTTACTAAGAATACAAAGAGCTACTCACCGCCTTTGTAAACACTTACATAAGCAATATAACGCTGAGTTATCCCTTTGTCAATGTTTTTATGCTCTCACGAATAATTAATTTTGTTTCAAAGACTTTGTTCGGAACTTTGCGTTGTGGGAACTCGATCGTGTCGATCAAAAATCTTGCGGCATAAAATCCAATATCAGAACTTGGCTGTTTCACTGTTGTCAATTGAGGGATCATATACTCGGATAACTTCAACCCATCGAAACCAATAACTGAAATATCATCGGGGATTTTTTTGCCTAATTCATCAATCGCTTGGTAACAACCAATCGCCATTGCGTCATTTCCACAAAAAATTGCTGTAAGATCTTTGTGCTTTAAGAGCCGTTTAGACGCCTCGTATCCACCTTGGACCGTCAACTCCCCTTGTTCTACATACTTTCCATTGAAAGGGATTCCATGATCCTTTAGTGCATGACGATACCCGTTGAACCGTTCTTCTAACTGGTAATAGCCTGTTGTTTCTTTGAGCATACCGATTTTGGTATGACCGTTCTTAATAAACAAAGAAACTGCTTGATAAGCCCCCTCATACTCTTTTACAATCAACCGACCATTATCTCTGGTATTCAATCCACGATCAATCAAAATAATCGGCATATTTTTATAAAAATCACTATCTAAAGAATAGTCATCTGGCAAAACATTGGGCGTAGCCAATAAGATTCCATCCACTGAGCGATGAGCCAATTCTTTTAAATACTTGATTTCATTTTCTTGACTATGACGAGAGTTGCAAAGCATGATCACATACCCCAGTGGATTCAAGTAACTCTCGACCCCTTCAATCAATTTAGAAAAGAAGAAGTCAGTGACATCTGGCACGATCATACCAATCGTTTTAGAATGACGATTGATCACATTCGAGGCAAAGTAATCTGGTTTATAATGGTGCTCGTTAACAATATTCAGGACTTTTTTTCGTGTTTTATCACTAAAGCGGCTCCCTTTATTATTTAAAATTTGTGATACAGTGGTGACTGAAACACCTGCCATTTCTGCAATGTCTCGGATCGTTAGTTTCACTTCTTCTCCTCCTTTATGATGTAAATTCTTTTTTAGTTTACCAAAAGCATATAAAAAAGAATAGATAGAAAAAAATAAGAAAAAATCTTTTATTCACTAATAAAAATAAATAGCTTGGAAAGTGCCAATTTCCTAAACTGACTTCTTAAAAACTGCTGTAACTGCCGATCATCTGTCATTGTTCTTCTCTTTCATAGGAGTTTTTTCATTAGCTTGAGTAACTAGCGATTGATCTTTTCTATTATTGATTGCACTAGTTACTTTCTCACTCAAAGAAGACTTCTGACTTTGGGTTACTAAATTATCAGCAGCTAGATGTTCAGAATCCCGTTTTTCAATCGCTCCTACCATTCCATCTACCTGCTTGAGAAGTATTTTTTTCTCATCATGAGCTATTTCCTGATCGTTTAAGATTTCATTATGGAGTTCTAGAATCTTTTCTCGAACAGATGAAAAAAGTTGAAGCTCTTTTTGATAACCTGCCGTTCGATCCGTGGCGATCATCGTTGTTAGCTGTTCAAGGAAAGGTTTTTTATTGTCAATAGGAATCTTTGGATCTTGCCTTACTTGTTGCCTAAGATTTAAAAAGTTTAAATCATGTTTATCGACTGCCTGAAAATAGTCTGCCGTATTTCCTTTCATAAGAAGCTCTCCGATATCCATAGCTAGCCTCTGCTCTTCATTCTCTTGCAAATCTTTTTTAGTCAGCGTAGCTTGTTGACTGGCTTTTTCTTGTTCATCCTTGGGAACAGAAATCTTTCCCCCATCCCCTATCAGTTGTTTCTCTTGGCTCTCAAATCTATTTATGGCATCAAAGAGTCCTGTTCTTATCTTTAGAATTTTTTGTAACTTTTGTTCGTATTTAATCATGCGATGATCAATTTGTTGCTCCTTCTTCGTCTTTTGAGAAACCTCTTGTTGGTATCCTAGTTGTATATTTTGAACGTGAGACTTTAAAACAAGAGCAACAAGTGTGGAATCTTGCCGATTTTCTCCACCAACTCGTTGATTTTTTGCTGTTGGTTCCTTTAACTCAGATAAAACGATTACTTTCAAATGTGGAGGGATTCGTTCCTCTTGATTGATTCTTTTAATCATTTCCTCTTCCCATTTATTTTCACTTATAAACTTTTGGCACTCTTTGATATCACTTTGAGCAGTTACATGTTCCTTTTGTTTTTCATTACTATTCGTGGCTTTTTCTATTTGTTCAAAAAGCGGCTGATAGGTTTTATCCGTTGCCACTCGTTCTTTTAGTACTTCTAACAGTTGCTTTCTAATGAAAAATTCCTGTTTGATAACTGATATTTTTTTGATGTTGTTCTTTTTCGCTTCCTCTGAGGGATTAATTTCAGAAATGAGAGCTTTTTTTATTTCTTCTGAATACTCTTTGCTTTGTTTGATGCTAGCTACCACTTCTCGGGTCAATTGTTTGTCACTCATCAGTGCTTTATATGTATCTAGTTTTTCTTGAGCCACTTGTTTTCTTACTAATTCTTCGGTCAACACATTCTTTGTTAGCCAATCCAAATTTGACTCATCTTTGATTCCTTTGAGCAAGTCAATTCGCTCTTGTGGTACATCTTTTTTGAACATCTTATGTAAATCCTTATTTTTTTCACTTAAATCCGCAACTGCTTCTTCAAACAGTATAGCTTGACTATTAAATTTGGCGATACGTGCATCTAAATCGTTATGAAGTGCCTGTTTTTCTTCTGGAGTCAATCCATCTTGATGATCAATTTGTTCTTTCACATGTTTTACTTTAGAATAATCTGCCACACTTCTAATACTAACAAACTCCCAATAGACTGTTTTATTTCTCTGTGAAAGCTTGTCAAGCGTTGCCGCAGGACGATTTTGAATTTCTTGATTTAAGTTGTCTCGTCGCTGATCGTTGGGAATCGTATGGGTTAGAAATTCTTTTACCAGTTGTTCCCTCTCTGAGCGAGAAAAATCAAGTAGTTCAAACAGCAGCATGTTTCCAACAAATAGGACATCGTTGTTTTTTTGAGAATGGTAGCCTTTTTTGATCTGAGCAAATTTCTTTGGTTTTTTTTGGTAAAGCTTAATCATAGGCTTGTCGTTCATGATTTGAGTGAACCCGTTCTTAGCATCTCGATTCTTAAGTAAGAAATCAAATTTTTCTTGATCTTTCCATATCAATAGATTTTTATACTTAGACACCAGCGTGGGACGATACTGATGCAAAACATGATGTACTAATCCATCTAAGAGATCTAAAAGTTCATTTGTTAAAGCAACATGTTGATCATCTGGCTGAACTTCACTTTTTTCTCTTTTGCTATTTAATTTTTCTCTTTTCGTTTTATTGTTCTGGACGATCCCCTTCGCCTTTTCTTCCCATGCTTTAAATGTTGTAGCCATTTCGACATGGTCTTTTTCTAAATACCTTAATACGTTTTCCTGGTTATACATGGGTAATTCTAAAATAGATTTAGTATCTACTATCATTCTGGTTTGTGTCATCTTTTTATTCTCCTTTCAAGTCACTCAAATTTTTCAATACCATGCTAGTTTTGTTTTCTAAAAAAGGAAGAAACGTTATTCAATTATTAGCTCCTTGAAATACGCCACTTTTCAATAGGAAAAAGTTCCACTAGTTAGCGAAGTGTCTCACTCCTTTCATCAACTTTTTTACGATCTCCATATTCCCATGA
This sequence comes from Enterococcus sp. DIV1208, assembly GCF_050530455.1. NCBI lineage: Bacteria > Bacillati > Bacillota > Bacilli > Lactobacillales > Enterococcaceae > Enterococcus > Enterococcus sp. DIV1208. The sequence goes on along the minus strand of NZ_CP172887.1, from coordinate 35,166 downwards.
CCTAGAGTACCTATCGCCTGTTTTTTAATAGAAAGAAAGGGACAAAAATAAACCGAAGGACCCGAAAATAGTTACTTCTATTTTAGGATTCTTCGGTTGCTTTTAGAGTGTGTTATTTTGTCATAGCTTTTTATTTAGTCTCAAACACCACAATCAAACAGTTATTCTTTGATACTTTTGATGATATAGTACCCTTTCTCTTTATGGACGATTTCAGCATTCCCAAAGGTCTCTGCCATTTTGCTTTTCGCACTAGGAGCCCCTTGTTTTTTTTGAATGACAATGGTTAGTGTTCCACCCGATTTTAACCTTGGATATGCTTCGGTTAAAATTTCGTGTACCACTTTTTTACCGGCACGAATTGGCGGATTGCTGACGATTGCTGCATAAGTTTCTTCATGAACTGCTTCATAGATATTCGATTGATGAATATCCACCTGTTTGATCCCATTGCGGTTCGCATTTCCTTGAGCTAATTCTACTGCCCGAGAGTTAATATCGACCATCTCAACAAATCGCTGACTAGCAAAAGCGATCGCCAATCCAATCGGACCATAGCCACAACCAACATCCAAAATTTTGCCATCAGCTGGCAGCTCTTCCCAATTAAAGGTATCAATTAACACTCGTGAACCAAAGTCGACTGTTTCACGTGAAAATACTCCTGAATCTGTTACAAATTGGAAGTTTTTTCCTTTTAATTCAAATGACCATTGTTCAAAGTCATGTTCTGTCGTTGGCTCTTGCGAATAATAATGATTCGTCATATCGTTCATCCTTTTTATATTGTTTCTTGTTTCTTAGTCTATCCTTTTATCAATTGGCATGCAATGTCTATTTTTCCTAGTTTAAATAAATAGTTGATCAGAAACACGAACAGAATGAATTTTGATATGTCATCCTTTTTATTTATTCAGTTAAAAATAAGAGACTTATAACCATTCTCGTTTAGTGGTGGGGTTTAGCCGTGTTTTATGTTAAAATGATTCCATTGATGGGAGAATGCAGGAGGCTATTATGAATGATCCAATGAACTACTACCGTGTGGCAAGAGAAGAATGGCGTGAATTTTATCGTAATGGACAAGCACCTTTGACCCAAGACGAGCTAGATAACATCAAAAGTTTAAATGACCGTATTTCAATGCAAGATGTTCGAGATATCTATGTTCCTCTTGCTCATTTGATTTATCTATATATGAAAGAATTTGAATCTCTTTCATTAAGTAAAGGTCTATTTCTTCATAAATATGTCGAAGTACCGCCATTTATTATTGGAATTGCTGGGAGTGTTGCCGTTGGAAAAAGCACAACAGCTCGCCTGTTACAAACGATCTTATCACGTACATTTAAACGCAGGAATGTTCAGTTGATTACAACTGATGGTTTTTTATATCCTAATGAAACGTTAAAAGAACGAGGGATCATGAATCGTAAAGGATTCCCAGAAAGTTATGATATGGAGATGTTGATCGATTTTCTTAATCGAGTAAAATCCGGTCAGGAAGAAATAAAAGTACCTGTTTATTCACATGACATTTACAATATCATTCCTGGCGAATATGAATTGATCCAACAACCTGATATTCTGATTGTTGAAGGAATCAACACGCTGCAACTGCCTGCTAATCAACAAATCTATGTCAGTGATTTTTTTGATTTTTCTGTTTATGTTGATGCTGATTCATCATTAATTGAAAAATGGTATTTAGATCGATTCGGTGCCTTACTCGACACCGCTTTTCAAAATCCACAAAATTATTACTATCAATTTGCTATTGGCGATCGTGACGATGCATTTAAAATGGCGCAAGAAGTATGGAAAAATGTGAATTTGAAAAATTTAAACGAATATATCTTGCCTACTCGTGGCAGAGCAGATATAATTCTCCATAAAACTGAAAATCATATTATCGATTCGATTTTCATGCGAAAATATTAGCATTTTAAAATAGTTTATTCTATTTTGAGATAAAATTTAAAGGGATAGGGGTAATAAATGTGACAAACGTTGCCGACATGACAAACGTTGAAAAGATTATCGTATTAGACTACGGTAGCCAGTATAACCAATTGATTACACGACGCATCCGTGATTTAGGAGTTTTTTCTGAATTATTGAGCCATCGGGTTTCTGCTGAAGAAGTAAAAGCAATGAATCCAAAAGGAATCATTCTTTCCGGTGGTCCTAACAGTGTGTATGATGAAAATGCTTTTGGAATCGATCCAGAAATCTTTAACTTAGGGATTCCTGTATTGGGTATTTGCTACGGTATGCAATTGATTACGTATAAGCTAGGTGGGAAAGTTGAACCAGCTAAAAACCGTGAATACGGAAAAGCTCAGTTAGAAGTAACCAGTGACGATGCAGTATTGTTCAATGACACACCTAAACAACAAACCGTTTGGATGAGCCACGGGGACTTAGTAACCCAAGTTCCTGAAGGATTTGAAATCGTTGGTACAAGTAAAGACTGCCCGATCGCATCCATCCAAGACACAAAACGTAATTTCTATGGTATCCAATTCCATGCAGAAGTTCGTCATTCTGAATACGGAATCGAATTACTCCGTCATTTTGCTTTTGATGTTTGTCATTGTGAAGGAAACTGGACAATGAATAACTTCATCGATATGCAAATCGAAAAAATTCGTGAACAAGTTGGCGATAAAAAAGTATTGCTTGGACTTTCTGGCGGCGTGGATTCTAGTGTCGTTGGTGTTCTTTTACAAAAAGCAATCGGTGATCAGCTAACTTCCATCTTTGTTGACCATGGTTTATTGCGTAAAGGCGAAGCAGACCAAGTAATGGAAAGCTTAGGCGGGAAATTTGGTCTAAATATTATCAAAGTGGATGCAAGAAAACGTTTCTTAGACAAGTTAGCCGGCGTTTCTGATCCTGAGCAAAAACGTAAAATCATTGGTAATGAATTTGTGTATGTTTTTGATGATGAAGCAACAAAATTAGCGGGAGAAGAAGGAATTGCTTTCTTAGCCCAAGGAACACTTTATACTGATGTGATCGAAAGTGGAACGGAAACTGCTCAAACGATCAAATCTCACCATAACGTGGGTGGACTACCAGAAGACATGCAATTCCAATTGATCGAACCTTTGAACACATTATTCAAAGATGAAGTCCGTGAATTAGGAACACAACTAGGAATGCCAGATTCAATCGTTTGGCGTCAACCTTTCCCAGGTCCTGGTCTAGGTATCCGTGTCTTGGGTGAAATCAGTGAAGAAAAACTAGAAATCGTCCGTGAATCAGATGCGATCTTACGTGAAGAAATCGCAGCAGCTGGCTTAGATCGTGACATTTGGCAATATTTCACTGTTCTACCAGGAATCCGCTCTGTCGGTGTAATGGGCGATGGCCGTACTTACGACTATACAGTAGGTATCCGTGCAGTCACTTCTATTGATGGGATGACAGCAGACTTTGCCCGTATCCCATGGGATGTTTTACAAAAAATCTCTGTCCGCATCGTAAACGAAGTCGCTCACGTCAACCGTATCGTGTACGACATCACTTCTAAACCACCTGCAACTGTGGAGTGGGAATAATAAAAAACAGCCAACAAACGTTGTTAAATCAATGTTTGTTGGCTGTTTTTCATTATCACACTTATTCTGTAGCCTTTTGATAAAATTCTTTCTATCTCCATTCCAATCAATCGTTCTAATTTCTTGCCACTCTTATCTTTGACAATCAATTGACTATTCGTATAAAATCGGAGATCTTGCTAAAAATAAAGAACGTAAAAAATCAGAAAAGCTAACTCGATGACCATAAAGTTAATAACTTGTTTTTTTCTTATTGCAGTTATCTTTTCGACATCTTCCCTGTCCAACAGAACGATTTTCAATGGATTATCGGGATGTTGATTTAGATAATTCTCCCAAAACTGTGTTTGTTTCTGACTTGACGGAGCGATTATACTAAGAAGTAAAATACAAAAGGTTAATGCACTTAAATAGGAAACTAGTCGAAAAATCTTGATAAAGCATACTAGTGACCAAAGCGCCTATAATACTTGCAAGTAATGCAACAGTCAATAACATTTGAATACCTTTTTTAAAAGTGGTATTCAAATACATATTTTGATAATTTATAATTGCTGTTTTTCTCAGCTTTAAGTCCTCTTTACTAAGTTCGGGGAACATTTCACTCACTTTATTTTTTTTTCTTCTTTTCCATAGCCCTTCTTTGATTACGTAATCTAAAACCACAAAAAATAAAGACGGGTATCGCTATAATTGCATAAAATTGACTAACTAATCTCAGTACTTCCATTGAGAACCTCCATCTGTTTCCTAATTAATTAGTCCATAATAGCAAAGTACATTAAACTTTTCATTAATATTAAATGAGTAATTTTTACTGCAAACTTACTTGAATTACTACCAAAACAATGAGGAAATATTTGCCTTCTCTAAAAGAACAGAAAGAAGTTTTTCTTCTTTCTGTCCAAATGATTCTAAGATTTCTCTTTACCAATATCATATCATTTAACAAAGAGCCCATAAAATTAGGTTAACTTTTAACCTATCTCTTCTTTTTGTTTCTTTTATCTGTGGAATATTCATTCACCATTGATCAGCGTTTCCCCTTATTGACCACCTATGTTCAAACTAACAATTTCTCAAAGTTAATAACTATCAAACACGCTATGTAATTTCTGTTCTTGTTTGTTGATAAAAGAAAATCAAGTTTTGAATTTCTCTTGATTTGGGATATATAGAAATACCAAATATAGGGATATTGAACTGTCTGTTCAGCATCGTATTGGAAACAATACAATCATAATTTTCCTTATGTAGCATCTGATCTGTAACTACCGGGGTTTTGCTGGCTACAAAACGATATCGTCCTCCTAGATAAAGCTCAAGCTTTGCAATAATGTAGCTAGCATATTGTTCAGAATTGGTTACAATCAAAGCCCTAATTTGTTTACTCGTTTCAATCTTTTTTAGCAGATCATGCCAGTAGACAAGTAACAAAGCGACTAATTTTCTGGTAAATTCGTCATTTTTCATATACTTTAATAACTCTTTTTGATCCTTGTTAATTAAATAATTCTTTAGTCCTACTTGAATACTTTCGATTTCTGGAAGTATCTGTTTTAAAAACTGATGATGTTTATCATATAAAATAAAAGAAAGATTTTCCATATAGTCGCCATCATTAATTATTTTATAGCAGATTTCTTGTCGTTCTTCACATTTGATCTGATATTTTATTTCCAAATAATCAAGCAATATCCCAACCATCTTTGTTAAATAAGGTTTTTGTTGGTAGTCATCGCTGTTGTTCTGTATATCCAGTAGCGAACAAACAAACGGCTGTTCAAAGATGTATTTTATCAGATCCTGATCCTATTCAAGAGATAACCATAAAGAAGTATTTTGCTTCTCATTTGATTCTAGGCATAAAAGATTATTCTGCTCTTTTTCAATAAATTGTTTTTCGTTTTTTACTTGGTAAATTTTCATAGCAATATAAAATAAAAGCTGATTATGTTTTCGGTGTTCCAGTTTACGAATTATATCTTGAAGTTGATTATTCGTTATGTATTTTAAGTATAATTGACGACTTTTTTGACAAATTTCTTCATTGAAGGCCTCTTCTAAACACACATATTTTTCTAAAAGTAACTGGATCGTCAACTTTTCAATTAATTGTGTATTTCCCGTTAATCGAATCAATCCTCGAATTCTTAAGTGATATTGCTCTAAGGAAAGGTTGATGCGCTTCACCATTCGTCTTAAAGTGCTCTCTGAAATAAATAGTTGTTCCGTTACTTCCAAGTAGTTCGTATATTTATTTAACACGATTGCTTCTAAAAATTGATACTCAATCGATTCATTCATAATAATTCGGTAAATATATTCTTCTGTGACATGAGGAGCAATTTCTGCAAATATCCCATTCTCACGATCAGTATGTATATTAATTTCTTTTGCATAAGAATCGATATCCATCAAGTCATTTCTCAATGTTTTTGAAGAACACTTTAATTGAGATTCTAAATCTTGAAAGCGATAGGTTTCTCCTTCAAAAAGCAATTCCAGTAGAAGTAACTGTCGTTTCATTTTTTTCGATAAAATATTTAACATTTACTTCCTCCCCTCTTTTTACCAACTATAAAAAAGCATTCACTTTTTTCTATTTGAATGTTCCTATTTATATTTTAAAGAAAATTTTTAACGAATTAGAATTTTTTTTTCAAAAAAATAGTAAAAATGGGTATAAAAAATATGAAAAATAAGCAATCCTATCTACCTATTTTATAAATAGATCATTTATGGCCTTTTTTTGCCCTTAGACCTTTCAAATAATCAGAATGCTGATCTTGCCAACAGAAAATAGTATCATTCGCCTTCTCATTTTAAAAAATAACTAAATAAATTATTTTAGCGAAATAATTTATTTGATTGAAACATTCCTTCAGTAAAACAAACTGCTAAAATTAAGTATTTTATGCTTTATTTTTTTTATATTTAAATTTATACTGTTTTTAAAGCAATTAATTAATAACAAAAATTAATAAAAAAAGGCATATATTATACCATTTTTAATGATTAAAAAACTATTTTTATCATAAATGTACTTTTTTACGTCATAACTGTTAGATGGGAGTGTCCAAGGTGAAGAAAACAATTATTATAGTTAGTAGTTTTTTAGGTTTAATTGCTTTATTTTTTATGATTGAATACTTTGCTTCTCCTGTAAAAGATGTTACTTCAAAAGCTGAAATGAAAATGACTACTGGAGCCAAGATGGAATATGTGCCAACAAAAGATGAACTAGTAAAAATTGAAGGAGATCAACTTCAATTACTGGGCATTTACACAGTAGTTGGTATCCATTTCGACAGACATTCTTATGTGACGTTAGCAAATGCCGAACAAGAAGAAATCAACTTTTCTATTTCAATTATAGACAAACAAAAACAGACATTTTCAATCCCCGCCATACAATTCTCACCTCAAAATTTACAGCTATCTGATTCTTTTGGCATAGCAAAAAAAGAAGCACGCTACTTTGCTTATAAAAAAAATTATCCTGTCGCAAGTGCCACTCATACAACAGACTGACCAATCAAATATACCCCTACAAGGTATATTTGATTGGCTTTTATCTTTTCAATGGAAAGAACCTCGAATAACTTTTCTGTTTATTTTTTTTCTTCTCCCACTCGACCATTGATCTTTTATACTAACTATTTCATTCGAGACGGCTTGTTTCCTTTGTTTTTCGTCATTTTTCCTAATTTATTTGATTCTTCTTGTGAAAAAAATAAACCAATTATTAAATCCGTTATTTTAAAAAGATAAAATAACACTATGTTCAAAAACCGAAAGTTATTTAATCAGATGGATCAATCTATATAAATTGTTGTCTGCCTATTCATTTAATATTTATACAAAAATATTGTATACCTGCTTTTATCGATAGGTTGGAACTTTTCGTTTTCGTTATCCCCTGTGGAAAACTTTCGGAACAGATTACCTCTCTGATACGTATCTGTGTATAATTAGATACAACGAATCCCGGATCTTTCAATTCTTTAGACTGAAAGATCCGGGATCAAAAATAAACGCTTCTTACTTCTTTAATGCTACAACAAATGGAATCATCATAGATAACAAAATAACCAATAAACTACATTGCCGATGATCTATATAGATAAGGATCGTTATCATGCTCGTAGTTAGACCGATATTCAATTTTTTTTGATTGATCATAATCATCCCTCTTCAAGGAAGATTTTCCTCTAGAAGTTCGACCATTTTTTTATCTTTTTGTTATATTTCTCTTAATTTTTTTGAACATCTTTAATTACTATATTGAGATTCGATTTTACGGCTAGGAATCAGCCAACCAAGTAAAATCACAGCATTCGTTACTAAAACAGCTATTGGTGTAATGACATAGCCTAAAATAATTCCTAAAATATTTAACCCAATTGACCAGTAGGATTTTCGATAGTTATCTAGTAATTCTTTGATATTCTTTTTATTTTTAGGATCAGACTGAACCAACTCTCTTGCTAAAATATAGTAAGCAATATTAGCTCCTAAAGTTACTACACCGTATGTGATCTCTGGCGCTAAACTATGACTATACTCGCTGATCCAAGACGTGACAAAGGGAAAAAATGATAAAGCAAAGATAAAAAAGCTATTTGCCCACAAAACTCGCCAATTTACTTTATGAACGACTTGAAACATATGATGATGATTATTCCAATAGATGACCAATGTAAAAAAGCTGACAATATAGATCATAAAACGATATCCTAAGGCACTTAGCGCTTGCCAAGTGTCAGTGTTTGGCTGGTGAAGCTCTAAGACCAAGATAGTCATAATGATTGCGATAACTGCATCGGTAAAAGCTTCTAAACGATTTTTTGGCATATTTTTGCCTCCTTTTCTGACTTATTGTAGTAAAGATAGCTAGAAAAAAGCAACTAAATCAGTCTATAGTTGGAGGTAACGCTCACTTTATACTGCTATACTCAATGAAACAAGAGGATTTAACTATCCTAGTTCTCTAATAAATAAGCTAAGTTCTAAGTACATTTTTATTAAATTTAACTTATTTTGGGAACTAGAAAGAAATGAGGGGTTTGTATGGGACAAAAAAATACTTTTTCAACTATTTTCATGCTAGTAATGGTATTCATTATAGGTAGTTTTGTAATTAGCCTTTTTACTAGTATTTTATGGTTTGCAATTAAATTACTCATTCCTATTGCAATCATTATTTGGCTAATTCGTGTAATTTCTGGAACAAATCGTCGACATCATCGAAAATATTACTAATATTGAAAAAAGCAGCACACGACAGATTCCCCAGTCTTGTGCTGCTTTTTTCGTTATATTTTTATCAGTTGTTCCAAATGATATATCATTTGATGGTATTACCCTAAAGCTACATCTAGTACCATCATAATGATAAAACCTAACATCACCCCAAAAACGGCAAAATGTCGTTTACTTGATAATGTTTGTTGGGCTTCGGGAATTAATTCCTCAACAACCACATAGATCATCGCACCTGCTGCAAATGCCAGTGCATAAGGTAAAAGGATGGTTACTCGTGTCACTAGCACCGCACCAATCACACCTGCGATCGGTTCAACAATACCTGAAGCTTGTCCATATATAAATGCCTTTGTTCGACTCAATCCTTCTTGTCTTAAAGGAATCGAAACAGCTGCACCTTCCGGAAAATTCTGAATTCCAATACCCAATGCAACCGAAATGGCTGCCAAAACGGCCGCTGTTGGATTATCGGCTGTACTGGCAGCCCCAAATGCTACCCCTACAGCCAAACCTTCAGGGATATTGTGCAAGGTGATCGAAAAAACTAATAAGATTGTTCGTTTTAAATGCGTAGGTAGGCCTTCTTTTTCGTGCTGTGGGCCAAAGTGCATATGGGGAAGCGTTTTATCAGCGATATAAAGAAAGACACCACCTAATCCAAAACCAATACTAACGACCAGCCAAGCGATATCGCCATTTTCTTCAGCTTTTGTAATCGCAGGATCAAGCAATGACCAAAAACTAGCAGCAATCATGACCCCCGAAGCAAAACCAAGCATGAGATTCAATACTTCTTTTTTGATTTCTTTAAAGAAAAATACCAACCCAGCCCCCAGAGCTGTCATAAAATACGTAAATGCTGTCCCCGCTAATGCTTGTTGCCACGGGGCTAAGCTTAGTAGCCATTCTGTCATTTTATTCTCCTTTCGTGCCTTTACTTATTACTCTAGCATATTCAAAAAATCATGACTACTGTTTGTGTGAAAAAGCGAATCAGTTGGGCTTTTATTCTTAAAGCACTATACTTTAATTAATAAAGTTACGAAATTTTATCATTCATTTGATAAAGGAGTGGGAGAATATGGCAACAATCAATGCTGGTATCGCAATGGTCAAAGTAATGGAAAGTTGGGGAATCGAGCATATTTATGGGATTCCTGGTGGTTCGTTTAATTCAATCATGGATGCTCTTTATCATGAAAAAGATCAAATAAAATATATCCAAGTACGTCACGAAGAAGTAGGAGCGCTAGCCGCAGCAGCCGATGCGAAACTAACAGGAAAAGTTGGGGCTGTTTTTGGTTCTGCTGGACCAGGCGCCACGCATTTGATCAATGGTTTGTATGATGCACAAATGGATCATGTTCCAGTTGTTGCGTTGCTTGGACAAGTTGCAACTACTGCTATGAACTATAACTCTTTCCAAGAATTAAATGAAAATCCAATTTTTGCAGATGTTAGTGTCTATAATCGGACAGTTATGACACCTGAAAGTTTACCTCATGTAGTGGACGAAGCAATCAAAGCAGCCTATGAAAATAAAGGAGTAGCTATTGTAACCATCCCTGTTGATTTAGGTTTTGCAGACATTGAAGAAGAGAAAATATCTAACGCAGCTACTCATAAAACAGGTACTGTCCTTCCTGATGAAAAAGATGTAATTGCTGCTCTTCCTTTTATTGAAAAAGCTAAAAAGCCTGTACTTTACATTGGACAAGGTACTCGTAATGGCTTTTCACAAATCAAAGATTTTACAGAACACTTTTCCATGCCAGTTGTTGCTTCTGTTTTAGCGAAAGGCATCATTCCAGATAACTATAAAAACTTTCTAGGCTTTGCTGGACGTGTGGCCACAAAACCTGCAAATGAAGCATTAGCAGAGGCCGACTTGATTTTATTTATGGGTAGTGACTTTCCTTTTGGTCGTGCGTTCTTTAACCCAGAGGCTGAATTTATCCAAGTGGACATCGATGCTTCAAAATTTGGTCGAAGACATGCTACCTCCCATACCATTTTAGGGGATGCCAATACCACATTAGCGAGATTAACAAAGCTGGGCAAACCACGTCCTGAAGATCGCTGGTATCTAGCCAACCAAGAAAACAAAGCGAATTGGGTAAACTGGTTAAACTCATTCGCTGACCTTGAAGACCAACCGATTCGTCCTGAAGCTGTTTATAAAGAAATCAATCGGATCGCTGAAGAAGATGCGATTTTTGTAACAGATGTTGGGAATACGACGATCCATTCCATTCGATTATTAGACATGAACGGCAAAAAAAAACACACGACCTCTGGTTGGTTCGCTACAATGGGGAATGGTGTTCCAGGTGGCATTGCTGCACAATTAAGTTATCCTAATCGACAAGTCTTTACTTTAAGCGGTGATGGTGGTTTTGCAATGGTGATGCAAGATATCATTACACAAGTGAAATACCAACTACCGATTATTAATGTGGTTTTATCGAATACATCGTTTGGGTTTATTGAAGCAGAACAAGAAGATACTGAACAGAAAAAATTTGGTGTGTTTTTAGAAGAGGCTGACTTCGGAAAAGCGAGTGAAGCACTGGGAGCTGATGGTTTCACGATTACTGAGTATCACCAATTAAGACCTGCATTTGAGGCCGCTAAAAAATCCCAACGACCAGTAGTAATTGATGTAAAAATCAATAACAAACGTCCTTTACCGGTTGAAGATCTTCATCTTGATCCAAGAAAATATACAGAAGAAGAAATCAAACAATTCAAAGAAAAATACGAAGTGCATGATTTACCTGTATTGAATGAATTATATGAAAAAAGGAAATAATTGAACCTCTACTCTTTGAGAGATTCAGACATATCAACTATAAAAAAAGAAGCAACCAGGAAAATTCAGCCTGATTGCTTCTTTATATACTTTACTTTGTTTATCTGAAAGCATATACGATATGGTTGATTCCAAAGAGCATAAAATAAAAACCGACAAGAAAACTTAAAGTCAAAGCGGAGGAAATAGGATTAAACAATAGTATACATCCTAATACCACACCCAAAATATTGATGATTACTGTAAACCAATAGTAGCCTGTGCTATAACCTTTCGCTAAATCAGCTGTAAATAAAGCTAAGATAGAGTCGGCAATAAACCAAATGGCAAAAACAAACGGTAAAGCAACTACTCCTGCACCAATATTGAACAAGAAGAAAATCCCGACTAAAATATCAATGATACCAATAACCAACGGCATTTTCCCTTTATATCCTGTCAATTCTTTCATGCGATTTCGTACAAATAATTCAAAAATTCCTTTTAAAAAGGCAAAAATAGCAAAAACAACGACAATCGCCACTAAATTACCAACAGGATCTTGAAAAGAGATTAATGAAACAAGGACAAATAAAATCCCTAAAATTAATGATCCCCAGTCTAGTGTTTTTCTTTCATTCATTTTCATTCCAACTTTCATTTTAATCTATTATTATACTAACGCTCTTTTTAAATAACGTCAAAACATATGCTGGTGATGAAAAGCAAAAGTAATTTCTTTTCTGATCAGCTTTTGCTGCTATTATTTTTTAGTAAAAGCTGCTCCACCTTTAACTTTCTGTAAACTCATTACCAACTTATTCTTCTACTAAATAATAAACATTTTGTCTTTCTTAACCACTTTCGAATCTCATCATTGCTTCATAGATACAATTTTTTCCATTCTTTCATGAGTTTTTGTCGTCATGTTCCACGTGAAACACAAAGAATAATTGATTACCTTGAAACTTTCTCTTTTCCCCTATATAATTCTAGGAGGCTCGTTAAATATTATAAAGATAAAGTGAGGAAAAAAATTGATTACTGTAAATGATGTAAGTTTGCACTTTTCAGACCGCAAACTATTTGATGATGTTAATATTAAATTTACTCCAGGAAATTGCTATGGCTTAATAGGTGCAAATGGTGCAGGTAAATCAACGTTCCTTAAAGTATTATCAGGAGACTTACAACCTTCTACAGGGACTGTTTCCATGGGACCAGATGAGCGAATGGCTGTATTGAAACAAAACCATTATGACTATGAAGAATATACAGTTTTAGAAACAGTTATTATGGGACATAAGCGTTTATACGAAGTTATGAAAGAAAAAGACGCTATCTATATGAAAGAAGATTTCACTGATGAAGATGGTATCCGAGCAGCTGAATTAGAAGGTGAGTTTGCTGAATTAAATGGTTGGGAAGCTGAACCTGAAGCTGCTGTTTTACTACAAGGACTGAATATTCCAGAAGAATTGCACCATCAATTGATGAGTGAACTTACTGGTGGTCAAAAAGTCAAAGTACTTTTAGCTCAAACATTGTTTGGTAAACCGGATGTGTTACTCCTTGATGAGCCTACGAATGGATTAGATATCCAATCCATCAACTGGTTAGAAGAATTTTTAATTGAATTTGAAAATACGGTTATCGTTGTTTCTCATGACCGTCATTTCTTAAATAAAGTATGTACCCATATGGCAGATTTAGATTTTGGAAAAATCAAATTATACGTTGGTAACTATGATTTTTGGTTAGAATCAAGTCAACTTGCTGCAAAATTACAAGCAAATGCCAATGCCAAAAAAGAGGAACAAATCAAAGAACTACAAGAATTTATTGCTCGTTTTAGTGCGAATGCTTCAAAATCTAAACAGGCAACTTCTCGTAAGAAAATGTTAGAAAAAATCACTCTTGATGATATTCAACCTTCTTCACGTCGTTATCCATTCGTTGGATTTAAACCAGAACGTGAAATTGGTAATGATCTCTTACAGGTCGAAAATGTGAGTGTAACGATCGACGGTAAGAAAATATTAAATGATATATCATTTAATTTAAGCAAAGAAGATAAAGTTGCGTTCGTTGCTGAAAATGATATTACAACTACAACTTTGTTTAAAGTAATCATGGGTGAAATCACTCCTGATACTGGAACCGTAAGATGGGGCGTAACAACGAGCAATTCTTATCTACCAAAAGATACTACGAAAGAATTTGACAATGAATTGACGATCTTAGATTGGTTACGTCAGTATGCAAGTAAAGAAGAAGACGATAATACATTCTTACGAAGCTTTTTAGGACGCATGCTATTTTCTGGGGAAGAAGTATTAAAACCTGTCAATGTCCTTTCTGGTGGTGAAAAAGTGCGTTGCATGCTTTCTAAAATGATGCTTTCTAAAGCAAATGTCCTAGTTTTAGATGATCCTACAAACCATTTAGACCTAGAATCGATTACAGCACTAAACGATGGCTTGATGGCCTTTACTGGTTCTATCCTTTTTGCTTCACATGACCATCAATTTATCCAAACATTGGCTAATCGTATCATTGCTGTTTCTGATAAAGGTGTTATCGATCGAGCAGATACAACCTATGATGAATTTTTAGAAAATAAAGATATCCAAAAACAATTAGAAGATCTCTGGAAGTAAAGCAACAATCATGTAGACTTAAGAAAATAGCCTATCAGGGACATCTCATCAGACGGTGAGATGTCCCTTTCTTTTATCATAAGCACTGTTTTTCACAACTAGCTAGAGGTACCTGAGTTCCATTTACTGTCTATAATCTATAGTATGAAGGAGACCATTATTTTTTCTCTTATTTGCTTTATTAACCGCTTTATTTTTTCTAACTGATAAGCTATAATTGGTAATGAAAAAGGGATTGCGCAAACAATCCCTTCATCAGTAATTCGTGCCGTTAAAAAGACGGTAGCTTTTTTATAGTATTGACCATCTAAAAACTTGGCTAAAAGTGGTTTAGATGGTTATTTTTTTGGTCTTTTTTGTCAATTAGCAACAGCACAAATGTCGCAAATGCGAGCATGAGTTGCAGTGCTTCATATACTGACAACTTTATTCCTTTCCAGGGACAAAGCTCTTAACCATAAGCATCACCCCTTATCTAAGAGATTAGCTACCATCCTTTACACTCCACGAATTACTGGTTTTATTGTAGCAAACTTAGCGAAAACTTACTATCAATATTAGCTTTAACTTAAAATAAAATAGTTATTTTTCAGCTGATAGTTAGTTGATTTGTGTATCGTATGCCTCATTTTTTTTTAAACTATTTAATCTATTTTCTTAATGGTTTTAAAAACTTTTTTTCAATCAACCGCTTTACTTTTTTCCAATTGATAAGCTATAATGGAAAATGAAAAAGGGATTGCTCTAACAACCCCTTCATCAGTAATTCGTGCCGTTAAAAAGACGGTAGCTTTGTTTAAGTAATTAACCATCTAAAAACTCTGCTAAAAGTGATTTAGATGGTTATTTTTTTGGTCTTTTTTGTCAATTAACAACAACACAAATGTCGCAAATGCGAGCATGAGTTGTATTGCTTCATATACTGACAACTTTATTCCTTTCCAGGGACAAAGCTCTTAACCATAAGCATCACCCCTTATCTAAGAGATTAGCTACCATCTTTTACACTCCACGAATTACTGGTTTTATTGTAGCAAACTTAGCGAAAACTTGCTATCCTCATTAACTTTATTTTTAAATAATAATGTTATTTTTTACCTGTCATGTATTTGATTCGTGTGCCTTCATTTTTTTTAATCAACAGCTTTACTTTTTTCCAATTGATAAGCTATAATGGATAGTGAAAAAGGGATTGCTCTAACAACCCCTTCATCAGTAACTCGTGCCGTTAAAAAGACGGTAGCTTTATTTTTTGGGTATATATACCATCTAAAAACTCTGCTAAAAGTGGTTTAGATGGTTATTTTTTTTGGTCTTTTTTGTCAATTAACAACAACACAAATGTCGCAAATGCGAGCATGAGTTGTATTGCTTCATATACTGACAACTTTATTCCTTTCTAGGGACAAAGCTTTTAACCATAAGCATCACCCCTTGTTCAAGAGATTAGCTACCATCTTTTACACTCCACGAATTACTGGCTTTATTATAGCAAATTTAGGAAGTACTTACTATCGACAAAAGATTTAACTTAATATAAATCAGTTATTTTATATTCTTAAAAAGAACCACTCGAAGAATATTCTTTTTCTTCTGAATGGTTCTTTTTTGGGGCATTTCTTCTACAATGACTACAATTTTTTATCGAGTGATTCCCATTGAGAATATCGCAATACATCCATATCCTGTATGGCTTGCGATGGTAGGGCCAAGTGGATATAACTTAACTTCTTTCATCTTAATATTCTCTTCAAGTAATTGTTTTGTTTTTTCAGCACTTTCTAAATCGCCAGCATAAGCAATATAAACAGTTTGTTCTAATGGAGCGACAATGGTTTTAACAGTTTCTTCAACAATTTTTTGTATCGATTTATTTCGTCCTCGTACTTTGCTGATATTCGTCAAACGTCCTTCCTGATCGACTGTGATAATTGGCTTCACGTTTAGAATACTACCTAGTGTAGCACTAGTTTTAGAGATACGCCCCCCACGTTCAAGGTGTTTGAGATCATCAACGGTTACCCAAGAATGTACTTTTAAGTAATTGTTTTCTAACCATTCTAAGTTCTCTTCTAATGTTTTCCCCTCGTTTTTCAATCGAACAGCTTCCAATACTAATAACCCTTCCCCAACGCTTGCGGCTTTTGTATCAAAGACCTTTACTTGTGGATCTGGATATTCTTCTTTTAATAATTCTACTGCTTGTAACGCACTACTATAGGATCCACTTAAAGCACTGGAAAAAGCAACATAAAGGATAGGAATATTTTGTTCAACATAAGGACGGAAAAATTCTAAGTATTGACCCACATTGATTTGTGAGGTCGTTGGGGTAGCCCCATTTCTTAATTGTTCCATATAATGATCATAATTAAACGTTTTTCCCAGATCATCTACTAATTCTTCTTCATCTAACTGGATCTTCATTGATAAATAATCAACCTTGGCTGCTTGTAGCACTTGATAAGGCAGATCACAACATGAATCGGTTACGATTTGATACACACCCTTCAACTCCTTCAACTTTTCATTTTACCCTTAACTCCTATTATAGCAAATCTCTTGCATGGAAAATAACGTTAACTATGTTTGTAAAAAGGAAAACCATTGTCTTCGTAAAATTTAAATGGATGATTAAAAAGAAGAACAACGCTCACCTCTAAACCAACTTTGATTACTTATTGAAAAAAAACGCCAAAATCTACAAAAATGTTAAAAACAAATTTCGCAGTTTCGACGTTTTCTTTCTTTACCGCATGAGCATTCTTACCTATACTTCTGCTATTTCGTTCATTCTTAAGGAACAAGAATGTCCTGTCTCAACGAACTTAGCTGAATGGCTTAAATTTGTGCCCAGACGCTTTCTAAGATATTTGTTTGTGTTCTATCAGGTCCAACAGAAAATGTTGAAATACGCACACCTACGAGTTCAGAAATACGTCTGACATAGTTACGTGCATTTTCTGGTAATTCAGCAAGTGTTTTGCATGCTGTAATATCTTCAGACCAACCTGGAAGTTCTTCATAAACAGGTTTACAACGTTTCAATTCTTTCAAACTTGCTGGATAATGATAAATCAATTCTCCATCGAGCTCATAAGCTGTACAAATTTTTACTGTATCAAGTCCACTTAAGACATCAATTGAATTAAGGGATAGATTAGTAATTCCTGAAACACGTTTTGAGTGACGCATCACTACTGAATCAAACCATCCCACACGTCGTGGACGACCTGTAGTCGTTCCGTATTCGCGACCAACTTCACGAATTTGTTGTCCCGTTTCATCAAACAATTCAGTTGGGAATGGACCATCTCCTACACGAGAAGTATAAGCTTTACATACACCAACAACTTTATTGATTTTAGATGGACCTACGCCACTACCGATCGTTACGCCACCTGCGACTGGGTTTGAAGAAGTAACAAATGGATAGGTTCCTTGGTCGATATCCAGCATAACCCCTTGTGCGCCTTCAAATAATACTCGTTTTCCTGCATCTAGGGCATCATTTAAAATGACAGATGTATCAGTAACATACTGTTTGATTTGTTGACCATATTCATAATATTCTTCAAATATCGAGTCAAAATCAATTGGCTCAGAATCAAACATTTTTACAAATTGACGGTTTTTATCTTCTAAGTTTAAACGTAAGCGTTCTTCAAAAATTTCTTTGTCTAGTAAGTCAGCGATGCGGATCCCTACACGAGCTGCTTTGTCCATGTATGCTGGTCCGATCCCTTTGATTGTTGTACCGATTTTATTTTCACCTTTTGCATCTTCTTGTAATTGATCCAACTTGATGTGATAAGGCAAAATAACATGTGCTCGGTCAGAAATACGTAAGTTATCAGTAGTTACACCTTTTTCATGTAAATAAGCTAACTCTTTGACTAATGATTTAGGATTGACTACCACACCATTCCCGATCACACTGATTTTATCTTTATAAAAAATCCCCGAAGGAATCAAATGCAGTTTATAAGTAACACCGTTGAATTTGATCGTGTGTCCTGCATTATCGCCACCTTGGTACCGTGCGATCACTTCAGCATTTTCACTAAGAAAGTCAGTAATTTTTCCTTTCCCTTCGTCGCCCCATTGTGTACCTACCACTACTACAGATGACATTTGAACACCTCGTTTTATTTTATTTAATCCTGAATTATTGTAACAATAACTCATTACTTATTCAACTAAAATCGAATGATTCTTTTATTTATTTTATAAAAACGCTTGAAAAACGAACGATGATACATTTTAAATAGAAACTAGTGTAAACCAAACTATTCAGAGAAGAAAGTTCCTTTAGTACAAAGCAAATAAGATAGTTTTTTAGGGTTTATTACTCGTTGCCACTGACAGAATCGTAATCTAAACATCTTTGCTTATTAGAAATAATGATTACTAGGGTAGACTGCTTCCTAATTTACTATACTATTATTTCCCAAATGTGATTCTGCTGCGTTTTCTTTTGATAAAGAACAGTTGGAATGATCGATAGCTAAAAAAGCACCTCCAAATTAACGAGATAATTTGGAGGTGCTTTTTTATAGTCAATTTATAATCAATATTCTTCTCTCGGGGATAACGACGAAAATTTGTTGTATTCTTTGATAAACAGTAATTCTACTGTACCACGGGCACCACTACGGTTTTTTTCGATGATGACTTCAATGACATTGTCGTTTTTTGGTTCGTTATCCTCATTGTCTTCGCCACCTTCTCTTTCATAGTAATCATCTCGATATAAGAAGGCTACGATATCAGCATCTTGCTCAATGGAACCCGATTCACGGATATCACTTAATACAGGACGTTTATCTTGACGTTGTTCTACTCCACGGGAAAGCTGAGACAACGCAATAACGGGTACTTTTAATTCTTTGGCTAGCTTTTTTAATTGACGTGAAATATCAGATACTTCTTGTTGACGATTTTCTCTCCCGTTTCCTTCAATCAATTGCAAGTAGTCAATCAAGATCAATCCAAGATTTCCTTTTTCCTGCGCTAATTTTCTGCATTTGGCACGAATCTCAGAAATTTTTATTCCTGGAGTATCATCAATAAAGATATTTGCCCGTGACAAACTACCCATTGCAACGATCAAATTGGACCACTCTTCTTCAGAAAGTTGACCGGTACGCAAATGGCTTGCTTCGATCGACCCTTCCGCACAAAGCATCCGATTAACAAGTGACTCAGCCCCCATTTCCAAACTAAAAATAGCAACTGAACGATCGGTTTTTGTCCCGACATTTTGAGCTATATTTAATGCGAAAGCTGTTTTCCCTACCGCAGGCCGAGCTGCTAGGATGATCAATTCCTCAGGTTGAAAACCTGCTGTCATTTTATCAAGTCCTTTGTATCCAGTCGGTAATCCTGTGATTTCTTCATTATTTTGGGCCAGCTGGTCAATATTTTCAATGGTTGAGTTCAAGACTTCTGCAATAGATAGAAAGCCACTGCGGTTTCTTTTTTCGGATACTTCTAAAATACTGCGCTCGGCATCATCCAGAATCGATTGGACTTCTTCCCCTTGTTCAAACCCTTTTGTCACGATCCCAGTAGCTGTTTGGATCAGTGTGCGAAGCAATGATTTTTCTTCAACGATTTTCGCATAGTAGACGATATTTGCTGCAGTAGGTACTGCTAACGCTAAATCTGAAAGGTAGCTTAACCCACCAGCATCTTCTAATAAGTTCGCTTGCTCCAACCGATCTTTTACAGTCACTACATCTATTGCTTCATTACGGTCATTTAATTCGATCATTGTTTCAAAAATGATTTGATGTCCCCGACGATAAAAGTCTTTCGGTTCTATGTACTCCATGGCATCAATGATCGTTTCAGCATCTAAAAAAACCGATCCTAAAACCGCTTGTTCAGCTTCAATATTTTGCGGTGGAATTCGATCCTGCCACACTTCATTCATACATATCGCTCCTTGTCTTCAATTGCTTTATTTTACAAGAAAATCGTAAAAAAGTCACTTTAAAAAAGTGAGTGTAATGGTTGCTTATCTTTCGAAATCAATAAAAGAGACAGTCAATACCAAGAATAAGTACAAAAAATACATATGTAGATTCATCAAAATCTTAAACTAGCAAAAACTTTGAGAACGAAGATCCCTTGATAAAATGAAACAACTATAAAAAGTATATCAGTCAAGTGATCCTTTATGCTAGTACCAAACTAGCTATATGTTCAATAGGTGTTGTCATAATCGAAAAAAAAAAGGAAACTTTTTTCCTGTTTTTTCATTTTTGACAAAAAATAGATCGCTTATGATTATTTAATACTATATACTATTGATTGTGCTAGAATCCATCAAAGAAATCGTTTTCTATCCCGCGCAAAAAATTTTAGGAGGAAATGTGTTACGAAAAAAATGAAACTCGTTGCTATTTTATTGTCTTGTCTGTCTTTATTTGGATCCGTAGTACCAGGAGTAACACAAATCGTTGATGCAGCTGAGAAAACCGCTAGTGTACCAGCTGAAAACCATTTTTAACTAGATCAAGTCAAGATTGTCGAATCCAATGAATTATACAAAACTTTTGTGCAAGAAGTGAATCGTCCAGAGATCAAACAACAGTTACTGAATCAGCCAGACTCAGCAGAAACAAAAGCTTTGATCCAGTCTCTTATCTTAAAATATGATGGCGCTGAAGTCCACTATGCTTATGGTGACAATACGTTCGCACGAGGACTTTACGATACTACCGGGTGGTCAGAAAAATTTGTTAATGGTGGTATCAACGATTATGCCACTAGTAAGACAGGATTAGCTAATTTAAGAGACTATTTAGGTTTTTGTTCTGTTGGTTTAGCAGTAAATGGTGCGGGTTATGGTGCTGTAATTGGTGGTGTGATTGGAGCTGTAGTTGGGACAATTATTGGTGCTGCAGTATTAGCCAAACGTTGCGATCAAGGTCAAAGTGATGTAAAAACAATGATTAGTAAAAATAGATCAAATGGAGGAGTGCGGATGACTTTAACAGCAGAATTTCCGATTTGCAGTTTAACGTCACAAACGCAGTGTAGTATATGAGACTGGGAACCTTATTAATTTATTCAACAATCCTTGTGATGATATTACTATTTTTGAAATATCGCAAGAAAAAATAATCTAAGCTTAAAGAGTCTAGGACATGAACAAAAAAATCTGGTTAATGTCCCACTTTTTTGATCTAGGGTATTAAAAAGCACATAATCTTGTAAGAATAAAGTAGCTAAAATCAATTGAAAAGAAAGTATGCTTTCCATACCATCCTATCAAATATCTTTACCATTAAATGAAAAAAATCAGCCGGATTTTGACATGATTCATCAAAATCCGGCTGATTTCTTTTTGAAGAGAACTCTCAGTCTCTGCGATCATTTCTCAACAAGTCCTATTACAAAACCTCAAGAGACTGCTAACAGAAATGATTGGTGAGGTAGCTATTCTGCTACCACATGCACTTTGATCGTTGCAGTCACTTCATGATGCAATTTGACTGGTACGTTCGTGTAACCTAACGTACGGATTGGATTATTCAATTCGATTTTTCGTTTATCTAGTTTTACTTTGTATTGCTTGTTCAATCCTTCAGCAATTTGTTTTGAAGGGATTGAACCGAATAAACGTCCATCTTCACCAGCTTTGGCTTTCAGTTCGACAACCGTTTCTTCTTTTTCTAAAAATCCTTTTAGTTCTTTTGCTTCTTCTAAAATTTCAGCTTCTTGTTTTTCTTGTGCCTTTTTTTGTCCAGCTAATTGGCTAATACTACTTTTATTTGCTTCTTTTGCCAAATTATTTTTTAATAGGAAATTTTGTGCGTAACCATTCGGTACTTCTTTAACGTCACCTTTTTTTCCTTTACCTTTTACATCTTGTAAGAAAATGACTTTCATATCCATTACTCCTTATCATATAATTGATTCCTATTTTCTTTGATTGCAGCAAGTAAACGCTGTTTGGTTTCTTCTACTGTGACACCTTCCAATTGGGTCGCTGCATTGGTGAAATGACCGCCGCCGCCAAGAGACTCCATGATCACTTGAACATTGATCGTGCCCGAACTACGAGCACTGATCCCGACTAGCCCGTCCGTTCGTTTCGTGATGACAAAAGCCCCATTGATATTGATCATTGATAAGAGGGTGTCTGCCGTTTTCGCAGCGATCACACTATTATATTCCTTTTCATCTGTCCCAGCTGCTACGACAATATCTGAAGTTACATATTCGCTCTGTGCAATCAAATGGCTGATTTCCAAATAGGTTGCTAAATCTGAACTCAATAAATATTGTACTAGGGAAGCATCCGCACTACAAGACCTTAAATAACTTGCTACATCAAAAGTTCGTGCTGTTGTGCGTACATTAAAACTGTTCGTATCAACAGTCATGCCTGCCAATAACAACGTCGCTTCAAAACGATCTAAGCGATTCGTGCGATTGCTTTGATACTGAATTAGTTCTGTTACTAACTCTGAAGCAGAAGAAGCAGAAGATTCGATATACGTCAACAGCGGCTTACTTGGGAACTCCTCCCCACGTCGATGATGATCAATAATAACGATCTTATCAAATTGCTCATATA
Source organism: Enterococcus sp. DIV1208 (assembly GCF_050530455.1). Lineage (NCBI taxonomy): Bacteria > Bacillati > Bacillota > Bacilli > Lactobacillales > Enterococcaceae > Enterococcus > Enterococcus sp. DIV1208. The sequence goes on along the minus strand of NZ_CP172887.1, from coordinate 12,288 downwards.
GGCTCTGAGAGATCGATAGCGAGGGTTTGTGGTAATCTACCATAACTAGCAGGTCTTCTTCTTTTTTAAGCTCCATCGCTTTTTTGGGCGAAATCAGCTGTGCTTCTAGTTCAGGGTGTTTATGAATTTCCTCTAAACATCGTTCTACGTCTGGAATAATCTCGTTTTCATCAAGTACGATATACGCTTTTTTTTGATTGAAACGAGCTAAGCAACTTACCCCAAATGCTGAACCAATAGCATCCATATCGGGGAATTTATGCCCCATGATAAATACATCGCCAGTTTCAGTAAAAATCTTACGAAGTGCAGTACTCATCGCTCGTGAACGTACACGGGTTCGTTTGACTGACTTAGCTGATTTTCCTCCATAGTAAACAGGTTTTGCTCCCTCACGTAGTTCTTTCACGACAACTTGGTCGCCACCTCGAACTAGAGCAATGTCCAAATTATTTTGGGCTTCTCCCCCAATTTCATCTAACGAATCTTGACCGTAAGCAATCCCCATACTTAGAGTAATTGGCAAATTTTGTCGCTCTGCTTCTGCACGTAAACGATCCAACAGATCAAATTTTTTGTCCATCATTTTTTTCAAATCAATCATTTGTGCGACAAAGAAAAAGCGTTCTGCAGTGATCCGCTTAAAAAAGACATGGTATTCGTTCATCCAATCAGACACCATTGTAGTCACAAACGAATTGAGATAAGAGATTTCTTTGTCATCTAACTTATCGATAGCATCTGCATAATTATCAATTGATAAGATACCAATCACTGGCTGACTGTTGGTTTGATGGAGCTTCAACAATTGATTTTGGGTGATATCGTTGAAATAAACGACCCCCTTTACTGTATCCATTTCAAATTGAAAGGTTCGATCTGCTAAATATACTTGTTTTTTCTTTTTCTCTTTTGCCGAAAAAAAAGCATCTAATAGTTCTTCTTCTGTTAAGCTGCTTTGATCTTTGATTTTTAAGGCGAGTGGGTTCAACCATTCAATTTTTTGGCTTGTTGGTTGGTACGCAATCACTCCTACTGGCATCACTTCGGAGACATAAGCAAGATTGTTCTCAGCCACCGTTGAGGCTTGTTGGATTTTTTCACGATTTTTTATCATTAGCCATCGTTTTAATTTCAACCAATAACGTAAGCCAAAAAGGTTCATCAAAAGCACAACCAAAGCGCTAACAAAACGAAATGGCATAAATAATACAACCAGTACTTCAAGCAATAAAAATAAAAAAATGAAGAGAGGTCTAGGGGTTAAGTTTTCTTTTTCTTTTTCCATCTTCTTCCTCCCATAGTTGATTAGTTTAATTTTACCATAACTTCCCGTATTCAAGCGACTAAACAAATGCTTGATTATTTAACTGAAAATACTTTTCACTGTATTAAAAAAAATGGTAGAATAACTTGTTTTCAACCTTGAAATGACAGTTATCATCTAACCTCAAACCGAAATAAAGCAAATTATTACTACTTTGAATGTTCAAATGAGCAATTTATAAAAGGCAAAGGAGCATTATATGAATAAAATGAACAAATTAAGCTTCCATCATATCGGTAAACCAATCGATCTGGAAGAAATCAAAGATCATCCAGAAACAAAGTATAGTCCTTTATTCGATATGTACTCACTGGATGTGAAAAATTCTTTATCTATGCCAATCGAACTCCATGCCTTTGGTCCCGATTGTCGTCTTGATCCAATCATTCAAAAAGAAGCTCATGTTGCTTTTACAGTCGATAACATTGAGCTAGCATTGAAAGGACAAGAAATCATCATGCCTCTTTATCAACCTTTCGCTGGCTACCGTTGTGCAATGATCTTAGTCAATCAGCAACCAATCGAGTTGATTGAGAGCAGCTTGTCGGAAAGTCAGATTTGGGGAGATGGAATTTTTAAAGATAGTATTCTTTATCCCCAATCCTAAACGAAAATCGTGGATGCTTTTCTCTATGATTCTTCTAAGTATAGATGACACTCTTTTTTTTGATAATAAAACATCTAAACATTTATTCTCAAAAAGTAAAAAACGAGGGAACGGTAGTAAAACCATTTCCTCGTTTCATTATTTCAATTAATCTTCACTTACGAAAGGTAGTAAGCCCATGATACGTGCGCGTTTGATAGCAACAGTAATTTTACGTTGGTTTTTAGCGCCTGTACCTGTTACACGACGTGGCAAGATTTTTCCACGTTCTGAGATAAATCTTTTTAGTAATTCAATATCTTTATAATCGATATATTCAATATGGTTAGCAGCAATATAGTCTACTTTACGACGTTTACGTCCGCCTCTTCTTTGTTGTGCCATTCTATTTCCCTCCTATCAAATTCGTTTAGAATGGTAAATCATCGTCTGAAATGTCGATCGTTGAACTTGAACCAAATGGATCAGAATTGTCACGATCAAAATCAGGCATACCGTTGGATGATTGAGATGTTTGATTATAGTTATTACTTCCGCCAAAATCATTTGTCGATTGACCAGAGCTTTGGTAACCGCCAGTTTGTTGACGATTTTCAGATGCAGCACGACTTTCCAATAATTGGAAGTTTTCAGCAACTACTTCTGTTACGTATACACGTTGTCCTTGCTGATTATCATAAGAACGAGTTTGGATACGTCCAGTAACTCCTAAAAGAGTCCCCTTACGAGCATAGTTTGCTAATGTCTCTGCTGATTTACGCCAAATCACACAATTAATAAAGTCAGCCTCACGATTGCCGTTTTGGCTAGTAAAATTACGATTAACAGCTAAAGTAAACGTTGCTACTGCAGTGCCACTTGATGTATATCGTAAATCCGGATCTTTAGTTAGACGTCCAACTAGTACAACATTATTAATCAAAAGATTCATCTCCTCTCATCGTTGTTCTATTGTTCCACATGAAACAATAAATTATGCTTCTTCTTTCACGATCATGTGACGAATGATATCGTCGTTGATTTTAGCAAGACGGTCAAATTCATTGACAGCAGTTGCTGATGATGGAGAAGACACTTTAACGATGTGATAGATACCTTCACGGTAACCGTTCATTTCATACGCTAAACGGCGTTTTTCCCAATCTTTAGATTCGATAACTTCAGCTCCGTTATCTTTCAAGATTGCATCGAAACGTTCGATTAAAGCAGTTTTTGCTTCTTCATCAATGTTTGGACGAATAATGTACATGATTTCATATTTCGTATTTTCCATTGATTTTCACCTCCCTATGGACTTTCGGCTCTTAGATTCCCAAGAGCAAGGAGAGTTTTCTAATAAATTAGACTACTCACAATCTTTAATTATACACGTATAGAGTGAAAAAAGCAATAAGCTGAAGGGAAAATAGTGTAGAAAGAAGTTTTTAATAAGATGCTTTACTAAATGACTGCCGAAAGTTCTCTTTTTGAATCTCTTGAAAAACACGATCTCCTACAATAACAAAGTATAAAAACTACAAGAGCTATTCGTAGGTGGATTCTTTTTTATGTTGCAAAAGAATCCATGAACATAAAACAATAATAAGCCACAACCTCCGACAATCATTGTGTATCGGAGGTTGTGGCTTATTTTTACAAGCTTCCCATCGCTGAGACAAGCCCTGTTTTTTGACTATTCTTCTGTTTTATCTATTGTGGTATCTTCCACGGTCTCTGTTGGTGTCTCAGTTTCTTCTGTGCTTTCTGGCTCGACGGCCGCCATTGTCACAACCTTCGTATCAGCTTCCATTTTGATCAAACGTACGCCAAGTGTAGCACGTCCAGTTTGAGAAACAGTTGAGACATTGAAACGAATAATAACGCCTTTATCTGTGATCAGCATGATATCTTCTGTTCCAACAATCGTGGCTAGTCCAGCTAATGGACCATTTTTTTCAGTGATATTGGCTGTTTTGATCCCTTTACCGCCGCGACCTTTCACTGGATACTCTTTCACTTTCGTTCGTTTACCATAGCCTTTTTCAGTAATGATCAAGACTTCATGATTTTCATTCATCAAGGCAGCACCAATCACATAATCGTCTTCTCTTAAACGAATACCTCGAACTCCTGACGCTGTCCGTCCCATGTCCCGAACAGCTCCTTCCGCAAACGTTACCGAATAACCATCATGTGTACCAATGATAATGTTTGATTGACCATCTGTTAACAACACGTTGACTAATTCATCGTCTTCTTTTAAGCCAATCGCAATCAATCCATTACTGCGGATATTCGCAAAAGCAGTTACGGTGGTCCGTTTCACCGTTCCTTGACGAGTAGTGAAGAAGAGGTAATGTCCTTCTTGAGCTTCACCGGTGACTGCGATAATTGCTTGAATTTTTTCACTTGAATCGATCCCTAACAAGTTAATGATTGGAATTCCTTTCGCAGTTCGACCATATTCTGGAATTTCATATCCTTTGGCACGATAGACTTTCCCGTTATTGGTAAAGAATAGCAAGGTGTCATGTGTCGAACAAGAGACAAGGTTTTTGACGAAGTCATCGTTATGCACGCCCATTCCTTGTACACCGCGTCCACCACGACGTTGTGCTCTAAATTCATTGTTCGCTAAACGTTTGATATACCCATTGTTCGTGAGTGTAATAACGATTTCTTCTTCTTCGATCAAGTCTTCATCTTCAAGACTTAAAACTTCACCCACTAGTAATTCTGTACGACGTTTGTCACCAAAACGTTGGTTTAATTCTGCTAGCTCTGTTTTGATGATTTCGGTCACACGTTCTGGACGAGCAAGAATATCCGTTAAATCTTCGATCAATCGTAATAATTCTTGGTATTCATTTTCGATTTTCTCACGTTCTAAACCAGTTAGACGACGTAAACGCATATCTAAGATCGCTTGCGCTTGTCGATCAGATAATTCAAAACGATCAATCATCGTTGTTTTTGCTTCATCGTCAGATTTAGACCCACGGATAATTGCAATGATTTCATCAATATGGTCCAATGCGATCCGTAAACCTTCTAAAATGTGAGCTCGTGCTTCTGCCTTTTCTTTTTCAAAAATCGTTCGGCGAGTGATCACTTCACGCTGATGCTCTACATAGTTTTCAAGTATTTGTTTAAGACTCAGTACTTTAGGAACGCCTTTTTCAATGGCCAGCATATTGAAACCAAATGAATTTTGTAATGAAGTCAACTTATACAGGTTATTTAAAATAACCGAAGCACTTGCATCACGGCGGATATCGATAACGATCCGCATTCCTTCACGAGAAGACTCATCACGCAAATCCGTAATTCCTTCAATCCGTTTATCACGGTGTAATTCAGAGATTCGTTCGATCAATTTTGCTTTATTGACCATATAAGGAAGTTCCGTTACGATAATTCGTTCTTTGCCATTAGGCATCTCCGTGATTTCTACTTTTGCTCGAACAGTTATTGACCCTTTCCCCGTTTCGTAAGCACGGCGAATACCTGATTTACCCATTACGAGACCACCGGTTGGAAAATCGGGACCAGGTAAAACTTCCATCAATTCATTGGTTGTTACTTCTGGATTTTCCATCAATAGATCGATCGCTGCTACTACCTCAGATAAATTATGAGGGGGGATATTCGTCGCCATACCAACTGCGATCCCTGTTGTTCCGTTAACTAGCAGATTAGGAAAGCGTGCTGGAAGTACGACTGGTTCCCTTTCTGTATCGTCATAGTTACTTTGGAAATCTACAGTATTTTTATTGATATCCCGTAGCATCTCCGTGGCAATTTTACTCATACGTGCTTCGGTGTACCGCATCGCAGCTGCTCCATCACCATCGACAGAACCAAAGTTACCATGTCCATCCACTAGCATGTACCGATAACTAAATGGTTGTGCCATCCGTACCATGGATTCATAAATAGCACTGTCTCCATGGGGGTGATACTTACCCATAACATCCCCAACGATTCTGGCAGATTTTTTATGGGCTTTATCTGGGGTCACACCCAATTCGTTCATCCCGTATAAAATACGGCGATGAACAGGTTTTAACCCATCTCGAACATCCGGTAGTGCACGAGCAACAATAACACTCATCGCATAATCGATGAAGGAGTCTTTCATTTCGCTAGTTAGATTGACATCATGGATGTTCTCTCTGATTTCTTCACTCATCTTTTTTCCTCCTTCATGACTAAATATCTAAGTTTTTCACATAATGGGCATTTTCTTCAATGAATGCACGACGAGGTTCCACTCGATCACCCATTAACATTTCAAAAATTTGATCAGCTGCGATAGCATCATCCACACTAACACGAGCCATCATACGATTGCTAGGGTCCATCGTTGTTTCCCATAGTTGATGGTCATCCATTTCACCTAACCCTTTGTATCGTTGAACACTTGGTTTTGGTGTAGCTGGTAGAGAAGCAACTACTTGTTTCAAATCTTCTTCAGCGTTTTTACCGGGTTGTACATACGTGATTTTTTTCCCTTGTTTTACCCCGTATAGCGGCGGTTGTGCAATATAAACATATCCCGCTTCAACAATTGGGCGCATATAACGATAAAACAAGGTTAAGAGCAATGTTCGAATATGGGCACCATCGACATCGGCATCCGTCATAATCACTAATTTGTGGTAACGAGCTTTGGAAACATCGAAGTCTTCACCGAATCCTGTTCCCATAGCGGTAAATAAAGAGCGGATTTCTTCATTGGCTAGAATTTTATCCATACTTGCTTTTTCAACATTTAAGATTTTCCCACGAATCGGTAAAATTGCTTGAAATTCACGATTTCGCCCTTGTTTTGCTGAACCGCCGGCAGAATCTCCTTCGACGATGAACAATTCGCATTTTTCTGGATCATTACTTGAGCAATCCGCCAGTTTACCAGGCAAATTACTGATTTCTAATGCGCCTTTTCTTCTGGTTACTTCACGGGCACGTTTCGCTGCTAGACGTGCTTTAGAAGCCAACAATCCTTTTTCAATGATTTGTCGTCCAACACTTGGATTTTCTAACAAGAATTTCATGAAATGCTCGCTAAACAGACGATCTGTTACTGTCCGAACTTCAGAATTACCTAATTTTGTTTTGGTTTGCCCTTCAAATTGTGGATCTGGGTGTTTGATCGAAATTACTGCGGTCAGTCCTTCCCGCACATCTTCACCAGTTAAGTTATCATCATTTTCTTTCATCAATTTTTGTTTACGTGCATAGTCATTGATCACACGTGTCAACGCTGTCTTGAAGCCAGATTCATGCGTACCACCTTCATAAGTATGGATATTATTTGCAAAACTCATGATGTTGGAGTGGTAACCATCGGTATATTGCATGGAAACTTCTACCGTGATGTCTTGTTGTTCTCCTTCTAAATAAACTGGCTCTGGAAAAATGACCGTTTTATTTGCATTCAAATATTCCACATAGCTCTTGATCCCACCGTCATAATGGTACTCTTTTACTACTGGAGATTCTTCTCTCTTATCTTCAATCGAGATCTTCATTCCCCGGTTCAAGAATGCTAATTCGCGGATACGGGTCGCTAGCTTATTAAAATCAAAAACTGTTGTTTCCGTAAAGATTTCTGGATCTGGTATAAAATGAACAGTTGTCCCGTTTCGATCGGTTTGTTCAATAATCTTCAGATCATCGACAACAGCACCACGACGATATTCCTGATAGTACACATTTCCATCTTTGTAGACTTTTACATCAAGCTGAGTGGAGAGCGCATTTACAACCGAAGAACCTACCCCGTGAAGACCACCAGATACTTTATAACCGCCTCCGCCGAATTTCCCACCAGCATGGAGTACCGTAAACACCGTTTCTACCGCTGGACGACCAGTTTTGGCTTGGATATCAACGGGGATACCTCGGCCATCATCGATGACAGTAATACTGTTATCTTTTTCAATTATTACTTGGATTTTCGTCGCAAATCCTGCTAGGACTTCATCGATAGAGTTATCAACGATTTCCCATACTAAGTGATGTAATCCTTCCGAACTTGTGGAGCCGATATACATACCAGGACGTTTTCGAACGGCTTCAAGTCCTTCAAGAACTTGGATCTGACTGGCATCATATTCTTTTGCACGTTCTACTAAACTTTTTTCATCTGTCATTTAGCCTTCTTCTCCTTTTATTTCCCCTTGCTGAACATAAAAAATCTCTGGTTCAACAGTCATTTTGTTTTTTACATGATCAAGTGTCGTTGTTGTTAAGAAAGTCTGTACCTTTCCTTCAATCGTTTCTAGTAAATGTAGTTGGCGATTATCATCTAGCTCACTCATTACATCATCAAGTAAAAGAATTGGATACTCCCCAGTTTCTTCTTTGATCAAATCAATTTCAGCCAACTTGACACTTAAAGCAGTGGTCCGCTGCTGTCCTTGAGAACCATACGTTTGCACGTTTTTTTGATTGACGAAAAAAGAAAGATCATCACGATGTGGTCCAATTGTCGTTGTTCCGCGAAACATATCTTTCTTTTTGTTTTGATTCAACAATTCTAAAAATTGTGTTTGGATCTCTTCTTGTGTTTGTGTACTTAAAGAAGAAAACGAGGTGACATATTCAATCTCTAATTGCTCTTTTTGATGGGTGATTTGTTGGTGCAATGTATTTGCCCAAAATTCCAGTCGTCGAACAAACTGTGCACGTGCTTTCAATACTTTACTTCCAAATTCAGCTAACTGTTCAGATAAAATATCTAAATAAAGTAAATCTGTTTGTTTTTTTTCATTCAGTTGTTTCAAATATTGATTTCTTTGTTTTAGAATACCTTGATATTGAACCAAATCGTAAAGATAGATCGGATTGATCTGTCCTAACTCCATATCAAGAAATTTTCGCCTGATCTGCGGACTACCCTTTACTAATGAAAGGTCTTCAGGTGCAAATAAAATGACATTTAATTGACCAACATAGCTACTTAATTTTTTTTGTTCGATATGATTGATCTTTGTTTTGCGTCCCTTTTTTGAAAGAAGGATCTCCAAAGGAATCTTAGAGGTTCCTTTTGTCACTTCGCCCTGGATCAGTGCTTGCTCGCCTTGCCATCCGATCAATTCTTGCTCACTGCTGGTACGGTGACTTCTCGTCATAGCCAAAACATAAATACTTTCCAAAAGATTCGTCTTACCTTGGGCATTTTCTCCTAAAAAAATGACAAGGTTTTTAGTAAACGTAATCTTTAATTCCTGATAGTTTCGATAATTTTTTAGATACAGCTTATTCAGCCTCATTATCGTTTATTCCTTTTTTTACCATAAAAAAAGTTCCCACTTCTGGAACTTCAACCATCATGCCGGGATAAAGTTTTCGTCCACGACGATTCTCTGGTTCGCCGTCTACCAAGACAGTGTTTTCAGCTAAATACCATTTTGCTTGTCCACCACTGCTAATTACTGTGACTTCTTTTAGCATTTGACCCAACGTCATAAATTCTGTTTTTAGAATGACTTGTTGTTTCAATGTTCATCCCTCATTTTCATTAATAAATGTATACTCTATTATACCTTTTTTTAGGCAATAAAACAAATTTATCCATATATTTTTCCATATAAGACGATTTAAGCGAAAAAAGGTGTTTTAAACAAAAATAAACAAAAAGCCTTAAAAGTGATTTTATGGCTTTTTGTTTATTTTTTGTTTTTTTCATTACTTTTTCAAAATGATATACAGATTAGTTCGTACGTACTGGTGTGATTAACTGGATAAATTGAACACCATCTTCTGTTGGTTCTAATGTAAACGGACGAATAGAAGAAATAAATTTCACTTTGATACTCATATCACCAAATGCACGTAACGCAGCTTTCATGTAATCAGGGTTAAAGGAAATATCCAAAGGATCCCCACTACTTGCCACATAATTCAGACTTTCTTCTACTTTTCCGATTTCAGGTGAGTTTCCATATAGAATCACCGCATCTGATTGGATGGATAAACGAACGATATTATTACGTCCTTCATGAGAAAGTAATGAGGCACGTTCAATCGCTGCAAGGAAACTTGGAACAGAAAATTCTACTTCTGTGTTGAAGCTTGAAGGAATCAACCGATTCGTATCGGGGTAGTTTCCTTCCAACAGACGGGAATAAAAATACATGTTTTCTGTTTTAAAGAGTACTTGGTTTTCCATGATACTGATCTCAACGATTTCTTCTTCATTTGTCAATGAACGAGATAATTCAGTCAGACTTTTACCAGGAATCACGATATCAAAATGATCAGCTGCTTGTTCAACTGGAATCACTCGTTGGCTTAGACGGTGGGAATCAGTTGCGACAGCCAAAAGAGAATTTCCTTCTAAAATAAAATGGACCCCTGTTAGAATTGGACGACTTTCATGTTGTGAGACAGCGAATACTGTTTCATTGATCAATTTCGTTAAGACATGTACCGGTAATTTCATTTGATTATGGCTTTCAACGACAGGTAAATGAGGGTAATTGTCTGCATCTAACCCATTTACTAAGAAGTTGGCTTTTCCTGAAGTAATGGCTACTTGTTTATTCTCTAAGACTTCAAGAGTAAAGGTGTCTTCTGGTAAGCGACGGATAATTTCACTAAAGAAACGAGCTTGTAACACAATTGCTCCAGTTGATTCAATTTGCATTTGGGCTTTTTCATTTTCAACAGATAAAAAAGTTTCAATAGAAATATCTGCATTACTCCCAGTTAGCGTTAATCCTTCTTGAGTCAAAGTAATTTTGACTCCAGTCAAGATTGGAATAGTGGTTTTACTTGAAATAGCACGTTGAACAGTTTGCAATTCTTGCATAAAACTTGCTCGATTTAAAGTTACTTTCATGTTGTGTCTCCTTTAAGCGTTTATTTATTATTAGTTAATATATAAATAATAAAAGTATTAGGTACTGTTGATTCTGTGGAAAACTAAAAAAATGCAAGAAATAAAAGAAAAAACAGCTGTGGAAAATCTGTGTATAACTTTTAGGCTTTTTTTGACTTTATCCACAAAGCGTTTTTTCGTTTTTCAAAGTTAATTTAATAAGAAATTTTTGATTTCGGATACTTCATTTTGCATGCTGACACTTGATTCCATTAATTGCTGGATTTTTTCGTGAGCATGAATCACTGTTGTATGGTCTTTCCCACCAAATTCAGCACCAATTTTTGGTAAAGAACTATCCGTTAGCTCTCTTGCTAAGTACATAGCGATTTGTCTCGGTACAACGATTGATTTGACACGTTTTTTTCCTTTTAGGTCTTTTAACTGAATATGATAATATTTCGCGACTTCTTCTTGGATCTGTAAGATAGATAATTGCGGATGACCTTTACCAGATTTTAGTGTTTTCAGTGCATCTGCAGCTAAACTAGTTGAGATATCTTCACTATTCATCGCAGCAAATGCTTGAACGCGAACGAGTGCTCCTTCTAATTCACGGATGTTTGAATCAATTTGTCCGGCAATGTAACTCAAGGTATCATCGGGTATTTCCAAACGTTCGGCTGCTGCTTTTTTACGTAAAATCGCAGTTCTCGTTTCTAAATCGGGTGGTGTGATATCAACTGACAATCCCCACGCAAAACGTGAAACCAAACGTTCTTGTAATTTTGGAATCTCATTTGGTAAACGATCACTCGTCAATACAATTTGTTTTCCTTCATTGTAGAGTGCATTGAAAGTATGGAAAAATTCTTCCTGTGTTGCTTCTTTTTCAGCAAAGAATTGAATATCATCGACCAACAAAAGATCGACGTTTCGGTATTCTTGGCGAAATTCCTCTGCAGTTTTGTTTTGGATCGAGTTAATAAAGTCATTGGCAAATGTTTCACTACTAACGTATTTGACCTTTGCATCAGGCTCGCTTAACAACATTTGATGTCCGATAGCATGCATCAAATGGGTTTTACCGAGGCCGACACCACCATAAAAGAACAAAGGATTATAAATGGAACCAGGGTCTTCTGCAACGACTAAAGCTGCCGCATGAGCCATTTGGTTTCCTTTACCGATAACGAAGGTATCAAATGTATATTTCGGGTTCAACATCGCCTTCTTTATTGGATTTGCAACAGGTATTTTAGGACTTTTAATTTCTTCGACGACTTCTTGCTCCACCTCTTCACCAGTTACAAACCTTGGAATGATCTCTTTTCCAGTTAGCATGTAACCAACTTCAACAATTTTGGTTGTTAGATTCTTTTCCCAATATTCTTTATGAATTTTACTTGGTACTTCGACGACTAATTGACTCTGATCCAATGAACGTGGATGAGCGGTTTCGATCCAAGTATTATAGCTCGCAGGTGAGAGATCCTTTTGATAAGTTGTTTTTAATTCGTTCCATAAAGCATCGAGGGATACCAT